>DASXYP010000001.1:0-31479 GCA_036502405.1 Acidimicrobiia bacterium
CTCCACGATCCCGAAGAACCGAGCGGAGAAGACCAACCAGCGTCTGTCAAGCATCAGCCGGAACCAGTGTCCAGCATCAGCCGACACCACGTCACCAATCAGCCGAACCCAAACCGACCACCATCAGGCGGACCAATACAGCTCCTGCGTGGGGCCGGATGGGATCGAACCATCGACCGAGGGATTATGAGTCCCCTGCTCTGACCACCGAGCTACGGCCCCTGCGGCGCGGTTCTAGCAGCAGGGCGACCCCGGGCGTCGGCTAGGTGGCCGCGGCGGCGATGGTGCCCGCGGCGTCGTCGGCGAGCTCGAGCAGCTCCTTCGAGACGCCGCGGCGCGGGGTGAGCACCTCGTCGATGATCCCGTACTCGAGCGCCTCTCCGGCGGTCATGAAGTAGTCGCGTTCGAGGTCGCGCTCGACCTGCTCGAGCGGCCGGCCCGAGTGGAAGGCGATGATCTGGGCCATCCGCCGCGTGGTCGAGAGGACCTCGCGCAGCTGGATCTCCATGTCGGACGGCGCACCGCGGGTGCCGGCCGAGCCCTGGTGGATCATGATCTTCGCGCTCGGCAGGGCCAACCGCTTCCCCGGCGCGCCGGCGCACAGGATCATCGCCGCGGCCGACATCCCCATCCCGACGCAGATCGTCGACACCGGCGGCCGCACGTGCTGCATGACGTCGTAGATGGCCATGCCCGCGTAGGCGAGCCCGCCCGGCGAGTTGATGTAGAGCTGGATCTCCTTGTCCGGATCACGCGCCTCGAGGTGCAGGATCTCCGCGATGATCAGGTTCGCGATGTGGTCGTCGACCTCCTGCCCGAGGAACACGATCCGCTCCCGCAACAGCAGCGAGAAGATGTCGTAGGCCCGGTCCCCCCGGGCGGACTCGTCGAGGACGGTGGGGATGATCGACTGGCGGAGGTCCATGCGCAGCACCTTTCCGAGTGCGGACTATCTCGTATTCGAGATACTATATTCGGTGGGAAACGACCCCGAGACACGGACACGATGAGCGAGCGACGACACGACCCGGTGTTCCCCGGCTTCAAGGAGGTCGCAGCCCGGCGACGCGCGATGGCGGACACGTTCGTCGAGCAGCGCGGCCGGCTCGGCCTCTCGCAGACCGAGGTCGCGGCGCGGATGGGCACGTCCCAGTCCGCGGTGGCGCGGCTCGAGTCCGGCGACGCGGATGTCCGCCTCTCGACGCTGGAGCGCTACGCCGCCGCGCTCGGCCAACGCCTGGACATCAGACTGCAACGGAGAAGCCCGTGAACCCCTTCGATCCGGGAACCGGCCGCGATCCCTTCGGCGGCCCACTCGACCAGGACCCCGCCGATTGGGTGCGCGCGCACCTGCGCGGGCGCCGGATCGTCACGCTCACCGGCCGGCTCGACGACGCACTCGCGTCGATGGTCGCGGCCGAGCTCATGGCGCTCGATGCCGACGGTGACGACGCGATCGCATTGCAGGTGGACTGCGAGGGCGGGACGGTCGAAGCCGCGTTCATGCTCATGGACACGATCGACCTGCTCGGTGTCCCGGTCCGGGCTCGCTGCGTCGGGCGGGCCGAGGGTGTCGGCACGGGCATCGTCGCGGTCGCGAGCTCGCGTGCGGCGACCCCTCACGCCCGGTTCCGGCTCTCGGTGCCCGAGGTGTCGTTCGCCGGCTCGGCAGCGAACCTCGAGGTGAACGTGCGGGAGCACCAACGACGGCTCGAGCAGTTCGTGAGCCGGCTCGCGACCGCGACGGGACGGCCCTTCGAGCACGTCGAGGCCGACGTCGAGCGCGGCCGGTGGCTCGACGCCGAGGAGGCGCTCGTGTACGGCCTCATCGACGAGATCGAGCGACCCGAGCACGGACCGGACGACGAGCCGCGCCGGCCGCGCTTCGGGTTCGCTTGAGTGCTCCGGGGGAGGGACTCGAACCCTCAACCGTCGGCTTAACAGGCCGCTGCTCCGCCGATTGAGCTACCCCGGAATGGCGCCTGACGATAGCAGTGCCCGGACCAGACCCATGATGGTTCGGTGGGTGCGCGAGCACGAATACACCACGGAGGCGCATCCGTGCTCGTGCTTGTTGAGCCGCCGGGTCGGATCGGCCGCGGCACGGTACGGGGCACGAAACTGGGCGAGCGGGACCGAGGTCACATCCGACCAGAAGGCATGCGCTGCATCCAGATCCAGACCTTCGTGCAGGTAGACCCGAACCCGGAGACGTGACTCGTCGACGTCGAAGAAGCGCCGGAGCCAGGCGCAGTGCAGCGCGATCATCGCCGGATCCGAGTTCGCAAACACGACGCTGTGGTCGCGCTTTGCACCTTCGCCCGCGTAGAGCGCGACTCCTGCGACGAGGAAGGCATCTTCACTCATGCGCCCGATGAGGCGACGACCGGCGGCGTCCAGCTCTTCGATCTCTCGGAGCTTGGCGTCGTGCAACCGGTTGGCACGCCGGCGGGGTCCGTACCGCCGAGGGGACGGGGTGAAGGGGACGTCGCGGACCCAGAGGGAGACCGAGGACTTCGCCACCCCGAGCTTCTCGGCGATCTCCGCGAGGGTGAGGTTCTGCGCGCGGAGGCGGCGTGCCTCCTCTTGCTCCTCGACCTTTCCGCGGTAACCCACGCATCCAGGCTACCGAACGCACGTTCGGTGCACCACAGGACTCGGCGGACCGGCAGAAGATGGGATAGGAAGAGAGGCGTGAAGTTCCGCATCGGTCTCGTCGTGGGGTTCGGTCTCGGGTACTACCTCGGCGCGAAGGCCGGGCGCGCCCGGTACGAGCAGATCCGGCTCCGCCTCGAGCGGCTCCGCGACAGCCGCCTCTTCGACCGCCTGCAGGCCGCGGTCGAGCTCGGGGTCGAGCGGCTCCGCCCGGACGACGAGCCCGAGCAGCTCCGGCTGGTCGAGCCGGTCGTCGACGTCACCGGCTGAGCGCCTCCACTCCCCCGGCCGACGCCGCTGACGCGAGCTACGGCTCTTCGAGGTAGTCGCGCAGGCGCTGCGAGCGCGTCGGGTGGCGCAGCTTCGCCAGCGTCTTCGACTCGATCTGGCGGATGCGCTCACGCGTCACGCCGAACTCGCGGCCGACCTCTTCGAGCGTGCGCACCTGACCGTCGTCGAGCCCGAACCGCAGCCGCACCACCTGGCGCTCGCGGTCGTTCAGCTCCTCCAGCGCCTCTTCGATCGCCTCGGTGAGCAACGCGCGCGCCGCCGCGGTCGCGGGCGCCGTCGCGTTCGGGTCCTCGACGAAGTCACCGAGGAACGAGTCGTCGTCGTCGCCGACCGGCGTCTCGAGCGAAACCGGCTCCTGACCGAGCCGTTGGATCTCACGCACGCGGTCCGGGGTGAGCTCGACCTTCGCGGCGATCTCGTCGACGGTCGGCTCCCGTCCGAGCTCCTGGAGGAGCTGGCGCTGGATGCGCATCACCTTGTTCATGGTCTCGACCATGTGCACCGGGATGCGGATCGTGCGCGCCTGGTCGGCGATCGCGCGGGTGATCGCCTGGCGGATCCACCACGTCGCGTACGTCGAGAACTTGAAGCCCTTCGTGTAGTCGAACTTCTCGACCGCGCGGATCAGGCCGAGGTTGCCCTCCTGGATCAGGTCGAGCAGCGCCATCCCCCGACCGACGTACCGCTTGGCGATCGACACCACCAGGCGCAGGTTCGCCTCCGTGAGCTGGCGCTTGGCCAGCTCGCCGTCGCGCGACACCGCCCGCAGGCTCGCCCGCTGGGCGTCGCTGAGGTCCGGCTCCTGCGCCACCCGGTCCACCGCGTCGAGCCCCGCCTCGATCCGCTTGGCCAGGCTGACCTCCTGCGGACCGGTCAGCAGCGGGACCTTGCCGATCTCCTTCAGGTACATGCGGACCGGGTCGAAGCTGCCCATCTCGCCGGCGCCGGCCGGGCGCTCGGCCCGCTTCGGTCGGATGCGCGTCGCGGGCACCGCGACGCTCTCGTCGGCTTTCGGATCGGCGACGGCACCCGGACGCGTCGGCGCGGCGCGGTGTGCCTCGACCGCGGCATCCACCGCTTCCTTGACCGTCTTCGACTCGGGCTCGCTGCGACCGAGCCGCCGCTCGTCCTCGCGCGTCAGCTCCTCGAGGATCTCGTCGACGACCTGGATGCCGTTCGCCTCCATGCCCGCGTAGATCGCGGCGAGCTCCGCGGTCTCCGGCTCGAGGTCCGGCAACGCGGCGAAGATCTCGCCGGTGGTGACGAACCCGCGCTCCTTGACCCGGACGATCAGCGCGTCGATGTCCTCGGTCGACGCGTTCGCTCGAGCGGCCACCGGGGGCTCGGATGGCAACGGAACGGCGTCCGGTGTGGGTTGGGTCACGTGGGCGTCCACTGGGTGATCCAGCGTACCAACTGCATCGCTGCATCCTCGCCGGCCGCGTAGCTCCCGAACTTCGAGCTGCGCACCGCGTCGAGACGCTGGGTCACCTGGATCGAGCGGTCGTCGTTGGCGGCCCGCAGCTCGTCCCGCAGACGCTCCGCCGCCGGCTCGACGAGGTTCACCACCAGACGGGCTCGAACGGTCTCCGGCTCCGAGTCCGACTGCGGCTCCTCGACTGCCAACCGCTCCAGCAACGCCCGCACGTCGCCGTCGCTCGCCGCCAGCGCGTCGTGCAGCTCGTCCGCCTCGGACAGCTGCACGAACGCAGCCCGCGCGACCGGGTCCACGAACAGGGACGCGTCGATCCAGTCCGCGACCAGCTCGGGCTCGTGGATCGCCCAGCGCAGCACGTCTTCCTCCCGCTTGTCGACGGCCACCCGCCGGGCCGGCGGGACCTCCGCACGCTCCGGCGCGCGCGACGGCTCGTCCCGGCGAGTCGGGCTGCGCCTCGACACCGCGGTCTTGAACCAACCGTGGTCGACGCCCAACGTCCCCGCCGCAGTCTGGATGTACTGCTCGCGCACGAGCTCGTTCGGGTGCTCGCGCAGCACGGGCACGAGGGCCTCGGCTGCACGCGCCCGACCTTCGGGGTTCGTGAGGTCTGCGCTCGCGAGCACGCGGTCCATCTTGAACTGCATGAACCGCTGCGCGCCTTCGACCGCCTTGACCAGGACGGCCGGGTCCTCGCTCCAGACGTCACCGGGGTCGCGGCCGGCGGGCAGCGCCGCCACCTTGACCTCGATGTCGAACTGCTGCTCCCACTGGTACCACTTGTCGGCCGCACTCTGGCCCGCGTTGTCCGAGTCGTAGGCCAGGACCATCCGCCGGGTGAAGCTCTTGAGCAGCTGGACGTGCTGTTCGGTCAGCGCGGTCCCGCAGGTCGCCACCGCGTTCGGTACGCCCGCCAGGGCGAACCCCATGACGTCGGTGTAGCCCTCGCAGATGACCACCTCGTCGCGGGCTCCGATCTCCGCCTTCGCCCAGTTCAGGCCGTAGAGCAGCCGGCTCTTGTGGTACAGCGCGGTCTCGGCGGTGTTCTTGTACTTCGGGCCGTCCGGCGTGAGCGAACGGCCACCGAAGCCGACGGGCGCGCCGGCCCGGTCGTAGATCGGGAACATGAGCCGCGACCGGAACGAGTCCTGCAGGCGGTTCGACCGGTTCACGAACGCGAGCCCCGCGGCCTCGATGTCCTGGCGCGAGAACTTCAGGTCGTAGAGGTGCCGGGCCAGCGCGTCATATCCGTCCGGTGACCACCCGAGCACGAACTGGCGCGCCGCGTCACCGTCGAAGCCGCGGCTCCGCAGGTACCCGCGGGCGCGACCACCGGCCGGCTGCTCGAGGAGGATCGCGTGGTAGTAGTCGATCGCCGCGGCGACGGCCTCGGTGAGGCGCGTCTTGCGCTCGCGATCCTTCGAGACCGCGGCCGAGTCGTAGCGCAACGTGATGCCGGCGCGGGCCGCGAGTCGCTCGACCGCCTCGGGGAAGTCCAGGCCGTCGAGCTTGCGCACGAACGTGATCGCGTCACCGCTCTCCTGGCAGCCGAAGCAGTAGTACAGCGACAGCTCGGGGTTCACCGAGAAGCTCGGGCTGTTCTCCGCGTGGAACGGACACAGGCCGACGAAGCGCCGGCCGACGCGCTTCAGCGCGAGGCGCTCGCTGATGAGCCCGACGATGTCGGTCGCCTCCCTGACCTGCGCAACATCTTCGTCGCGGATCCCCATCGCGGGTCAGGGTAGGCGAGACGGGCCGCGTCGGTGCCCGGCAATGGCCGCCTGGTTCACCGGCCCACGGCGACGTCGAGGCCGGCGGGCAGCGACGCGGAGTCCCAGCCGAGGCGCGCCACCGCCTGCGTGAACGCGTACCGGTCCGTCATCCCCGCGACGTACGTGACCGCGTCGCGCAGTGCTTCGTCGCTCCCCGCGCGCGAGCCGTCACTCGGATGGTCGCGCGTGAGGTCGGGGAACGGGAGCGTGTTCGGCCGGTCGGCGTAGTGCTCGACGAGCGCCCGCAGGACCCGGACCACCGCCTGGCCCTGCGCCACCGAGGCCGGGCGCATGTAGATCCGCTCGTAGTTGAACGCCCGGAACTCGCTCAGCGCCTCGGCCATCGCCGAGTCCATGCCGATCTCGCCGGTCCGCGCCGCGGTCTCGACGACCGAGCCGATGAAGGTGCCGAGCTGACGGCTCCGTCGCTCCCCGCACTGCTCCAGGACCCGGGCCGGGAGCATGGCCGGCGTCACGATCCCCGCCCGCACCGCGTCCTCGAAGTCGTGGCAGACGTATGCGATCCGGTCCGCCCAGGAGACCACCTCACCTTCGGGAGTGGCCGGCGCCGGGCGGGACCACGAGTGGTTCCGGATCCCGTCGAGCGTCTCGGCGCACAGGTTCACCGGCGCCAGCACGGTGTCGGCGCCCCAGCGGGCGTGGTCGAACCCGCCCGGGACGAACGGCGTGAACGCGTCCTCGCTGGCGTGTCCGAACGGGCCGTGCCCGCAGTCGTGGCCGAGCGCGATCGCCTCGGTGAGCGCAACGTTCAGCCGGCAGGCCCGGGCGATGCTCGTTGCCACCTGCGCGACCTCGAGCGCGTGGGTCAGGCGGGTCCGCTGGTGGTCCTCGGGGAAGACGAAGACCTGGGTCTTGCCCGCGAGCCGCCGGAACGCCGTCGTCCCGTGCAGGATCCGGTCCCGGTCCCGCTCGAAGCACGTACGCACCGCGTCGGGGTCCTCGGGCGTGCTGCGGTGCCCGGCGCCGCGCGCCCGGGTCGCGCCCGGCGCGAGCTGCGCATCCTCCAGGTCTTCGCGGGCGACCCGGTCCAGCACGTCGAGCTCACCGATCTTCGCCGCGGAGTCGGCGTGGGCCCGACGGACCGCGCCCGCGTCGAAGCCGTCCATCGTCGCGACCCAGCGTCGCGCCCGGTCGCTCAGCGCCTCGGGCTCACGCATCGCGGACGTCTGCCGCATCCCTGGCCATGGCCCCAGGGTACCGACGGGGTGGGACAGGAACCGAGGCGGGACAGCTACGCCGTGGTGCCGGGGCCGCCCTCGCCCAGCGCCGCGTGGGCCGCGGCGAGGCGGGCGAGCGGGACCCGGTACGGCGAGCACGACACGTAGTCCAGGCCGACCTCGTAGCAGAAGTGCACCGATGCGGGATCGCCGCCGTGCTCGCCGCAGATGCCGAGCTTCAGGTCCGGGCGCACCTCACGACCGGCCGCCTTCGCCAGCTCGACGAGCTTGCCGACCCCGGATCGGTCGAGCTGCTCGAACGGGCTGACCGGCAGCAGTCCCAGCTCGAGGTACGCCGGCATCATCCGGCCCTCGACGTCGTCGCGCGAGAAGCCGAACGTCATCTGGGTCAGGTCGTTCGTGCCGAACGAGAAGAACTCCGCGATCTCCGCGATCTCGCCGGCCACGATTGCCGCCCGCGGCGTCTCGATCATCGTGCCGACCAGGTAGTCCACCCGCTCGCCGCTCTCCGTGAAGACCTTCTCGGCCTCCTCGCGGACCCAGCGGTCGAGCAGCTCCATCTCGGTGCGCACGACGGTGAGCGGGATCATGATCTCGACCTGAGGGTCACCGCCGGCCTGCTTGCGGGCCACCGCGGCCTGGATGATCGCCCGCACCTGCATGCGGTACAGCCCCGGCTTCAGGATCCCCAACCGGCACCCGCGGGTGCCGAGCATCGGGTTCGCCTCCTCCCAGCGCTTCAGCGCCGCCATGAGCCGGTCGGCGTCCGGGTCGGCGATGCCCTGGATGTACGCATCGACCTGGCGGCCGAGGATCTCCTCGTGGCGGGGAAGGAACTCGTGCAGCGGCGGGTCGAGGAGCCGGATCGTCACCGGCAGCCCGTCCATCGCCTCGAGGATCCCGATGAAGTCGGCCCGCTGGACCGGGAGCAGCGCGTCGAGCGCGTCCGCTTCCTCCTCGGGCGTCTCGGCGAGGATCATCCGCTGCACGGTCGGCAGCCGGTCGCCGAGGAACATGTGCTCCGTGCGGCAGAGGCCGATGCCCTCGGCCCCGAACTCGCGCGCCTTCAACGAGTCCTCGGGCAGATCCGCGTTGGCGCGCACCTTCATCGTGCGCACCTCGTCGGCCCAGCCGAGGACGATGCCGAACGGACCGGTCGGCTCGGGGGTGACGACCGGAACCTCGCCGACCACCACCTCGCCCGTCCCGCCGTTGATCGAGATCACGTCTCCCTCGCGCACGGTGATCTCGACCGCGTTGCCTTCACTGTCGCGCTCGCTGATGTGCGTGACCGTGAACTGCTTCTTCGCCAGGTCGATGTTCAGCGCGTCCGCGCCGCAGATCGCAGGCTTGCCCATCCCCCGCGCCACGACCGCGGCGTGGCTCACGAGCCCGCCGCGGGACGTGAGGATGCCCTCGGCGGCGATCATGCCGTGGAGATCCTCCGGCGACGTCTCGGGCCGCACGAGGATGACCGCCTCGCCCGCCGCCGCCGCGGCCTCGGCGTCGTCCGCGGTGAACGACACCTTGCCCACCGCCGCGCCCGGTGACGCGTTCAGGCCGGTCGCGAGCACGTCGTACCTCGCGTCCGGGTCGAACTGCGGGTGCAGGAGCTGGTCGAGCTGCGCGGGCTGGACCCGGAGGATCGCCTCACGCCGGTCGATGAGGCCCTCGGACTCCATCTCGACCGCCATGCGCAGCGCCGCCATCGCGGTCCGCTTGCCCACGCGGGTCTGCAGGAGGAACAGCCGGCCCTGCTCGATCGTGAACTCGATGTCGCACATGTCGCGGTAGTGCTGCTCGAGCAGCGCCATGACGTCCAGGAGCTGCTGGTGGCACTCCGGGAAGTCGTTGCCCATCGCGTCGAGCGGCTCGGTGATCCGGATGCCGGCGACCACGTCCTCGCCCTGGGCATTGGTGAGGAAGTCTCCGTACGGCGCGTGCTCCCCGGTCGACGGGTTCCGCGTGAAGGCCACCCCGGTGCCGGAATCGTCACCCTTGTTGCCGTACACCATCGTCTGGACGTTCACCGCGGTGCCGAGATCGTCCGGGATCCGCTCCATCCGCCGGTAGTCGCGCGCCCGTCGCCCGTTCCAGGACTTGAAGACGGCCTCGATCGCGTAGCTCAGCTGCTCGTGGGGGTCGTCGGGGAAGTCCACCCCCGCGACCCGCGTCACGATCGCCTTGAACGTGCCGACCAGTCCCCGCAGGTCCTCCGCCGTCAGCTCCGTGTCCACGGCGACGCCGCGGTCCTCCATGAGCTCGTGCAGGCACTCCTCGAAGTCGTCGCCCGGGACGTCCAGCACGATCTTGCCGAACATCTGGACGAAGCGGCGGTACGAGTCGAACGCGAAGCGCTCGTTCCCCGTCTGCTTGGCCAGCCCCTGCACCGAGTCGTCGTTGAGCCCCAGGTTGAGGACGGTGTCCATCATCCCGGGCATCGAGAACGGCGCCCCCGAGCGCACGGAGACGAGCAGCGGGTCGACGTCGTCGCCGAGGCGCTTGCCCATGTCGGCCTCGAGGGCGCGCAGGGCGTCGGCGACCTCGTCGGTCAGCCCGTCGGGCAGCGTCTCGTCGCGCTCCATGTACGCGTTGCACGCCTCGGTGGTGATGGTGAAGCCGGGCGGGACCGGGAGCCCCAGCTTGGTCATCTCTGCGAGGTTCGCACCCTTGCCGCCGAGCAGGAACTTCTGCTCCCGCCCGCCCTCCTGGAAGGCGTACACGTACTTCATCGCGTTCTCCGTCTCGTCGTGCTTCGTGGAGCGGGGGTGGATCAGGCCTCGACCACGAACGTCTTGGCCAGCTTGTCGTGGACACCCTGCCGATTCCGGTCACGCAGGTTCCAGAGCACGACGCCCAGGCCGAGGATGATCGCGAGCGGCCCGAGGACCTGGACCAGCGCCAGGGTCAGGAAGATCGGCAGGCCGTAGTGGATGAGCGAGCTGGTCCAGCCCGGGGGCGAGCCGTCGATCCGCACGAGCCGGACCCGGCGCAGGCGCTTGCCGAACGTCTGCCCGGTGCGCACCGACATCGGCACGCAGTAGAGCAACGAGAGCACGAGGATCGCCAGGTAGACGAGCAGGTACGGCGTGCGCAGCTTCGACTGCGCCTTGGTGAGGTCGTCCGCGACCTGCTTCGACTCCTTGTCGGCCGCCTTCGCCTTCGACGTCGCCGCATCGGCCTTGTCCTGGGCGGCCGAGACCGTGGCGCTGCTGCCACCCTTCTTGGCCTTGTCCAGCGCGTCGTTCGCCTTGCCCTTGGCGTCGTCGGCCTTGCTCTTCGCCTTGTCCGCCGCGGTCGACTGGTCCGAGAGGCGGTCGATCCGGTGCGTCTCGGCCGGGTACTGGTTCTTGATGACCGTCCCGCCGATCCAGTACACGAGGATGAAGATCACGACGAGCACCGAGAAGTCGAGCGCCATCGCGTAGCTGCGGGCCCGGGTCGGCGCCTGCACCAACCCCTCGGGCAGCTCGATGGTCGGGACCTTGGGCGGGGGCGGAGGGGCCTTGCTCCCTCGGCCCGCCGCACCGTTCTTGCCCGAGCCGTTGGTCGACACCGACTCGGCCTCGACCGTCGTGCTCACCGGGCCCCGCCGTGCGCCCGTCGCCCGGCTCCTCGCCCCGACCACCGCGACCTCGGTCCCGCTCTCGTCGACCTCGTCGCCCACCTGGGCCACGCGCTGCTCGTCGTAGCGCTCGCGCTGCACCGGGTCCGACAGGACGTTCCAAGCCCGGTTGAGCTGGGCCCGCCGCGAGGAGTCGGCGTCCGCGACCTCGGCGCGGTACGCGGCCTTGATCTCGTCCTTCGAAGCGTCGGACTCGACACCGAGGAGCTCGTAGTGGTCGGTCATCGCGGCTGTCCTCGTTCTTTCGTTCCGGTCCATGCTGGCGCGCCCGGGTGGCTCTTCGCGGTCACGTCGGGAGCTGCTCGCCGAGGTGTGCGACGAGCCGGTCCAGCGAGACGCGGTCCTGGGACATCGAGTCACGGTCGCGCACCGTGACCGCGTTGTCGTCGAGGGTTTCGAAGTCGATGGTGACGCAGAACGGCGTACCGACCTCGTCCTGGCGCCGGTAGCGCTTCCCGATCGATCCGGCGACGTCCACGTCGATCATGAAGAGCCGGCGCAGGTCCCCGGCGACGGCCTCCGAGACCGGGACCAGCTTCTCGTTCTTCGAGAGCGGGAGGACCGCGACCTTCGTCGGGGCCAGCCGCGGATCGAGACGCAGCACCGTGCGCTTCTCCACCTTGCCGTCGGCCGTCGGAGCCTCCTCCTCGTGGTACGCGGCGAGCAGGAAGGCCAGTGTCGCCCGGTCGGCGCCGGCCGCGGGCTCGATGACGTACGGGACGTAGCGGCGGTCGTTCTCCTGGTCGAAGTACGAGAGGTCCTCCCCCGAGAGCTTGGCGTGCTGGGTCAGGTCGTAGTCGGTGCGGTTCGCGATCCCCTCGAGCTCACCCCAGCCCCACGGGTACTCGAACTCCACGTCGGACGTGCCGACGCTGTAGTGCGAGAGCTCCTCCGGGTCGTGCGGCCGCAGCCGCAGCATCGCCTCGGGGATGCCGAGCTCCGTGTACCAGCGGTAGCGCTCGCGGCACCAGTACTCGTACCACTTCTGCCCTTCCTCCGGCGGCACGAAGAACTCCATCTCCATCTGCTCGAACTCACGGGTCCGGAAGATGAAGTTGCCCGGCGTGATCTCGTTGCGGAACGACTTGCCGATCTGCGCGATGCCGAACGGCGGCTTCTTGCGGGTCGTGGTCTGGACGTTCTTGAAGTTCACGAGGATGCCCTGAGCGGTCTCCGGGCGCAGGTAGGCCACCGACGTGTCGTCCTCCACGGGGCCGACGTACGTCTTGAACATCAGGTTGAAGTTGCGGGCCTCGGTGAACGTGTCCTTCATCCCGCAGTTCGGGCACGCGCCGGACTCCGGCAGCTGATCCGCCCGGAACCGCTCCTTGCAGTTGCGGCAGTCGACGAGAGGGTCGGTGAAGGTCTGGAGGTGGCCGCTCGCCTCCCAGACCTTGGGGGCCATGAGGATGGCCGCGTCGAGGCCCACGACGTCGTCCCGGAGCTGCACCATCGAGCGCCACCAGGCGTCCTTGACGTTGCGCTTCAGCAGCACGCCGAGGGGTCCGTAGTCCCACGTCGAACGAAAGCCGCCATAGATCTCGGACGAGGGGAAGACGAGTCCGCGTCGCTTGGCAAGGTTGACGACGCGGTCCATCAAATCAGGACGGGCCACGGCCGAACAGGGTAGTCGGACGACCCAAATTCGCCCGAAGCATTGCTGGGGAGCGGGCCACTCGGTTCCGCGTCCGCTCGGGCTCCTCACCGGAGCTACATGCCCATTCGCTCAGACATTCTGTTCGCGCCAGGGCGCTCACAGAACTCGCTCGGTGGGCACTCCGATCGGACCCTCGCTGGTCCGGACCCGCCTGACGCGGCGCTCGTTCGCGCGGGAGACCGCCGCCGGTCACCGGTCGATCGCGGTCCGGCGATCGACCGGCGGAGATCTTCAGAGGAGCCGCCGCCGGTCCCCGACGATGCCCGCGCCCGGCGATCGACCGGCGGAGATCTTCACAGGAGGCTGGCGGAGCGGAGGCGGCGCTCGGAGTGGTGCTCCAGGGTCAGGACGCCGAGGCGTTCGATCTCGTGAACGTGCTCGTGGGCGGGTGGGTTCGCGATGGCCTGGTTCAGCTCCCCGCCGACGAGGCGGCCGAGGAGCTCGAGCGCCTCCGGCGCGATCCGCAGACCTCCGAGCCGACCGCAGGTCGCGCAGAGGGTCCCGCCCTCCGCGAGATCGAACGCGGTGAACGGGCCGTCCTCCGTCCCGCACCGGACGCATCCGTCCAGGTACGGGTGGAACCCTTCGAGGCTGAGCAGCTTCCAGAAGAACGCCGGGGTGACGACCGGCGAGGGCCGCGCGTTGAGCGTGCGCAGGGCGCCGACCAGCATCCGGTACAGCGCGGGGGCCGGCTCCCGCTCCTGGGCGACCTGGTCGACGGCCTCGAGCATCGGGACCGCGTGGGTGAAGCAGGCGTAGCTCTCCCGCAACGGGCGGTTCGCGTCGATCGTCTCCACCTGGGTCACGACGTCGAGCTCGCGGCCCCGGTAGCACTGCAGGGCGACGTGGCTGGTGGGCTCGAGCCGCGCGCCGAAGCGGCTGCCGCTCTTGCGCACGCCCTTGGCCACCGCCCGCACCTTGCCGTGGCCCTGGGTCAGGAACGACACGATCCGGTCGGCCTCGCCGAGCTTCAACGTGCGGAGGACCACTCCCTGGTCCCGGTACAGCCCTGGCACACCCTCAAACTACACGGGTGTGGTCTGCAGCACCGCCGCGTGGTCTAGGAATCCACCGCGCCGAACCGGCGGTCGCGGCGCTGGAACTCGCGCACCGCGTCGAACAGGTGCTCCCGGCGGAAGTCGGGCCACAGCACGTCGGTGAAGAGGAACTCCGAGTACGCGCTCTCCCAGAGCAGGTAGTTCGAGATCCGGTACTCCCCCGACGTGCGGACCATGAGATCCGGGTCCGGCATGTCCGGCGCGTAGAGGTGCCGGGCGATCGTACGGTCCGAGATCTGGTCGGGCTCGAGCTTGCCCGCCTTCACCTCGTCCGCGATCGACCGCACCGCGTCCGTCAGCTCCGCCCGCCCGCCGTAGTTGAACGCGAAGGTCAGGGTCATGCGCCGGTTCCGCGCGGTCAGTGCTTCGGTGTCTTCGACGTGGCGCAGCACCCGCTTGGGCACCCGGCCGCCCCGGCGGCCGATGAACCGCACACGGACCCCGCGCTCGTCGAGGTCGTCGCGGCGGCGCAGCAGCAGCGACTCGTTGAAGCGCATCAGGAAGCGCACCTCGTCCAGCGGGCGGCGCCAGTTCTCGGTCGAGAACGCGTACACCGTCATCCACGGCAGCCCGAGCTCGAGCCCGCCCTCGACCGTGTCGAACAGCGCCTCCTCGCCCGCGGCGTGGCCCTCGGTGCGCTTGAGCCCGCGCTGCTGGGCCCAGCGCCCGTTCCCGTCCATCACGATCGCGACGTGGCGCGGGACGCGCCCGGGATCGATCCCTTCGATCACGAGACGGTGAGCGTGCCCTTCATCCCGGCCGCTTCGTGGCCGGGGATCGAGCAGTAGTAGTGGTAGGTCCCCTTCTTCAGCTGGACCTTCCCGGAGGCGGTCGACCCGTCACCGCTCACCTCGAGCTGGAAGCCGGGGACCTCGTGGATCTGGAGGTCATGCGATCCGCTCTCGATGTTCTTGAGCGTGATCGAGATGATCCCGGCCGGGGCGGACAGCTTCGTGGGCTTGAAGAAGACGTTGCCGGACTGGACGTTGAGCGACGCGACCGCGGGCCCCTTCGGTTCCTTGAACGAGCTGCTGCCCGAGTCGCTCCCACCGCAGGCGGTGAGCCCGACCGCGAGCGCGGTGCAGGCGATGGTGCCGACGATCAGCTTGTGCGGACGCATGATCACGTCCCGCCGGTGCTGGACTGGGACGCGCCGTTGTTCGTGCCGGGACCGGTGCCCGGGTTGGAGGTGGACGGCGTGTTGGCGGGGACCGTCGTCTGTGTCGGGCTCTGGGTGCCGGGCTGGGGCTTGCCGCCCGGGGCCCCGACGGTGATGGTCGCCTGCATGCCGGCCTGCCGGTGGCCCGGGATGGTGCAGTAGATCGTGTAGCTCTGGCCCTGCTTCAGGTCCACCTTCGCGGCGTTCTGGCCGTTCGGGACCTGCAGCTCGAAGCCCGGGACCTCGGTGCCGTCGAACACGAGCGTGTGGGTCCCGCCCTTGTCGATGTACTTGATCAGGTTGACGCCGGCGGGCACGTCGAAGTTCTTGGCCTGGAAGTGGAGCTCGGGCAGCGCGTCGACCTCGAGGGTGTTGATCGCGCGCCCGCTCGGCTGGACGTAGCCGGCTTTCGCCTCCGACTTCGGCAGGCTCGTGCCGAGCACCAGCGAGCCCGCGAGCATCACGACGATCGCGATACCGGACATGACGAGCACCAGCGACGACGTTCGCAGCTCCGGCAGCGCGGCGATGATCGTCGCCCCGAGCAGGATCGAGACGGTGATGCTGGCTGCCACCACGACCGCGAAGGTGTTGCCGCCTTCCGACGCGGCGAGGAACACCCGGGAGATGTTGAGGGCGAAGAACGCGACCGTGAGGATCGCGCCGACCGGGATCAGGAACGGCAGGAGGAGCCGGGTCTTCTTGGCCTCCTCGCGGGGATCGACCACGGGGCCCGTCGCCACCGCCGGCACCGCGACGCCGGCGGCCTCGGGCACCGCGAGCTCGGTGCCCTCCGGCTCCGCCGGCGCCTCCGCGTCCGGGGTCTCCGTCGCGTCCGGTGTGTCGGGGGCCTCAGGCTCGCTCGCCGCCCCGGACGCCTCGTCCGGGGTGTCGGTCGACTCTGGCTCGTCGCTCATCTATGCCCGCAGTCCCATCTCGGTCAGCTCTCGGTCCAAGTCTCGCAGCCCGGGTCCGGGGCGGTTGCGGCGCTCCTCGGCCGCCGCCCAGCGGAAGAAGATCACCGTGATCAACCCCCACAGCATCAGGCCGGCACCGATCTTCATGATCAGTCCGGCGATCAGCTGGTCGTTGAGCGCGCTGAGCCCCCAGAGCTTCGGAAGCGATTCGTAGCGACGATACAGCGGGTGGCTCCCGAAAGTGAGAAACGAGGCCGGGATCGTCGGGACCACGGACTGGAGGAAGAGGAAGGCCATCCGCAGCGGGGGCACGAGCCGCGGGATCTCGGGGAGCGGGCTCACGACGGGCATCCAGACGATCAGCGCCGAGAGGAGCAGCACCACGTGCGCGGCGAAGTGCGCCCAACCCGACTCGAGCGTGAGGTCGACCATCGCGGGCCAGTGCACGAGCACCAGGATCACGTTGAACAGGATCAGCGCGGGCACGAACTTCGACATCCACCGCACCGACGCAAACAGCCACCGCGGGCGCAGGATCCAGCGGGCGAGCCATCCGGGCGTCCCGAGCAGGAGGAGCGGCGCCGCCACCATCGTGAACGTGAGGTGCTGCACCATGTGCACGCTGTAGAGGTAGCCCTCGGCCAGGTCGTGGATGGGCCACTCGGACGCGAGCAGGATCGCCAGGGCGCCCAGCGCGAAGCACGTCATCTGCAACCTGGTCGCGACGGGCGTGCCCTCGGGCACCGTGCGCGGGCCGACCCGGTTCAGCGCGATCCAGTAGGCGGCGACGATCCCACCGACGAGCAGCAGCACGTCGGGGTGGGGTTGGAACGCCGGGAAGTGCCCCTGGAAGGCGATCATTCCCGCTCAGCGGGCCGCTCGGGCCCCCGCCCGCTCGCCTTCCGGCGTCCCGTCTCGCTCATCCCCGCGGGCGTCGGCATCCTCAGTCCCAGATGTGCAGCGTGGTGAGCACGATCGTGTACAGGGTCACTGCTCCGACCGCGCCGGTGATGAAGAACCGCTTGAAGATCGGCTTGTCGCTGCTCAAGTGCATGTAGAGGCTCGCGACCATGATGAACTTCGCCAGCGCCAGCGCCAGGAGGCACCCGACGAGCAGGGCCGTCGGGATGTCGCCCTCGAGGTAGTAGAAGCCCACCTCGACCGCGGTGAGCACGCACAGCACCACGGCGATCATCACGTACTGGAACGGCGAGGCGTGGGGCCTGATCTCGCCCGGCAGCATCGGCACCTCGTCCGGCCGGATGGCGGACAGGCCGTGCTCCTGCTCCTCGGCGCGCTCGACGTCGGTCCCGGGCAGCATCCCGGGATCGTCGTGCTCGTCGACCTCGGCGTCAGCCATCAGTCCCGCTCCTGGCCCTGCGGGACGGGCCGACGACCATCTCGTCGGCGGACCGCTCCGCTCCGTTTCCGGCCGAAGGTCCGCGATGTCGCCGCTGCGCTCATGGCCCTCCCCTACTTCTGCGGTGGGATCAGGTAGACGACGGTGAAGATCACGATCCAGACCACGTCGACGAAGTGCCAGTAGAGGCCGGCGATCTCCACCTTCTCGGCGTGCTGCACCCCGAGCTTGCCCTGCATCGAGAGGCCCCAGAGCGACAGCAGCCAGATGATGCCGACGGTGACGTGCGCGCCGTGGATGCCGGTGAGCACGAAGAAGCTCGACCCGAACACGTTGGTGCTGAGCGAGAGGCCCTTCCGGTAGAACTCCGTGAACTCGTAGATCTGGCCGCCGATGAACGTCAGGCCGAAGAGCCCGGTGGCGACGATCCAGACCCGGAAGCGCCGGTGGTCGCCCCGCTGGATCGCGGCGAGCGCGAGCACCATCGTGAGCGAGCTCATCAGCAGGATGAACGACGTCACCGACGTGAACGGGATGTTGTAGACGTCCTTCGGCGTCGGGCCCTTGACGCTGCGCCCCCGGTACAGGAGGTACGTGGCGATGAATGCGCCGAAGAAGAGGCACTCCGACGAGAGGAACACCCACATCGCGAGCTTGGTGTTCGACGTGCCGGTCGCGGTCCCGTGACCGTGGTCGTCGTGCTGGCCCTCCGAGGGCGCGGGCAGGGTGGCCTGGGCCATGGCTAGTCCTCCGCCGTTCCGGGCTCGAGCGCCCAGGAGTACATCCCGAACACGAGCACGAGCACGCCGGGGATCGCGAGCCACGGGCTCTTGAACACCGCGGCGTAGCCGAGGATCGGAAGACCGAGGCACAGGATGAACGGGTAGTACGACGGCGACGGCATGTGGATGCCGTGCCCCTCGCCGTGGCTGTCGCCGTCGCCGTCGACCGGCCGGTCGCCGTGGTCGCCCGAGCCGGCGTCCTTCTCCAGGGTCGCGACCGCGCCGGTGGCACCGCTGTCCGAGCCTCCGGCGGGCAGCCGGACCAGGCGCCCCTCGGAGTCCTCGGTGTACTTGCGGTGCCAGAAGTCGTCGCGGGCGTGCACGACCGGGATCTCGGCGAAGTTGTACTCGGGCACCGGCGTCGGGGTCGACCACTCGAGCGTGCGCGCGTCCCATGGGTCGGCGCCCGCCTTCTCGCCGTGGAGCGTGCTCGTGATGATGTTCACCAGGAAGACGAGGACTCCCGCCGCGATGATGAACGACCCGATCGAGACGAGCAGGTTGAGGTTGTCCCAGCCCATCCCCGACGCGTACGTGTAGGTCCGGCGGGGCTGGCCCTCGAGCCCGAGGATGTGCATCGGGAAGAACGTGAGGTTGAACCCGATGATCATCAGCCAGAAGTTGAGCTTGCCGAGCCGCTCGTTGAGCATCCGGCCGAAGACCTTCGGCCACCAGTAGTAGAGGCCGCCGAAGATCGCGAAGATCAGACCGCCGAAGAGCACGTAGTGGAAGTGCGCGACGACGTAGTACGTGTCGGTCTGCTGGGTGTCGGCCGGCACGATCGAGTGCGTGACGCCCGAGAGCCCGCCGATCGTGAACATCGCGATGAAGCCGAGCGCGAACAGCATCGGGGTCTTCAGGCGCAGCGAGCCGCCCCAGACGGTCCCCAGCCAGTTGAAGATCTTCACGCCGGTCGGGATCGCGATGAGCATCGTCGAGAGGCTGAACGCGGACACCGCGACCGGACCGAGCCCGGTGGCGAACATGTGGTGCGCCCACACGCCCCAGCCGAGGAACCCGATGGCGATCCCCGAGAAGACGATGACCGCGTAGCCGAACAGCGGCTTGCGCGAGAAGGTCGGCAGGATCTCGGAGACGATGCCCATGCCGGGGAGGATGAGGATGTACACCTCGGGATGGCCGAACAGCCAGAACAGGTGCTGGTAGAGGAGCGGATCACCTCCGGACGCGACCACGAAGAAGTTCGTGCCGTAGTTGCGGTCGAAGAACACCATGATCAATGCGGCGGTGACGCAGGGCATCGCGAACGCGGTGAGGAACGCGGTCACGAGCATCATCCACACGAACACCGGCATGCGCATGAGCGTCATTCCGGGCGCGCGCATGTTGAGGATCGTGACGATGAAGTTGATCGCGGACGTGACCGACCCGATGCCGAGCATCACGAGGCCGACGGTCCAGAAGTCCGGGCCGTGGCCGGGCAGGAAGCCCTGGCTCATCGGCGTGCTGGTGAGCGGCGTGTAGCCGAACCACCCGCCGTTCGGCGCGCCGCCGAGCACGAAGCC
Source organism: Acidimicrobiia bacterium (assembly GCA_036502405.1). Classification (GTDB taxonomy): domain Bacteria; phylum Actinomycetota; class Acidimicrobiia; order IMCC26256; family JAENVU01; genus Chersky-806. The sequence goes on from DASXYP010000001.1 coordinate 19,437, forward strand.
CGAGTAGATGAACAGGCCACCGAACAGGAAGACCCAGTACCCGAACATGTTGAGGCGCGGGAACGCGACGTCCCGGGCCCCGATCATCAGCGGGATGAAGTAGTTGCCCAGCGCCACCGGCAGCGGCATCCCGACGAGGAAGATCATCGTCGTGCCGTGCATCGTGAACACGGTGTTGTACTGCGACGCGGTGAGCACGGTGCCGTTCGGGCCCGCCAGCTGGAGCCGGATCAGCAGCGCCTCGATGCCGGCGATCAGGAAGAAGATGAGTGCGGTCCCGCCGTAGAGGATCCCGATCTTCTTGTGGTCGACGGTCGTGAACCACGACCAGAAGCCCGTCGTGCGCTTCGGGCGGTGCAGGAGGCCCGCGCCCGCGCCGCGGGGCGGGGCGATGACCTCGGGGACGGCCGTCATCGGCGAGCTCCGAGCGCCACTACTTCTCTCCCAACAGGTACGTCACGATGGTGTCCGCGTCCGCTTGGGTCATCACGGGCAACCCCTTCGGGGTGTTCTTCGTGAACGAGGGCATGCCGACGCAGGGGGTCTGGGGTGGCACGCGGCACTTCGTCGACGCCATCGCGATCATCGACGGCGCGTTCAGCACCCAGCTCGTCAGGTTCTTGCGGTTCACCTCGTACGTGCCACCGGCGAACGTCGAGCGACTGTCGAGGTGGGTGAGGTTGGGTCTGCCGGTGTCCTTGGTGGAGTCGTCGAAGACGTGACAGTTGGTGCAGGCGTACTTCGCCGACGTGAGCTGCTTGATCTTCCCGGTCCAGGGTTGGCTCGGGCCTTGCTGCTGGCCGCGGAGCCACTGCTCCCAGTCGGATCTGGTCTGCGCGATGACGCGGAACCGCATGTCCGCGTGCGAGAGCCCGCAGTACTCGGCGCACGCGCCGAGGTAGGTGCCGGGTTTGTCGGCCTCGATGGTGTTGTGGTTCGTCTGACCCGGCATGACGTCCTTCTTGCCGTTCAGCTCGGGCACCCAGAACGAGTGGATCACGTTGTCCGAGACCTCGGACAGGTACACCTTCGTGTTGACCGGGATGTGCAGCTCGGTGCTGGTGACGACCTTCTTGTCCACCATGGGCTGCTTCGGCAGCTCGAACTGCCACCACCACTGCTTGCCCGCGACCGTCACGTTGAGCACGTTGGGTCCGGTCGGCTTCTTGGCCAGGTCGAAGATCGTGGCGATCGTGGGCACCGCGACGACCGCGAGGATCAAGGCGGGGACGATCGTCCACCCGATCTCGAGCGGGGTGCTGCCGTGGATCTGCTTCGGGTTGTCCGGCTTTCCCTCGCGGTAGCGGAACTTGAACGCGAAGAAGACGGTGGCGCAGAGCACCGCGATCCCGATGATGATCGCGAGGATGAGGATCGGGATGAAGAGGTTGTTGATCTTCTGGGCGTAGGAGCCCTTGGGGTGCAGCGAGTTCTGCCCGTTGTCGTTCCCACAGGCGGCGAGCACGGTGACCAGACCGACGAGGAGGCCGGCCCGGCGAAGGCGTCTCCCGATCTTCGGAACCCTCATGCCCTCTTCCCTGTATGGACCGGAGCCGGGCGCTGGGCGCCCCCCGAACGGACGCCCCAGACCCCGGGGCGACACGCCGGAGCGACTCTATCCCCGGCCAATTGGCGAGGAGCAACTCAAGCGCCCCGCCGGAGGGACCGTTCGTCCGCGGTCCGGCGGTCGTCCTCCGGAGATCCTCGGAGCGACGAAGGAGCGGCGTTCAGAGGCCGAGGCGGTCGAGGGCGTGCGCCCGGCGTTGCCAGTCCGGATCGACCCGTACCCGACTCTCCAGGTAGACCCTGGCGCCGAGCAGCACCTCGAGCTCCTGGCGCGCCTTGGTCCCCGCGTCGCGGATCACGGCTCCGCCCTTGCCGATCACGATCCCCTTCTGGGACTCCCGCTCGACGCGCACGACGACGCGGTACCGCAGGATGCCTTCTTCCCGCTCCCGCGCCTGCGGCGCAGGCCGCTCGGGCCCCGCCTCGGACGCCTCACGGCCGCCACCGCGGCGTCCGCCGTCCTCGGCTTCGGCCGCGAACGCGTCGTCGTCCTCGTCGAGCGGCTCCGCGGTGACGACGATCGAGTGTGGGAGCTCGTCGCGCGCGACCGCCAGCAGCTTCTCGCGCATGAGCTCGGCGACGAGCGCAGCCTCGGGCTGGTCGCTCACCACCCCGTCCGGGTAGTAGACGGGCCCGGGCGGCATCCGCGCCTCGAGCTCGGCCACCAGCGCGGCGACCCCCTCGCCCGTGCGCGCGGACAGCGGGACGAATGCCTCGAAGCTGCCGAGCTCCTCGGTGACGCGCGCCAGGTGGTCGACGACGTCGGCCCTGCTCGCTGCGTCCGTCTTGTTCAGGACGAGCACGCTCGGTGTCGCGGCCTGGTGCACGAGGTCGGCGATGAAGCGATCGCCGGCGCCGATCTGGGCGTTCGCCTCCACGAGCAGGCAGACGACGTCCACCTCCGACAGCGTCTCGACCGACCGCGTGTTGCACCGCTCGCCGAGGAGCGTGCGCGGCTTGTGGATCCCCGGGGTGTCGAGCAGGACGATCTGCGACTCGGGCGTGGTGCGCACGCCGCGGATCTGCGTCCGCGTCGTCTGCGGCCGGTTCGAGACGATGGACACCTTCGAGCCGACGAGCCGGTTCACGAGCGTCGACTTCCCGACGTTCGGCCGGCCGACGAGGCTGACGAACCCCGAGCGGTGCTCGCTCACTGGGGGCCGGGCGCGGCGCGCTCGGGCGCACCCTGACGGTCGTTCGGCCTCGCCCGGGCCTCCGGCTCCGCGTCGACCCCGCCCGCGCCGGCTACCGGCACGATCGCGACGAGGACGATGCGGCGGCCTTCGACCTGCTCGGTGCGGAACTCGAGTCCCTGGAACCGGACGGTCTCACCCGGGTCGGGGACGTGCCCGAGCAGGTTGAAGACGAGGCCTCCGACGGTGTCCCACTCGGTGTCGGGCAGCTCGACGCCGAGCACCTCGTTCACGTCGTCGATCGGCGTGCGGCCCGGGGCGCGGATCCCGCCGCCGCTGAGCCGCTCGACGCCCGGCTCCTCGGTGTCGTACTCGTCCACGATCTCCCCGACGATCTCCTCGAGCAGGTCCTCGAGCGTCACCAGCCCGGCGGTCCCGCCGTACTCGTCCACGACGATCGCCATGTGGAACTTCTGCGTCCGCATCTCGCGCAGCAGCTCGGCGACGCGCTTGGACTCGGGCACGAAGACTGCCTCGCGCACCGCGACCCGCACCGGCTCGGCGCCCGACCCGGAGCGCGACAGGTGCACGAGGTCCTTCAGGTACACGATGCCGATGATGTTGTCGGTGTCGTCCTCGAAGCACGGGATGCGGGAGAAGCCGCCCTCGATGGCGCGCTCGATCGCCGCCTCGATCGTCTCGTTGGCGTCGATCGCGACCATGTCGGGGCGGGGCCGCATGACCTCGCGGACGACGGTGTCGCCGAACTCGAAGATCGAATGGATCAGCCGGCGCTCCTCGCGCTCGATCTCGTGCTCGTCCGCCGCGACGTCGGCCATCGTCCGGAGGTCCTCCTCCGTCACGAACGGGCCCTGCTTCAGCCCCTTCCCGGGCAGGAGCACGTTGGCGAGGCCGATCAGCCCGCGCGAGAGCAGGCGCAGCGGAGGGAAGTTCGTGGCCGCCCAGAGGAACCCCGAGACCTGGAGCGCGGCCCGGTCCGGGTTCTGGATCGCGTAGGTCTTGGGCGCGACCTCGCCGATGACGAAGTAGAGGAGGATCTGGATCACGAGGCCGATGAACAGGCCCGCGCTGCCGAACGAGCGCTCGAGCAACGCGCCGAGCAGCGACGCGCTCGTGAGCTGCGCGACGAGGACGAGCAGCAGCAGCACGTTCAGGGTCTGCTCGGGCCGCTCGAGCATCCGCGCCAGGCGATGGGCGCCCTTGCGTCCCTCCTCCTCGAGCGAGAGCGCGCGGATCCGGCTCATCCGCGTGAACGCGGTCTCGGCCATCGCGAGGACGATCGAGATCAGGAAGAGGACGATGACCGCGGCGAGGATCGCCGCGTCGGCTCCGCTCACGTCGGTTCCGATGTCCGGCGGTGGCGGAGCCTTGGCAATGGACCCGGTCTCAGCGCTCAGTCCCCCTGCTCGATCTCGCGGAAGCGGGCGAGCAGCTCCCGCTCTCTGCGCTGCATCGCCGCATGCTCGCGCGGATCGGCGTGGTCGTAGTTGAGGAGGTGCAGCACGCCGTGCACGACGAGCAGCGCGATCTCGTCCTCGGTGGCCCAGCCGTGCTCGGGCGCCTGGCCCGCCGCGACCTGCGGGCAGATGACGACGTCGCCGATGAGGCTGGGCGGCTCCCCGGCCTCGGCGGGCGCGCCCGGGCCCCGTCCGCCCTGGTCGGGTTGGCGCCCGCCGAGAACGACGTCGTCGTCCATCGGGAACGCGAGCACGTCGGTCGGGCCGGTCCCCCCGAGGAACCGCTCGTTCAGGTCGGTGATCGACTGCAGGTCCACGAAGATCAGCGAGAGCTCGGCCACGCCCGGCACGCGCTCCTCGGCGAGCACGACCCGGGCCAGGCGCACCCAGCGCACCACGTCGACCTCGACCACCGACTGCTCGTCCGCCCCGAACACCTCAATGGAGGTGGAGGGGACGGTCACGTGTTCTTCTCGTACGCGTCCACGATGTCCTGGACGATCTTGTGACGCACGACGTCACGCGAGCCGAGCTCGACGAACTCGAGTCCTTCGATGCCCTCGAGCACGTCGCGCACCGCGAGGAGACCCGAGCGCCCGCGTCCCCCCTCGGGCAGGTCGATCTGGGTGACGTCGCCGGTCACGACCGCCTTCGATCCGAACCCGAGGCGGGTCAGGAACATCTTCATCTGCTCGGCGGTCGTGTTCTGCGCCTCGTCGAGGATGATGAACGAGTCGTTCAACGTCCGGCCGCGCATGTAGGCGAGCGGCGCGACCTCGATGGTCCCGCGCTCCATGAAGCGCGCGACATCATCGGGACCGAGCATGTCGTAGAGCGCGTCGTAGAGCGGGCGCAGGTACGGGTCGACCTTCGCGAGCATGTCGCCGGGCAGGAAGCCGAGCCGCTCCCCCGCCTCGACCGCGGGACGGGTGAGGATGATGCGGTTCACGGTCTTGGCCTGCAGCGCCTGCACCGCGAGCGCGACTGCGAGGTAGCTCTTCCCCGTTCCCGCGGGACCGATGCCGAACGTGATGGTGTTGGCGCGCACCGCGTCGACGTAGCGCTTCTGACCCGCGGTCTTCGGGCGGACGCTCTTGCGCCCGCGCACCACCTCGTGGTCGAGCACGGTCGTGGGGCTCTGGTCCGACTTCAACATCTCGATGCTGCGGCCCACTCCCTCACGGTCGAGGACGTGGCCGCGCTCCAGGAGCATGACGAGCTCCTCGAACAGCTGCGCGACCCGCTCGGAGTCCTTCGCGTCACCCGAGACGGTGATCTCGTTGCCCCGCACGAGGATGTGCACGGGGAACGCGTCCTCGATCAGCCTCAGCAGCTCGTCGCGCTGGCCGAGCAGGCCCACCATGAGGTGGTTCCCCGGAACGAGGATCTTGACCTGGGTCGGCGACGAGGAGGTCACGTCGCCCTCAGGGTAGCGCCGGAGCATGGCGCCGCGGCGCGGGCCGAGCTACGCAGAGCTGGTGGTCGCCCGCAGGCCGAGCTCGTCGAGACGCACACCCAGATCGTCGGGCCGCCGGCCGAGGACCGCGGCGAGGACCCGGAGGTCGTCGCGGCGAATAGTCAGCAAACGGCCGTTGAAGTCCTGGCGCTGGAGCTGGATGGTCGCGGCGTACCGCGACAACACTGCAGCTTCGGGATCGTCGAGCGCGTGCAGCTTGACGAGGTCGATGGTGAAGCCGGCGTCGAGGTCGGTGCCCTCGGTCAGGTTGATCTCGATGTCGGCGTCGCGAGGGAGGAGCTGGTCGGGGGGGACCTCGTAGATCTCCGCGAGGCGGAGCAGGCGCGGCACGGAGATCGCGCGCTCGCCCCGCTCGTACGCGCCGAGCACCGATGCCTTGAACTCGAGGTCGGAGCGCGCTTCGACGTCGTGAAGCGAGAGCCCCTTCTGCCGGCGGATGGCCCGCAGCCGTTCGCCTACGTTCACGCCATGCATGAGTCCCCGCTGCCCCCGAGAGAGTTCGCCGCCCGGCCGGGGCAGACTATCTCAGAAGTCCCGGCACTTGTCGACATGCGAGCGCCCCTCACGGTGCGCCTGCGGCACGATCCGCAGGGAAATCCACGTTGTCCGGGTCCGCCGCCGCGACGCGGCGGGCGACCGTCAACGCGGCGGCCGCGGCCACCGGCGCGGTGACCGCCCGGAGCACGTGCGGGCCCACGGCGAGACGCGTCCCGTCCGCGAGCTCCTCCTGCTCGGCGCGATCGAGCCCGCCCTCGGGTCCGACGACGACCAGCCACTCCTCCACCGGTGATCCCACGAGCGTGGCCGCGGAGACGCCGCCGGCATCCGCAACCACGAGACCGGGATGCCGACCAATTTCAGACAGTGGGCGCGCGGGCTCGAGGGCCGGGAGCCACGCGCGCCGCGATTGCATCGCAGCTTCGCGGATCACGCGCTCGAGGCGCGACCGCGCCCGTTCCGCCCGCTCACCGTCCCACCGCACCACCGATCGGCGCAGCGTGATCGGCATCACTGCGTCGACACCGAGCTCGACGAGCTGGTGCACGACCGCGCCCGCCTGATCGCCCTTCGCCGGCGCGAACGCGACGACGAGCCGCGGCGCGAGGATCGGCTCCGTCGTCGGCGGGCCCGTCGGCGTCACCCGGAGGCGTCGCTCGCCGAGCTCCGCGACGCTCGCCTCGCGCCACGAGCCCCGCCCGTCGCTCACCGTCACGGCCTCGCCGACGCGCAGCCGGCGCGCGCGCTGGAGGTGGTGCCCGTCGTCGCCCTCGATCCAGCGGTCCGCGTCCCCGCCCAGGTCGTCGACGAACACGTGCGCGGCGGCCGGCGCCGCGGCCGCGAACCGCCGGGTCACCGATCCCCGAACGTCGACCGGATCTTCGAGAAGAAGCCGCCCTCGGCGGGGGTCGCGACCTCTTCCCCCCGAAGCTCCGCGAACTGGTGCAAAAGCTCCCGCTCGTCGTCGGAGAGCTCCTGCGGGACGTCGACGTCGATCTGCACGAGGAGATCGCCGCGCCCGCGCCCCTGGAGCACGGGGACGCCCCGGCCACGGAAGCGGAACACGTGGCCGGGCTGCGTGCCGGGCGGCACCGTCACCTCCTCGGGCTCGTCGAGCGTGTCCACGGTGAGCACGGTCCCGAGCGCCGCCTGGGTCATCGCGATCCGGCGTTGGTGCACGAGGTCGAAGCCGTGCCGCTCGAGCGACGGGTGCGGGCGCACGCGCACGGTGACGTACAGGTCGCCGGCGACGCCGTTGCGCGGCGCCGCGGGACCGCGGCCGCTGAGCCGGAGCCGCTGGCCGTCGTCGATCCCCGCAGGCACCTCGACCTCGATGTGGCGCGTGCCGCGCACCCGGCCGTCGCCGCCACAGCTCGTGCACGGGTTCGGGATGCGCTGGCCGGTGCCACCGCAGGCGACGCACGGCACCGCGGTGACGAGCTGACCCAGGATCGAGCGCCTGACCTGCCGCACCTCGCCGGCGCCACCGCACGAGTCGCAGCGCGAGGGGTGGGTCCCGGGCTCGCAGCCGGAGCCGTCGCAGCGGTCGCAGGCGCTCGGGAGCTGGATCTCGATCGTCTCGGTGATGCCGAACGCCGCATCGCCGAGGTCGAGCTCGATGACGGCCTCAGCATCCGGCGCGCGCGCCGGCCCGCCGGCGCCGCCTCCGAATCCCCCGGAGAAGAACGCGTCGAAGAGGTCCCCGAAGCCGAAGGCCTCGGCCCCGGGCTGCGCTCCCGCGCCGCGCCCGTCGTCGCCGAACATGTCGTAGCGCCGCCGGCGCTCGGGGTCCCGCAGCGTCTCGTACGCGACGGTGATCTCCTTGAAGCGTGCCTCCGCCGCGTCGTTCCCCGGGTTCGCGTCGGGGTGCAGCTCACGCGCGAGCTTCCGGTAGGCGCGCTTGATCTCGTCGTCGGTGGCGTTCGCGTCGACGCCGAGCAGAGCGTAGGGATCCGAGGGCATGGAGACCGTCAGCCGAGCAGCAGCCGGCCGAGCTGCTGTGACACTGCGGCCACGGCGGCGAGCGCCTGCTGGTAGTCCATCCGGGTGGGACCGAGCACGCCCACCGTGCCGGCCATCTCGCCGTCGACGCGGTAGGGCGCGAGCACGAGCGAGCAGTCGCGCAGCTCGTCGACGTCGTGCTCGGCGCCGATGCTCACCGTGACGCCCTGGTCGAGCAGGTCGCGTACAAGCGAGACCACCACGACCTGCTGCTCGAGCATCTCCAGGAGACGCGACGCCCGCTCCGCGGTCGCGAACGCGTCCTGGTCCCCGACGATCCGGCTCGCCCCGCCCACGTACAGTGGCTCGGCGGCCGAAGCCGCGCGCCGGGCGAGCGCGTCGGCTCCCAGTCGGGCGAGCTCGTCGACCACGGGGTCTCCGGTGGACGGCGGGACGATGCCGGCACCGAGCGACTCCTCGCGCAGCGCCGAGTCCAGCGTCGCGCTCGCCCGGGCGACCTGCCCGTCGTCGTGGCCGCCGAGGTGCGGGACGGCCTCCTTCTCGATCGAGCCGTTCGACATGACGGCGATCACGAGCAGGAGCTCGGGCTGCAGGACCACGATCTGGGCGCTGCGCACGCGCGCGCCGTCGTGCTGCGGACCGACGACCACTGCGGCGTGGCTGGTCAACCGGGCCAGGAGCTGGCTCGTCTCGTGGAGCAGGTCCTCGAGCGCGCTGTGGGCGGTGGCGAAGAAGTCGGCCACCGCCCGGCGCTGCACGACCGGGAGCGAGCCGGCCTTGGTGAAGTGGTCGACGAAGTACCGGTACCCCTGGTCGGTGGGGATCCGACCGGCCGACGTGTGGGGCTGGACGATGTAGCCCTCACGCTCGAGCTGGGTCATGTCGTTGCGGACGGTCGCGCTGGAGACGCCGAGCGACCGGCTCTGGGCGATCGACTGTGACGCGACCGGCTGCGCGGTCTGCACGTACTCCTCGACGATCGCTCGCAAGACTGCGGCTCGGCGGTCGACTGTGTCCATGGGGTGTGCGCCCTCGTTCGAACGGCCGTGGGCGGGTGGGATTAGCACTCCAGTCTACCGACTGCTACCCGGGTCCTGCCCTCGGAACCCGCCGACAGGAGGCGGACCGTGACCTCGGAGGCCAGCAACCGGCCCCGGCGGGTGAGGACCACCCGGTCGCGGCCCGGCTCGACCAACCCGTCGTCGGCGAGCGAGGCGGCGGCGGGGGCGAGCTCGGGGGTCACCGGGATGCCGGCCCGGGTCCGGATCCCCAGCAGGACCGACTCACCGCGGCGAGCCACCGCGTCGAGCACCTCGTGACCGGCCTCGACCGTCGCACCGGACCGCACCGCGGCGATGTAGCGCTCGGGCGTGCGCAGGTTCCAGGCTCGCCGACCGTCGACGTGGCCGTGGGCGGCGGCGCCGACGGCGAGGTAGTCGTCCCGGGCCCAGTAGAGGAGGTTGTGCCGGCACTCCCCTCCGGCCCGGGCCCAGTTCGAGATCTCGTACCACTCGAAGCCGGCGCCGCGCAGGACGTCGTCGGCGATCTCGTACTTCTCGGCCTGGTCGTCGTCATCCGGCGCGGGGCGCTCGCCGGCCGCGACCGCGCGCCCGAGGGGCGTGCCCGGCTCGACGGTGAGCGCGTAGGCGCTGACGTGGTCCGGAGCCAGGGCCAGCACCCCGTCGAGGCTGCGCCGCCAGTCGTCGACCGACTCCCCCGGCGTGCCGTAGATCAGGTCGAGGTTCAGGTGCCGGAAGCCCGCGTCCCGGGCCGCGCGCACCGCCCGATCGACCCCGGCCGGGTCGTGGGTGCGACCGAGACCGGCCAGCACGTGCGGTGCCATGGACTGGACCCCGAAGGACAACCGGTTGACACCGGCCGCGGCGAAGACGTCGAGCTGCGCCGGGTCGACGGCATCCGGGTTGCACTCGACGGTGACCTCCGCCCCGTCGACGCGCCGGACCGCGCCGAGGATGCGGGTCAGCCCGGCGGCCGGGAGGAGCGAGGGCGTCCCGCCCCCGAAGAACACGCTGGTCGCGGCGCGGGGCTCGCCGGCCATCTGACGGTCCAGGTCGGCCACGCACGCGTCCACGTACTCGTCCATGAGGTGCGCCCGGTCGGTCCAGGTCGCGAAGTCGCAGTAGTCGCAGCGCGTCGCGCAGAAGGGGATGTGGACGTACACGCCGAGGGGCACGGGGCCAGTGTCCCACTCCTGCCTACTGTGGACGGATGGCGTTGACGTTCGAGCTGCCGCCCGAGGCGGACGGATACCGCGACGACATCCGGACCTTCCTCACCGAGCACGCGCCGGGCGGGCAGTACCCGTCGGACTGGATGACCCGGCTCGCGACCAACGGCTACGTCACGCCGCACTGGCCCCGACCGTGGGGCCGCGATGCGTCGCCCATCGAGCAGCTGGTGATCGACGAGGAGCTGAAGGCCGCCTCCGCGCCGAAGCCGCTCAACCCGATCGGCATCGGCTGGGCCGGCCCCACGTTGCTGGTCGCGGGCACCCCCGAGCAGCAGGCGCGCTACCTCCCCGGCCTGCTCGACGGCTCCGAGATCTGGTGCCAGCTCTTCAGCGAGTCGCAAGCAGGCAGCGACCTGGCGTCGCTCACGACGCGCGCGGCCCGCGACGGCGACGAGTACGTGCTCAACGGCCAGAAGGTCTGGACGACGCTCGCGCAGCTCTCGCGCTACGGCATCCTGCTCGCACGCACCGATCCCGACGCGGAGCCCCACCGCGGGATCTCGTACTTCGTGCTCGACATGCAGTCGCCCGGGATCACGATCCGGCCCATCAAGCAGATGGACCACGACGCGATGTTCAACGAGGTGTTCTTCGAGGACGTGCGCATCCCCGCGGCGAACCTCGTCGGGGACGAGCACGACGGCTGGAAGCTGGCGAAGGTCACCCTCGGCAACGAGCTGGTGTCGCTGTCGGGCGAAGGCGCGCTGTGGGGACGCGGGCCGACGGCGCACGACGTGCTCGACCTCGTGCGCGAGCACGGTCCCACGCGGGACGCCGTCCTGCGCCAGCGCCTCGCCGCGCTGTACATCGAGGCCGAGATCCTCCGGCTCATCCGGCTGCGCACGGTGTCCGCGAAGGTCCAGGGCCTCGAGCCCGGGCCCGAGGCCTCGGTCCGCAAGGCGCTCGCCGACGAGCACGGCCAGCACGTGATGGCGACCGCCGTCGACCTCGCGGGCAGCGACGGCATGCTCCTCGACCGCGGCCCGTTCGGCGCGGCGACGTCCGAGTGGGCCCTCGGCTACCTCTACAGCCGCGCGCTCACGATCGGCGGCGGCACGAGCGAGGTCCAGCGCAACATCCTCGCCGAGCGAATCCTCGGCCTCCCCCGCGACCCGTAGCGCGCCTCCCCGCTGGTTTCGGGGCGCCTGGACGTCGTCATAGCGACGGTGAGACGCCCCGAAACGAGCCCGGGGGCTACTCGCCGAGCTTGAGCGCCGCGACGAAGGCCTCCTGCGGCACCTCGACCCGCCCGATCTGCTTCATCTTCTTCTTGCCTTCCTTCTGCCGGTCGAGCAGCTTCCGCTTCCGGCTGACGTCACCGCCGTAGCACTTGGCAATGACGTCCTTGCGCTTGGCCTTCACCGTCTCGCGCGCGATGACCCGGCCCCCGATCGCGGCCTGGATCGGCACGTCGAAGAGCTGGCGCGGGATCAGCTCGCGCAGCTTCTCCGACATCTGCTTGCCGTAGTCGTACGCCTTGTCGCGATGGACGATCGACGAGAACGCGTCAACCGGCACGTTGTTCAAGAGGATGTCCACCTTGACGAGCTTCGACTCGCGGTAGCCGGCCGGCTCGTAGTCGAGGCTGGCGTAGCCCTTGGTGCGCGACTTCATCTGGTCGAAGAAGTCCATGACGATCTCGCCCAGCGGGACGACGTAGACGAGCTCGACGCGCTCC
>DASXYP010000002.1:0-52312 GCA_036502405.1 Acidimicrobiia bacterium
CCCCGGTCTCGAGGCCTGGCGCCCCCTGCTCCCCCGCTGACCCCACCGCTGGTTTCGGGGCGCCTGGACGTCGCCCTGGCGACGGTGACGCGCCCCGAAACGAGCCGGGAGGGTCAGCCCGGGAAGGCGACCGCGGGGAGATCGGCGATCGAGTCGAGCAGATGGGTGTGCGGCACCGACGCGAGCTGCTCGCGGTCGTGGGCACCGGTCAGCACCCCGGCGACGATCGACGCACCCGCGGCCGTGCCGGCGACCAGGTCGCTCGTCGTGTCGCCCGCGACCGCGACCTCCTGGACCGCGTCGAGCTCGAGCCGCATCAGCGCGGTGAGCACGAGGTCGGGAAACGGGCGGCCCCGCACGCCGTCGCCCGGACTGAGGGAGAGGTCGACGCGGTCGCGCCAGCCGAGCACGTCCATCAGCAGCTCGCGGGTGGCGGACGAGAAGCCGGTCGTCAGGCAGATCCGGACGCCGTGAGCCCGCAGCGCGTCGAGCGCGACCTCGCTGCCGGGCAGCGGCTCGATCTCGCCGCGCGACACCGCGCGGTCGAACGCGGTCTCGAAGCGCTGGTTCGCCTCCTGGGCCCGCACCTCGTCGCCATCGAACACCGAGCGGAACACGGTGATCTTGGATTGCCCCATCGTCCGGCGCACGTAGGCGAGGTGGTTTCGCAGCTCGTCGCCGTCGGGATCGAACCCCATCTCCCCCAGTGCCTCGACGAACGACCGCTCGACCACCCCGCCGTCGCGCACCGTCGTGCCGGCCATGTCCAGCACCGCGAGTCGGATCACCAGCCCATCCCTTCGAACGTCTCGGCCGCGATCGCCGGCGACAGCGTCATGCCCCGGCCGCCGGGACCGGTGACGATCACCAGCCCGGGCTCGGGCGTGACCCGGACGCACACCGACGCGTCGGTCGCCTGCGAGTAGACCCCGGCCCACCGGCGCTGCACCGGCGGGAGCACTCGCCCGAGGATCGACTCCGCCTTCGCCGCGAGGTGCTCGTAGGGCTCCTGCTCCACCGCGAAGTCGAACGGCTCGTCGTAGACGTGCGTGTCCCCGATCGTCAGCTCCCCGTCGGCGCGCTGGGAGATGAGCAGCTGCGCGCGCCACGCCGCACCGACCACGGTCTGCCGCGGAAGCGAGCGGGCCGCGGGGACGTCGAACGCGGGGTAGTACCGCAACGAGTCACCGTCGGCGACCGACGTCGTGAGCCGTTCGCCGAGCGGGGACGTCTGCATCATCTGGAGGCGGCACCGGCGCACGGGCGCTTGCGCCAGCCACGGCGCGGCGACGCCGGCGTGCATCGCACCGGGACAGAGGATCGTGACGTCGGACCTCCACTCCTCGCCGGTGTGGTCACGCACGAACCCCGGCTCGGCCGCGACCACGGTGCGACCCCCCACGAACGTGTAGCCGCCGCGCGCCTCCATCGCGACGCGCAGCGCGGGGAGCGCGCGGCGCGGCTCGACGACCGCGTCACGAGCACAGTGGAGCGCACCGAGAACGGGCCCGCGGATCGCGGGGTTGACCTTCGGCACGTCGGCCGGCTCGAGCATGCGCACGCGGCGGGCACCGGCCTCGGGTGCCGCTGACACCGCCTCCAGCACGGCCAGCTCGGCCGGGTCCTGCGCGACCGTGATCGAGCCGTCGGGACGGAAGCCGACCCCGGGCACGTCGGACGCGATCAGCTCCCAGAGCTCACGGGCCCGGAGCGCCAGCGCGAGCTCCGGGCCGGGCGCGCGGCCACTCACCCAGACCAGGCCGAAGTTGCGGACGGATGCCTTGCGCGCCTCGAGGTCGGCCTCGAGCTGGACGACAGTGTGGCCCCGGTCGCGGGCCGCGTAGGCGTGCATGGTGCCGAGCACACCGCCCCCGACCACCGTCACCGTCGCCATCTGGTCCTCCTGCTCGCTCCCGCGTGCGAGCGTGACCCACCCGAGACGTTCGGCGCAAAGGCGCGACCGGGAACCGATAGGTTCGCCGGCGTGCGCGTGCTGGTGACCAACGACGACGGTGTCGGGTCCGAGGGGATCGTCGCCCTCGCCCGCGCCATCGCGGGCGCGGGCCACGACGTCTTCGTGGTCGCACCCGCGTCGGACCTGAGCGGCGCCGGTGCCTCGATCGGCCCGCTGCACCGGTCGGAGCCGATCCCGGTCGTCGAGCACACGTGGCCCGGGCTGCCCGACGTCCCGGTGCTGGCCATCGACCGACCTCCCGCGACCGCGGTCTACCTGGCCTGCCTCGGCGCGTTCGGACCGCGTCCGGACGTCGTCGCGTCCGGCATCAACCCCGGCGCCAACACCGGTCACCTGATCCTGCACTCGGGCACCGTCGGCGCCGCGCTCACCGCGGCCGGGCTCGGCGTCCCCGCGCTCGCGGTCAGCGTGAAGTGGAGCGAGACCGGCTACGAGTGGGAGACGCCGGCCCGCATCGCCGTTCCCGCGCTGGACTGGGTGGCCGACGGGATCGGCGCCGGGCCGCCCCGCATCCTCAACCTCAACGTACCGAACGTGCCCTTCGAGGAAGTGCTCGGCGTGCGCGAGGCCGAGCTCGCGCCCTACGGCGAGTTCTGGGTCGCGTCCTCGGAGATCACCTCGGGCGATCTGCGCATCGAGTTCCAAGGCCCCGCCATCGAGCCCGACGCCGAAACTGACGCCGCGCTCGTCGTGTCCGGGTACGCGACGGTCACGCCCCTGCTCGGGATCGTGGCCGCGCCACTCAAGGGCGCGGCCGAATCGGTCGAGAACGGGTTGGCGATCCGGTCCCCCGGCCGGACCCGCTGACCCGCGCCAGCCCGTACACTTCGGCGGTTCCCTCCGCCGATCCAGGAGACCGTCCACATGACCGTCGAGGTTGGGCAAGCTGCCCCCGACTTCACCCTCAAGGACCAGGCCGGCAACGACGTCAGCCTGGCCGACTACAAGGGCAAGCAGGTCGTCGTCCTCGTCTTCTACCCGTTCACGTTCACCGGGGTGTGCCAGGGCGAGCTGTGCGAGATCCGCGACGACCCGTCGACGTTCGAGTCGGCCGACGCCGCGGTCGTCGCGATCTCCTGCGACACCCGTCACGCGCAGGCGCAGTGGGCCGAGCAGCAGGGCTTCACGTTCCCCGTCCTCTCGGACTTCTGGCCGCACGGCGCGGTGGCGAAGAGCTACGGCGTGTTCAACGAGCAGCTGGGCTGCGCGAACCGGGCGAGCTTCATCATCGACAAGGACGGCAAGGTGGCCGCCACCTTCGAGTCCGCGAACCTCGCGACGCCGAGATCACGCGACGAGTATGAGTCCGCGCTGGCGCTCGTGTCGTGAAGTTCTCGGAGCTGCTCGGCGAGCCCGAGCCCGATCCGGACGAGCCGGAGACCGAGGGAGACCCCATCAGCGTGTTCGCGCCCGTGCCGGCCCCCGCGCCGCCGGCGTCCGCGAGCGCCGAACCGCCGCCGCCGCCACCACCCCCGCCTCCACCGCCGGCGCCGCTCCCGCCTTCGGATCCGGCCGGGTTCAGCGGGCTCGCGGAGCTGAACGTGCGCCAGCCGGCACCCGAGGCGCCGACCGAGCCGTCGCCCATCGGCGACCAGCTCATCGGGCTCACCGAGGTCGACGACGACCTGTTGCCCCCCGGGCGGCGCCACCGCAAGTAGCTCCGCTCCTGGGCCGCCGGCGCTCGCCGTTCGGCCGCGGTCTCCCGACCGGGCGCCGGGGGTCCTCGGTTACGTCGCGGCGACCCGCGGCTTCTCGAAGCGGTAGCCGACGCCCCGCACCGTCACGATGTGCGTGGGATGACCGGGGTCCTCCTCGACCTTCGTGCGCAGGCGCTTGACGTGGACGTCGAGCGTCTTGGTGTCCCCGAAGTAGTTCGGGCCCCAGATGCGGTCGATGAGGACGTCCCGGGTCAGCACGCGGCCCGCGTTGGCGAGCAGCAGCTCGAGCAGCTCGAACTCCTTGAGCGGGAGCGCGACGAGGTCCCCCCGCACGGCGACCTCGTGGCGGGCGACGTCGAGGCGCACGTCTCCGATCTCGAGCACGTCGTGCTCCCCGGCCGGCTCGTGGCCGATGGGGACCCGGCGCAGCGCGGCGCGCACCCGGGCGATCAGCTCCCGCAGCCGGAACGGCTTGGTCACGTAGTCGTCCGCTCCGACCTCGAGTCCGACGACCGCGTCGATCTCCGCGTTGCGGGCCGTGACCATGATGATCGGGACGCGGGAGCGGGTCCGGATCTGCCGGCAGACGTCGACGCCCGAGACGCGTGGCAGCATCACGTCGAGGAGCACGAGCGCGGGCTGCACCGCGTCGAAGCGCTCGAGCGCATCGATGCCGTCGGCCGCGGTCGCGACCGCGAAGCCCTCGCGTTCGAGCGCGACCGTGAGCGCGTCCCGGTACGACTGCTCGTCGTCGACGACGAGGATCAGCTGTGGATCGGCCATCAGCGCCGCTCTTCGAACAGGTAACCGGCCGGCGACGAACCGCTGCTGACCTGCGCGAGCCGGAGCCTGAACGTCGAGCCCTCGCCCTCGCGCGACTCGACGGTGACGTCGCCGCCGTGGGCCTGCGCGACGTGGCGTACGATCGCCAACCCGAGGCCGGTGCCACCGGTCGCGCGGCTCCGGGCCCGGTCGACCCGGTAGAAGCGCTCGAAGATCCGTTCGAGGTCGCGCGACGGGATGCCCGGTCCTTCGTCCCGCACCGTGATCGTGACCATGCCGTCGGACGCGCTCGCGCCGATCTCGACCGCGCTCGGAGCCTCGGAGTACTTGATCGCGTTGTCGAGCAGGTTGGTCAGCGCGCTGAGCACCTGCCTGCGGTCGCACGGCACCGACGCCTCGGGGAGATCCGCCGCGACGTGCAGCGGGACGCCGAGTGCCTCTGCCGCCGGCCGCACTGCCTCGACCGCCTCCGCGATCAGCACCGAGATCGGCACCGGCTCGCGGCTCGGTGACTCCTGCGCCTCGATCAGGCTCAGGTTCAGCAGGTCGTCGATGATCCTCCCGAGCCGGTCGGCTTCGCGCGACACCCGCTCGGCGAGCTGGCGCACCACCGCCTCGTCCCCGCTGCCGGCCATCGTCTCGGCCAGCAGGGCAAGCGCGCCGATGGGCGTCTTGAGCTCGTGGCTGACGTTGGCGACGAAGTCACGCCGCACCGCCTCCTTGCGCCGGGACTCGGACACGTCGCGGATGAACGCGACCGCGCCGAGGATGGCGCCGTCCGCGAGGAGCGGCTGCGCGCGGAGGAACAGCACCTCGCGCGGCGGCCCGAACAGCTGGAGCTCCCGCTCGCCACCCTGGCCCTGGCGGGCCCGGGTGAGCAGCTCGTTGATCTGCTCCTCGGCGAGTGCGTCACTGTGGCGGCCGTCCCGGAAGCGCTCGGCCGCGTCGTTGCGGAGCAGCTCCTTGCCGTCCGTGTCCACGACGATGACCGCGTCCACCAGGGCGCGCAGCGCCTCGCCGAGCTGCTCGCGCTCCTGGAGGATCGCTTCGCGGTCCTCGTTCCCGAGGTTGCCGGTCGCACCGCCGGCCGACCGGGTGCGCAGGCTCATCCGAACCGACCGGTGATGTATCCCTCGGTGCGCTGGTCCGACGGGCTGGTGAAGATCGTGTGGGTGCGGTCGAACTCCACCAGGCGGCCGACCCGACTCGCGTCGTCGGCGACGTCTGTCGTGAAGAACGCGGTCATGTCCGAGACCCGCGCGGCCTGCTGCATGTTGTGGGTCACGATGACGATCGTGAACTCCTGCTTGAGCTCGACCATCAGGTCCTCGATGCGCGAGGTGGCGATCGGGTCCAGCGCGGAGCACGGCTCGTCCATGAGGACGACGTCGGGCTCCACCGCGAGCGTGCGGGCGATGCAGAGCCGCTGCTGCTGGCCGCCGGAGAGCGTGTACGCGCTCTTCTTCAGCTTGTCCTTCACCTCGTCCCAGAGCGCCGCACGGGTGAGGGCCTGCTCGACGAGCTCGGCCACGTTCCCCTTGTAGCGGTTGATCCGCGGCCCGTACGCGACGTTGTCGAAGATCGACTTCGGGAACGGGTTGGGCTTCTGGAACACCATCCCGATGCGCCGACGCACCTCGGCCGCGTCCACCTTGGAGTCGTAGAGGTCCTCACCGTGGTAGGTGATCCGGCCTTCGACCTTGGCGCCGGGGATGAAGTCGTTCATGCGGTTCAGGCACCGCAGGAACGTGCTCTTCCCACAACCCGACGGGCCGATGATCGCGGTGATCTCCCGCGCGCCGACGTCGAAGCTGACGTCCGTGACGGCGAGGTTGGAGCCGTAGCGCACCGAGCCGTCGCGGATCTCGAAGACGAGATCGCGCGCCCGCTCCGGCTTCTCGACTCCGTCGGTCACCGGCGCGACGTTACCTGGGCTCACGTCGACATCATCCATAGGTTGGCTCCGGTCGTTGACGACGCTCATACGCGGTGTTTCCTCGCGAACACGGCCGAGAGGCCTCGGGCGAGCAGGGTGAAGATGAACACGATCGCGATCAGGGTCAGCGCGGCACCCCAGGCTCGCTCCTGTGGACCCGGGAACACCTGCTGCGCGTTGCGGAAGATCTGCACCGACAGGGTCGTGTTGGGTCCGTGGAACAGGTTCGTGTTCGTCTGGTTGACGGTCAGGATCGTGAACAGCAGGGGCGCGGTCTCGCCCGCGGCCCGCGCGACCGCGAGCAGCGCCCCGCTGACGATGCCGGGCGCGGCCGCGGGCAGGACCACTCGGAGGATGGTGCCCGCCTTGCGGCCGCCGAGCGCGTACGCGGACTCCCGCATGTCCGAGGGGACGAGCTTGAGCGTCTCCTCGGTGGTACGGATCACGACCGGCAGCATCAGACACGCGAGGGCGAGGGCGCCCGCGAAGCCGGACACCCCGTAGCGCAGCACCCAGATCGAGTAGATGAACAGCCCCATCACGATCGACGGGACGCCGGTCATGACCTCGGCCAGGAAGCTCACGGCCCGACCCAACGCGCTGCGCGCGCTGTACTCGTTCAGGTAGATGCCGCCCAGGATGCCGAGGGGCACCGCCATGACCGTCGCCGCGCCGGTGATCAGCAGCGTGCCGACGACGGCGGGGCCCATGCCCGGGCCTTCGGACCGGGAGAGGATGGGGATGTCGTCGGTGAGGAACGCCCAGCTGATCGAGTCGATCCCGCGCACGATCACGTACCCGACGATCAGCACCAGCGGCACCAGGGCGACGACCAGTGACGCGACGATCAGGAAGCTCGCGGCCGCGCTCTTGGCCCGGCGCCACGGGCTGGCCGTGCTGCTCGAGACCGACCCGCGCGCAGGCGGCGACGGCGGCGCGGGGGGTGACGGCGTCATCACTGCGCTCATCGTTTCCGCTCCCCGCCGTTCCGGCCGGGGCGTTCGACCGCTCCGTTCGGCGTGCGGCAGGAACCGCGTGCTGCGTCCACTGCGCTCATGGTGCACCCAGCTTGCGGTCGGCCCGGGCCAGGGCGGTCCGGGCGATCACCCCGATGATCAACGTGAGGAAGAACAGCACCACGCCCATGCCGATGAGCGCGGCCTGGTAGGTGCCGGTGGACTCGCCGAACTGGTTCACGATGACCGCC
Organism: Acidimicrobiia bacterium; assembly: GCA_036502405.1. Lineage (GTDB taxonomy): Bacteria > Actinomycetota > Acidimicrobiia > IMCC26256 > JAENVU01 > Chersky-806. Next base: position 7,560 of record DASXYP010000002.1, read on the forward strand.
GGAAGCGCGTCACCGGAGCTGAAGAGCTTCTCCGTGATCTGCGGTGAGGATCCGATCACCAGCGCGACGGCGATCGTCTCACCCATCGCGCGGCCGAGTCCGATGAGGATCGCGGCGGTCATCCCGCTCCGACTGTGGGGGAACACCGCGGCCCGGATCATCTCCCACCGCGTCGCGCCCATCGCCAGCGCGGCGTCCTTCTGCGCCTGGGGCACCGTGGTGAACGTCTCACGGGTCACCGCGGTGATGATGGGCGTGATCATGATCGCCAGGATCAGTCCCGCCGTCATGAATGCCTTGCCCGCGATCGGGTCGCCGTCGAAGAGGCCTCCGAGCACGGGCACGCCGGCGAAGAGGTCGTGCCAGTCCTGGTAGAAGCCGGGCAACGCGGGGACGAGCACCAACAGGCCCCAGAGCCCGTACACGACCGACGGCACCGCGGCCAGCAGGTCGACCAGGGTCACGATCGGTCGCCGCATCCACCTCGGCGAGAGCTCGGTGACGAAGAGCGCGATGCCGATGCTGATCGGCACCGAGACCAGGAGCGCGATCACCGAGATCACCAGGGTGCCGAACGAGAAGGCCAGCGTCCCGAACGCGGCGTGGGCCGGGTCCCAGGTGTCGCTGGTGAAGTAGTCGAGGCCCTCGTCGCGGAACGCCGGCCACGCCTTCGAGATGGTCGAGTACGCGATCAGGACCAGGATGACGAGCACCAGGAACCCGGCCGCGAAGGCCAGGATCCGGAACGCCCGGTCGGTGGTGCGACCGGGCGGGCGCGCGCCACCGAGGTGGCCGGGGGCCGGGGTGGGAGGGAGTGCGGTGTCGATCGCCATGAGCAGTGCCGGGTGGGGGCGGGCGGTCCGCCCGCCCCCACGCCGGCTCGATAGCTACGAGACGGTGATCTTCGCGACCTGGCTCTTCGCCTGGCTGAGGATGTTCGCCGGGAGCTTGGCGAAGTCCACCGAGGCAGCAAGACCCTGGCCGGGACCGTAGATGTAGTTGAGGAAGCCCTTGAGCGCGTTCCCCACCGCGGCGTCCGTCTGCGTCGTGTACACGAGGATGTACGTGGGCGACGTGATCGGGTACGCCGTCGCTCCACTCGCGTTCAGCGGGTCGAACGAGAGGTCGGGGTTCACCGTGGCCGTCTGCATGGCCGCGGTCGCGCCCGGGATCGAGGCGGCGACGTACTTGCCCGCCGAGTTCTTGATCGACGCGAACTTCAGGCTTGCGGCCTTCGCGTCGGAGTAGTCGACGTAGCCGATGGCCCCGTTGGTGCCCTTGATGATCTGGGCCATGCCCGCGTTGCCGTTGCCCGCCTGCTGACCGGACGGCCAGTTGACCGTCTTGTCCGTGCCGAGCTTCCAGCTCGTCGCGGCGGCCTTGGTCAGGTACTTGGTGAAGTTCGCGGTCGTGCCCGAGCCGTCCGAGCGGTGCGCGACCGTGATCGCCGTGCTCGGCAGCGTGGCGCCCGGGTTGTCGGTCTTGATCGCCGCGTCGTCCCAGGTCTTGATCGTGCCCTGGAAGATACCCGCGATCGTGTCCGCCGAGAGCTGCAGCTTGTCGACGCCGGAGAGGTTGTACGACATCGTGATCGGCGCGCCGACGGTCGGGAAGTTCAGGACCGGGCCCTTGTACTTCGAGGCGTCGGCCGGGGCCGGCACGGCATCGGAGCCCGCCCACTGGACGAGGCCGGCCTGCAGGTCGGTCTGGCCCTTGCCCGAGCCGCCACCCGCGTACGTGATCGTCACCGCGGGCTGAGCCTCCTTGAACGACTGGATCACCGTCTCGTCGTACGCCTGCTGGAACGTCGAGCCCGAGCCGTTGAGGGTGGCCGCGGCGAGCGCCTTGGTCTTGGCGGTCGTGTTCGTCGTGCCTCCGCCGCCGGAGCTGCCGGAGCTGCTGCCGCAGGCTGCGGCCACGAGGCCGAAGGCTGCGACCAGGGCCGCTGTCCACCGCAGGCGCGGTGAGATTCGATTCATGGTCGGGGTGTCCTCCCGAGTCGGGAACTGGAGACGATGCGCCGGGTCCGGCACCGTTCGGATCGTAAAGATGCCGGTTGGACCCGGAGTGGCCCTCGGGTAGCGCGAAGGTGAACACAGCATGTATTCCGGCCGTCACCGGCCGCCCGACCCCGCGATGACACCTTGGTTGGCCTCCATCGGCTGTCCAGGAGGTGAACCGGAAGGGAACAATCGGGCGCAGAAGGCGCCGATGCTTTGCATTCGGATGATGCGCGAGGATGATGCGGGTGGTCCCTACTTCGGAGGTCGAGTGAGCATCCCTGCTGCCACCGGCGACGAAGGTCGCAAGACGCTCCAGGAGGAGCTGGACGAGGTCCGGAGCGACATCATCCGGCTCGCCGCGCTCACCACGGAGGCGATCGCCGCCGGCACGCAGGCCTTCCTCGACGGCGACCTCTCGATGGCCGAAGCCGTCGTGGAGGGCGACGACCGGGTCGACGAGCTCTACCACCAGGTCGACGACCGGCTCTTCCTGATCCTCGCGACGCAGTCGCCGGTCGCGGTGGACCTACGCGCCGTGGTCACGATGATGCGGATCAACCACGAGCTCGAGCGCGACGCCGACCTCATGGTGAACGTGGCGAAGACCACCCGGCGGATCTACCCCCATGAGCTCGACCCCAAGGTCCGCGGCATCATCGACCGGATGGGCGTCCAGTCGTCCAACCAGACCCGGCTCGCCATCGACGCGTTCGCGGACTCGGACCCGTCGTGGGCCGCGGCGTTGAGCGACATGGACGACACGATGGACGAGCTCACCAAGAGCCTGTTCCGTCACATCCTCGCCTGGGGCGCATCGGACGAGGCCACCGTCCTGCAGGCCGTGCAGGTCGCGTTGGTCGGCCGGCACTACGAGCGCATCGCCGACCACGCGGTCACGATCGCCGAGCGCGTCCAGTTCATGGTCACCGGGACGCACCCGGGCACGGACGACGAGCTCGGCGTCCTGAGCTAGCGGAACCGCCGCCGCTCATCGGTCTGGCCGCGGTCGCGGCAATCGAGCGGCGGAGATCTTCAGCTCGGCCGCCGCCGTTCCTCGGCGCAGTCGCGTCCGCGGCAATCGAGCGGCGGAGATCCTGAGCTAGGTGGCCGGGGCCTCTTCGTAGCCGAGGTCCCAGTCCAGGATCAGGTTCTCGCGCTCGGCGTCGCGCATGACCCGCTCGCGGTTGCGCCGGAACTGCGGGTCGTGGGGCGGGAGCAGCTGCAGTCGCGCGAGGGCCCGCTGGCGGAACTCGTCGATGAGCTGGCGCTCACCGAAGACACCCTCCACGTCCCAGTGCGGCGCGACCGGCCCCAGGTAGACGACGCGCACGTGCCCGACCGGGGGGACCTGCTCGAGCTCTTCGGGTTCCTGGGCCATGGGGGGTCTCCTCGGTTGAACGGGACCCGACAGGGTACGCCCTCGGTCCCATCTTCTCGGAACGACCGCCGGAGGGCGTCGTGCAACCGAGGCCCGGCGATCGCCCTCCGGAGACCTTCGAAAGAACCGCCGGAGGGCGTCGTGCAACCGAGGCCCGGCGATCGCCCTCCCGAGACCTTCGAAAGAACCGCCGGAGGGCGTCGTGCGACCGAGGCCCGGCGATCGCCCTCCGGAGATCTTCGGAGCGCCGTCCCTCAGCCGCTCGTCGCCGGGCGGGTCCCGAGGGTCACCGACACCGTCCGCTGGGCGCCGCCGCGCTCGATCACCACGTCCACCTTGTCCCCCGGCTGGTGCTGGCGCACCGCCCCGCCGAGAGCGTCGGGCGACGCGATCGTCTGACCGCCGAAGGTCACGATCACGTCGTCCTGCTTCAGGCCGGCCTTGGCCGCCGGCGCGTTCGCGGTGACCTTGCGGACGACCGCGCCGGTCTGGGTCGTGAGGTGCATCTCCGTGGCCAGCGCCGGCGTCACCTGCTGGGTGACGACGCCGAGGAAGGGGGTCTGGACCGCGCGTCCGACCCGCAGGTCCTGGATCACGGACTTGGCGGTGTCGATCCCGATCGCGAAGCCGACGTTCTGAGCCTCCTGAGGATCGGCGATCGCGGTGTTGATGCCGACCACCTCACCGTCGGAGTTGACGAGCGGGCCGCCGGAGTTGCCCGGATTGATCGCGGCGTCGGTCTGCAGCACGCCGTACAACGTCGCGCCGCTCTCCTCGGGCACCGTGCGGTCCTTGGCCGAGATGATCCCGCGCGTCACGCTGAGCCCACCTTCGAGCGCGAGCGCGTTGCCGATCGCGACGACCTCGTCACCGACCTGCAGCTTGTCCGAGCTCCCGAGCTGGGCGAAGGGCAGCCCAGTCCCGTCGACCTTCAGCACCGCGAGGTCGTTGTCGGTGGAGCGACCCACCACCTTCGCCCGCTTGCTCGTGCCGTCAGTGAACGTGACCTGGATCTCGCCGTTCGCACCCTCGACCACGTGGTTGTTCGTGACGATGACGCCGTCCGCGGAGATCACGAAGCCGGTCCCCGCGCCACCGCCCTCGGTCCGGTCGCCGGACACTGCACCGCCGGTGCGGATCGCGACGACCGCGGGCTCCACCTTCTGGAGGATCCCCTGGATGTCGTGCGGCTCGGCGATCGTCGACGTGTTGCGCGAGCTGCCCGGCGCGGCCTGGCGCACGATCACCGTGTTCGTCGTCGTGTCGTCCTTGGTCGCCAGGTAGATCGCGCCCGCGCTCCCACCACCGACGAGCGCGCCCACGAGCACGCCCGCGACGAACTGCTTCCACGACGCCGAACGGCGAGGGGATGCGCCGGGAGCGGGCGGAGGCGGCGGAGCTCCGCCGGGCGGTGGCGCGGGCTGCGGGTCCGGCGGCGGCCAGGGGGGCGGCGACGCCGCGCCGGCCGGCGCACCTCCGACCGCGGTCGGCATGGTGTCCGTCGGGTCGGAACCGGGGTCCTCGACGAGTGTTGGATCGGTGGGATCGGTGGGATCGCTCGACGGCGGCAGCATCGCGGCAGCGGTCGGCTCGTCGGGATCCTGGGGATTCATGGAGGGGTCGGGGACCGTCGGGGTCGGCTCGTCGCTCACGTGCTCCTCCAGCGGTGGTTCCGGGGACTCGTGCCGGGTGCGTGCATCATGGCCGGGGGCCCGGAGTCGGGCCAGGGTCGCAACCGAACCTGAGACCAGACTGAGAGCGGTTCGGGGAACCATCGGTCGTCGCGTACCGTTGCACACACCAAATGGATGACTACCCGCTTCCGACCTACGACGCCGAGCACGTGTGGATGCTCGCTGGCCACTGCCGGGGACGAGACCCTTCGTTCTTCTTCCCGTCGGACGGCGTCGGCGTCGAGCACGCACGCAAGGTCTGCGCCGGCTGCCCGGTGAAGGTCGAGTGCCTCGAGTACGCGCTCCAGTACCGCATCGAGCACGGGGTCTGGGGCGGTGCCTCCGAGCGGGAGCGGCGCCGCATCCTGCGGTCGCGGCGCACCGGCGTCCGCACCTGATCCCCTTCCGGTCGCCGCGAGCGTCAGCCCCAGCTGAACGGCGCGGTCACGAAGTGGCCGACGTCCTCGAGCGGGTCCGAGCTCGACGGTGACAGGTCCTCGGCCACGGCCCGCACCTCGCTCATCGGGGCATCGGTGACGCACGTGTACGTGACGTCGTCGCTCCCCCACACCAGCGCGGTGCCGGCCCCGGTCCGGTAGGCGCGCACGCGGATGTCGCCGAGCTGCTCGGTCCGTCCGCCCGCGGGCAACGAGCCCCAGACGAGGTCGCCCGCGCGCTCGAACACGGAGAGTCCGAACAACCCGTCGCTGTAGTAGAGCTGGGCCGACCCGTCGGGTTGCGAGTACACGCCGGCCAGCTCGAACCCGTGGCCGACCTCCTTCGGCGCGGTGAGGTCGTCCGGCACGCCGCCGAGCGCGTGCGGGGCCGCGCCACGAGTCTGCGCGGTCGGCGACGGTACGTCGCCGGGCTTCGCCGGGTGCGCGGGGACGGGCGCGGTCATCTGCACGAACGCGAAGGTGCGGGTGAGCCTCCCCTGCTCGTCGAGCTGGTCCCTTCGGAGGAGCACGCCGGTGTCGCGGTCGAAGACGAGCCGCTCGGCCGCGTGCGACGCGCCGTCGCGCCTCACGTCGACCTCGACCGCAGGCCGGTCCGCGACCGTGGTCGGCCCGCTCACGACGAAGCGGTACTTGCGCGCCGGGTCCGGCTCGGAGCCCTTGGGCCGGCCCGCCCACATCAGCTGCCAGCCCGCGTCGGTACGCAACAGGCGGCGGGCGCCCGCGCTCACCAGGCGGTCGTCGCCCATGCGCAGCACCCCGTCGTCCATGTGCACCGGGACCGATTGCCGGTGCCAGCCCGAGCCGTCCCGCCACCGGACGACCACGGTCCCGTCGAAGCCGAGCTTGGCCGCCTGGCTCCCCGCCCGGTGGAGCAGGGCCAGCCCCTCGCCGCCCTCGTCGGCTCCCGCGCCCCGCGCGCCGGCCAGGCCGACGACGAGGACGGCGAGCGCGGCGACGGCGCTGAACGCGATGGCGACGATCCGGCGGCTCATCGTCCGAGCTGCACGGGCTTGGAGACGGGCGCGAGCTGCGAGACCGGGTCCTCGGTCACCGACGAGCGGACCGCGTGCCGGCTCACGAGCGTGGCCACCGCAGGCTTCACCCGGGACTGGCCCGGCACGAGCACGACCACCGCGATCGCGGCCGCCGCGGCGGCGCCCGCGATCCACGCGATCGCGCGCGAGCGCCGACGGCTGGGCGCAGACTCGATGCTGCGGACGGGCTCGGTCGGCAGCGGCGGCGCGATGTCGGGGTGGAGCAGGCTGTCCCAGAACCCGGTCGGTGCCTCGCGCACCGGGGACGCGAGCAGCAACGCGCGCGTCGAACGGAGCTCCTCCAGGACGTCGCGCCACTCCTCCGACGTGGCGAGCTGCGCCTCCACCCGCGCGCGTTCGTCCGGCGTGGCCTCGCCGTCCAGGTACGCGGACAGCAGCTCCTCGGGCGGATCGATCCGCTCTGCGCTCATGCTTCCCGCTCTGCGCTCATTCCAGCGCTCCGCTCTCGACCAGGGCGATCCGCAGCATCCTCCGGCCGCGGTGCAGGCGCGACCGCACGGTGCCGACGGGGACGCCCAGCGACCCCGCGATGTCCTCGTAGGTCCGATCGGCGACGTCGCGCAAGACGACGGGGACGCGGAACTCCTCGGGCAGGGAGGCCAGCGCGACCTGGATCTCGTCGGAGAGCCCCGCCGCGGCGGCCATCTCGTCGGCGCCGGCGGCCGCCGGCAGCACCCGGTCGGGATTCTCGGGGAGCGCCTGCTCCGGGCGCCGGCGCTTCCGTCGCACCTCGTCGAGGAACACGTTCGTCACGATGCGAGCCAACCACCCCTCGAGCGATCCCGGCTGGTAGGTCTCCAGTCCGCGGCGTACGCGAAGGAGGCTCTCCTGCACGAGATCCCGTGCGTCGTCGTCGTTTCCGGTCAGGCGGTAGGCCACGTTGTAGAGGAAGCGCCCGTGGTCGCGGGCGACCTCCTCCCACGTGGGAACTCCGTCAGTCGTCATCGAGAACGACGGGGCGGGGGGTCAGGTTCCCAAGGGGACCGGGTCCCGGCGCTTCGGACGATGGGCCCTATTGGCCCTTCTCGCCGTCCTTCGGACCGGAGTCGTCCTTCGCGCCCTCGTCGAGGCCCGTCTTGAACTCCTTCTGGGCCTGGCCCAGGGAGCGCGCGAGCTTCGGGATCTGGGACCCGCCGAAGATCACCAGCACGACGAGCAGGATGATGAGGAGCTCGGGAGCTCCGAGGCCGAACATGAGGCGTGGACCCTCCCGGGATGGGAGCCCCCAGCCTAATCGGCGCCCACCGGGGCGCTCGCGACCCCGAGCGCCTCGGCCAGCAGGTCGATGTCGTCCGCGGCGCCGACGTGGAACGGCACCGCCCCGACCCCGAGGATGAGGGTCTCGACCCCGAGACCGGACCAGGTCGCGGCCTGCTCGCGCACCTGCTCGACCGTGCCGACGAGCCGCCCGACCCGCCACTCCTCGAGCGTCGTCGTGTCGAGGACCCCGGCCGGCGAGCGCGCCCGCAGCCGCTCGAAGCGGCGCGCCAGGTCGGCCTCGTTCTCGCCGCAGAGCGCGTAGAGGCCGAGCGATCGCCAGACCGTCGCGGGATCCCGCTCGGCGCGGTCGCACGCGGCGTCGAGGACGTCGAGGCGCTCTCGGTAGGCGTCCGGCGTCCAGACCCAGCACGTGTTCCAGCCGTCGGCATGGTCGACTGCGAGCCGGATCAGCCGGTCTCCCTTCCCGCCCACGAACACCGGCGGACGCGGCGACTGCAACGCGGCGGGCAGGTTGCGCGCGCCGTCCGCGCGGTGGAAGCGGCCGTCATAGGTCAGCGCAGCGCCATCGGCGGCGAGCAGCTCGGTCACGATGTCGACGCACTCGCCGAGCCGCGCCAGCCGCTCCCCCGGCGACGGGAAGTCCATGCCGATCGCGGCGTACTCGGGCTCGTACCAGCCCGCACCGAGGCCGACGTCGAGCCGCCCGCCGGTGATGCGATCGAGCGAGGCCAGCGCTTTGGCGAGAACCGTCGCCGGGCGCAGCGCCTCGCAGACCACGAGAGTGCCGAGCCGGGCGCGGGTGACGTCCCGGGCGAGCGCGCCGAGGCTGACGATCGGCTCGAACGCGCCGACCGGCTCGGGGCTGCCGCCGTACTTCCCGACGTCGAAGAAGAGGTGGTCGGAGAGCCACAAGGAATCGAAGCCCGCAGCATCCGCGCCGGTCGCGTAGCGGCGAAGTGTCTCCCAGGTCAGCGGCGACTCGCCCGCGACCGAGAAGTCGTACTGCGGTAGTGCCAGCCCGATGCGCACGCCCCGCTCCCTATCACAGACGTGCGCGAGCCGGAGCCACCGTCGAGCCGCATCGAGTCGAAGCCCTCCGGCGGCCGTACCCTGGGGCGGTGCTCGAGTGCGTCGTCAACATCTCGGAGGGGCGCAGTCCGGACGTCGTCGACGCGCTGACCCGGGCCGCGGGCCCGGCGCTGCTCGACGTGCACACCGATGCCGATCACCACCGGTCGGTGTTCACGATCGCCGACGTCGACCCGGGCGCGACCGAGGCGTCGGCCCGGCGGCTCGCGACCGCGGCGGCACGCGCGTTGACGCTCACCGACCACGACGGCGTGCACCCACGCCTCGGCGTCATCGACGTGGTGCCCTTCGTCTCGCTCGACCCCACGCCTCCGCAGGTCGCGGTCGACGCGGCGCGTGCGTTCGCGGCGTGGATCGGCGCCGAGCTCGCCGTGCCCGCGTTCCTCTACGACCTCGCGGACCCGGGCCACCGCACGCTGCCGGAGGTGCGCAGTAGCGCGTTCTCGGTCCTGGCTCCCGACGCGGGTCCGCCGGCGCCCCACCCGACGCTGGGCGCGACCGCGGTCGGAGCCCGGCGGGTCCTGGTCGCGGTCAACGTGGAGCTCGCCGACGACGACCTCGACCTCGCGCGGGCGGTCGCCCGGGGGGTGCGCGAGCGCGACGGCGGGCTGCCGGGGCTGCGCGCGCTGGGGCTCCGCCTCGGGTCGCGGGCGCGCGCCCAGGTGAGCATGAACCTCGTCGACCTCGACGCGACGGGCCTCGAGCCGGCGTGCGTCGCGGTCCGGAACCGGGTGGAGAACGCCGGCGGCCGGGTCGGGCGGGTCGAGCTGGTCGGGCTCGTGCCGGCGGCGGTGCTCGCAGCCTGCAGCCCCGAGTTCCTCGATTGGAGCGGGCTCAGCGCCCGGGTGACGGTCGAGCAGCGGGCCGGTGCGCACCGGCCTGACCCCGGCGGCGGGGCCGCAGGCGCTGGCGACGCCACACCGGCGGCGGGCCGGGCGAACCCGGCCTGACCCCGCCGCGGCGTGCGGAGGGAGCCACGCCGGGGATCAGGCCGAGGCCGCGGCTCGACGGGCCAGTGCCCGCTGCCGGCGCAACCGGCGCCGCTCCCGCTCGGACAGACCGCCCCAGATCCCGAACTTCTCCCCGTTCACCAGCGCGTACTCCAGGCAGTCGAGCCGCACCTCGCAGCTGCCGCACACGGACTTGGCCTCCCTGGTGGACGCGCCACGCTCGGGGAAGAACAGGTCCGGGTCGACGCCGAGGCAGTTGGCCCGCTCCTGCCAGCGCTTGTCGCCCACCTGACTGGCGTGCACACTCGCCACGATCATCTCCCGCACAGACTGCCCCTTCCTTGAGGCGTTCAGAATGACGCCGTTGGAATTACAACGGTGTTACTCTGACAGGACCGCCCGACCGGCGCAAGGGGGATCTCGGTGGGCGCGCCCGGACATGGGCCCAGGACCTGGGCTCGCCCGGTGGGCGGTGCTCCGACCGGCCGTGGCCGGTCCGACCGGGGAGCACTCGGACGCGGCCGCTCAGACGCGGAAGGCCTCCGACGGACGCACCGCGCCGCTGCGGTGCCCGAGCACGTCGCGGATCACCGCGACGAGGTGGTCGGGCTCGAACGGCTTCGTCACGTAGGCGTCCGCCGAGAGCTCGCGCGCGCGGTTGCGATCGGCGTCGCTCGACTTCGCGGAGCACACGACGACGCACGGCCGCCGGGTGCGACCGGCGAGCTCGGCGAGCACGAACCACCCGTCGAGCACCGGCATCATGATGTCGAGCACCACGAGGTCGGGGTTCTCGTCGTCGATGCGTCGCAACGCGGTCTCGCCGTCGGCGGCCAGCGCCGGGTCGAAGCCCTCGGCCTCCAGGATCATGCGCAGCGTGAGGAGCACATCCGGCTCGTCATCGACGATCAAGACCTTCGGCTTAGCCGACACGTGCGACCTCCCTCTCGCTCGACTCCGTCGCGCCGGTCCGCAACGCGACCCGGAACGCCGCGCCCCCACCGGGCGCGTCCTCGACCCACACCGATCCCCCGCACGACTCCACCAGGCCACGCACGATCGCGAGGCCCAGGCCCATGCCCGGCTTCGTCCCGTTCGGATCGGCCCGGTAGAACCGCTCGAAGACCTTCTCGCGCTCGTCCAACGGCACGCCGGCGCCGTGGTCCACCACCGAGAGCACGACCTGCTCCTCGGCCGGCTGCACCGTGATCCGCACGGGGGTCGCGCCGTACTTGTGCGCGTTCTCGATCAGGTTGCCGACGATCCGGCGCACGGCCTCGGGATCGGCCCGCACCTCGCAGGCCGTGGGCGCCTCGACCTCCACCGGCCGGCCGGCCACCTGGGAGTCGAGCGCAGCGAGCCGGACCAGCGCGGCGAGGTCGATGCGGCGCAGCAGCGGCCGGTTCCCGTCCTGCTCCATCTTCGCCGCGGTGAAGATCTCCTCGACCATCGATTGGAGCCGCAACGACTGACGTTCGATGACCTCGAGCAGCTCGACCCGCTGCTCCGGCGTGATCGACCGGCGCGACGCGGCGACCGCCCCGCGGATCGAGGTGATCGGCGTGCGCAGCTCGTGGCTCACCGACGCGACGAACTGCGTCTTCATGCGGTCGGTGTCGAGCAGCTGCGCGACGTGCGCACGCTCGGCCTCGTAGAGGCCGGCCTTGGCGATGGCCGCCGCGACCGGCTCGGCGAAGAGGCTCAGGATCTGCAGGTCGTGCTCGTCGAAGTCGCGTTCGGACGACGCGCTCACGTTGAGGACGCCGAGGAGCTGGCCGCGGTTCACGAGCGGGACGCACATCGCGCTCGACGTCGTCTGCTCGCGATCCTCGTAGCCGGGGAAGTCTCCCGGCCCGACGACCCCGGAGATGAGGAGCGGCTCGCGGCTCGTCGCGACACGTCCCGCGATCGACTCACCGAGCTTCACCCTGGCGTCGCGCGCCAGCCGGCTGCCGCGCACCGCGACGACCCGCAACGACTCCTCGTCGGCGACGAGCATGACCGAGCCGGTCGCTCCGCCGAGCAGGTCGAGCGCGTTGGCGAGGATCGCGTCGAGCACCTCGTCGAGGTCGAGCACCGAGTTCAGGGCCTTGCCGGCGTTGAACAGCGCGGCGTTCATCTGGAGCCGGTTCGCCATCGCGGAGTTGAGGACGCGCTCGTCGACGAGCAGCCGGCTCAGCCGGTGGAGGTGGATCTCCTTCTCGACCGCGTAGAAGCAGAAGCCGAGCCCGAGCGCCGCGACCGCCGAACGAAGGATCCACGGCTCACCGGAGATCAGCCCGACGTTGCCGGTCGTCCACGACGCGACGAGCGTGGCCAGTCCGAGGACGATGACGATGACGAAGGTGAGGAACCAGAGCTGCATCCGGCGCCGCTCGACCATCTCGATCGAGGGCGAGCGCGCCTCGCGCAGTCCCGCGACCCGGGCCTCGTGCCGGATTCGCTGGCTGATCTCGACTGGCAGCTGGTCCATGGGCCCTCGCACCGACTCGACAATTCGAACCATCGGCGCACCTTGCCTGCGCCTTGAGAGCCGGTACGGGCGATTTCAAGCGGGTGCCGGGTAGGGCGGCGCAGGGTCGTACTCCATGGCCCGCTGGGTGGCGCGGGCGTGCTCGACGCCGGAGAGCTGGCCCACGACCCACAGCGCCATGTCGATCCCCGCCGAGACCCCGGCGGCGGTGACGAGGTTCCCGTCCTGCACGTGGCGGATCGCCTCGAGCACCTCCACGTCGGGGAGGCCGCGGAGCTCCTCGATCGAGCGCCAGTGCGTGGTGACCCGCCTGCCCGTCGCGAGCCCGGCGGCGTGGAGCAGGAACGCGCCGGTGCAGACGCTCGTCACCCAGGTGCAACCAGGCGCGACGGCCCGGATCCAGTCGAGCAGCACCGGGTTGTCGACCTCGCGCCGGCGGCCCGCCCCACCCGGGACCACGAGGACATCGAGCGCGGGAGCGTCGGCGAAGGTGTGGTCGGGCAGGACGCGCAGGCCCTTGGCACACCGGATCGGGGCGCGAGACTCGGCCACGGTCACGACCCGGTCACCCTCGTTGCGGGCCATGGTGAACACCTCCCATGGCCCCGCCCAGTCGAGCTCCTCGGCGTCGTCGAACAGCAGGATGCCGGTGGTGAGCCCCATCACTCAGACCTCCACGGTCGGGGCGCCCGTGGCGCGGAAGCGCTGCCGGTACTCGGCGGGCCCGACCCACAGGGACCGCAGGAACGCGCGCCGCATCGTCTCGGGCGTCCCGAAGCCGCAGCCGTGCGCGATCTCCTCGATGCCCGCGCCCGACTCCTCCAACCGGCGGCGGGCCTGCTCGATGCGCGCGTGCTCGACGAAGCGGGCGGGCGTCACGCCGGTCTCGGCCCGGAAGACGCGGGCGAAGTGGCGCGGGCTCATCGAGGCCCGCTCGGCCAGGCGGGCCACGGACAGGTCGTCGTCGAGATGATCCGCGATCCAGCCCTGCACCTCGGCCAGCACGTCCCGCTCCGCGAGCTGGGTCGAGAGGTGGCTGCTGAACTGCGCCTGCCCGCCGGGGCGCTTGAGGAACACGACGAGCTGGCGGGCGACGGCAAGCGCGAGGTCGCGCCCGTGGTCCTCCTCGACGAGCGCGAGGCAGAGGTCGATGCCCGCGGTGACGCCGGCGGACGTGTAGACGTCGCCGTCGCGCACGAAGATCGGATCCGGGTCGACGGTGAGCTCCGGGTACCGGCGGGTCAGGCGCCGGCAGGACGCCCAGTGGGTGGTGACCCGGCGCCCGTCGAGCAGCCCTGCCTCGGCGAGGACGAACGCACCGGTGCACACCGAAGCGACCCGACGGGCCCGACCGGCGGTGCGGCGCACCGCGGCGACGAGGTCCGGGTCCTCGACCAGCGCTTCGACGCCCTGGCCACCGGCCACGACGAAGGTGTCGACCGGGGCGCGCCCTTCGCCCAGGGCGCGGGCCGGCGTGAGCGTGATCCCGCTGGTCGTGACCACCGGGGCCGCGGTCGGGGCGACGACCTCGACCTCGTACGGCGGGACGATCCCGTGGCGGGTGGCCACGTCGAACACCTCGACCGGGCCGACGACGTCGAGCGACTGGGTGCCGTCGAACGCGAGCACGACGATCCTGCGGGATGCGGGCATGGGGTCCATCGTGCGGGCTCCCGCCGCTGTCTGCAATGCCCTCTACCCCTCGATTCCTGCCACCCCGCCCGGCCCGGCTCGCTTTCCGGGCGCGTTGTGCGTCTCCGGGTACGTCGAACCCGCCCCGAAAGGGGGTCGCTAGGGTCCGGCGATGGTCGAGCAGCTGCCCGAGCTCGGGTTCTACGGGTTGGCCGGCCACTCGGCGACCCCCCGGGACCTGGTCGACGAGGTCCGGCGGGCCGAGGAGATCGGCCTGGGGTCGGTGTTCCTCTCCGAGCGGTACAACACCAAGGACGCGTGCGCGCTGAGCGGCGCCGCCGGAGCGGTGAGCTCGACGCTCGGGATCGCGACCGCGGCGACGAACCACAACACGCGCCACGTGCTCGTGACCGCGACCTTCGGGACGACGATGCACCGGTTGACCGACGGGCGCTTCACCCTCGGGCTCGGGCGCGGCTTCGACATGCTCTTCGACGTGATGGGCGTGCCGCGGGTGACGATGGCGCAGCTCGCTGACGTGATGGGCCTCCTCCGCCGGCTCTGGCACGGCGAGGCGGTGATGGGCCACGACGGTCCGGCGGGCCGGTACCCGTACCTGAACCAGGACCCGTCCTTCGACGAGGACATCCCGATCCTGCTCACCGCGATCGGGGAGCGCACGCTGGAGTTCGCCGGGACGGTCGCCGACGCGGTCGTGCTGCACACGTTCTTCACCGACGACACGCTCGCCCGCAGCGTCGCGGCCGTCCGGCGCGGCGCGGAACAGGCCGGGCGCGACCCGGACGGAGTGCGGGTGTGGTCGGTGCTCGCGACCGTCGGCGACCACATCGACGAGGAGCTCCGGCTCAAGAAGCTCGTGGGTCGGCTCGGCACGTACCTCCAGGGGTACGGCGATCTGCTGGTGCGCGTGAACCGATGGGACCCTGCGGTGCTCGAGGCGTTCCGCGCCGACGAGGTGGTCCAGGGCGTGGGCGGCGCGCTCGACGCGGTCGCCACCGAGGACCAGCTCCGCCACGTTGCCACCCTGCTCCCCGACGAGTGGCTCGCCGCGTCGGCGACCGGCACCGCCGAGCAGTGCGCGGCTCGAGTCATCGACCAGCTCGACGCGGGCGCGGACAGCGTGATCCTCCACGGCGCCACGCCCGACGAGCTCGCCCCCGTCGTCGGCGCCTACCGCGCGGTGCGCCCGTCCGCGCGCTTCGCCGCGCTCGACGCCAACCCCGGCATCACTCCCACGTTCTCGGCCCGCTGAAGCCGCTCACATCAGCCTGAGCGTGCCGAGAACCGGTCAGCTCGTCCGTTCGAGCCGAGCCGCGACCTCGCGGTAGCGAGAGACCGGCACGAGATGGACCCCGTCGAACGCTCCGCTCTCGCGGATGCTCTCCACGTACGAACAGGCGAGCTCGACACCCGCGCCGGGATCGGCGTCCACGGCGTGCACCCAGTCGTCGGGAATCTCGATCTCGTGGATCTCGCTCGCGAGCTTGGAAGCCATTGAGGCGCTGGCGAGCACCATGACCCCGGCGTACACGGGGCCGTCGAACTTTGCAGACTCGCGCCAGCGCAGCAGCGCGTCCAACGAGAACGTCACCTGCGCGAACAGGAAGTCGGCGGAATGCTTGCGACTCGGGATCGGCGCCAGTCGTGACGTCACGCCAAGACGGAAGTCCGGTACAGCTTCGAACGCGGGGCCGTCGGAGAACATGCGGATGTCGTCGAGCATGCTCCCGATGGTCAGCGCGTCGCCTGATGCAGCGGCCTGCGAGCGGTCGCCGTAGACGAGCAGGAACTCATTGACGCCGTAGGCCGCCGCAGTCAGCACGTCGCGCCGGAGCCCGAGGAGGTTGCGGTCCCGTGCGTTCACGCAGGCAACCGAGCGACCGCCCATTCGCTGGACCTCGTGCGCGACCGCGACGCTCGACACGGTCGCGCGGCCGAGGTGGTTGTCGGGAATGAGGAACGCCGAAGCGACCGGGCTCAGCACCCCGATCTGATGCCGGGCGTGCGTCAGGTCGGGCTTTGTGGGCGGCTCGATCTCACAGACGATCTCGAAGCCGCGACCTGTCGTCATCACGTGATCGTAACGGCGCCCGACCCCGTTTCGGCCGCCGACCTGGGTCAGCTGGCGCGGCGGCGGGCCTGGCGGTGCTCGAGGAAGTCGACGAGCACGTAGTCACCGAGGGTGTCGGGGCTGGTGAAGAACGCCCGGCCCTGGTTCATCTTCATCATCCGGCGCACGAAGTCCTGGAGGTACGGGCTCTCGTCGAGCATGAAGGTGTTGATCCGGATCCCGGCCCGGGTGCAGCGCTGCACCTCGCGCAGCGTCTCCTCGACCGTGACCGCCGACGGCGGGTACTGGAACACCGCTTCGCCGTGGTCGATGTGGGCGGTCGGCTCGCCGTCGGTGACCATGATGATCTGCTTGGTGCCGGTCTCGCGCTCGAGCTGGGTGCGGGCCAGCAGCATCGCGTGCTGCATGTTCGTGCCCCACTCGAAGTCCCAGCTCATCTCGGGCAGCAGCTGGGGCTTCACCTCGCGCGCGACGCGCCCGAACGCGACCAGTCCGAAGTAGTCGCGCGGGAACTGGGTCGTGATGAGCGAGTGCAACGCCATCGCGACCTTCTTGGCCGGCAGGAAGTTGTCGCGCATCGGCATCGACAGCGAGACATCGAGCATGAGGACCGTCGCGGAACGGGTGAGCAGCTCGGTCCGCTCGACCTCGAAGTCCTCGGGCGACAGGCGCACCGGCGTTCCCGAGCCCTGACGCCAGATCGCGTTCTTGACCGTCTGCTCCACGTTCAGGTGGAACGGGTCGCCGAACTCGTAGGGCTTGTGCTCGTACGCGCGCTCGTGGCCGACCCCCGCGCGCTCGACCTCGTGCCGTCCGGCCTTGTTCTGCATCATCTTGCGGAAGAGGTCACCGAGCGCCTGCTGGCCGAGCGCGCGGACACCCTTGGGCGTGAGCTCGTAGCGACCCTCGCGCTGGTCGATGAGCCCGGCCTCCTCGAGGATCTTGGCCAGCTCCTGGAGCCGTTCGAGCGAGCGGGCCGAGTCATCGCCGAGCAGGTCGCGGGCCTGGTCGATGTCGACCTCGGCGAGCTGGCCCGGCTGGGTGACGTTCTTCAGCATGTTCTCGAGCTGGTCGAGGTCGCCGAGGGTCTCGAGCAGCCCGGCCATCTGCCCCATCTGCAGCGGGTCGTCGCCGCTGAAGTTCATGCGCTGGTTCCAGGGCATGTCGGGGAACGCCTGCTGGAGGTTCCGCGACAGCTCGTCGACCTGCCACCGGAGGTCGAGGTCCTCGAGCAGCGACTGCGCGAGGCCCTGGAGCTGGGCGCGCTGCTCGGGCGTCATCGAGTTGAGCATCTGCTGCATCTGGGCCATGGAGCGCGCCATCTGCTCGAGCAGCTCGTCGAGGTTCTTCGGGTTCCCCGGGAAGAAGTCGCCGTAGCGCTCCATGAACCCCTCGAAGTCCGGCTCCTCACCCCGCTCACGTTGCTCGAGCATCTGGTTGAGCTCCGAGAGCATGTCCTTCATGCGCGCCATCTGCTCCGGCGACACGTCCTGCATGCCTTCGGCCATCTGGTTGAAGTAGCTCTGCATGAGCTGCTGGCGCAGCTCGTCCATCAGCTCCTCGAAGCGCTGGCGTGCCGCGTCGTCCATGAAGTCGTACTCCTGCATGGCCTGGACGCGTCCCGCGAGGTCCGGCGGCATGAGCTCGAGCTCCATCTGGCGCGCCTGGGCGAGGTCCTCGGTGATCTCCTGCCGGCGCTGGTCGCCCGAGTCCCGCGCATCCTGCAGCCGCTGCTCGATCCCGGCCCGCTCCTGGTCGAGGATCTCGTCGAGCTGCTGCGCGATGTCGTCGTAGACCCCACCGAGGTCCCGGCGCTCGAGCTCCTCGCGCCGGCGCTGGCGCAGCTTCTCCAGCATCTCGCGCATGCCTTCGAGCCGCTCGCCGTTGCGGTCCTGGAACCCCTGCTGGAGCATCCGCCGGAGCGCCGCGTTCAGGTCACCGTGGTACAGCAGGTCGTCGGACATCTCCGCCAGCAGGGCGTCGGCGTCGAGGTCGAACCCGACCTGCGTGCCGTCCCAGCGGGAGTATTGGAAGGCGGGACGCGGCATGCGCCGAGGGTATCGCTTCCCACCGGGCCCGATTCCCCGGCCGGTCGGGCCGCAGGCATCCCCGCCCGACTCGGCTGAGGGCAGCCGGCCGGTACACAATCTGGTCATGCGCCGCGCGCTCGCCCTCGCCACTGCAGCCGTGAGCCTCGTCGCCATCGCGGGCCTCAGCGGCTGCACGGACCCCAACAAGGCGACGTCGAAGCTGCCGCGACCCTCGGTCGCGTTCTGCAAGGCCGCGGGCCACTACGACAACAAGATCCAGTCCGCGAAGCTCGCGGCGCAGATCGAGATGGTCGCCAAGATCGCCGAGCACGCGCCGAAGGACGTGACGCGCGACGCGCACACGTTCCTCGACGCCCTGAAGCGACGGCAGGCCGGCGACAAGAGCGTGATCGACAACGCCAACATCAAGGACGCGATCGACCACGTCAACCGGCGGGCGGGCCAGGACTGCGGCTGGTACAACAACAACAGCGGGATGTAGCCGGCGCGCGATGCGCCGGGCGTCGTCTCAGCCGCGCGCGCGGTAGGTCGCGCGGCCGCCGACCGCGTCCTTGTTCAGCCGCTTGGCCAGGTGCAGGCCCTCGAGGACGAACTCGATCGCCGACGCCAGCCCCGCCGGGGTCTCGCCGACGCCGAGGTCGCCCAGCGCCTCGCGCAGGCCCGGTGTCTCGGCCACGAGCGCCGCGTACTCCGAGGACGGGACGTCCTCACCCGTGTGCACGACGCGACCGTCGTCGAACGCGCGCACCAGCTCGGCGAGCCGCTCGGCGCGAACCCGGGACCGGAACACCTCGAGCACGCTGGCCTTCAGGATGCGCTCAAGCACCTGGCCCTCGCGCCCGTCGTCGATCGTCTCGATCTCGATCTTGCCCGCCGTCGACGCGACGAGCGACTCGAGGTCGCTCACGCGCGGCACCACCTCGTGCTCGCCGTTGCGCAACGACCGGCGCATCGCGTTCGCGACCAGCGTCTCGTAGTTCGCGATCGACAGCCGGACCGAGACGCCCGAGCGCTGGTTGACGTGAGGCGAGCGCCGGGCCTGCTGGCTGATCTCGGCGACGATCTCGGTCATGAAGTCCGGGACGCTCACCACGAGGCCGTCGGCACCGAGCGGGCGCGCCTCCTGGTCGACGACGTCCATCTCGGTCTCGACGTCGAGCGGGTAGTGCGTGCGGATCTGCGAGCCGAAGCGGTCCTTCAGCGGGGTGATGATCCGGCCCCGGTTCGTGTAGTCCTCGGGGTTGGCCGAGGCGACGAGCATCACGTCGAGCGGCAGGCGGATCTTGTAGCCCCGGATCTGCACGTCGCGCTCCTCGAGCACGTTCAGCAGCCCGACCTGGATGCGCTCGGCGAGATCGGGGAGCTCGTTGATCGCGAAGATGCCGCGGTTCGTGCGCGGCACGAGGCCGTAGTGGATCGTCAGCTCGTCCGACAGGTAGCGGCCCTCGGCGACCTTGATCGGGTCCACCTCGCCGATGAGGTCCGCGATCGACGTGTCCGGGGTCGCGAGCTTCTCGCCGAATCGACGGTCGCGGTGCACCCACTCGATCGGCGTGTCGTCGCCGCGCTCGGCGACGAGCGTGCGCGCGTGGTGCGACACCGGCTCGTAGGGGTCGTCGTTGATCTCGCTGCCCGCGACGATCGGCATCCACTCGTCGAGCAGCTGGGTGAGCGAGCGGATCATGCGCGTCTTGGCCTGGCCGCGCTCGCCGAGGAAGATGATGTCGTGCCCGGCGAGCAGTGCGTTCTCGAGCTGGGGGATGACCGTGTCCTCGTAGCCGAGCACGCCGCGCACCGGCGCCTCGCCTGCGGCGATCCGGGTGATCGCGTTCGCCCGGACCTCCTCCTTGACCGGTCGCGACTCCCAGCCGCTCGCTCGAAGGTCACCGAGGTTCGCTGGACGGCTCATGTCCGCACTGTACCCAAGCCCCACATGCCACTCTTCCGCGGCACCCTCGTTCTCGTAACCTCGGCGGGGTGACCGCGACGAGTGCATTCCCCACGCCCCGTGACCTGTCCGGTGCGTGGCGGGTGCACACGTCCAGCGGCGAGCTGGCCCGGCGGTTCACGGACCCTTCGATCTCCGACGCGGAGTGGCCCGAGCTCTCGGTGCCCGGCCACTGGCGCAGCGCCCCGGACTTCGCGTCGAGCGACGGCCCGCTCCTCTACCGCCGGACCTACGACGGCGAACCCCTCGCGCCCGGCCGCCGCCGCTTCCTCACCTTCGACGGGATCTTCTACGACGGTGACATCTGGCTCGACGGCGGGTACGTCGGCGCGACCGCGGGCTACTTCTCCCCCCACACCTTCGAGGTGAGCGACCAGGCCCGCGCCGTGCCCGACGGTGGACACCTGCTCGCGGTCGAGGTCGCCTCACCACCGCAACGCGACCGGACCAAGAAGCGCACGATCACCGGCGTCTTCTCCCACTGGGACAACCTCGATCCGGACTGGAACCCCGGCGGCATCTGGCGGCCGGTGCGCCTGCGCGACACGGGACCGGTGCGCATCAAGTGGTTGCGGGCCCTGTGCCGCGAGGCGACCGAGGCGCGCGGGCGACTCCAGCTCGACGTGACCCTCGACACAGGCCGGGACCCCGAGCCGGTGCCGCTCGGCGCGCGCCTGTACGCGACCGTGACGGGACCGGACGGCAGGCTGATGGCGGCGACGACCCGTGACGTCACGCTCGCCGCGGGCGACAACACGCTCACCCTCACCGTCGAGGTGGACCACCCGCCGCGTTGGTGGCCGTGGCGCCTCGGGGCCCAGCCCCAGTGCGACGTCGAGGTCGCCGTCGAGGTGGACGGGGTCCCGAGCGACGACCGCCGGCTCCGTACGGCGTTCCGCGAGGTGCGGGTCAAGGCCTGGCAGCTGACCGTGAACGGTGAGCGCATGTTCCCCATGGGCTCGAACCACGGGCCGACCCGCATGGCGCTCGCCGAGGCGACACCCGCGGAGCTCATCCGAGACGTGCAGCTCGCGGTCGACGCGAACCTCGACATGCTGCGGATCCACGCGCACGTGACCCGCCTCGAGCTCTACGACGCGGCGGACGCGGCCGGCCTGCTCCTCTGGCAGGACCTCCCTCTCCAATGGGGGTACGCGCGCGGCACCCGCAAGGAGGCGGTGCGCCAGGCCCGGGAGATGGTGGACCTGTTGGGCCACCACCCGAGCGTCGCGATCTGGTGCGCGCACAACGAGCCGCTGACGATCGACCTCCAACCCGGCGACCCGATCCGCGGGCGGGACGTGGCCAAGACCGCGGTCTCGATGTTCCTGCCGAGCTGGAACAAGGACGTGCTCGACCGGTCGATCGCGCGGGCACTGCACAAGGCCGACCCGACGCGCGCGGTGAACCCGCACTCGGGTGTGCTCCCCGGAGTCGGCAGCGGCGGCACCGACACGCACTTCTACTTCGGCTGGTACCACGGTCGGATGGACGGCCTGGCCGGCGCGCTGCGCGCGATGCCGCGCCTCGCCCGCTTCGTCACCGAGTTCGGTGCGCAGGCCGTTCCGGGGACCGCGGGCTTCATGCACCCCGAGCGATGGCCCGACCTGGACTGGGACGACCTGTTCGAGCACCACTCCTGCCAGAAGCGCTACTTCGACCAGCACGTCCCACCCGCGCTCTTCGACTCGTTCCCGGCCTGGCGCGACGCGACCCAGCACTACCAGGCCGCGTTGATCCAGCTCCAGATCGAAGACCTCCGCCGGCTCCGGCACGACCCGACCGGCGGGTTCTGCCACTTCTGCTTCGCGGACGGCCATCCTTCGGTCACGTGGTCGGTCCTCGACCACGAGCGCGTCCCCAAGGCCGGGTACCGCGCGCTCCGGGACGCGTGCCGCACCGTGCTGCCGATGCTCGAGCCCCGTAGCGGCCAGCTGCACGTGGTCAACGAGGCCCGGGCCGCCTACGACGGCGTGGTCGTCGAGGCCCTCGTCGACGGGCGCCGGAGTGCCTGGACCGGCGACCTCGCGGCCGACGCGATCGCCTACCTCGGCCGCCTCGAGGTACCGGCGGACGCGCAGCACGTCGCCCTCACGCTGCGTCACCCCGACCTCGAGAACGTGACCAACGGCTACGACGACGTCCTGGAGTGGCTCCGTATCGTCTCCGGCTGAGGTCGAGGGCTAGGTTTCGCCGCGAGACCGCCGTGTGACGGGACACCCGGAAGGGGAAGAGCGCAGGTGGTAGCGGGCACGAAGTGCGGACAGCAGAGCGACCCGGCCCGAAGAGCGCAGGTGGTAGCGGGCACGAAGTGCGGACAGCGGAGCGACCCGGCCCGAAGCGCGCAGGTGGTAGCGGGCACGAAGTGCGGACACCGGAGCGACCCGGCCCGCAGAGCGAGGCGGGCATGGCCAAGGTAGAGGTTTCGACCGCCGACGAGAGTCCCGGCGCCGACGACGCCGACCGGCTCATCCGGTACGAGGGCGCGCCGGTCCCGAGGCCGCGGCGCACCGGCCACCCGCTGCTGCGGTTCTGGCAGTCCGCGGTGGGCAAGAAGTGGGTCATGGCGCTGAGCGGCATCGCGCTGCTC
Source organism: Acidimicrobiia bacterium (assembly GCA_036502405.1). Classification (GTDB taxonomy): domain Bacteria; phylum Actinomycetota; class Acidimicrobiia; order IMCC26256; family JAENVU01; genus Chersky-806. Next base: position 30,173 of record DASXYP010000002.1, read on the forward strand.
GGCTTCGTGCTCGCTCACATGATCGGGAACCTGAAGATCTACCTGGGCCCGACGCACCTGAACGTCTACGCCGAGTGGCTGCGCACCCTCGGTGAGCCCGCGCTCCCCCGGACCGTCGTGCTCTGGGTGATGCGGGTCGGGCTGATCCTCGCGTTCGTCCTGCACATCGTCTCCGCGTACCAGCTGACCCGGATGAACCAGAAGGCGCGACCGGTCCACTACCAGGCGCCCCGCGACTACGTCGCCGCCAACTTCGCGTCGCGCACGATGCGGTGGACGGGCGTGATCGTCGGCCTGTTCCTCATCTTCCACCTGGCCGACCTGACCTGGGGGACGCTGAACCCGCACTTCGTGCGCGGCGACGTCTACGACAACGTGATCGACAGCTTCAACCGGGTGCCGGTGGCGATCATCTACATCGTCGCCAACATCGCGCTGGCGATCCACATCTTCCACGGCGCCTGGAGCATGTTCCAGAGCATCGGGCTGAACAACCCCCGCTACAACATCTGGCGCCGCTGGTTCGCCGCCGGCTTCGCCGTGATCATCGGCGTGGGCAACGTCAGCATGCCGCTGCTCGTCGTCACCGGGGTGGTGACGAAGTGAGCGAAGCGGTCGCAGCACTCACTTGCAGCCGATGGACGAGCGGAGCGTGGCCCAAGCGGCCCGGCCCGCAGGGCCAGGAGCGGACGCGATGAGCGACATCCAACTGGACGCACACGTGCCCGAGGGGCCGATCGCCGACAAGTGGGACGAGCACAAGTTCCACGTGAAGCTCGTCAACCCCGCGAACAAGCGCAAGTTCACGATCATCGTCGTGGGCAGCGGGCTCGCCGGCGCGTCCGCAGCCGCGTCGCTCGCCGAGCTCGGCTACCGGGTCAAGCTGCTCACGTTCCACGACTCGCCCCGCCGCGCGCACAGCATCGCGGCGCAGGGCGGGATCAATGCGGCAAAGAACTACCGCAACGACGGCGACAGCATCCAGCGCCTCTTCTACGACACGGTCAAGGGCGGCGACTACCGGGCGCGCGAGGCGAACGTCTACCGGCTCGCGCAGATGAGCGTGAACATCATCGACCAGTGCGTCGCCCAGGGCGTCCCGTTCGCCCGCGAGTACGGCGGTCTGCTCGACAACCGGTCGTTCGGTGGTGCGCAGGTCAGCCGGACGTTCTACGCCCGGGGCCAGACCGGCCAGCAGCTCCTGCTCGGGGCCTACCAGGCCCTCGAGCGCCAGGTGCACCTCGGCAACGTCGAGCTGCACGACCGCACCGAGATGCTCGACCTCGTCGTCAAGGACGGCCGGGCCGTCGGCGTCGTCAGCCGGCACCTCGTCACCGGCGCGGTGCAGTCGCTCTCCGCGCACGCCGTCGTCCTCGCCACCGGTGGCTACGGCAACGTCTTCTTCCTCTCCACCAACGCGAAGGCGAGCAACGTCACCGCGATCTGGCGGGCGCACCGACGCGGTGCGCTCATGGCGAACCCCTGCTACACGCAGATCCACCCGACGTGCATCCCGGCGAGCGACGACTTCCAGTCGAAGCTCACGTTGATGAGCGAGTCGCTGCGCAACGACGGCCGGGTGTGGGTGCCGGAGAAGGCGGACGACCCGCGCTCCCCCGACCAGATCCCAGAAGCCGAGCGTGACTACTTCCTCGAGCGCCGGTACCCCGCGTTCGGCAACCTCGTCCCCCGCGACGTCGCGTCACGGGCGATCAAGCGCGAGGTCGACGCCGGTCGCGGCGTCGGACCGATCAAGAACGGCGTCTACCTCGACCTCAGCGACGCGATCCAGCGGCTCGGCAAGGACGTCATCGAGGAGCGCTACGGCAACCTCATCCAGATGTACGAGCGCATCACCGACGAGGACCCGTACCAGGTCCCGATGCGCATCTACCCCGCGATCCACTACACGATGGGCGGGCTCTGGGTCGACTACAACCTGATGAGCAACGTGCCCGGGCTGTACGTGCTCGGGGAGGCGAACTTCTCCGACCATGGGGCGAACCGGCTCGGCGCGAGCGCGTTGATGCAGGGCCTGGCCGACGGCTACTTCGTGCTCCCGGCGACGATCAGCGACGGCCTCGCGCCGCTGCTCGGCACCGACCCGGTCCCGACCGACGACCCCGCGTTCCGCGAGGCGGAGGCATCCGTCGCCGAGCGCGTCCACCGCCTGCTCTCGGTCAAGGGCACCCGCTCGGTGGACCACTTCCATCGGGAGCTCGGCCGGGTCATGTGGGATAACTGCGGGATGGCCCGCAGCGCGGAGAGCCTCGACAAGGCGATCGGCGCGATTCCCGGGCTGCGCGACGAGTTCTGGTCCGACGTCCGGGTCCTCGGGGAGAACGAGACCTTCAACCAGTCGCTCGAGAAGGCGGGTCGGGTGGCCGACTTCCTCGAGTTCGGCGAGCTGCTCGTGCGCGACGCGCGCCACCGGGAGGAGAGCTGCGGCGGGCACTTCCGGGTCGAGCACCAGACCGAGGACGGCGAGGCGCTGCGCGACGACGACGACTTCGCGTACGTCGCGGCGTGGGAGTGGCAGGGCGAGAACACGCCACAGGTGCTCCACAAGGAGCAGCTCACGTTCGACAACGTCGCGCTGGCCCAGCGCAGCTACAAGGGACCGCGGCCGCCGCCGGCCGCCCGGCTGCACACGGTCCGGAGACGGGCCGGCGGAGAACGTCAGCAAAGGCCGCCGCCGGCCGCCCGGCTGCACACGGTCCGGAGACGGGCCGGCGGAGAACCTCGGCAAGGGCCGCCGCCGGCCGCCCGGCTGCACACGGTCCGGAGACGTGCCGGCGGAGAACCTCGGCAAGGGAGATCCACGGGTGGACCTGAACCTGAAGGTGTGGCGCCAGGCCGGGCCGGACGCGCCGGGGCGCTTCGAGACGTACGAGATGCGCGACGTCAGCGCCGAGATGTCGTTCCTCGAGCTGTTCGACGTCCTGAACGAGCAGCTGAACGCGCGGGGTGAGGAGCCGGTCGCGTTCGACCACGACTGCCGCGAGGGAATCTGCGGCTCGTGCGCCATGATGATCGACGGGCGGGCGCACGGGCCCCAGGAGGGCACGGCGACCTGCCAGCTCCACCTCCGCAAGCTGACGGACGGCGCGACGATCACGGTCGAGCCGTGGCGGGCCGCCGGCTTCCCGCTGATCCGGGACCTCGCGGTGGACCGCAGCGCCTTCGACCGCATCGTCGAGGCCGGCGGCTACATCACCGCGCCCACCGGCAGCGCTCGTGACGCGAACGAGATCCTCGTGCCGAAGGAATCCGCCGACGCGGCAATGGACGCGGCCGCGTGCATCGGGTGTGGCGCATGCGTCGCCGCGTGCCCGAACAGCGCGGCGCAGCTGTTCACGTCGGCGAAGTACTCGCACCTGAGCCTGCTCCCCCAGGGTCAGCCCGAGCGCTACACGCGCGTCGTGGCGATGGTCGAGGAGATGGAGCGCTGGTTCGGTTCGTGCACGAACCACGCCGAGTGCGAGAAGGCGTGCCCGAAGGAGATCTCGATCGACTTCATCGCGATGATGAACCGCGACTACGGCAAGGCGCTCTTCAAGAACCGCTCCCTCGCCGGGCAAAAGAACTAGGAAGGCCGTTCGGCCTTCTCTTCGGAAGAGACCGCCGGAGGGATCAGTCGATCGCGGTCCGGCAGTCGCCCTCCGGACATCTTCGGAAGCGACCGCCGGAGGGCATCCGTCGATCGCGGTCCCGCGGTCGCCCTCCGGAGATCTTCGGAATTAGGTGCTGACCGGGATGTTGTCGACCCAGGCCTGCGGCCACGTCACCGGTGGCGCGCCGTTCGTGACCCCGGCCTGGATGATCGCGTTCGCCTCGGCCGGATCCCTGATCCTGCGCTTCTCGAGCCAGTTCGTGAGCCACAGCGTGGCGTTCTGATCACCCTTGATGATCCGGAACATCTCTTCGTCCTCTTTCGGTTTCGGCAGCGCCTGCAGGCACGGCTTGTTGTGGTTCGCAGTCGAGTTGTCCACGGCGAGCGTCGACGAGCAGTTGCCGGCGAAGAGCACCAGCGGCGAGCACGACACCACGCGGCACGCGATGCGCCCGACCGTCGCCACCTGCTGGTTGCACTGCCCGTAGCGGAACGCGGTGCAGCCCGCCTTGCGGTTGTTGCAGTCGCCCTTGGCACATCCGCACCCCCACGGTGCGTTCGAGCACCCGTCCGGGCAGATGCTTCCGCCGCCGCACCGGCAGGTCGCGTTGCAGTCGACGTAGTAGCGCGGTCCGTTGCAGTACGCGGAGCCGTCGGCCTTCCACCACCCACCCGCGATGGTGCCGGGCGGGCACATGTTCTGGCCGGTCATCGTGCAGCAGAACTCGGTGAATCCGTCGCAGCACAGCGACCCGCACGCGCAATTCTGCCCACCGCAGGCGCACAACGCCTGGTACGCAGAGCCGGGCCGGAGCAGGTAGTCCTTCGGCACGACCGCGAGCGCACTCCCCACGAGCGCGGTCTTCTGCAGGAACTTGCGGCGGGTCGGCCCTCGACCACCGAGCAGCCTGGCCGCGCGCTCGGCCAGTCGCTGGCTCACGTCGTCGTCCTCGCGGCCAGCGCCTGAAGCTGCGGGAGCGCGGTGAGAGCGAGGAAGACGAGGTACGTCGCGGTGCCCAGCAGGAGCAGGAAGGGGATCCCGAGCAGGTCCTGGTCCGCGAGGACGGACGCGATGCCGCCGCCCGGCCCGACCGCGACCGCGATCGACGCGCCGACCGCGCCGATGTCGACCACGACGTGGATCGGGCTCGGCGGGGTGTCGACCTTGCCGAAGCAGCCGCAGGACCCGAGCGGGAGGTGACGGACGAGCGCGAGCACGACGAAGCCGGTGAAGAGGAGGAACGAGACGGCCACCAGTGCGGCGGCGACCGCGCTCCCCGTCGCGATCGCGGTGACGCCGATGGCGACCTCGACGGCCCCGCCGACCCGCACCACGGGGGCCGGCACGGGCAGTCCCGCCCGGCGCAGCGCGCCGGTGGTCGTCGCGGGGTCGATGGCCTTGAGCGCGCCGGCGCTCGTCAGCAGCAGCGCCGCCACGAGGAACGGACCGGCCCAAGCACCCATCTCCGACAAACCTACCCGGCTGCCCGCGGGCTGATCTCGACCGTCGCGAGCACGGAGTTCACGAGCTTCACCAGGCGGGCGCTCGCTGCCACGTTGCCGAGCACGACGTAGAGACAGAACGCGCGGCCGGCCTGGTGGAAGAACGTCTGGAACCCGACCTGGCCCGCGATGCCCCGTCGGAGCATCGTCGGGTCGAACTGGCTCGCGCTCAGCGACTTCGGGATCCCGCGCACCTTGAACAGCGGAGCGCCCGCGGCCGCGGGCTCGTACTCGAAGAGCACGATCAGCACGTCACGGTCGCCCATCAGCTCGACCGCGCCACTGCCGAAGTCGCCGCGCTCCTCCGGGAGCGCGAAGTTCGCGATGTGGGCCACGGGCTGCGGCACCGCGGTGAAGACCTCACGGGTCCCCTCGATCGCGAACGCTTCCGGCGCACCGTCACCGCGCACGCTGATGCGCCCGTCCCAGCCCGCGGGGAGCGTGCAGCCGATGTCGTGTCCTCGCAGGGCGGCCATGCGCCGGGCCGTCAGTCCCGCGGGTCTGCGGCCGGTGGCGCGGCCGGCGGGTACAGGCTCGGGTCGCCCGGATAGATGCCCGCAGCCATCAGGATCTCGTCGTTGCGCGCCTCGCGGGCGCGATCGTCGAGCTTGCGCCGTTCGGCCCGTGCGTCGCGCGCGTCGGTCGCGGCGCGTGACGCGCGCATCGCCGCGTCGTCGGTCGCTTCGGTCATCAGCCGCACGGCCTGGTCCCAGTCCGGCGCGGTGCCCTGGCCCACGACCCGGCCGCTGCCCCCCTCGACGAACACGAAGAACGGGGAGCCGGGCACCTCATAGTCCTCCCACGCCTCTGAGGACATGACGACGCTCACGTCGGGCGGCGCCAGGTTCGCCACCGCCGACTCGCTCTCGGCCTCCGCGCCCATCGTCACGACGACGAGGCGGGCGCCGCCCGGCAGCTCCTGTGGCGTGGTGAACGCGTCCCAGAAGTGGCGGCAGGTGATGCAGCCGCTCGAGAGGAACGCGAGCAGCGTCGGCTGGGGAGCCGCGGTGACACCGACGACGACCGCGTCTCCCGTCGGGGTCACCCCGGCGATGTCGTTGCCGGTGGTGACCGCGCCGCCCGCGCTCGGAGCCAGCGTCGGTGGCGCGACCGGCGACGTCGCACCGCGTGGAGCGAGGGGGTCGCGGCCGGCGCCCATGTCGTGCAGCGCCCGCAGGATCTCGGCGTGACTGCGCAGCAGGCCCGCGACGAGCAGGGCCAGGAACGCCAGCACCACCGCCTCGATCACCACCAGGACCAGCATCGAACCCGAGGATACCGAGACTTCATCCCGTTCTCCGCCCGCCCGTTCTCGGCCCGCCTGACCGTCCCAGGACCGGTTCAGCGTGCCGAGAAGGATCGGGGTCAGGGCTGCAGCGCGGCCTCGAGGTCGGCGAGGAGGTCGGCGACGGTCTCGATCCCGACCGAGAGCCGGACCAGCGCGGGATCGACGGCGAGCGGCGAGTCCGCGGCGGAGGCGTGGGTCATCCGGGCCGGGTGCTCGATGAGCGACTCGACCGCGCCGAGCGACTCCGCGAGCGTGAAGACCTGGGTGCGCGCCACCAGCTCGAGCGCGGCGGCCTCGCCGCCCGCGGCGAGGAAGCTGACCATCCCGCCGAAGCCGGTCATCTGGCGGGCCGCGACCTCGTGGCCCGGGTGCGTCGGGAGGCCCGGGTAGAGGACCCGGTCGACCGCCGGGTGCGCGTCGAGCATCTCGGCCACCGCAGCGGCGTTCGCGCAGTGCCGGTCCATCCGCAGGCCGAGCGTCTTGATCCCCCGGAGCACGAGGTAGCAGTCGAACGGGCTCGGCACCCCGCCCGCCGCGTTCTGCAGGAACGCGATCCGCGCGGCCAGCTGCGGGTCGGCGACCGCCACGAAGCCGCCGACGACGTCCGAGTGACCCCCGAGGTACTTGGTCGTCGAGTGCACCACGACGTCGGCACCGAGCTCGAGCGGGCGCTGCAGGTACGGGGTCGCGAAGGTGTTGTCGACCACGAGCAGCGCGCCGCGCTCGTGGGCGACGCCCGCGACGGCGGCGATGTCGACGATGCCGAGCGTCGGGTTCGTCGGCGTCTCCACCCACACGACCTTCGTCGCCTCGGTCATCGCGGCGCGCAGCGCGTCGGGTGACTCGAGGAGCGCGGCGCTCCAACCGACGCCGGTGGGAGCGAGCACCTTCGACACGAGACGGAACGTCCCCCCGTAGGCGTCGTCCGGGATGACGACGTGATCGCCGGGAGCGAGCAGCGCGCGGAGCACCGCGTCCTCGGCTGCGAGCCCGCTCGAGAACGCGAGGCCGTGGGCCGCGCCCTCGAGCGACGCGACGCAGGCCTCGAGCGCGGCCCGGGTCGGATTGCCCGAGCGGCCGTACTCGAAGCCGCGGTCCTCACCGACCGCGTCCTGCGCGAAGGTCGTGGCGAGGTGGATCGGGACGACCACCGCGCCGGTCGCGGCGTCCGCGTCCTGGCCCGCGTGGATCGCCCGGGTCTCGAAGCCCGGGCCCTCCGAGTGATCGCTCACCCGGGGGCCTTCGACGCCAGGAACGTCAGGAGGTCCGAGCGGCTCAGCACGCCGACCGGGTGCCCGCCGTCGAGGACGAGCACCGCGGGCGAGCGGTTCAGCCGGTCCACCACCGCGGGGATCGGCTCGCCGATGCCGATCATCGGGATCGCCGGGCTCATCACCTCGGACACCGGGTGCTCCAGCACGGCGGGGTCGCGGAACGCGAGGTCCATCAGCGAGAGCTCGTCGAGCGTCCCGCTCACCTCTTTCGCCGCGAGCGGCGGCTCCTTGCTCACGCTGACCACGACCTGCGAGACCCCGAGCGAGCGCATCAGTGCCCAGGCGGCCCGCGCGGTCTCGTCGGGGGTGACGAGCACGAGGTCCGGGATCGACCCGTCCTTGCTCGCGAGGACGTCGCCCGCGCACGCGTCGCCGCAACGGATGAAGCCGAAGTCCATCATCCAGTCGTCGTTGAAGATCTTCGAGAGGTACCCACGACCGGAGTCGGGCAGCAGCACGACGACGACCGCCTCCGGCCCGAGCTCACGGCCCACGACGAGCGCGGCGTGCACCGCCATCCCGCACGAGCCGCCGACGAGCAGGCCCTCCTCGCGGGTCACCCGGCGCGTCATGTCGAAGGCCTCGGCGTCGGTCACCATGACGACCCGGTCGACGAGGCTCGGGTCGTACGTCGTCGGCCAGAAGTCCTCGCCGACGCCTTCGGTCAGGTACGGCCGGCCGGTCCCGCCCGAGTAGACCGAGCCCTCGGGGTCGGCCCCGATGATCTGCACGTCGGGGTTCATCCGCTTGAGGTGGCGCGCGACTCCGGTGATCGTCCCACCGGTGCCGACCCCGGCGACGAAGTGGGTGATGCGGCCGCCGGTCTGACGCCAGATCTCCGGCCCGGTCGAACGCTCGTGCTCCTCGGGGTTGTGCGGGTTCGAGTACTGGTCCGGGCGGAAGGCGTTCGGCGTCTCGCGCGTGAGCCGGTCGGCCACGGAGTAGTAGGAGGACGGGTCCTCGGGCGGGACCGCGGTGGGGCAGACCACGACCTCGGCGCCGTAGGCCCGAAGCAGCGCGACCTTCTCCGTGCTCATCTTGTCCGACATGACGAAGATGCACTGGTAGCCGCGCTGCGCGGCGACGATGGCCAGGCCGACCCCGGTGTTGCCCGACGTCGGCTCGACGATCGTGCCGCCGGGCTTCAACCGACCGTCACGTTCGGCCGCGTCGATCATCGCGATCGCGGGCCGGTCCTTGACGCTCCCGCCCGGGTTGAACATCTCGAGCTTGGCGACGAGGTCACACCCGAGCCCCGCGCCGACCCGGCCGAGCCGGAGCAGCGGCGTGTTGCCGACCAGGTCGAGCAGCGATTCCGCGACCTCCATCGACGGCTGCTCGTCCGGGCCCATGACGCGACGCTATCCCGCAGGCATAAGGTGCCGGTCGTGCAACGTCACGAGCACTCACTGGACCTGAACGCGCCACGCCAAGAGGTGTGGGAGCTGTTCTGGTACCGCGGCCCCGACCGGCCGCAGGGCAAGATCGGCCGCATCGAGATCCTCCATCCGGGCGACGAGGTCGGGGAGGGTCTGGTGCGCCACTGCACGTTCCCGGTGCCGAAGTTCCTGCTCTCCGGAGGCGTCGGGAAGTCGTGGGAGTGGCTGACGCAGGTGAAGCCCTACGAGTCGTGGCGCTACGACGCGATCGGCAAGCCGTTGTGGTCACGGGCCGTCGGCCGGACCCGGCTCGAGGACCTCGGCGACGGGCGCACGCGCATCCACTTCTCCGAGACCTACGAGTGCTTCAACCCGTGGATGCGGCGGATCGGGCTCGAGCGCTACGTCCACGAGCAGATCTCGAAGGACAACGACACGTTGCTCGCCGCGCTCGAGGGCGGGCTGAAGTGGCACCGCAAGCGCCGCGCCCGGGAAGCCGCGGCGAGCGAGGCGGCAGCGCCGGACCCGGCTCAGCCCGCGTCTCGCGCCGACGCGTAGGCCGCCCGGACCTCTGCCGCCGCGTCGGGCCCGAGGGTCGGGTCGACGGTCGTTCCCATCCCGAGCGCCCAGGCGTCCTGCACGTCACCGATCGGGGCGCCCGACACCCGCGCCGCGGCCTGCACGCACGCGCCCAGAGCGACCGGCTCGTCCTCGGTGCTCACCACGACGGGGCGCTGCGCGAGGTCGGCCAACACCTGCCGGTAGGCGGTGCTGCGCGCGCCGCCACCGACGAGGAACAGGCGTCCGCCGTCGGTGGGGACGCCCGCGGCGCGGAGCGCGTCGAGCCCGTCGAGGAGGCCGCACACGACGCCTTCGAACGCGCTGCGGGCCACCTGCTCCCGGGCCAGGTCCGAGCGCAGCCCGGAGATGGTCCCGGTCGCGTCGGGTCGGTTCGGCGTCCGCTCGCCGTCCAGGTACGGCACGAACACGATGCCGCCGCAGCCGGCCGGGACCGACAGGGCCATGTCGTCGAGCTCGGGGAGGTCGACGCCGAGCAGGTGCGCGGTCGCGTCGGTCACCTTCGTCGCGTTGAGCGTGCAGACGAGCGGCAGGAAGCGACCGGTCGCGTCGGCGAACCCGCACACCGCACCAGTCGGGTCGGCGGTCGGGGTCTCGCTCACCGCGAAGACCGTGCCCGAGGTCCCCAGCGACATCGCGACGTCACCCGGGCGCAGCCCGAGCCCGAGCGCGGCGGCCATGTTGTCGCCGGTGCCGGTGGCGGCCTCCGGGCCGAGGACCGGCGGGAGCACGGACGCCCAGTCGAGCGCACCGTCGACGATCTCGAGGAGGTCGAGCCGGTACTCGCCGGTCGCCGGAGACCAGTACCCGGTGCCGGACGCGTCCCCCCGGTCGGTCGCGAGCCGGCCGCTCACGCGCCACGCCAGCCAGTCGTGGGGCAGCATCACGTGGGCGATGCGGGCGAACGCGTCGGGCTCGGTCCGGTGCAGCCACGACAGCTTGGTGACGGTGAACGCGGCGACGGGCACCGAGCCGCAGGCCGCGGCCCAACCCGCGGCGCCGCCCTCGAGCCGGCCGGCCAGCCAGTCCGCGTCGGGCGCCGACTCGGTGTCGTTCCAGAGCTTCGCGGGACGGATCACCTCGCCGGCCGTGTCGAGCACCACGAGGCCGTGCTGCTGCGCGGCGACCGAGACCGCGGTGGACTCGCCGAGCGGGCCGACCTCGGCCCGGGCGGCGACGAGCGCGGTCCGCCACACCTCGGGATCCTGCTCCGAACGGGGCGGCGTCGTGGCCGGGTGCGGCGCCCACCCGTGCCCGAGGAGCCGGCCCGAGTCCGCGTCGCGCGCCTCGACCTTCGTGGACTGCGTCGACGAGTCGACACCCAAGACGCATGGCATGGGTGACAGATTTGCACGTGCGAGCGGGAGCAGAGTGCGGAAGCGAACCCGGAGGTCGAGCGCAGGCGAGCGCGGGCACGGAGTGCGACGCCGGAGCGACCCGAAGTCGCGGACGCCGGAGCGACTCGGGGCTAGCGGGTGCCGAGAAGGAGCTCGGTCACGAGCTGGTCGAGCCGCTCGTGGCCCCAGCCGATCGCGGCGAGCGCGTCGACGTCCGCGGTCTCCTTGCGCAGCCGCGCGAAACGGTCCTCGCCGGACTCCGGGAGCGTCGGCAGGCTGAGGTCGTCGACGTGCGCGGCGGCGAGCGCGTCCTGGATCTCGGTGTCCTCGGCGAACCGCTCGACCTTCTCCTTCAAGATCAGGTACGTGCGCATGCAGCCGCGCGCGAAGTCCCACACGCCGTCGACGTCCTCGGTGCGGTACGCGTGCGCGTCGAAGTGGCGCATGCCGTCCCACTCCGCGTCCTCGAGCAGCTTCACGAGGTAGAACGCGTCCTTGACACCCTCGGAACCGAACCGGAGGTCCTGGTCGTACTTGCCCGGGACCTGGCCGTTGAGGTCGATGTGGAAGAGCTTGTCGGCCCACAGGACCTGTGCGACCGCGTGGTGGAACGAGAGGCCGCTCATCGTCTCGTGGGCGAACTCCGGGTTGATGCCGACCATGTCCGGGAACTCGAGCTCGTGGATGAACGCGAGTGCGTGCCCGACGGTCGGCAGCAGCAGGTTGCCGCGCGGCTCGTTCGGCTTCGGCTCGAGCGCGATCTCCATCAGCCAGCCGCGCTCCTCGATGTAGGCGCAGCACGCGTTGACGCCCTCCGCGTAGCAGTCGAGCGCCGCCGGGATGTCCTTGGCCGCGTCGGACTCGACGCCCTCACGGCCACCCCAGAGGACGAACACCGACGCACCGAGCTCGGCGGCGAGATCGATCGCGTCCAACGTCTTGCGCAGCGCGTGCCGGCGGATCCTCGGATCGTTCGCGGTGAGTGCCCCGTCCTTGAACACCGGGTTCGAGAAGAGGTTCACCGTCGCCATCGGGACCTGGACGCCGGTCTCGTCGAGCGCGACGCGGAACCGCTTCAGGATGTCGTCACGCTCGCTCGCACTCGAGCCCGGCGGGACCAGGTCGTCGTCGTGGAAGCTGACGCCGTAGGCGCCGAGCTCGCCCAGCCGCTGCACGGACTCGACCGGGTCCAGCGGGGGCCGGGTCTCGTGGCCGAACGGGTCGCGGCCCCGGTTCCCGACGGTCCAGAGCCCGAACGTGAAGTGATCCTCGGGTGATGGTTCGTACGTCACCCGAGGATCACTACCACTGGCAGGGGTTCCGCTACCAGCGCGGCTCCTCGCCGAGCACGCCGACCATCGTCTTGCCCACGATCTCGTGGACCAGCGCGTTGTTCGCCGGGTGGAACCCGCCGCAGCGCACATCGCGGTACAGGCGCTCGAGCTCCTGTCCCTTGAACATGCCCGAGCCGCCGGAGACCTCCATGGCCAGGTCCACGGCCCGCTTCGCGCTGTCGACCGCGTGGTGCTTCGTGGCCACGAGCTTCATCGGCCACATCCCACCGTGGTCCACGCCGCTCGACCAGTCGGACGCGGTCTTCTCGACGTGCGGCACCGCGCCCTCGACCTCCAGCGCGAGGTCGGCGATCGCGTGCTGGATCTCGGGGTGGTACGCGAGCGTCCGCCCACCGAGCGCCACCGAGGTCCGCTTCTGCGCCATCCCGACCGCGAGCTCGAGCGCCCGCTCCGCGATGCCGGTGTAGATGCTGGCGAAGGTGCACTCGGCCCAGGCGAAGATGCCGAGCACGAACAGGTCGGCGCCGGCGAGCCCGGCGGGCACGTTGCGAGCGATGTACTTGTCCGGCACGAACGCACCGTCGAGGATCGTGTCGTCGCTGCGCGTCGCCCGCATGCCCAAGGTGTCCCACGTCTCGACGATCGTGTAGCCCTTCGCGTCCCGCGGCATGAACGCGTGGACGATCTTCGGGTTGGCCGGATCCGTCGTGTCGATCCCGTGCATCCCGAGGCGGGTCCAGACCGGGGTCAGCGAGCCGAACATCTTGTGCCCGGTGAACGTGTACCCGCCGTCCACGGGCTCGGCCCGGGTCACCGCCATCAGCACGGGGAAGTCGTTGCCGGCCTCGCCGTGCCCGGCCGCGAAGACCTCGCCGGCGACGGCCTCGTCGAGCATCCAGGTCAGCGAATGGTCGCCGGCCCGGTAGAGGTCGGCCGCCAGGCCGGTCCAGTAGACGTGCATGTTGGTCGCCAGCGCCGTCGCGGGGGCGCGGCGAGCCAGCCGGCGCTCCTCCCGGCAGACGTCGGCAAGGGTGTAGCCGAGGCCGCCGAACTCCGTCGGCACTGCCATCGTCAGGTAGCCGGTCTCGCGGAGCTCCTCGAAGTCCTCGGCGAAGAATCGGTTGTCCCGGTCGTAGCTCGCGGCGCGGTCGCCGAAGCGCTCGATCATCTCGTCGTCGAGAACCCGGCCCGGTGTGGTGACGGTCGCGGTCATCTCTCCTGTCCCTCCTTCGAAGACCGGGGTGGTCTTCCGAGATCGACGCTAAGGAAATGGTCGCGACCGAACCTCCGGGGCAGTACGGAGATCGGTACGGAATGGCGGCTCAGTACGGAGACGCGCCGCGCGATTCCCGGCCGAGGTCCAGGTCCAGCTCGGCGGCCCGGCGGGCCAGCTCGACGCGCGAGCGCACGCCGAGCTTGGTGTAGGCGTTGGCGAGATGCGTCTCGACGGTGCGCTCGCCGATGAACAGGCGTGCGCCGATGTCCTTCGCCGACAGCCCCTCGGCCGCGAGCCCGGCCACCTCCCGCTCGCGCTTCGTGAGCGCCTCCGGCCCGGCGACCGCGGTCCGCGCGCGCTTACCGGCCTTGCCCAGGTCGGGGAGCAGCTGGACTGCTCGAGCCCGCCGGGCGACCGCACCGAGCGCGCCGAGGTCCTCGGCCGCCCGCTCGAGCCGGGAGACGGCCCCGGCGCGGTCGTCGCGGCCGGCGATCTGTCCGGCGAGGACCGTGGCCCGGGCCGCGACGAGCGGCCAGCCGGACGTCGTGAACCCGGCGGCCGCCCGGTCGAGGGCCGCCACCGCGCCGGTCCGGTCCCCGTCGACCGCGCTCGCGACACCATGGACGGCCGCGTCGAAGCAGCGCAACGCAGGCACGTCACCGGGCCCGAGCCGTTCGAAGCTCGACGCGGCGAACGCGACCGCCGCGTGGTCGCCCGCGTCCAGCGCCCACTCGGCGAGATCGAGCGCCATCATGCGGCCGAACACAGCGGACCGCTGACGAGCTTGACGCTCGAGCGCGTCGCGCACCATCGCGAGGCCGCGGTCGGTGTCGCCGCTCCACACGGCCAACGCGCCGTCGGCCCATGCCGCGATGTCGCTGTGCACCCACCAGTCGCGGTTGCGGAACACCTCGCGGTACCCCGCGAGGACGCGGCCTTCGTCGAGTCGCCCCGACTCCCCTGCCGCGAGCGCACCGAACGCGAGGCCGAAGCGACGAACGGAGGGACCGCCCCCGGCACCCGCGCGGATGGCGACCGCCCCGCTCACCGCGGCGGGAAGCTGACCCTGGAGCCATTGGCAGATGATCTCGAAGTCGGGGAGCAGCGTGTCGCGCCAGGAGGGGTTCGCGGCCTTCCCGGCGGCGAAGTGGTCGTCGGAGATCGCCTTGTCACCGAACAAGGCGGCCGCGAACGCCAGCTGACCATGGAGGTACGTCACCCGGTACCACTTGCCGTCCTCGGCGGCGATCGCGAGCGCGCGCTCCATGAACGGCCGGGCCTCGCTCACGCGCCCGGTGAGCAGCAACGAGAAGACCAACGAGATCAGGCCCTGCAGCATGCCGAAGCGGTCGTCCGCGGCCTCCGCGCCGGCAATGACGCCGCGCGCGATCTCGCCCTGACGCGGGAGGTCGCCGCCGATGGCCGCGAAGTAGCTGAGCTCGTTCTCGGCCAGCCGGACCCGGTCGGGCTCGCCGGCCTCCTCGTAGAGGTCGCGGGCCTCCTCGATCGTCCGGGTCGCGCTCGCGAGATCCTCCGAGTTCCAGGCCCGGAACGTCCCGAGGTGGAACTTCACCGTCGCCCGACGCTCCGGGTCGGGATGAGCCTGCACGAGCTGCTCGATGTTGCGCATCGCCCGCACCGCCATCTCGGTGGCGTCGTCGGTGCGGTGCTCGACGACCCAGTCCGCCTGCCACGAGAGCGCGTCGAGCACGTCGAGCCACCGCCGGTCGCCCTCGGGCAGGACGGTGAGCAGCGCCGCGAGGAGCGCGAGCGCCTCGTGATGCTGCTCGCGGGCCTCGGCCTGGCGCAGCGCCTCGCGCAGGGCCTCGACCGCCTCGGCGTCGCCGACATCGGCCGAGCGCACGAAGTGGCCCGCGGCCGCGCCGTAGTGGCCCTGGGCGACGAGGGCCCGCGCGACGAGCCGGTGCAGCGCACGCTGGCGGGCCCCGCCGATGCGCTCGTAGATCGCGTCCTGGATCAGCGGGTGCGCGAGCTCGTAGCTGAGCTCGCGGCCGACCTCGGCCTCGTCGACGAGCCGTCGCCAGACCAGATCGTCGAGCGTCTCCGCCGTCCGCTCGAGCGGCTGCCCGCTCACCGCGACCACGTCGGCGAGGTTCATCCGGTACCCGACGACGGCGAGCAGCTCGAGCAGCGACCGGCTCGCAGACGGGAGCAGCTCCAGGCGGGCGTGCACCCGCGCGGTGAGGTCCTCCGGGAGCTGGCGGAGCGCAGGGTGGTCCAGGTCGGCCTCGCCCTCCTCGGCCAACGCGCGCAGGAGCCCGACGGCGAACAGCGAGATGCCACGAGACCGGTCCTGCAACCAGTCGAGCAGCGGGTCGCCGATCCGGTCGGCCTCGAACCAGGCGGCAGCGAGTGGTCGGAGGTCGCTGCGCGTCAGCGGCCCGAGCGTGCGCCGGCGCAGCAGGCCGTCCTGCTCGAGGGCGTGGACGATCTCCGTTCCGATCTTGTGCTCTCCCAGCTCGACGGGACGAGCGGTCAGCAGGAACAGGATCGGCGAGCCCGACAGGTTGCGGGCGAGGTGGTTCAGCGCCTCCCACGACGAGCCGTCGGCGAGGTGCACGTCGTCGAACATCACGACGATCGGCACGCCGTCGCTGATGTTCTCGAGCAGCGCGCCCAGGGCACCGAGCAGGCGCGCCGGTGGCGGGTCGGCATCCACCCGTCCACCGCCGGCCCGGGCGACGCTCGGCAGGATCGCGGCCAGGTCGTCGACGTACGGTCCGCAGAGGGCCAGCACCTCACTCGGGTCGAGCGAGCGCAGATGGCGTTCGATGGCCTCGGTCCAGAGACCGAGCGACGCGGTCGCACCGAGGGGGTACGCACGCGCGCTCATGCTCTTCACCTCGTCGCGGTGCCGGTCCAGGACCTCGCTCACGATGCGCGTCTTGCCGATCCCGGGCTCACCGAGCACGAGCACGGTGCGGCACTCCCCCGCGCGTGCCCGCGCCAGCTCTTCGTCGAGATCTTCCACGTCGGTGCCCCGGCCGACCATCGGGACGGCGCGTGGGTCGACCGAGCGCGCCCGGTCACGGTCGGACTCGTCCGGCGTCCACTCGACCTCGACCGCCGCGAGCGGTGGGAGCCCCTTCAGCTCCAGCTCCCCCCGGGGCACGAAGGTGTGCCCGCCGCGGGAGCCGGCGAGGATCCGCACGACGTCGGCCGCAAGGATGTGGCCGCCGTCGGCCCGCGCGCAGAGGCGGCTGGCTTCGACCGGCGGCGTCCCGAAGTAGTCGCCGTCCTCGAACGACACGTCGCCCGCGCTCAGCCCGATGCGGACCTCGAACCGGTGGGAGGCGCGGCGGTTCCGCTGCTCGAACGCCCGTTGGATGGACACCGCGGCGCTCACGGCGTCGCTCGCCGCGTTGAACGCGGCGATCATCCCGTCGCCGGTGTGCTTCGCGACCTCGCCGTGCCATGCCGTGACCTGCTCGCGGAGGAGCCGGTCGTGCTCGGCCCGGAGCTCGTCGAACCGGTCCTCGCCGGTGTGGACGCGCAGCGCGGTCGAACCGACCAGATCCGTCACGAGGAGGGTCACGACGCTGGTCGTCATCTCGCCACCCTCATCGAGGTCGGGCTCATCGAAGCCCACCCATCCCACGGCATGCCCAGGTACCTGTCCCGCTGGAGACGATAGACCGGGGGTACGGCGGCACGCACCCGGCGGATCGCGCTCGGTCTAGTGACCGATGACCCTCGCGAGCTCGGCGTCGAGCAGCGCGGCGAGCGCGCGCTCGTCGAAGGCCGCCGCGTAGCGCTCGTGCCCGGCACGGGCGAGCGCCGCACGCCTCTGCGGGTCGTCGATCAGGTCGCGCAGGGCATCGGCGAGCGCAACGGGATCGCCCGGCGGGGTGGTCACGACCGCGCCGTCGAGTGCCGCCCGGACGGCCGCGGTGTCGCCGGTGACGACCGGACGACCCATGGCCAGGTACTCGAACACCTTGAACGGGATCACGCGGTCGGCCTTGGCCGAGGTCCCGAAGATGCCAAGGCAGATCCCGGCCGCGCGGATCTCGCGCGGCAGCTGCTCGAGCGGAACGGTTCCCACCAGCTCCACGTTGGTGATGCCCTCCCGATCGACGATCGCCTCGACGGCGTCGCGCTCCTGACCGCTGCCGACGACGCGGACGATCACCCCGCGGTCCTCGAGCAACCGGGCGGCGCGCACGATCGTCTCGACCCCGTGGAGCGCGATGAAGCTGCCGTAGAAGAGGATGCGGCAGGCGTCACCCGCGTCGTCGACCGGAGGGGTGAACACCGCCTCGTTGGCGCCGGGCCAGAGCACTGCGACCCGCCGCGGGCTGATGCCGGTGAGCTCGCAGTAGTGCTCGGCGACCTGAGGTGTGTCCGCGAGCACCAGGTTCGCGAGTCGAAAGGACCATCGGTCGACCAGCAGCGACAGCCGCCCGATCATCGAGTCGGCGCCGTGCATCTGGCGGTCGACGACGATCGTGTCCCGCAGGGAGATCAGCGGGTCGAAGACGACGGGCACGCGCCGCAGCCGCCAGATCGGCGCGAGCAGCAGCACGTCGAGATGCCCCGGGTACATCATCATCACGACGTCCGGGCGCCGGGCGACGGCGCTCCGCACCACCAGTCGGCCGTAGGCGACGGCGGCCCGCCACGCGGTCGCGAGCCGGTCCCCACCCAGCTTCGAGTACCGGACCGGGCCCCAGAGCTCCACGCGGCAGTCGCGCACGTCGTGCCCCGAGCGTTCGAGCAGGCCGCGGATCGTCCGGTTCCGGGAGTGGTCCCGGTCGAAGGTGCCGACGAAGAGGACGCGAAGCGCACGAGACCGTTGGGGGACCATGCTCACCCGAGCTTCTACTGCGGGCCGAACGGTCGTTCGACCTTGATGACCTCGGCGTAACGGATCCCGCGGATGTGCACCTCGCCGATGCGCTTCCCGCTTTGCCGCAGCACGCGAAGGATGCTCGGGGCCGTTCGCTGCGCGTAGTTCACGTAGATGACGATGTAGTCGCCCTTGTGCAGACGACCGACGAACTGGATGGGGATCGGGCGTTCGCACACGAACGCTGCCTTGATCGCGTAGTTGACCGCGACCCGATGATGGGTGCAGCCGCCCTGATCTCGCTCGATGATGGCACCGGCTTGCTCGAGGCCCTCGCCCCACCCGACGAGCAGTGTCTTCTCGCCCTGCGCGCTGCCGCCGAGCAGGGGATTGAAGTACGAGATGTTGTACGGCGCGATCACGAGCGTGTTCACGAGCAGGAGCGCCACGAGCGCAGCGCCCGCGAGCGCGAGCATCCGGGTGCGGCGATGCACCGGGACGTGGTTGATGACCACTGCCACCAGGAGACCCACCAGCACCGCCAGGCCGGGCCACACCACCGTCCCGTAACGGTCGAACTTCTGGCCCGCGCCGGAGATCACGAGCCACGGCACCGCCATGAAGCCCAAGACCGTGATCGCACGCGCCCGGGTCTCGGGCGCAATGAGCGTGCCGACGACGGCGAGGACCGAGAGCACCAGGAACCACGGCGTCATCCGGAGCGGGACCGCGACCGCGTAGTAGTAGAACGGCCCGGCCGCGACGATGTCGCCCCGGAAGAACTGCGTGTTCCCCGAATCGACCTGCGCCGAGAGGCTGCGGGACATCACGCGCACCTGCCCGGACGGGTCGGCCCAGATGGCGGGCCACATGACGATCACGAGCACGACCGCGGCGGCGAGCACGATGCCCAGGGTCACGAGGAGCTGCCGCTGCCTTCCGCCCCTCCAGGCCCGGACCCCGGCGATGACGACCACCACCAGCGCGAACGGCCCGAACGACAACGCGTTGAGCTTCGTGAGCACGCTGCCCGCCAGGCCGATCCCGGCCAGCACCGCCATGATCGTCCGCTCCCGGCCTTCGAGCACCGTTGCCCGACGAGGCACGTCCAGCACGGCCAGGAGCGCGAACGTCCCGAGCGCGCCGAAGAGCGCGACGAAGGAGTCCGTGTGCAGCACTGCTCCGTGCCCGACGAGGAAGGGCTCGGTGGCCAGCAGCACGACCGCGACGACGGCGACGGTCTTGGATGCCCAACGCACGAGGACCCACCAGAGCGCCCCGATGATCAACGCGCTCACGAGCGCGGAGAGCACCTGCGCGATCGTGAAACCGAGGGGAGACGCCTGGAAGGGAAGCTTCCGCGAGTCGCTGACGCCGAGGTGCCCAAGGACCGACCACAGGGCACGAGCCGCACTCCCGACCCAGACCGTGGTGATGCCGGGCATGGTTCCCCGACCGTTCACCGTGCTCGAGGCGTTGGCCACGTCGAGGGTCGTGATCGCGTGGAAGAACCGGTCCGAGCGAGCCATCCAGAGCACTTCGTCGGTGGTGTAGAAGTGGCCTGCGCTCGCCACCCGGGGCACGAAGGCCAGGATCACGACCAGGACGAACTGCACCGTCGGGTGCTCGACGATGCGACCGGGGACGGGGCGCCGGGCCACCCCTGGGCTGGGCGCGGGCTCCGCCCGGGCGGGCGCGACGACTCCGACCGCCGGCCCCCCATCCTCGCCCATGAGGGCGAGATGTTAGTCAGCCCGACCCGGCCGGAGACCTCGTGCCGCGGCGTCCCGACCGCGGTGGGCGCGAAGATTGGTACCCTTCCGCCAGGGCGCGGAGCACGATCGGGGCACTGGGGGGCCGCATGATCGAGGGCAGTTCGACCGACACCAAGGAACGCTCGCCGTCCCTGAGTCCGGACGTGGCGCGGCGGGTCGCGGTGCTGCTGCCGGCGTACAACGAGGCGGAGAACCTGCCCGCGGTCGTCGCCGAGCTCGTCGGCGTGCTCCAGGACGTCGCCTGCGACTACGAGATCGTCGTCATCGACGACGGCAGCACCGACGGCACCCGGGCGGTCGTGGCCGAGCTGTGCGCGCAGTCGCCGAACGTTCGGGGCATGAGGCTGCGTCGCAACGTCGGGAAGAGCCCGGCGCTCGCGGCCGGCATCGAGAGCGTGACTGCCGACGTCGTCGTGCTGATGGACGCCGACGGTCAGGACCAGCCGTCGGAGATCCCGCGCATGATCGAAGCGCTCGACGGCGGCCTCGACCTCGTCACCGGACGGCGTGCCGAGCGGAACGACCGGTTCGTCAAGCGCACCACCTCCATCCTCTACAACGGAGTGACCGCGCGGGTGAGCGGCGTGCCGGGCCGCGACTTCAACAGCGGCTTCAAGGCCATGACGGCTGAGGTCGCCAGTTCGCTCGAGCTGTACGGCGAGCTGCATCGCTACATCCCCGTCCTCGCCTTTTGGAACGGGTATCGCGTCGGCGAGATCGACGTGGAGCACCGTCCGCGGCTGCACGGTCAGTCCAAGTTCGGTGCGGCACGGTTCTGGCGCGGCTTCCTCGACCTCGTCACCGTCCGCTTCCTCACCAGCTACGCCAACCGTCCGCTCCACCTCTTCGGCGCGATCGGCACGGTGTTCTCGGTCGCGGGGAGCGCGGTCCTCCTGTGGCTGCTGGTCGAGCAGCAGGTCTACGGCAAGGGCATCGGTTCACGGCCGGCGCTCATCGCCGGGATGCTGCTGGTCATCGTCGGGGTGCAGATCCTCTCGCTCGGGCTGATCGCCCAGCTCCTCGTGCACCTCGCGGTACGACGGGACCCTCTTGCCTGGGTGGAGCAGGTATGGCCGGACTCGTCGCACCCCCGCCGCTGACCGCGTCGGGTTGGATGCGCTTCGACGCGATCCGTCGCGCGCTGCGCGTCGTCGCGCCGAGGTCGATCCTCGAGATCGGCGTCGGCGAGGGTGCGCTCGCGGCGTGGCTCGCCCGTCGTTACGAGTACGTCGGCGTCGAGATCGACGCGCGATCGCGAGCGGTGGCCGCGGCGCGCGTGCGCGCCGCAGGCTCGGGCGTCGTGGTCGCGGGGATCGACACGGTTCACGGCCGCGCCTTCGACCTCGTATGCGCGTTCGAAGTGCTCGAGCACATCGAAGACGACGTCGCGGCGCTGCGCGAGTGGCGCGAGCTGCTCACACCCGGCGGCGCGATGCTGCTCAGTGTCCCGGCACACCCGGAGATGTTCGGTCCGGTGGACGCGCGGGTCGGCCACTTCCGTCGCTATGACGCTCGGGGGCTCGACGGCGCGCTCGAGCATGCCGGTCTGAGCGCGGTCCACGTCGAGTGCTATGGAGCGTTCCTCGGCCACGCGATCGATCGGGCGCAGAACCTTCTCGCGGCGCGTCAGGCCCACGCGCGGGATCGGTCGGCGGGCACCGCGACCAGTGGGCGGTACGCACAGCCGGCCAACCGGATCACGGCACTCGTCCGCGCCGGCGCGGCAGTGCCGTTTCGAATCGCCCAGCTCCCGTTCCGCGACACGGAGATCGGCATCGGCTACGTGGTGCTCGCGCGTGCGAAGGCTGACCGCTGATGGGCCGCCTGGCGACACCGGTACCCTGAACCGCGGCCATGGACCAGCAGCCCGACCACCTCACCGAGCCCGCTCCCGCCGAAGAGCGAGCTCCGGTTGATGGCGCTGCTCCGGCCGAGCGTCCGCTCCGTCGCGTGCTGGTCTCGGTCGCGCTCGTCGCGCTGGCCTTGGTCGTCGCGCTGATCGTCTGGAACCGTCGGGACGAGATCGCCCACGCGTTCGAGCAGTCCTGGGACCTGCTCCTCGCGCTCTTCG
>DASXYP010000003.1:0-19069 GCA_036502405.1 Acidimicrobiia bacterium
CGAAGCACATCTTCGTGACCGGTGGAGTGGCGTCGAGCCTGGGCAAGGGCCTCACGGCCTCGTCGCTCGGACGGCTGCTCAAGAGCCGGGGCTTGCGAGTCACACTGCAGCAGCTCGCCCCCTACATCAACGTCGATCCCGGGACGATGAACCCCTTCCAGCACGGAGAGGTGTTCGTCACCGACGACGGCGGCGAGACCGACCTCGACCTCGGACACTACGAGCGCTTCGTCGACGTGCCGCTCAACCGCAAGAGCAACGCGACGACCGGCTCGATCTACCAGGCGGTCCTTGCGAAAGAGCGTCACGGCGCGTACCTCGGTGAGACGGTGCAGGTCATCCCGCACATCACCAACGAGATCAAGGACCGGATCGTCTCATTGGCGGCCGAGGACGTCGACGTCGTCATCACCGAGGTCGGCGGGACGGTCGGCGACATCGAGATCCTCCCGTTCCTCGAGGCCATCCGGCAGTTCCGCAAGGACGTCGGCCGGGAGAACGTGTTCTACGTGCACGTCACCCTCGTGCCGTTCATCGGCCCGTCGGGCGAGCAGAAGACCAAGCCCACGCAGCACTCGGTCACCGAGCTGCGGAGCCGGGGCATCCAGCCGGACGCGATCGTGTGCCGCTCGGACCGCCCGATCCCGACCCGGCTGAAGGAGAAGATCAGCCAGCTCTGCGACGTCCCCGAGGAGGGGATCGTCTCGGCCGTCGACGCCGACACGCTCTACGAGATCCCGCTCGTCCTCCACGACGAAGGCCTCGACGACTACGTGTGTCGCGTCCTGCACCTCGAGGAGCACGAGCCGGACCTCGCCGAGTGGAAGGGCCTCGTCGATCGTGTCCGTTCCGCGGACTTCGACGTGCGGATCGGGCTGGTGGGCAAGTACGTGAACCTGCCCGACGCGTACCTGTCGGTCGCGGAGGCGTTGCGCCACGGCGGATACGCGTGCGGCGCGCGCGTGCAGATCGACTGGATCGCCTCGGACGACACGGAGGGCCTGCTCGCCGAGGGCCGTCTGCGCGACCTCGACGGCATCGTGATCCCGGGCGGCTTCGGCTTCCGGGGCATCGAGGGCAAGATCGCGGCCGCGGGCTTCGCCCGGTTGCAGGACGTGCCCTTCCTCGGCCTGTGCCTCGGGCTGCACTGCGCGACCATCGAGTTCGCGCGGGACGCGTGCGGGCTCGCGGGCGCGAACTCGAGCGAGTTCGACCCGCACTCGCCGCACCCGGTCATCGACCTCATGGACGAGCAGCGCGAGGTGGTGGACAAGGGCGGCACGATGCGGCTCGGCGCCTACCCGGCCAAGCTGATGACCGGGTCGATCGTGCGCGCGGCCTACGGCGAAGAGGTCGTCTACGAGCGTCACCGTCACCGGTACGAGGTGAACAACAGCTACCGGCGCCGGCTCGAGGAGCAGGGTCTCGTGTGCTCGGGCACCTCGCCCGACGACCGGCTGGTCGAGTTCATCGAGCTGCCGACGTCGCTGCACCCGTTCTTCGTGGCGACCCAGGCCCACCCGGAGTTCAAGAGCCGCCCGGACCGGCCCCACCCGCTGTTCGCCGCGTTCGTGCGCGCCGCGCGGGCGCGCGCCGAGGGCCGCATGCCGCGCCTGCCGTTGATCGCCGAGCCGGTCGACGCCGCCTGACCCGGACTGAACCCGAAGTGCCCGAGTTCCGCGTCCTGGGCTCGGAGGTCGTCGCGCAAGCCGGCTTCCTGAGCATCAACGAGCAACGGATCAAGGCACCGGACGGTGAGGAGTTCACCCGCGTCGTCGTGCACCACCCCGGGGCGGTCGTCATCGTGCCCGTCGACGGCGACGACCTGCTGCTCGTGCGCCAGTACCGGGCTGCGGTGGGCGACACGATCCTCGAGATCCCCGCGGGCAAGCGGGACGTCGAGGGTGAGCCGCCCGAGGAGACCGCACGCCGCGAGCTCGAGGAGGAGATCGGCCGGCGCCCCGGACGGCTGGTCAAGCTGGCCGAGTTCTTCAACACGCCCGGCTTCTGCGACGAGTACACCCACCTCTTCCTCGCTCTCGATCTCGAGGACCTCGGCGGTAACGACGCCGTGGGCCCGGAGGAGCGGGCTATGACGATGGAGCGGATCCCGCTCGACCGGGTGGACGAGCTGATCGCGACCGGCGAGCTGCGCGACGCCAAGAGCATCATCGGCTGGCTGCTCGCCCGCCGGCACCTCGATGCCGAGCGGTGACGAGCTCGCTCGCCTCCTCGACGAGCACGACAGCTGGCTGGCCGTCGAACGCGGCCTCGCCGCGAACTCGCTCTCGGCGTACCGGCGCGACCTCCGGCGCTACGCCGAGTACCTCCGCAGCCACGGGATGACCGACCCGGCGCAGGTCGACGAGTCCACGGTCGCGGCCTACGTCGACCTCCTCAAGGGCGCGCGGGACGAGGACGGCAACCCGCGGTACGCGCCGTCGTCGATCGCCCGGGCGCTGGTCGCGGTTCGGTCCTTCCATCGCTTCTGCCTCGACGAGGGGTTCGTGGACGTGGACCCGAGCGAGGAGGTCGGCGCGCCACGGGTCCCCCAGGGCATCCCGAAGGCGCTCACCGAGGACGAGGTCGAAGCGCTCCTCGGCGCGGTCGTCGGCGACGACCCGAGAGCGGTGCGCGACCGGGCGATCCTCGAGACGCTCTACGCGACGGGGGTCCGGATCAGCGAGCTGGTCGGGCTGGACCGGCGCGACCTGGACTTCGAGGCGTCCCTCGTGCGCGTGGTGGGGAAGGGCGACAAGGAGCGAGTGGTGCCGATCGGCCGTACCGCGCGCGGCGCGCTGGAGGACTACCTCGCACGTGCCCGCCCGGAGCTCGAGCGCCCCGTGACGCGCGCGCGGGTGGCCGGCGACCCGGTGCTGCTGAACGCCCGGGGCGGTCGCCTGACCCGTCAGGGGTGTTGGAAGATCGTGACGACGACCGGGGACCGGGTCGGGCTCACCGGCCGGCTCTCGCCGCACGTGCTGCGCCACTCGTGCGCGACGCACATGCTGGACCACGGCGCGGACATCCGCGTGGTCCAGGAGCTGCTCGGCCACGCGAGCCTCTCGACCACCCAGGTGTACACGAAGGTGTCGCCGGAGCGGCTCCGTGCGGTCTACGAGCTGGCCCATCCACGGGCTCGGACCGGGGCGGGCCGGCGGTAGGGTGACCCCATGGCGGAGAGGACCGAGACGGCGCGCCGCGCCCAGCTGGACGAGGAGCGCCAGCACCTGATGACCCAGCTCAGCGCCATCGGCCGCGCGCCGAAGGACGTCGTCTCGGGCAGCCCCGCGGACCGGGAGGGCGGCGAGCTCGACTTCGACGAGGGCTTCGCCGACTCGGGCCAGGTCACCGCCGAACGGGGCGAGGTCGACGCGCTGGCCGGGAACCTCCTCGAGGCACTCCGTGACGTCGACGACGCGATCGCCAAGCTCGAGCGCGGCGACTACGGGATCTGCGAGTCGTGCGGGCGGCCCATCGCGGAATCACGGCTCGAGGCGATGCCGTCCGCCCGGCTCTGCATCAGCTGCGCGTCCGCCTCGCGGTAGCAGCTTGGGCGTACAGAGCTCGGTCATCTACTTCGGCTGCCTGATCGTCGCGGTCATTCTCCACGAGATCAGCCACGGTGTCGTCGCGCTCTGGTTCGGCGACGACACCGCGAAGAAGGCCGGCCGCCTCACGCTGAACCCGGTCCCGCACATCGACCCGTTCGGATCGATCATCCTGCCTGCGTTCGGGGCCATCACCGGCATCCCGGTGATCGCCTGGGCCAAGCCGGTGCCGGTGAACCCGAACCAGATGCGGCATCCGCGCCGGGACATGCTCTGGGTGGGCCTGGTCGGGCCGTTCACGAACTTCGTCCTGATGGCGATCGGTGCCGTCGTCGCGCGCTCGATCTTCAACAGCATCACGATCCTGCCCGGCGACACGCTGTCCGACCTGCCGCTCGGCTTCCAGGTCGCGTATTACTTCGCGCTCACGAACCTGTTCCTGGGCATCTTCAACCTGCTGCCGATCCCGCCGCTCGACGGGTCGTCGCTGCTCGAGCGCGTCCTTCCCGACCACTGGCTGCCCCACTGGTACCGGTTCCAGCCGTACGGCATGCTCCTGCTGTTCGCACTCGTGTTCTTCACCCCGATCCTCAGCGACCTGATCACCCCGTTCCAGAACGACCTCTTCAGGTTCATCGTGCAGTGACCTCGGTGTCGTGACTCCGACGCATCTCGCCCGGCGGTTCTTCGGCGCGCTCTGGCCCGCACCACCGCGGGCGCAGGACGAGGCGTGGGCGGCGACCGTGCTCGCACCCCAGGAGCTCCTGCTGTTCCGGCGCCTGCCGAACCACGACCGCCGGCACGCGCTGCAGGTCGCCCACCGAACCCAGGCGAGCCTCGGCCCGGGCGCGGACCGGTGGGTCGCGGCCGCGATGCTTCACGACGTCGGGAAGTACGACGCGGGGCTCTCGGTACCGGGTCGTGCGGTCGCGACGATCGTGGCGATCGGCCCGGCGGGCCGGTCGCGCGTCACCCGGTGGGCGTGCGCCGCGGGGTGGCGGCACCGCGTCGCGCTCTACGCGCGCCACGGCGAGATCGGCGCCGAGCAGATCCGCCGCGCCGGCGGGCGCGAGGAGGCCGCGGTCTGGTCCGAGGCGCACCACCATCCGGAGTCGTGGACCGAGCTGACGATCCCGCCCGCGGTCGTGCAGGCCCTCGACGACGCCGACCAGGTCTGACACCAGATCAGCTCGTTTCGGGGCGCGCAGCCGTCGCTCCAGCGACGGTGAGACGCCCCGAAACCAGTGGTCAGCCGGGGAGGAGGAGGCCGGTCGCGGCGCGGACGCGGTCCATGGTCACCGTCGCGATCGCGTCGGCCTTCTGCGCGCCGACGGCGAGGATCCGGTGCACCTCGCCGGGATCGTCCGAGAGCTGCTCGTAGCGCTCGCGCACCGGTCGCAGGTACTCGACGAGCGCCTCGGCGACCGCGCCCTTGAACGCGCCGTACTGCTGCCCGACGAACTCCTGCTCCGCCGCGGCCACCGTGGTGCCCGTCGCCGACGCGTAGAGCGCGAGCAGGTTCGACACCCCGGGCTTGGCGTCCGGGTCGAAGCGGACCTCGGCGCCGGAGTCGGTCACCGCCGACTTCACCTTCTTGGTGATCGCGGCGGGGGAGTCGAGCACGAGCACCGTGCCCTGCGGCGACTCGACCGACTTCGACATCTTCGCCTCGGGGTGCTGGAGGTCCTTGATGCGGGCGCCCACCGGGGGGATCGTGGCCCTGGGCACGACGAGCGTGTCGCCGAAGCGGTGGTTGAAGCGGATGGCCACGTCACGGGCGAGCTCGACGTGCTGGGTCTGGTCCTCGCCCACCGGCACCTCGTCGGTGTCGTAGAGCAGGATGTCCGCCGCCATGAGGACCGGGTAGTCGAAGAGGCCCGCGCTCACCGACTCCTGGCCCTGGCCCTTGTCCTTGAACTGGGTCATCCTCCGCAGCTCGCCGACGGTCGCCACGCCGTTCAGGATCCAGGTGAGCTCGGCGACGAGCGGCACGTGGCTCTGGACGAAGAGGATGCAGCGCTCGGGGTCAAGTCCCGCCGCGAGCAGCAGGGTGGCCAGACGGAGGCTGCCGGCCCGCAGCTCGGCGGGCTCGTAGGGCAGCGTCATGGCATGCAGGTCCACCACGCAGTAGATCGCGTCGGCGCGCGCCTGGTCGTCGACCCAGCGCCGGACCGCGCCGACGTAGTTGCCGAGGTGCATCTCGCCCGTCGGCTGGATCCCGGAGAAGACTCGTGTCATCGGCGACGGAGGCTACTGCCGGGCCGCCGCGAGCCGGGTCCGCAGGACGTGCGTTCCCGCCTTGTAACCTGGTCCGGCGATGGCCTACGAGGTGCGCACACCGGTCTACGAGGGACCGTTCGACCTTCTGCTCCACCTGATCCTCAAGGAGGAGGTCGAGCTCTGGGAGGTGTCCCTGGCCCAGGTCATCGACGTCTTCCTCGCCGAGGTCGAGCGGCTCGAGCGCCTGGACCTCGAGGTGACGACCGAGTTCCTCCTGATCGCGTCGACGCTCGTCGAGCTCAAGGCCCGCCGGCTGCTGCCCGGCGCCGAGATGAGCGAGCTCGACGAGGAGCTCCTGCGGTTCGAGGAGCGGGATCTGCTGCTCGCACGGCTGCTCGAGTGCAAGACCTTCAAGGACGCCGCTGCGGTGCTCGCGGGGCACCTGCGGGTCGGCAGCCGCTCGGTGCCGCGCACCGCCGGGCCCGAGGAGCCCTACCGCTCGATGGCCCCCGACCCGCTCGAGCGGGTCACGCTCAAATCCCTGCACGCGGCCGCGACCAGGGGGCTCGCCCCCAAGGTCGACCCCGTGGTCGACACGTTCCACGTCGCGCCCATCCGGGCCAGCGTGCGCGACGCGGCCGAGGCGCTGCTGCTCTCGCTCCCGGCGGACCGTCCGATGAGCTTCCGGGCGCTGGTCTCGGGGATCGAGGACCGCATCGAGCTCATCGTGCGGTTCCTCGCGGTGCTCGAGCTGTTCAAGCAGGGCGTCGTCGACCTCACCCAGGTCGAGACGTTCGGCGAGCTGATGGTCCGCCGCCTGGTCGACGGCGAGCGCGCGCTCGACGAGGCCGGGCTCGACGACTGGGACGACGTCCCGGCGCCGGTCGGCTGAGGACGCCGGGGTGGAGGAGCGGGTGATCACCGAAGCGCGCCGCGCGGTCGAAGCCGTCGTGATGGCCGCGGTCGAGCCGGTCGAGCCCCAGGTGCTCGCACAGCTCGTCGAGATCCCGGTCACCGAGGTCGAGGCGCTCTGCGCGGAGCTGTCCGAGGACTACGAGCGGGAGGGCCGCGGCTTCGCGCTCGTGCGCGTCGCGGGCGGCTACCGGTTCCAGACCCATCCCGACATGGCCGCGTACGTCGAGCGATTCGTGCTGGAGGGTCAGACCGCACGCCTGTCCGCGCCCGCGCTCGAGACGCTCGCGATCGTCGCGTACAAGCAGCCGGTCTCGCGCGCTCAGCTCGCGGCCATCCGCGGGGTCAGCGTCGAGTCCACGCTGTCGACGCTGGAGCAGCGCGGGTACGTGGAGGAGGTGGGCCACGACCCCGGACCGGGGCAGGCGATCCTGTACGGGACCACGCAGCTGTTCCTCGAGCGCCTCGGCCTGGACTCGTTGCGGGACCTGCCGCCGCTCGCGGAGTTCGTGCCCGAGCCCTCGGTGGTCGAGGCGTTGGAGCGCGGCCTGCTGCTGCGCACCGAGCCGGACCCGGAACCGTCGACCGGGCTGGACGACGATCCTGATCCCGCGCTCGATGCCGCGGGCGAGACGATCGAAGTCGAAGCGGTCGTGGTCGAGGACGTCGCGGTCGAGGTCGATGCGGTCGTGGTCGAGGACGTCGCGGTCGTGGTCGAGGACGTCGCGGTCGAGATCGAAGCGGTCGTGGTCGAGGAGGTCGTGGTCGAGGCGGCCGAGGTCGAGGCGGCCGAGGTCGAGGCAGTCGCGGTCGAGGAGGTCGCGGCGTCCGAGGGCGTCGACCAGCGGTCCGACGCGCGCCGCGACGATCCGGTGGACGACTGGGAGGCGCCCGAGCCCCCGGTCCTGCGGGGCCCGTTCGGTGAGCCCGCGGTCGCCAACGAGGACGAGGTGGATCTCACCGAACCCGAGGCTTGAGCCCCCCACCCGAAGGGGAGCGGCTCCAGAAGGTCCTGGCCCGGGCGGGTCTCGGCTCGCGAAGGGTCTGCGACGACCTGATCGAGCGCGGCCGGGTGACGGTCGACGGCGAGGTCGCGGTGCCCGGGCGCCGGGTCGACCCCGAGCGCGACCGCATCGAGGTCGACGGGGTGCCGGTCGTCACCCAGTCGGGGCTCGTCTACTACCTGCTGAACAAGCCGGCGCGCGTCGTCACGACCGCGAACGACCCCGAGGGGCGCCCGACGGTCGTGGCGATGGTGCCGTCGGAGCCGCGCGTCTTCCCGGTCGGTCGGCTCGACTGGGACACCGAGGGCCTGCTGGTGCTCACGAACGACGGGGAGCTGACCCAGCGGCTCACGCACCCGAGCCACGGCGTGGAGAAGGAGTACCTGGCCGAGGTCGACGGCAGCCCGAGCCGGGGCGCGCTGCGGACGTTGCGCGAAGGCGTGGACCTCGAGGACGGCCGCACCGCACCGGCCGAGGTGCGCCTCGTGCAGTCGCGGGGCGACCACGCGGCGATCGAGATCGTGATCCACGAGGGTCGGAACCGCCAGGTGCGGCGGATGTTCGAGGCGATCGGCCATCCGGTCCGCCGGCTGGTCCGGACCCGGATCGGCGGGCTCGCCGACCGCGATCTCGCGCCCGGGACCTGGCGGACCCTGCAGGCCGACGAGGTGCGCGCGCTCTACGCCGCAGCCGGCGACCCCGACCGGTGACGGCCCGATGACCGCCGTTCGGGCCACCCGTGCGATGGTCGCCAATTGCGGGGGCGGTCGGTGGGGCACAGGTAGCGTGCGAAGGCCATGAGGATTCTCGGATTGCGGGGCGCCACGACGTGTGACGAGGACTCGGTCGCCGAGATCGACCGCAAGACCCAGGCGCTGGTGCGCGAGATGCTCGATCGCAACGGGGTCGAGAACGACGACATCATCAGCATCGTCTTCACCGCCACCGACGACCTGCACGCCCAGTTCCCGGCGACCTCGGCCCGGGCGCTCGGCCTCGGCGACGTCCCGCTGATCTGCGCCCGCGAGCTCGACATCGTGGGGGCCATGCCGCGGGCGATCCGCGTGCTGATGCACCTGTCGACCGAGCGCGAGCGGGCCGATCTCCACCACGTCTACCTCGGTGCGGCCAAGGCGCTCCGAGACGACCTCCCCGAGTAGTGGTCCGTCGGGTCGCCATCGTCGGTGCCGGGCTGATCGGGGGCTCGATCGGCCTCGCGCTGACGCGCGCGGGTGCGGTCGTGCGGGGCCTCGACGCGGACCCGGAGCGGGCCGAGGCCGCGGTGGCGATGGGCGCGATGGCCGACGTCGCCACCAGCATCGTCGACGTGGTCCACGGCGCCGACGTCGTGATCGTGGCCACCCCGGTGGGCACGGTGGCCGAGGTCGTGATCGAGGCGCTCGACGCCGGCGCGGCGGTCGTGACCGACGTCGGGTCGGTGAAGGCGCCGATCCTGCGCGAGGTCGAGCAGGCGCGCCCCGAGCTCGCGCCCCGGTTCTTGGGTGGGCACCCGATGGCGGGCTCGGAGCAGGACGGCCTCGAGGGGGCGGATGCCGACCTGTTCGCCGGTGCGACCTGGGTCCTGACCCCGACCGGGCGGACCGCCCCCGATGCCCACACCGAGGTGCGGAGCCTGATCGCCGAGCTCGGGGCGGAGATCATCGAGGTGACGCCCGGGCACCACGACGCGATGGTGGCGGTCGTGAGCCACGTGCCCCAGCTCGCCGCGACGACGCTCATGGACGTGGCCGCGACGACGGGGGAGGAGCACTCGATCCTGTTGCGGCTCGCGGCCGGGGGCTTCCGGGACATGACCCGCATCGCGGCGGGCCACCCCGGCATCTGGCCGGACATCTGCATCGCGAACCGAGACGCGATCGTCGCCGGACTCGACGACTACTTGCGCGCGCTCGCGGTCGTGCGCGGGTTCGTGGCCGCGGGCGACGGGGACGCGTTGCTGCACGTGCTCGAGCGGGCCCGTTCCGCCCGGCGCAACCTGCCCCGTCGCGCCGGCGTCGAAGGGCCGCTCGTGGAGCTGCGGGTCCCGGTGCCGGACCGCCCCGGCGTGCTGGCCGAGATCACGATGCTCGCCGGCCGGCTCGGCGTGAACATCGCGGACCTCGAGATCGCGCACTCGATGGAGGGCGAGGCCGGGGTGATCGTCATGGTGGTGCCCGAGGACGGGGTCGCGGCGTTCGAGGCCGGGCTCACCGACGCGGGCTACCACCCGGCCCGGAGCGCGCTGCCATGAGCGAAGCGCGGAGCGGGCACGAAGTGCGGAGCGCGGAGCGGCCCCGAGCGGCGGAGCGGGGAGCATGAGCGAAGCGCGGAGCGGGCACGAAGTGTGGAGCGCGGAGCGGCCCCGAGCGGCGGAGCGGGGAGCATGAGTGGCGTGACCCTCGGTGCCGAGCTCGTCGTGCAGGGTGGGCGGCCGTTGCGGGGGCGGCTCCGGCTGCCGGGCTGCAAGGGGATCTCCCACCGCGGCCTGCTCCTCGCCGCGCTCGCCGACGGCCGGACCCGGCTCGAGAACCTGGCCGACGGCGAGGACGTGGGCCGGACCGCCGGCGCGCTCGACCGCCTCGGGGTGCGGATCGGGCGCGACAGCCGGGTCGCGACGATCGCGGCGCACGGCGTCGGCGGGCTGCGCGAGCCCGAGACGGTCATCGACTGTGGGAACTCCGGCACGACGATGCGGATGCTCGCCGGTCTGGTGGCCGGCCGACCGTTCCTCTCGGTGCTCACCGGTGACGACTCCCTGTCGCGCCGGCCGATGCGTCGCGTCGTCGCGCCGCTGCGGGCGATGGGTGCCACCGTCGACGGTCGGGCCGACGGCGACCTCGCACCGCTGACGGTGCGTGGGGGCGACCTCCGGGGTGTCCGCCACGAGCTCGCGGTGGCGAGTGGTCAGGTGAAGACCGCGCTCGTGCTCGCGGGCCTGCAGGCCGGCGGCGAGACCGAGATCGTGGAGCCGGCACCGAGCCGCGACCACACCGAGCGGATGTTGGGTGCGCTCGGCGCCCCGATCGAGCGCGTGGACGACCGGACGCTGCGGGTGCGGGCCGGGGCACCGCAGCCGTTCGAGCTGGTCGTGCCGGGCGACCCGTCGTCGGCTGCGTTCTTCGTCGTGGCCGCGACGATCGTCCCCGGATCGTCCATCGTGCTCGAGGACGTCAGCCTCAACCCGGGCCGGGTCGAGTACCTGGACCTGCTCCGAGCGATGGGCGCGCGGATCGAGGTCGACGTGCTCGAGACGCGGGTCGGCGAGCCGTGCGGGACGATCGCGGTGGAGGCCGCCCCGCTGCACGGGATCGAGATCTCGGGGCACGAGGCGATCGTCGACGAGCTCCCGGTGCTGGCCGTGGCCGCCGCGTTCGCCGACGGGGTCACGACGATCCGCGACGCGGCCGAGATGGCGGTGAAGGAGACCAACCGGATCGGCGCGCTGGAGCAGGAGCTGACACAGCTCGGCATCGGAGTCGCAGCGCGCCCGGACGGCCTGGTGATCCGCGGTGGTGCGCCGAAGGGCGCGACGCTCAAGAGCCACGGCGACCACCGGATCGCGCTGTGCGGCGCGGTGGCCGGGTTGGCGGCCGAGGGCGAGACGACCGTGCGGGGCTGGCCCGCGGTCGCGATCTCGTACCCCGGCTTCGAGGCCGACCTGGCGCAGCTGCTGGACGCGCCGTGACCGAGCGCGTGGTCGCGATCGACGGGCCATCGGGCTCGGGCAAGTCCACGGTGGCACGCGCGGTCGCCGACGCGCTCGGCCTCCACGTGCTCGACACCGGTGCGATGTACCGGTCGGTGACGCTGGCGGTCCTCGCGGCCCGGGTCGACGCGTCCGACGGGGAGCTGTGCGCGCGGGTGGCGCTCGCGTCGACGATCGAGCTCGAGGACGAGGTGGTGCGGGTCGACGGCCGCGACGTCAGTGCCGAGATCCGGGGACCCGAGGTCACCGGCCAGGTCTCGGTGGTCTCGGCGCACCCCGAGGTGCGGGCGGTGCTGGTGGCCCGGCAGCGGGCGTGGATCGAGGAGCACGATGGTGGGGTGGTGGAAGGCCGCGACATCGGGACTGTCGTCTTCCCCGACGCGCCGGTGAAGGTGTTCCTCACCGCAAGCGACGACGAGCGGGCGAAGCGCCGTCAACGGGACGAAGCCGCGGCCGACCGCCCGACCGCCGTCGCCGACATTCGCGATGCCCTCGTTCGTCGTGATGCGCTCGACGCGGGGCGCGCGACCTCGCCGCTGCGGGCGGCGGACGACGCCCTGGTGCTCGACACCACCGGGATGGCGATCGCCGACGCGGTGGCGACGATCGTCGACCGCTTCCGCACGCGCGTCCGGGAGTCGACGTGAGCTTCTACCGATTCGCCCGCGCGGTGGTGCTGTCGCTGTGCAAGGTCGTCTTCCGGGTCAAGGTCCGGGGGACGGAGAACGTGCCACGCTCCGGTGCGTACATCGTCGCTCCGACGCACCGGTCGAACCTCGACACCCCGTTCGCCGCGTTCGTGACCACCCGGAGGATCCGCTTCATGGCCAAGCAGGAGCTGTTCCGGCACCCGGTGGGCGACAAGCTCTTCACCGCGCTCGGCGGCGTCTCCGTGGAGCGCGGCTCGCCGAGCTCCCGGGCCGCGCTGAAGGCGATCCAGGCCGCGCTCGCCGACGGGGAGCCGGTCGCGGTGTTCCCCGAGGGCACCCGGCGGCACGGGCGCGAGGTGACCGACCTGTTCGACGGCACCGCGTACCTCGCGGTGAAGCTCGGGGTGCCGATCGTCCCCGTCGGCATCGGCGGCAGCGAGGAGATCCTCGCGAGCGGCAAGAAGCTGCCCCGCCTCCGCCGGGTCGGCGTCGTCGTCGGCCCGCCGATCGTCGCGTCGCCGGATGCGACGACGCGCAAGCGCAGTGACCTGGCGGCGATCACCGCCGAGCTGCAGGAGGAGCTCCAACGCCTGTTCGACGAGGCGATGGAGCTCGTGGGCTACCGATCGGTCTGAGCGTCCCGGTCAGGGAGCGAGGTCGGCCAGCACCGTCGAGGCGTCACGGGACCGGTCGTCGGGCAGCGAGTTGCGCGCCGCGCCGGGATCGACGGTCGCACCCAGCGCGCCCGCGAGCAGGTTCACCAGCGCGGGCAGCAGCTCGCGCAGCTCGCGCGGCGGCGGGAAGTACTCGTCCTCGTCGGTGACGTTGACGAGCTCGACCCCGTCGGTGGGCGCGAGGTGCTCGATCACCTGCTCGACGAGGTCCTCGGGTGCGCTGGCTCCCGCGGTCACGCCGACGACGGACGCGTCGCCGAGCACCGTGAGGTCGAGCTCCTCGGGCCCGTCGATGCGCAGGACGATCGGGCAGCCCGCGGTCGTCGCGACCTTCGCCAGCGCGACGGTGTTCGAGGAGTTCGCGCTGCCGATGACCACGACCGCGTCGGCGCGCGCCGAGATCTCGGAGAGCGCGGCCTGCCGGTTGGTCGTGGCGAAGCACAGGTCGTTGCGGGTCGCGGTCCAGAGCTCCGGGAACTCCTCGCGGGCCCGGTCGGTGATCCCCTCCCAGTCGTGGAGCGCCAACGTGGTCTGGGCGAGCAGCGCCACCTTGTCCGGATCCGCCACCGTGTCGAGCATCGAGTCGACGTCCGCAACGTGCTCGACCAGGCGGATCGACTCGGGGGCCACGGCCAAGGTGCCGACGGCCTCGTCGTGGCCCGCGTGACCGACGTAGAGGATCGTGTAGCCCTTGCCGGCCCGGACCTTCGCCTCGTGGTGGACCTTGGTCACGAGCGGGCACACCGCGTTGACCACGAAGCGGCCCTTGGCCCGCGCCGCCTGCACGACCTCGGGCGCGGAGCCGTGGGCCGAGAGCATGAGCGGCATGCCGGCGGGAACGTCGTCGATGTCGTCGACGAACACCACGCCGAGGGCCTCGAAGCGCTCGACGACGAGCCGATTGTGGACGATCTCGTGGTAGCAGTAGACCGGCGGCTCGAAGATGCGCACCATCCACGCGAGCGCCTTGATCGCCATCTCGACCCCGGCACAGAAGCCGCGGGGCTGGGCGAGGAGCACCTTCTTCACAGCCACCGGCCAAGGGTAATGCCGGCCCGATCCACCTCTAGACTCCGACCATGCCGCCCGCACGCGTCTTGGTTGTCGCGCCCGAGAGTCCGGCCGCGCGCGCCGGTGTGGAGGCCGGTGACGAGGTGCTCGCACTCAACGGCGAGGACCTCCGCGACGTCATCCGGTACCAGGTGCAGGCCGACGAGCCCGTCGTCGAGGTGGAGCTGCGCCGGGGTGGTCTGGAGCGCCGGGTCCTGGTCGAGAAGGCGCCGGGCGCGCCGCTCGGGCTGGAGCTCGAGAGCGCGGTGTTCGACCGGGTTCGCACGTGCGACAACCACTGCCCGTTCTGCTTCATCTACCAGCTGCCGAAGGGCATGCGCCGCAGCCTGTACCTGAAGGACGACGACTACCGGCTCTCGTTCCTGTACGGGAATTTCACCACCCTGACCCGGTTCACCGAGGCTGACCTGGAGCGGGTCGTGACCGAGGGCCTCGGGCCGCTGTACGTGAGCATCCACGCCACGGATCCCGAGGTGCGGTCCGCGCTGCTGCGCAACCGGCGGGGCGCGACGAGCCTCCGGTGGTTGGCCGCGCTGCTGGACGCGGGTGTCCAGGTGCACGGTCAGGTCGTCGTGTGCCCCGGGGTGAACGACGGTGCGGTGCTCGACGACACGCTGCTCGGCATCCTGGACCGGTTCCCGCGCCTCGAGACCGCGGGGGTCGTCCCGCTGGGCGTCAGCCGCTTCAACCGCGAGCCCGACATGCGACCGCACACCCGGGCCGAGTCCGAAGCGGTGCTCGACACGATCTCGCAGTGGCAGACGCGGTACCTCGCCGCGCTCGGCCGACGGCTCGTCTTCGCGGCCGACGAGTACCACCTCATGGCCGGTCGTCCGTTCCCCGAGGTCGCGGAGTACGAAGCGATCGCGCAGCACGAGAACGGGATCGGCATGGCGCGCGTCTTCGAGGCGGAGGTGCGCGCCGCGGTCTCGGGGGCCGCGGTGGAACCGGTCGGGACGCGCTCGGGCTTCTTCACCTGGGTCGACGGTGCCCCGCCCGAGGGGTACCGCGCGCCACGCACAGGATTGACCGTCCAAGACGCCCGGCGCCACGCGGGGGAGCGGAGCCCGATCACGGTGCTGACCGGCACCTACGGCGAACGGGTCCTCGCCCCGCTCCTCCCCACGCTCTCCGAGCACGCCGGAGCCCGGGTACGGCTCCTGCCGGTCGAGAACCACTTCTTCGGCGGGAACATCGGGGTGACCGGGCTGCTCACCGGCGAGGACGTGACCCGGGCGCTGGGGACCGTGGACGCCAGGGACCGTGTGCTCCTTCCCGACGTCGTCCTGTCGAACGACCGCTTCCTTGACGGCTCCTCGGTCGACGACCTGCCGAGGGCGGTGGAGGTCGTCGGCACCGACGGCGCGTCGCTCGTGGCCGCGCTGTGAGCGCCGTGGACGACGCGATCACCTCCGCCGACGACGCCGCGGCCGCGGCAGTGGCGCGGCTCCCGATCGTCGCGGTCGTCGGGCGCCCGAACGTCGGGAAGTCGACGCTGGTGAACCGGATCGTCGGGCGGCGGGCTGCGATCGTCGAGGAGCACCCCGGCGTCACGCGCGACCGCAAGGAGCTGGTCGCGGACTGGGCCGGCCGGAGCTTCCGCATCGTCGACACCGGCGGGTGGCTGGCGAGCGACGAGCCCCTGGCGAAACAGATCACCCACCAGGCCGAGCGCGCCATGGCCGAGGCCGACCTGATCCTGTTCGTCGTGGACGTCACGGTCGGGACGATCGACGAGGACGCACAGGTGGCGCGGGTGCTCCAGCGGTCGGGCAAGCCGGTGCTGCTCGTCGCGAACAAGGTCGACGATCCCAACCGGGACAACGACGTCTGGGAATTCCTCCAGCTCGGCCTCGGCGAGCCGTACGCGGTCTCGGCGATCCACGGCCGGCGCAGCGGCGACCTGCTCGACGCGGTCGTCGCGGCCCTGCCCGAGGACCTCCCGCTCGAGACGCCGCCGGACGACGGCATGTTCTCGATCGCGATCGTCGGCCGTCCCAACGTCGGCAAGTCGACCCTGTTCAACCGGCTGGTGGGCGACGACCGTGCGGTCGTCCACGACATGCCGGGCACGACGATGGACTCGATCGACACCATCGTCGAGACGCCGGACGGGCCGCTGCGATTCGTGGACACCGCGGGCATGCGACGCCAGAGCCGGGTCGAGGAGCAGACCGAGTACACCTCGGTGGTGCGGGCGCTGAACGCGGTGGACCAGGCCGACGCGGCGCTGCTCGTGATCGACGCCGCACAGGGTGTCGCGCACCAGGACCAGCGGCTGGGGGAGCGGATCGACGCGGCCGGCACCGCGGTCGTCATCGTGCTCAACAAGTGGGACCTGATCGACCCCGAGCAGCGCGCGCAGGTCGTCGAGGACGTCGCGGACCGGCTCTCGTTCCTCGGCTACGCGCCGATCCTCAAGCTGTCCGCGCTGACGCGCAAGAACCTGCAGCACGTGCTCCCGGCGCTGCGCGCCGCGGAGGAGGCGTACCACTCGCGGGTCCCGACCGGCGCGCTCAACCGCGCGATCAAGCTCGCGCAGGAGCGTCACCCGCCACCCCTGGACGGCCGCCACCGGCCGCGGATCCTCTACGCGACCCAGGGCGCGATCGACCCGCCGACGTTCACGCTCTTCACGTCCCGGCCCCTGCCGCAGACCTACCTGCGCTACGTCGAGCGCACGATCCGCGAGACGTTCTCGCTCGGGCCGACCCCGGTGAAGATCCGGGTCCGCCGCCGCGGGGAGTGAACCGGGCGTCGATGGTGCCGTACCCTGGCGGGCCGATGTCCACGTTCCCCGACTCCGTCGAGATCTGCGAGGTCGGTCCCCGCGACGGGCTCCAGACCGAGGATCCGCTGCCGGTCGACGTGGCCCAGGACCTCATCGGGCGCGCGCTGCCCGGCCAGCGCTCGGGCCCGCGGCTCCCGCCCCAGGCGGTGGGGTCGGCGTGAGCCACGACGAGGTGCGCAAGCACACCGAGCGCGCCCTCCAGGGGAACCTCGAGAAGGACCGTGAGAAGCTCGCGGCCCAGGGCAAGCGGTTCGTGCGCGACCGGCTGGACCGGCTCCTCGACGAGGGCTCGTTCGTCGAGGACGGGCTGCTGGCCAACGCGCTGGCCGCGGACCTGCCCGCCGACGGCGTGGTGACCGGGACCGGCACGGTGGACGGCCGTCCGGTGTGCGTGATGGCGAACGACCCGACGGTGAAGGCGGGTTCGTGGGGTGCGCGGACGGTCGAGAAGATCCTGCGGCTCACCGAGACCGCGCTGCGCCTCGAGCTGCCCGTCGTGTACCTGGTCGACTCGGCCGGCGCCCGGATCACCGATCAGGTGGAGCTCTTCCCGGGGCGGCGCGGCGCAGGGCGGATCTTCGCCAACGAGATCCGGCTCTCCGGGCGGGTGCCGCAGGTGTGCTGCCTGTTCGGCCCCTCGGCTGCGGGCGGCGCGTACATCCCGGCGTTCTGCGACGTCGTCTTCATGGTCGAGAAGAACGCGTCGATGTACCTCGGCTCGCCGCGGATGGCCCAGGAGGTGATCCGCGAGGAGGCGACGCTCGAGGAGATGGGCGGCGCCCGGATGCACGCGACCGTGAGCGGCTGCGGCGACAACC
Organism: Acidimicrobiia bacterium; assembly: GCA_036502405.1. Lineage (GTDB taxonomy): Bacteria > Actinomycetota > Acidimicrobiia > IMCC26256 > JAENVU01 > Chersky-806. Next base: position 17,398 of record DASXYP010000003.1, read on the forward strand.
TCGTCACGGACGACGACGAGGCCGTCGACGCGGCGAAGCGCTGGCTGTCCTACCTGCCTCGCAGTTGGAAGGAGGCACCAGCGGCGATCGCCTCCCGGGCTCCGAGCGCCGACGCCCCGCCGATCGCGGCGACCGTGCCCGAAGAGGTTCGACGGGCGTACGACATCCGCAAGGTCATCGCCGCGCTGGTCGACGACGGATCGTTCTTCGAGATCAAGCCGCTGTTCGCGCGGGAGCTGGTGATCGGCTTCGCCCGGCTCGACGGTCGGGCCGTGGGCATCGTGGCGAACAACCCGATGCACCTCGGCGGTGTGTTGTTCGTCGACAGCGCGGACAAGGCTGCCCGCTTCATCTGGCTCTGCGACGCGTTCAACGTGCCGCTGCTGTTCCTCGCCGACGTTCCGGGCTTCATGATCGGGACCCAGGTCGAGCGCCAGGGCATCATCCGCCACGGGGCCAAGATGATCACCGCGGTGGCCGAGGCGACGGTGCCCAAGATCAGCGTGATCGTTCGCAAGGCCTACGGCGCGGGGCTGTACGCGATGTGTGGGCCGGCGTTCGATCCCGACGCGTGTCTCGCGCTGCCCAGCGCGTCGATCGCGGTGATGGGCGCGGAGCCGGCGGTGAACGCAGTGTTCTACAACAAGATCCAGGCCATCGAGGATCCCGAGGAGCGGGCCGCGTTCGTCGCCGAGCGGCGGGCCGAGTACGAGCAGGACGTGGACCTCGTGCACCTCGCGGCCGAGCTCGTCGTCGACGCGGTGATCCAGCCCGAAGACCTGCGCGAGGAGCTCGTCCAGCGCTTCGCCCTCGCCGCGACTCGCCGGCGCGAGGAGTTCGACCGCCGTCACGGCGTCCCGCCGGTCTGACCGTCGTGCCCTGGTGCACGCAGTGCGACCGGTTCCTGTCGCCATCCACGGTGCGCCCCGACGGGACGTGCCCGACCTGCGGGCGCGCGGTCGACGCGGGCGAGGTCGCGACTGCCGGCTCCGATGCGCGGGCCGAGCCGACCGAGGAGGCGCTGCCGCCGATCCCGTGGCACCTCAAGCTGCTCGCGCTCGCGATCCTGATCTACCTGAGCTACCGCCTGTACCAGGGGATCGTCTGGGTCCTCGGCTGACCGTCGCTCGCCCACCTCCCCGTTCTCGGCACGCTCAACCGCACCAGGTGCCGTTCAACGTGCCGAGAAGCGTCGAGCGAGGGTTCCCGCTTCGGCCCGAGGGCCGCAGTGCCGTCTGCGTAGACTCGACCGCTTGCGGGCTGTGGCGCAGCTTGGTTAGCGCGTCGGTCTGGGGGACCGAAGGTCCCGGGTTCGAGTCCCGGCAGCCCGACCACGAAATGAGCAGGTGAGAGATCGAGGAGCCGGTCGCCGCGAGCAACGCAGCGCAGGTGTGCCGAGGATCATGGGAGCCCAGCCCGGCCGGAGCCGGCCCCTCGCCGCCGCGCCCTCACCGGCGGGCTTGAAGGTGGCGGTACCAGTTCCGGTGCCGAAGTGATCCCGTACGGGACCCGTCCGGTCGGCTCTGCGCATCGCACGATCCCCGGGCCCGTTCACGCCGTGGCATTCTTTGCGCAGGGCCCCCAGGACTCCCCTGCAGGGAAGGGTCACGATTGGCCTGGGCCTGGGGGCTCTGCTGTCGACGAGCAGCGAACCACGCCGCCAGCTCCCGCT
>DASXYP010000004.1:0-30879 GCA_036502405.1 Acidimicrobiia bacterium
GCGATGATGACGTCGCGGCCGGTCTTCAGCTGACCGTCGGTCTGCACGACGATGCGGTCGCGCAGGCCGTTCAGCAGCAGCGTCTGCTGGGTCTCGGCCAGCCCGAGCTCCCACGGCGCGCCCGCGTGCTTGATCGATGTCAGCGGCGACGCGCCGGTCCCGCCGTCGTGGCCCGAGATGAGCACCACGTCGGCGTGCGCCTTGCTCACACCCGCGGCGACCGTGCCGACCCCGACCTCGGCGACGAGCTTCACGTGCACGCGCGCCCTCGGGTTCGAGTTCTTGAGGTCGTGGATCAGCTGCGCGAGATCCTCGATCGAGTAGATGTCGTGGTGCGGCGGCGGGCTGATGAGCCCCACGCCGGGCGTCGAGTACCGGGTGCCCGCGATCCACGGGTACACCTTGTGGCCGGGCAGCTGGCCGCCCTCGCCGGGCTTCGCCCCCTGCGCCATCTTGATCTGCAGGTCGTCGGCGTTGACGAGGTACTCGCTCGTCACCCCGAACCGCCCGGACGCGACCTGCTTCACCGCGCTGCGGCGCAGGTCGCCGTTCGGGTCGGGCACGAAGCGGTCCGCGTCCTCGCCGCCCTCGCCGGTGTTCGACTTCCCACCGATCCGGTTCATGGCGATCGCCAGCGTCTCGTGCGCCTCCTTCGAGATCGACCCGTAGCTCATCGCACCGGTCGAGAACCGCTTGACGATCGCGGAGACCGGCTCGACCTCCTCGATCGGCACGGCCGGGCGGGCGCCGTCGCGCAGCTCGAACAGCCCGCGCAGGGTCGAGAGGTGGTGCGACCGCTCGTCCACCATCGCCGTGTACTGCTTGAAGATGTCGTACCGCTTGGTGCGCGTCGCGTGCTGGAGGCGGAAGACGGTGTCCGGGTTGAAGAGGTGGTACTCCCCTTCCCGGCGCCACTGGTACTCGCCGCCGGTCTCGAGCTCGCGGTGGGCCAGCTCGGCGGGCCGTTCCGGGAACGCGCGCTCGTGGTGCGCCGCGACCTCGGCGGCCAGCACGTCGAGACCGACCCCGCCGAGGCGCGTCGTGGTCCCGGTGAAGTACTCGTCGACGAGCTCCTGGCTCAGGCCGATCGCCTCGAAGACCTGCGCGCCCGTGTACGAGGCCACGGTTGAGATGCCCATCTTCGACATGATCTTGAGCACGCCCTTGCCGGCGGCCTTGATGTAGTTCTTCGCCGCCTTGCGGGGGCTCAGGTCGATGTGACCCTCGCGCACCAGGTCCCGCATCGCGTCGAACACGAGGTACGGGTTCACCGCCGCCGCGCCGTACCCGATCAGCAGCGCGATGTGGTGCACCTCGCGCGGGTCACCGGTCTCGATCACGAGGCCGACGCGTGTGCGCGTCTTCTCGCGGATCAGGTGGTGGTGGACCGCGGCGGTGATGAGGAGGCTCGGGATCGGGGCCTGGTCCTCGGTGGCGTAGCGGTCCGAGAGGATCACGAGGTTCGCGCCACCCGCGATCGCGTCGCTCACCTGACGTCGGATCTTCTCGATCCCCAGCCGGAGCGCGTCGCCGCCGCCGAACACCGGGTACAGCGCGTCGATCGTGACCGGCTTGTAGCCCTCGATGCCGCCGCCCTCGTCGATGTAGCGGAGCTTGGCGAGCTGCTCGTTGTCGAGGACGGGGTGCGGCAGCACGATCTGGCGGCACGAGGCGGGCCCGGGGTCGAGCAGGTTCCCCTCGGGACCGATCGTCGAGCCCAGGCTCGTGACGAGCTCCTCGCGGATGCCGTCGAGCGGCGGGTTGGTCACCTGCGCGAAGAGCTGCTGGAAGTAGTCGAACAGCAGGCGGGGGCGGTTCGAGAGCACCGCGATCGGCGTGTCGGTGCCCATGGAGCCGATGGCCTCGGCCCCGGTGCGCGCCATCGGGGCGATGAGGATGCGCTGCTCCTCCTGGGTCCAGCCGAACAGGCGCTCCTGTTGCACCTGTGACGCCCGCACCGGTGTGAGCACGTCGCGGGGCGGCAGGTCGTCGAGGTGGACGAGGCCCTCGTCGAGCCACTGCTCGTAGGGCTGCTCGGTCGCGAGCTCGTGCTTGATCTCCTCGTCGTCGACGATCCGGCCCTGCGTGGTGTCGACCAGGAACATGCGACCGGGTTCGAGCCGGCCCTTCTTGATCACGCTCGCGGGGTCGACCTCGAGCACCCCGACCTCGCTCGCCATGATCACCAGGTCGTCGCTCGTGACCCAGAACCGCGATGGGCGCAGGCCGTTGCGGTCGAGGACCGCGCCGATCACGGTGCCGTCGGTGAACGCGATCGACGCGGGACCGTCCCACGGCTCCATCAGCGACGCGTGGAACCCGTAGAACGCCTTCTTCTCCGCGCTCATCTCGTGGTGGTTCTCCCACGCCTCCGGGATCATCATCAGGACCGAGTGCGGCAGGGAGCGGCCGCCGAGCGCGAGCAGCTCGAGGACCTCGTCGAACGACGACGAGTCCGAGCCGTCGGGCGTGCAGATCGGAAACGCGCGGTCGAGCTCGCCGGGGAACAGGTCCGAGGCCAGCAGCGCCTCGCGGGCGCGCATCCAGTTGCGGTTCCCCTTGAGGGTGTTGATCTCGCCGTTGTGCGCGATGTAACGGTACGGGTGCGCGAGCGGCCAGGACGGGAACGTGTTCGTGGAGAACCGCGAGTGCACGAGCGCGAGCGCGCTCTCCAGCCGTTCGTCACGCAGGTCGGCGTAGAACTCCTCGAGCTGCGGTGTCGTGAGCATGCCCTTGTAGACGATCGTCCGACAGGAGAGGCTCGGGAAGTACACCGAGCCCTCGGCGTCTCCCGGCACCTCGACCTCGTGCTCGACCCGCTTGCGCACGATGAACGCGCGCCGCTCGAGCGGCAGGCCCGCGAGCCCATCGCCGGCGATGAAGAGCTGGCGGAACGACGGCTCGACCGACTGCGCGGTCCCGCCGAGCATCGAGTCGTCGGTCGGGACGTCGCGCCAGCCGATGACGCGCAGGCCCTCGTCGGCGACGATCGAGTCGATGCTCGCCACGACCTTGTCGGCCGCGGCCGGGTCCCTGGGCAGGAAGGCGATCCCGGTCGCGTACGCCCCGGCTGCGGGCAGGTCGAAGTCGACGACCTCGCGCAGGAACCGGTCCGGGACCTGGAGCAGGATCCCGGCGCCGTCGCCGGTGTTCACCTCACAGCCCGACGCCCCCCGGTGCTGCAGGTTGCAGAGGGCCGTGATCCCCTTGCCGACCATCTCGTGGCTGGCGCGGCCGTGCAGGTCGACCACGAAGGCGACCCCACAGGAGTCGTGCTCGTGGGCGGGGTCGTAGAGCCCCTGCGCGCGAGGAAGATCTCGATTCGGCATGGAATTCGTCGTCCGTCCGTTCGGGCACCTGGAGGTGGTGCCACCGGTTCGAGCAGGTACCCAGCCCGGGACGACAGTGGCCCTGCGGGGAACGGAAAATCTACCTCACGCCAGCAGGCTGCGGGCGATCTGCGAGATCTGGATCTCGTCGGTCCCGGCGTAGATCTGGAGCACCTTGGCATCCCGGGCGAGCTGCTCCACCTCGAATTCCGCCATGTACCCGTTGCCCCCGTGGAGCTGGACCGCCTCGAGCGCGACCTCGGTGGCGGCACGGGCCGTGTACAGCTTCATCGCCGAGGCCTCGGTGAGGTCCATGGGGACGCCCGCCTGGCCCTTCTCGAGCGCCCGGAACACCAGGTTCTCGGTGTTGAGCCGGTGGACCTCCATCCGGGCGAGCTTCTCCTGGATCAGCTGGTGGTCGCCGATGGGCTTGCCGAACCGGGTGGTCTCCTTCGCGTAGGCCACACACAGCTCGAGGCAGCGCTCGATGATCCCGAGCGACATCGCCGCGACCCCGGTCCGCTCGACCGAGAACGCCTGCTTCGCACCTTCGCGGTAGGGGATGTCCTCGGTCTCGCCGAGCAGCCGGTCCCGGCCGGCGCGCACGTCGTCGAGGAACAGCATCCCGGTCGGCGACGAGTGCATGCCCATCTTGCGCATCGGCTTGGTCTGCTCGAAGCCGGGCATCCCCCGGTCGAGGGCGAACGACAGGATCTTCCGCTCTTGCTGAGGGTTTCCCTCGTCGAGCTTGCAGATGAAGATCGTCGTGTCGGCGTACGGGCCGTTCGTGATGAACGTCTTCTGGCCGCTGAGCACGTACTCGTCACCGTCGCGGCGCGCGGTGGCCTGCATGCGGCCGAACGCGTCGGAGCCCGAGTCGGGCTCGGTGATCGCCCAGGCGCCGACCTTGTCGAACGTGAGGAGGTCGAGTGCCCAGCGCTCCTTCTGCGCCGCGGTCCCCTTGCTCATGATCGTGCCGGCCGCGAGCCCGACGCTCACGCCCATCGCGGTGACCAGGCCGGGCGAGCACCGGCAGAGCTCGATGATCGGCAGGAGCATGAAGCCGCCCTGCCCACCCGACGAGCGCTCCTCGCCATCGACCGCCTCGTCGTCCTCGGGGGCCGGGGTCGTCTCGGCCTCGAGCCGCTTCTTGAAGCCGTCACGAGCCATCTGGTCCATGCCGAAGGTGCGGTAGAGCTTCCGGATGACCTCGTAGGGCGGCGTGTCGCCGAACTCGAGCTCCTCGCGGAGCGGGCGGACCTCGGCTTCCACGAACGCGCGCACCGCGTCGCGGATCATCTTGTGCTCGTCACTCCACTGGTACATGCGTCGCTTCCCCTCAGCTCTCCGGCCGGGTCAGCGTAGGTGCTGCCCACCCAGCCTGAACATCGGAACGGTCACCGCTCGATCAGGGACGGTCGGGAACGACAGCGGGCGGAACGTCACCTCGACGGGGAGATCGGCGCGCAGATCTCCGGCGTCGGCGTCCACCACGTAGGTGACGATGCGCACGTCGGGCGCCTCCGCGAGCGAGACCAGCGCGGTCACGAACGGGACCATCTCGGCGAACGCGGGGAGGAACGGGCGCTGCACGACCGCCCACGAGAAGAGGGTCCCGCGCCCGCTCGTCGCGCGCCAGGCGAGCTCGCCACCGCAGGTGGGGCACTGCTCCTCCGGGTACCAGACCCAGCGGTCGCACTCGACGCAGCGCGGGATCACCAGCTCGCCGCGCGCCGCGCCGGCGAAGAACTGCGCGGTGAGGGGATCGGCGACGTCGGGCAACGGGAAGTCGGCTCGCTTGATCGCCATGGCCGCCTCAGGTCCTCGTCAGCACGAGCGTGCTCGCGTGCGCGCCGGTGTAGCCGCCGTAGACCGCGACCTCGCAGCCGGGCACCTGCGCCGCGGCCGTGCCCCGCAGCTGCTTCACCAGCTCGACGACGTGCGCGATTCCCAGGACGTACGCATGGGAGAGGAGGCCGCCATGGGTGTTGAACGGGAGCTTGCCCGCGTCGTGGAAGAGGGTGTCGCCCTCGACGAACGGCCCGGCCTCACCCTTCGGACAGAAGCCCATGTCCTCGATCTGCATGAGCGACACCACCGTGAACGGGTCGTAGACCGCGAGGACGTCGACGTGGTCGGGCATGACGCCGGCCATCTCGAACGCAGGCCGGGCCGAGAAGACCTGTGGCGTGCTGGTGAAGTCGCGCTGCTGGCTCCAGTGCGTCCCGCTGTCGGACTGCCCCTCGGCGACACCGCGCACCACGGCCGGCGGGTGCGGCAGGTCCATCGCGCGCTCCACGCTCGTGGTCACGTAGGCGGCGCCGCCGTCCGAGATGAGGCAGGAGTCGAACAGTCGGAGCGGGTCGGCCAGGAACGGCGACGCGAGGTAGTCGTCCATCGTCATCGGCTTCGCGTGCATGACCGCGCCCGGATGCAGGTTCGCGTGGCGGCGGCAGGCGACCGCGACGGCACCGAACTGCTCCTCGGTCGTGCCGAACTCGAGCATGTGGCGGCGCATGATCGTGGCGAAGTACACGGGCTGGGGGAACCAGCCGAACGGCACCTCGAGGTTCTGCTTCGCTGACTGGGTGGCGTGCACCTCGCCGGGGCCGCCGGTCATCGACGCCCGCTGGGTCGCCCACGCGACGGGAAAGACGTTGAGCACGTGGCGCGCCTTGTCCCGTCCGATCGCCTTCGCCGCGAGGTAGGGCGCGGTGCCGGCCCAGCTCATGCCCCCACCCCAGGGCGAGGACCACATCTCGTGATCGGTGCCGAAGTGCTCATGGAAGGCGGCGACGTCGAAGTCCGCGAACGCGCCGGAGTAGGTCAGCCCGTCGATCTCGCTTGGCTCGAGACCCGCGTCGGCGATCGCACGCTCGGCCGCTTCGGCACCGATGTCGCGCGCGGTGCGGCCGGAAGCCTTCGTGTACTCGGTCTCGCCGATCCCGACGATCGCGACGTCACCGTTCACGTCGTCGAACTCGGTCGCGTGTCCCCAGTCGGGTGCTGCCGGCACGGGCGCGAGGCTAACGTCCGCACCCGATGCCTACTTCCCTCGACGCCGCCGCGACCGTCGAAGCCGTCGCCGGGAACCTCAACCTCATCGAGTTCACCCGCGAGGACATCCGGTGGCAACGCCCCCACACGATCCTCGAGGTCGACGGCGTGATGCTCTTCGCCGGCGCGTCGGACTTCCCCGCCTACAACAACGGCGTGCACCGCATCGACGACACCACGCCGGGCGCGGAGGTCATCGCGCGGGCGAGCGAGTTCTTCGCGGCCCGGAAGCGCGGCTACTCGGCGTGGGTCCGGGACACCGGCGAGGACGAGGACCTTCGGGCCGCGGCCGAAGCGGGCGGGCTCGTCGGGTTCGGAGACTCGCCGCAGATGATCTGCCGGGAGCGTCTCCCCGACCGCCCGCTCCCCGAGGACGTCGAGATCCGCATGGTGACCGACGCCGCCGGAGCCGCGACGTATGCGGACGTCTGCGGGCCGGCCTACGTGAGCCTCGGCTCACCCGACGAGGCGACCCGCAGCCACTTCGAGGGCCCGACCGCGCTCATGGCCCCGCACGTCCACTCGGCGATCGCGTACCTCGACGGCGCGCCCGTCTCCGCGGCCCAGATCCTGATGAGCCACGGCATCGCCGGGGTCTACTGGGTCGCGAGCCTGGAGGCCGCGCGGGGGCGCGGGATCGCGGAGGCCGTCACCCGTCACGTCACCAACCTCGGCTTCGACCTCGGCGCGACGAACGTCCAGCTCCAGGCGTCCCCGATGGGCGAGCCGGTCTACCTGCGCATGGGCTACGAGGAGCTCCACCGCCGCGAGTTCTTCCTCGCCGGCCCCCCGACCTGAGCCGCGAGCACCGCTTCGACTACGGCGATCAGACCCGCCGGGTCGCGCAGCTGTGCCGGAGTCACCTCGACCACGATCCAACCGAGCGCACGGAGCCGGTTGCGACGCGCCGCGTCACGATGACGGCGATCGACACCGGTGTGCCACCGGTCGCTGTCGTACTCGACCACGATCCGGCGCTCCGGGTACGCCAGATCGGCGCGGGCGATCTCGCGGCCGTTGGCTCGGATCGGGTGCTGTCGCACCGGCGTGCCCAGACCCGCGCGCTCGAGGAGCTGCGCCGCCCTGAGCTCCCAGCGGCTGTCCGATCGGCCGAGATCGCGCCGCGCGATCAGGTGGCGCAGTGCGGTCGAGCCACGCCGTCCCGTCCCGGCCAGCAACGTCGCACGCCACCGCAGCTGGCCGACCGAGAACAAGCGTCGTCGCAAGGCCGACTCGATCGCGATCTCGAGGGTCTCGGCGTCGACGACGCCCGCCAAGTCGATCGCGGTCCGCAGCGGCGAGGTGACCGCGATAGGGCCCACCCGACCGACGTCAGCGGGCAGCAGATCTCCGGTGTGGTGCACCATGACGACAGTCGACCGGAGGCTCCGGCCGGTCGGAACGGTCAGGTGGACCCGATCGGACACGATGCCTTCGAGTCCCCACAGCTGCGCGGCGGTCGCGTGCGAGACGAGACCGTCAGGAGACGACCACAGCGTCGCCGCCATCGCGAGCTGAGCAGACGACGGTCGGATCACTGCGACCCGGTGTACGCCGGCGAGCACCAGGGGCCAGGCGCCGGTCTTCACCCGATGCGCGATCGCATGGCGCGTCACTCCCAGCTCGATCGCCTGCGCGCGGCTGAACACCCCGAGCTGCTCGACGGCTTGGGCCTCGATTGTCCTCAGAGCTGCTCCCAGCGGCTTCATCGACATATGAGAGCCGCCGGGTGGGACACCAAAAAGAGAATCTGACGGGTCGTCAGGGGGCGCGATAGGTTCGATTTCATGCCGATGCCGACCGACGTCGGAGTCATCGACCTGATGCTGGGGATCCCGAGCGGGGACCCCAAGCGCTGGTACGACTTCCTCCGCACGCAGCTGCTCGACCGCGAGAGCCGGGAGGACTTCGAGTTCCCGGCCGAGTACATGTTCAAGCACGTGCCCAAGTTCCAGGAGCACATGGACGACCCCGTGAGCTACCTCCTCTCGGAGATGGACAACCACGGGATCTCGATGGCGATGGTCGGCACGAGCTTCAAGAACGACCAGGCCCAGAAGGCCATCAAGGACTTCCCGAACCGGTTCTTCGGCAGCTTCGAGGTCGACCCGAACCGCGGCATGGAGGCGGTCCGCGAGCTCGAGGCCGCGGTCAACGAGCTCGGCGTCAAGGCGGCCACCGCGTTCCCCGCGGGGCTCACGCCGCAGGTGCCGATCAACGACAAGAAGTTCTATCCGATCTACGCGAAGTGCGTGGAGCTCGACATCCCGATCTGCGTGTGCGCCGGGGTTCCGGGGCCGCGCGTCCCCTTCGCACCCCAGGACGTCGCGCTGATCGACGAGGTGTGCTGGTTCTTCCCCGAGCTGAAGTTCGTCACGCGGCACGGGTGCGAGCCGTGGGCCGACCTCGCGGTGAAGCTCATGCTCAAGTGGCCGAACCTGCACTACTCGACGAGCGCGTTCGCACCGAAGTTCTACCCGAAGGACGTCATCCACTTCGCCAACACGCGCGGCGCGGACAAGGTGATGTACGCGGGCTACTTCCCCATGGGCCTGACGCTCGACCGCATCTTCGAGGAGATGCCGGACGTCCCGTTCCGCGACCACGTCTGGCCGAAGTTCCTGCGCGAGAACGCGGTTCGGGTCTTCAAGCTCGACGAGTGAGCGCCCCGACCACGTCCGACAACGCCGCGTTCGAGGCCGCCCGCGCCGGCGGCGTCGTCGACGGCTTCCTCTCGATGCCCGCACCCCGGGCCGAGAAGAAGAAGGTCTACGACTACATCCGCAAGCAGTCCCTCGACACCGAGACGCAGTCGATGGAGATGCCGGCGGAGTACATGTTCAAGGGCGTCCCCCACTACGACGAGCTGAGCGATCCGGTCGCCGAGGTGCTCGGGCTCATGGACGAGCACGGGATCCAGCTGATGATGCCGGGGATCCACGAGAACCAGCACGCCCAGCGCGCGTGCAAGGAGCACCCGGACCGCTTCGCAGGCATCGCGAACGTCAATCCGAACACCGGCATGGAGGCGGTGCGCGACCTCACCCGCTTCGTCGTCGAGGAGGGCGCGGTCGCCGCGCACGTCTGGGGGACCGGCCTCATCCCGCAGATCCCCGTGAACGACAAGAAGATGTATCCGGTCTACGCGCGGTGCGTGGAGCTCGACGTGCCGATCATCGTGTACGCGGGCGTGCCCGGGCCGCGCATCCTGATGAGCCCGCAGGAGGTCGGCCTCCTCGACGAGGTGTGCTGGTTCTTCCCCGAGCTCAAGGTCGTCGTGCGCCACGGTGCCGAGCCGTGGACCGAGCTGATGGTCAAGCTGCTGCTGAAGTGGCCGAACCTCTACTACTCGACGAGCGCGTTCGCGCCGAAGCACTACCCCGAGGACATCGTCAACTTCGCGAACACGCGCGGCGCCGACAAGATCCTCTATGCGGGCTACTACTCCGCAGGGCTCGGCCTCGACCGGATCTTCGCCGAGCTGCCGAACGTGCCGTTCCGGGACCACGTCTGGCCGAAGTTCCTCCGCGAGAACGCGGTGCGCGTGTTCGGGCTCGAGGACCGCATCAAGGCCGGAGCACCGAGAGCGGAGATGACGTGAGCAACGCTGCCTTCGACGCCGCCCTCGCCGCGGGTGGCGCCATCGACACCTCCGTCGGCATCCCGAAGACGCGCGAAGAGATGTTCGCGTTCTATGGCTTCATCCGGGACCAGGCCAAGGACGCGGAGTCCAAGAAGGGCGAGGGCGGGCTCGCCATGCCTGCCGGCTACATGTTCAAGCAGCCGCCCGGCTGGGACGCCGAGGAGCTCGGCGACCCGGTCGAGTTCCTCATCCAGGAGCACGACCGCCACGGGATCCGCCGGGCGATCGTGTCCGTCGAGGACCCCGAGGGTGCGCGCGCGGTTCGGGAGCACCCGGAGCGGTTCTTCGCGTCCATCGGCGTGAACCCGAACCACGGCATGGAAGCTGTCCGCAAGCTCGAGAAGTACGCGTCGGAGTGGGACCTGAAGTGCGTCGGCGCGTTCCCCGCCGGCCTCTACCCCCAGGTCGCGGTCGACGACAAGAAGTGGTTCCCGATCTACATGAAGCTCGTCGAGCTCGACATCCCGTTCGCGTCGACGATGGGCGTGCCGGGACCGCGGATCCCGTTCTCCCCGCAGGACGTCGCACGCCTCGACGAGGTGTGCTGGTTCTTTCCCGAGCTGACGTTCGTCACCCGGCACGGGTGCGAGCCGTGGACCGAGCTCGCGGTGAAGCTCATGCTCAAGTGGCCGAACCTCTACTACTCGACGACCGCGTTCGCGCCGAAGCACTTTCCCAAGGACATCATCGACTACGCGAACACCCGCGGCGCCGACAAGATCATCTGGTCCGGCTACTTCCCCGCCGGACTCAGCTACGACCGCATCTTCTCGGAGCTTCCCGACGTGCCGTTCCGCGACCACGTCTGGCCGAAGTTCCTGCACGAGAACGCGGCCCGCGTCTTCAAGCTCGACGACTGAGCGCTCACGCAGAGACGCAGAACGCAGAGAGGCGCCACCCATGGGTCCGCTGACCGGCTTCCGCATCCTCGAGATCCCGAGCATCGGCCCGACGCAGTTCGCGGGCATGGCGCTCGGCGACCTCGGGGCCGAGGTGCTCCGGCTGGACCGGGCGACATCCGTCGCGGCCGGCAGCGGGATGATCCCGGCGTCGCCCTACGCGAGCCTCGACCGCAACCGGCGCTCGATGGGGATCGATCTGAAGCACCCGCGCGGCGCGGAGACCGTACTCACGCTGTGCGAGTCGGCGGACGTCCTCGTCGAGGGCTTCCGTCCCGGCGTCGCGGAGCGGCTCGGCATCGGCCCGGACGTCGCGCTCGAGCGCAATCCCCGCCTGGTCTACGGCCGCATGACCGGCTGGGGTCAGGAGGGGCCGCTGGCCCACGACGTCGGCCACGACATCAACTACATCGCGCTCGCCGGCGTGCTCGCCCACATCGGCACCGCGGGCGGACCGCCGGTCCCCCCGATCAACCTCGTCGGCGACTTCGGGGGCGGTGGCCTCCTGCTCGCGTTCGGCATCCTCGCCGCGCTGCTCGAACGCGGGCAGTCCGGGAAGGGCCAGGTGATCGACGCCGCGATGATCGACGGCGCGGCGATGCAGATGAGCGTCTTCGTCGGCATGAGCGCGATGGGCTTCTGGTCCGACGAGCGCGGCACGAACCTGCTCGACGGCGGCGCGCACTTCTACGGCGTCTACGGGACGTCGGACGGTGAGTGGATCTCGATCGCGAGCTACGAGCCGCAGTTCTACGCCGAGCTCGTCGAGCTCCTCGGGCCACTCGGGATCCCGCTCGACCGGGCGACGCAGATGGACCAGTCGACCTGGCCGGGGCTGAAGGCCCAGATGGCCGAGCTCTTCCGCACGCGCACCCGGGCCGAGTGGGAAAAGTTCTTCGCCGGCCACGACGTCTGCTTCGCACCCGTCCTCACCATGAACGAGGCGCGCCAGCACCCGCACAACGTCGCCCGCGGGACGTTCATGGAGGTCGAGGGCGCACCCCAGCCCTCCCCCGCCCCGCGCTTCAGCCGCACTCCCGGCGCGGTCGCCCGGACGCCGGTCGTCCCGGGCACGGACACCGATGCCGCGCTGACCGACTGGGGCTTCGACGCCGCGACCATCGCCGAGCTCAAGGAGCAGGGCGCGGTCGCGTGACCGACCACAACGGGACCGGCTCGGCGAACCCCTTCAGGGAACGCCGGCCCGCCCGCTCGAACGCGAGCACCGCGTCCGATCCGCGCGCCGCTTCCTCGACTGCATCGGTCACCAGCACCTCGCCCGGCACCGCGAGGTCGGCGATGCGCGACGCGAGGTTCACGACCGGCCCGTAGTAGTCGCCACCTCTCGCGACGAGCGGTCCGAACCCGATGCCCGCGTGCGGAACGACCCCGGCCTCACCGCCGAAGCTCTCGATCAGCTCGAGTGCGATGTCGCACGCGCCGCCGGCATCGGACTCGATGAACATGACCTCGTCGCCGATGTGCTTCACCACGCGGCCACCACGAGCCGCGACGATGTCGTTCGACCGCGCCTCGAACGACTCGACGAATCCCGCGAGCTCGTCGGACGAGACGTCCTGCGAGTACGGCGTGAAGCCCACGAGGTCCACGAAGCCGACCGCAAGCCGGAACAGCCCGGGCTCGCAGGACGAGTCGCCAACCATGCGCTGGCGGTCGATCGCGGCCTGCATGTGCAGCCGGAACAGACCGGCCATCAGCGAGGGCACGACCTCGAGCGCGTCGACGGCCGAGTCCGCGGCCTCGGCGAGCGTGGTCGCGCCACCACCCTGCTGCACGATCGGGCCCTCGACGTTGACGAGGAACAGCGAGATCGCCGCGTCCGCGACCCTGGCCATCGAGGAGCCGACCGCGCGGGTGAACTGGAGCGTCGCCTCCTCGCCGAACACGCCGGCGCCGCTGGCGAAGAGGCCGAACGTCTCGGCGTCGGAGTCGCGGTAGTCGCCCTCGCCGATCGCGAGCCCGGCGGCGAGCGTGACCCGACGCAGCAGGTCCGGGCTCACACCGATCTCGGCCGCGAGCGTCTCGGCCGAGATCGCGTTCCCGGGCCGGATGCGGATGTCCGACGACGCGGCGTGCAACGAGCCGATGGCGTCGGCGGCGAGCATCTGCTCGATCGACACGCCGCGGTCCTCGAGGTGCTCGAGCAGCGCCCGCCGGTCGGACGCGCCCTCCGCGTCAGGGTCGTAGAGACCGGCGGCCCGGTACGCGGCGAGGTCCATCCCCGCGCGACCCTAGATCTTGATCAGCCTGCGCTCCCGCGCTCCCGGTCCGCCGCGCGGCGCGCGAGGTCCTTGGCCCACGGGTAGTCGGGCTTGCCACTGGGCGCACGGCTGATCTCGTCCACCAGGAACACCTGCTTCGGCGCCTTGTACGCCGCGATCTGCGTGCGGCAGTGGGCGTCGAGCTCGTCGACCGTGGGTGCGCGCCCCTCGCGGGCCTGCACGACCGCGGTGACCCGCTCCCCCCACCGTTCGTCGGGCACGCCGACCACGAGCACGTCGAAGACGTCGGGATGCGACTTCAGCACGCCCTCGACCTCCTCGGGAAAGACCTTCTCCCCGCCGGTGTTGATGACGATCGAACCGCGCCCGAGCAGCGTCACCTGGCCGTCGGCCTCGACGGTCGCGAAGTCCCCCGGGATCGCGTAGCGGGTGCCGTCCACCTCGATGAACGTCTGGGCGCTGCGCTCGGGGTCCTTGTAGTAGCCGAGCGGGATGTTGCCGGTGCGAGCCACCCGCCCGATCTTCCCGGACCCGGGCTCGATGAGGTTGAGGTCGTCGTCGACGACGATGGAGTCCCGCGACGGCTTCACCGTCGCCGGACCGCCGTGGGACTTCTCCCCCTTCTCGGCGATCTTGATCCCGTTCATGCCGGTCTCGGTCGCGCCGACCGAGTCCACCACCAGGATGTTCGGCAGCAGCTCCATCAGCTGGTCCTTGATGGACTGCGAGAAGATCGCCGCGCTCGACCCGATCGAGACGAGCGACGAGAGATCGACGTCGTCGTGGATCTGCTCGAGCGCGTCTGCCATCGGGCGGGCCATCGCGTCGCCGGTGATCCCGATGACGTTCACCTTCTCGCGCGCCGCGAGCCGCCACACCTCCTCGCCGTCGAACTTCCGCATCAGGACGGTGGTGTCGCCGTGGATCAGCCCGCGGATCGTCGAGACCTGGCCGGCTCCGTGCATCAGCGGCGCGGCGGGCAGCGAGATGCCGGGACCGGCGCTCTGCGCGGCTCGTTCCGACAGCGCCGCCGGATGGTCGATCTTCTCGTTGCTGTAGGCGTCGATCCCACCGCAGAGCGCGTAGAAGATGTCCTCCTGGCGCCACATGACGCCCTTCGGCATCCCGGTGGTGCCGCCGGTGTAGATCATGTGGATGTCGTCGTTCGAGCGCTCGGGGAAGTCCCGGCCCGGCGCCGCAGCCGCGATCGCGGCGTCGTAGTCGACGAAGTCGAGCCCTTCGAGGCTCGCCCCGCTGCCGTCCTCGGCGACGACGACGTGGCGCAGCTGTGGCAGCGCGTCCCGGATCGCGGCGACCCGGGGCGCGAACTCGCGCTGCAGGACGATCGCGACGAGGTCCGCGTTCTCGCAGAGGTACTCGAGCTCGCTCTCCACGTACCGGTAGTTGATGTTCACCGGGACGGCGCGCAGCTTGTAGAGCGCCATCATCGCCTCGACCCACTCGACGCCGTTGTAGGCGTAGATCCCGACGTGGTCCCCCATGCCGATCCCCGCGTCGCGCAGGTGGTGGGCGAGCCGGTTCGCGCGGTCCTCGAGCTCGGCGAACGTGCGCCGCGAGTCGCCGACGACGAGCGCCGTTCGATCCGGATGCAGGTCGACGATCGCCTCGAAGAGGTCGGCGAAGTTGTAGTGCAGCACGTGTCCCCCGCTCTCGGCCTGCGGCCGGGCCGCTCAGGCCCCGCTCCGCTTCCGCGTCGAGGCTAGAACACGTTCTCGTTCGCGTCCCGAGGAGGCGGCGGAGCGCGGTCAGCCCACCAGCATGCGGGTCGCCCGTTCGAGGTCGTCGCCGACGACCTCGGGACCGTCGACGCCACCGACCCAGCCGATCAACGACGACAGCCACACCTGGCTCAGCGCCCGGGCCACGGCCCGGTCCCGCTCCGACGGCTCGCCCTCGTGCATGGCCCCGGTGATGATCGCGGTCATCGCCTGGCTGACCCGGCGCACCGCCTCGGCCTCGCTCGGCTGCGCGGTCCCGAGCGCCCGCACCATCGCGGCCGTCGCCTCGGGTCGCTTCACCAGCACCGCGCACGCCCGACGGAGGACGTCGACCACCCGGTCGGCCGGCGAGGTGCCGGTCGGCGGATCGTCGAGCAGGCTCGCGCCGAGCGCCTCGACCTGGCCGACGTTCGCCTCGAGCAGCAGGCGCTCCTTGCTCGAGAAGTAGCGGTAGACGGTGCCGAGTGCGACCCCGGCCTCGGCGGCCACGTCACGCATCTGCACGGCCTCGAAGCCGCCCTGGTCCGCGAGCGCCAGCGTCGCGTCGAGCACGCGGCGCCGCCGCACCGCCTGGTTCCGGGCCAGCGCCCCGTCTTCGGGCACTCCGTCCCTGGTCACGGCCAAATGAGAACAGGTTTCTATTCTTGATGCAACCTGGCTCACGTTCTCCGACGGCCGACTTCCGGACCGCGGTTGCCCGGGCGGCCGTCGGCGTCATTCCGAAGGTCTCCGACGGCCGACTGCCGGGACCGCGACCGAATGGTGGCCGGCAGCGTCATTCCGAAGGTCTCCGACGGCCGACCGCCGGACCGCAGTCGCCCGGCGGCCGTCGGCGGTTCTTCGCTGCGACGAGTCGGGCGGGCTGCGCCAGCGCTCCACCATGGTTGACTCCGAGCATGACCGATGTGCTCGAAACTGCGGACCGGCTGTTCACGGGAGCGATCGATCCCGCGGACCACCACCCGTTCAGTCAATTCGGCGACCTCGCCGAGATCTCGCCCACGACCGCGTTCGTCGCCGCGTTCGCGAACGCGTCTGCGTTCCGCACCGACGACGGCCTGGTCGTGGTCGACACGAGCAGCCCGTTCCTCTGCGCCAAGGTGCACGAGACGCTGCGCACCTGGAACCGCGAGCGGCTCGACACGGCGGTGTTCACCCACGGCCACATCGACCACTGCTTCGGCGTCGACCTCTACGAAGCCGAGGCCGAGCAGCAGGGCTGGACACCGCCACGCGTCGTCGCCCACGAGGCCATCACCGCGCGCTTCGAGCGCTACGTCGAGACGGCGGGCTACAACGGCATCATCAACCAGCGCCAGTTCCGGACCCCGGAGCCGTTCTGGCCGACCACCTACCGCTACCCGGACGAGACCTACCGCACCCGGCTGGACCTGGACGTGGGTGGGGAGCGCTTCGAGCTCCACCACGCCCGGGGAGAGACGGACGACCACACCTGGGTCTGGGCCCCCGAGCGCAAGGTGCTCTGCACCGGTGACCTCTTCATCTGGGCGTCGCCGAACTGCGGGAACCCGCAGAAGGCACAGCGGTACGCGATCGAGTGGGCCCGGGCGCTCGAGACCATGGCCGCGCTCGAACCCGAGGTGCTCCTGCCCGGGCACGGGCTGCCGATCGTCGGCTCGGAGCGCGTGCACGCCGCGCTGACCGACACCGCCGCACTCCTCGAGTACCTGCACACCGAGACCATCACGATGATGAACGAGGGCGCGCGCCTCGACGAGATCATCCACGCCGTCACGCCGCCGACCAACCTGCTCGCGCGGCCGTACCTCCGGCCGATCTACGACGAGCCCGAGTTCGTCGTACGCAACGTGTGGCGCCTCTTCGGCGGCTGGTACGACGGCGATCCCGCGCACCTCAAGCCGGCGCCGGCCGCTGCGCTCGCGGGCGAGCTCGCGGACCTGGCCGGCGGCGCGGACCGGCTCGCGTCGCGCGCGGTCGCACTCGCGGCGGACGGCGACCTGCGTCTCGCCGGCCACCTCGCGGAGCTCGCCGCACTCGCCGCGCCCGACGACCCGAAGGTGCATGGCGCCCGCGCCGAGGTGAACGAGCAGCGGGTCGAAGCCGAGGCGTCGACCATGGCCAAGGGCATCTTCGGCTGGGCCGCGCGCGAGTCGCGCGACAAGGCCGGACCGACGGGCTGAGCCCGGACGTCCGACCTGGTCAGGCGCTCGGCGCGGGACGGGACCGAGACGACCAGGCAGTAGCATTGGCGGGTCTCTTTCGCCTTCGCCCGGAAGGAACCGTCTTCGCATGGCCGACGCCGCCGAGATCCCGCAGGTCCCGGCCACGCCGCGCCCGACCGGTCCGGCCGAGGCGCCGGGGGCACGGTCGTTCCTCCTCGCCCTGCTCGCGGAGGCCCGGCCCAAGCAGTGGGTCAAGAACGTCCTCGTCGTCGCCGCGCCGGCGGCCGCCGGGGTGCTCGGCGAGCGCCACGCGATCCTCGACACCGCGGTCGCGTTCGTCGCGTTCTGCCTCGCCGCGAGCGGCACCTACTTCCTCAACGACGCCTTCGACGTGGAGGCGGACCGGCTCCACGCGAAGAAGCGGTTCCGCCCGATCGCGGCGGGTGAGGTGCCGGTGCGCACCGCGCAGGTCGTCGGGGTGGTGCTGCTCGTCTGCGGTGTCGCGTTCGGGTTCCTCGCCAGCTGGAAGCTGCCGATCGTCATCGGCACCTACATCGTCTTCACGACGACCTACTCGGCGTGGCTCAAGCACGTGGCGGTCGTGGACCTCGGCATGGTCGCGGCCGGGTTCGTGCTCCGGCTGATCGCCGGCGCCACCGCGGTCGACGTCCCGATCTCGGTCTGGTTCTTCATCGTCGGCAGCTTCGGCTCCCTGTTCATGGTCGCGGGCAAGCGTCACGCCGAGTTCATGGACCTCGGCGCCGAGCGGGCCGGGCACCGGGCGACGCTCTCGGAGTACTCGCGTGAGTACCTCGGCTACGTCCGGGCCGTGGCGTCGGGCGTCGCGATGGTCGGGTACTGCCTCTGGGCGTTCGAGAAGAGCACCGGCCATGCCGGCGTCGCCTGGTACGAGCTGTCGATCGTCCCGTTCGTCCTCGCGATGCTGCGCTACGCGCTCCTGATCGAGCGCGGCGAGGGTGGCGCACCCGAGGAGCTCGTGCTGCACGACCGCCCCCTCCAGGTGATGGGCGTGCTCTGGGCGATCACCGTCGGGATCGGCCTGTATGTCGCCTGACGCGCCCACCGATCTTCCGGGTGCGGACCAGGTCCTCGCGGGTTGGGGCCTCACCGCGCCGAGCCGGGCCCGCTTCGTGACGCCGCTCGACGACAACGACGTCGGGCGGCTGCTCGACGTCGCGCCGGCGCGCGGCGTGATCGCTCGCGGTCTCGGCCGCTCGTACGGGGACGTCGCGCAGAACGCGGGCGGGATGGTGCTCGACGGCACCGCGCTGACCGGCATCCGTTCCGTCGACCTCGAGCAGGGCGTCGTCACCGTCGGTGCCGGCACCAGCCTCGACTCGCTCATGCGCTGGCTCCTCCCCCGCGGGTGGTTCGTGCCGGTGACCCCGGGCACGCGCTTCGTCACCGTCGGCGGGGCGATCGCCTCGGACATCCACGGCAAGGGTCACCACGTCGACGGCACGTTCGGGAGCCACGTCCACTCGCTCACGCTCCGGACCGGGCGGGGCGAGCTGATCACGGTCAGCCCCGAGGAGACACCGGAGATCTTCTGGGCGACGACGGGGGGCATGGGACTCACCGGGATCATCCTCGACGCGACGTTCGACCTCATCCCGGTCGAGACGTCGCTGATCTCGGTCGACGAGGAGCGCTGCGCTGACCTCGACCACCTCATGGCGAGCATGAGCGAGCGCGACGACCGCTTCCGCTACTCGGTGGCGTGGATCGACTGCACCGCCCGGGGCCGATCGATGGGGCGCGGGATCCTGGGCCGCGGCGACCACGCGACGCTGGACGAGGTGCCCAAGGCCAAGCGGGCATCGGCGCGCCGGTTCGCGCCGACGCAGCTCGCGATCGCGCCGCCCATGATGCCGACCGGGCTCATCAACCTGCACACGACTCGCACGTTCAACGAGGTCTGGTTCCGCAAGGCGCGCAGGCACCACGTCGGCATCCAGTCGATCGCGACCTTCTTCCACCCACTGGACCTGGTCGACGGCTGGAACCGGATGTACGGCCGCCGCGGGTGCATCCAATACCAGTACGTGGTCCCGTTCGGCGCCGAGTCGACGGTGCGGTACTCGCTCGAGGAGCTGAGCGGCAGCGGCACGCCGTCGTTCCTCGCGGTGCTCAAGCGCCTCGGCGCGCAGAACCCGGGGATGCTCTCCTTCCCGACCCCGGGGTGGACCCTCGCGGTCGACATCCCGGTCGGCAGCCCCGAGCTCCCTCCGCTGCTCGACCGGCTCGACGAAGCCGTGCTCGAGGCCGGGGGCCGCGTCTACCTGGCCAAGGACGCCCGCACCCGCCCCGAGCACCTCGGGGTCATGTACCCCCGCCTGCCCCAGTGGCGCGAGATCCGCGCCAAGCTCGATCCCGAGCGCGTCATCACCTCGGACATGGCGCGCCGCCTGGGACTCGACGACCCGATGCCGGAGTGAGCCATGAATGACGCCCTCGGTGGTGCCCAGTCCGTGCTCGTCCTCGGCGGCGGGTCGGAGATCGCGGTCGCGACCGTCCGCCGCCTGATCCGGGAGCGGTGCCGCACCGTCGTCCTCGCGGGTCGCGATCCCGAGGCGCTCGCCCGGCCGGCCAAGGAGCTCGAGGCCGCCGGCGCGACGTCGGTCTCCGTGGTCGCGTTCGACGGGCTCGACTTCGCGTCCCACGACGGATTCGTCCGGGACGTGTTCTCGGAGTACGGCGACTTCGACCTGGTGGTGCTCGCGTTCGGCGTGCTCGGGGACCAAGAGCTCGCCGAGCGGGACGGCGCCGAGGCGCGACGCATCCTGGAGTCCAACTTCACCGGCGCGGTGTCGGTGCTCGTCCCGGTGGTCGACGCCCTGCGCAGCCAGGGCCACGGCACGGTCGTCGTGCTCTCCTCGGTCGCCGGTGAGCGAGCCCGCAGGTCCAACTTCGTCTACGGCTCCAGCAAGGCCGGGCTCGACGCGTTCTGCCAGGGGCTCGGTGACAGCCTGATCGGATCGGGCGTGCGCATCGTGATCGTCCGGCCCGGCTTCGTGCACACCAAGATGACCGAGGGCATGGCGCCGGCGCCCATGTCGATCGAGGCCGACGCGGTGGCCGACGCGATCGTCGCCGGGCTCGGCCGCGGGTCGGAGACGATCTGGGCCCCGAGCCAGCTGCGCTTCGTGATGTCGGCGCTGCGGCACATCCCGCGCCCGGTGTTCCGCCGCCTGCCTCTGTGACCGACACGCGGCGCCGGGTCGCGGCGTTCGACTTCGACGGCACCCTGAGCCGCAAGGACTCGCTCGGCCCGTTCCTCGAGCTCGTGTGCGGGCGTGCGCAGCTCTACCGCGAGCTCGCACGGCGGGCGCCCGTGCTCGCCGGCGTGGCCGTCGGGCTCGGCGACCGCGACGCCGAGAAGGCGCGCCTGGTCGGGCGGCTCCTCGCGGGACGTCCGATCGACGCGATCCGCGCGTCCGGGGCCGAGTACGCCCGCGGGCTCACCGAGAGCGACGCGCTCCGTCCCGAGATGCTCGAGCGGGTCGCGTGGCACCGGGCCGAGGGACACGAGATCGTGATCGTCTCCGCGTCGCTCGACGTCTACCTGGAGCCGCTCGCCCCGATGCTGGGCGTCGATGCGGCCCTCTGCACCCGGCTCGGCGTCGGCGCGGACGGGCGGCTCGACGGGCGCCTCGACGGCGGCAACGTGCGCGGCCCGGAGAAGCTCCGGCGGGTCCGGGAGTGGCTCGGCGACGGCGACGCCGAGCTCTGGGCTTACGGCGACAGTGCCGGCGACCGTGAGCTGCTCGCGGCGGCGGAGCACCCGCACAAGATCGGACGACGCGCCTTGTAGGCGAGACCCCGTCAGTACACTCCCCCGCCATGCTGGCGACGGAGCGGACGCGGCCATCGCGGCGCGGGGTGATCGTCGTCGTCGCGATCGCGGTGATCGCCTTCGTCGCGGCCATCGCGATCCAACGCAACATCTTCCCGTTCTACAGCGGTGACCACGACGAGCCGGTCTACCGGTTCCAGGCGGAGATGCTCCGCCTGGGCCACATCAACATCCCGCTGGCCCAGAACCAGTTCTTCCGGCCCTGGCTGTCCGGACCGGCGCACGGCCACCTCGTCATGGCCTTCCAACCCGGGTGGCCCTCCCTGTTGATGGTCGCGCAGGTGCTCACGGGGTCAATGCTGGTCGCGCTCGGCGTCGCCGCGGCACTGACGGCCTCGGCCGCGTTCGCCTTCGCGCGCGAGCTGCTCGGCTCGACCCGGCAAGCGGTGCTCGCGGCCGCGCTCGTGGCGCTCTCGCCGTTCACGCTGATGCTCAGCGGCACGTATCTGAACTACGTCTACGCCCTCGGCCTGTACCTCGTGTTCGCGGCGCTGCTGATGCACGCGCTGCGCGCCGAGAGCCCACGGCCCCTCCTGCTCGCGCTGTCGGGCCTCGCACTCGGCGCCGCGTTCCTCACCCGCCCCTATGACGCAGTGCTGTTCGCGGTGCCGTTCGCGGGGTACATCGTCGCGACCCGTCGTCACGACCTGCCCGCGATGGCGAGGATCGCCGGTTGGGTCGCGCTCGGCGTCGTCCCTGCCCTCGCGATCACCTTCGCCTACAACCTCGCCACGACCGGGGCGCTCACCAGGTTCCCGGTGTCGGCCCAGAGCGACGGCTATTCGACGTTCGGCTGGGGCGTCCGCAGCATCGCACCGGACACCCCGCCGCTGAACTTCAACGTCGGCGAGGCGTTCTCGTCGATGGGGACGAACCTGTGGGCGCTCCCGACCTGGATCTTCGGCACCTACCTGACGTGCGGGCTGGCGATCTACGGCGCGGTGAAGCTGTGGCGGACCCACCGGGCGATCTGTGGGTTGCTGATCGGGCTCGCCGCGGTGTTCCCCGTCGGCTACCTCGTCTGGTGGGCGAGCTCGCTGACGACCAGCGGGGCACGCTCGGGGCTCGGACCGCACTACTACCTCCCGGTGCTCGTCCCCGTCGCCGTACTTGCCGCGCACGGGATCGGAGAGCTCGCCGCCTCGCGGCGCAACGTGCTCGTCGGCGCGCTCGTGATCGGGGTGGTGCTCACCGGGATCGCGCTGCCGGCCAAGATCGACGAGAAGCACATCGTCGAGGACGTGTCCCGCGCCTACGACGGGCAGGTCCAGCGCGGCCTGCGCCAGCGCGACGGAAAGCCGGCGCTCGTCATCGAGGAGCGGCGCCCGGCGAGCTACATCATGGAGCCCTACCCGTTCCTCGCGAACCCCCCGGACCTGAAGTCCGACGTGCTCTACGCCCGCGACCGCGGCCCGCTCGACATCGACCTGATCGAGCAGCATCCCGATCGGAAGCCCTACCGCCTGGTTCGTGAGGTGCAGCCGGGCGGCAACATCGAGAAGATCCCTGTCGTCGTCAAGGCGCAGTCCGTCCTCCGTGCGCCCGAGCTCGCGATCCACGCGGCGATCGTCAACACCTCCGGCCTGCGGACGGTCACGGCGTACGCGCGGTTCGGCCGGACCGTGCAACGCCGGCTCCTCGAGACGAGTGCGACGAAGAACGAGCGGTTCGAGGTCACCTGGAAGGTCGGTCCGCACGGGCTGACCTACGCCGGTCCCCCGGCCCGCCGGATCCGGCCGGTGAAGCTGCGCAACGACAAGGTCCCCGGCCAGCTGGTGGTCGGTGCGACGTTCGCGAACACGCCGGCGCCCAAGGACCCGGGCTCGGTCGAACGCCGCTACTACCTCCGGGTCCGACGCGGACCGGCGCGGGGCGTCGAGCTGCTGACCGCCGACGAGGAGTGGACCCGCTTCGGCCCGCCCCTCCGCGCCTGGATCCCGATCGCGAACGGTCCCGCGCTGCAGGTGCGCTTCAGCCGCTAGCCGTACCCGGCGGCGTCGATCCGCCGGATGCCTCGCTGCGGCGTCATGGTACGTTCGCCCGCCGTCGCCGGGACCCGGAGTCCCGCCACGCGGGAGGACCCACCATGCTGCTCGACGGTTCCAAGATCCTCGTCACCGGCGCGTCGTCGGGCATCGGGGCGGCGCTCGCGCCCCAGCTCGCGGCGAAGGGGGCGACGGTCGGCATCGTCGCGCGGCGTGCGGAACGGCTCGAGGAGGTCGTCGCACAGTGTCGCGAGCACACCCCCGCGTCGACGTTCTGGGCCGCCGACCTCGGTGACGTCGATCGCGCCGTCTCCGTCGCGCTCGAGGCGTGGGACCACTTCGAAGGCCTCGACGCGCTCGTCAACAACGCGGCGATCGGCAAGCGCAAGCTGGTCCAGACGTTGACGCCCGAGGACCTCGACGTGACCATGCGGACCAACTTCTTCTCGCCGATCCGGATGGGGATGGCGCTGCTGCCCAAGTGGCTCGAGCGCGGCGAAGGGCTCGTCGTCAACGTGTCGAGCATGGGCGGGCGGCTCGGCATCCTCCACGAGGCCGCGTACAGCGCGTCCAAGTTCGCGATGTGCGGGTGGAGCGAGTCGATGCGCATGGACCTCGAGGGCACCGGGGTCAAGGTCAAGCTCGTGCTGCCCGGCCCCATCGAGACGGAGATCTGGGAGGTGCAACCCGGTGAGCTGCCCGGCCTCTACGACGGGCCGTTCGTCAGCGCCGCGGACTGCGCCGCGGACATCGTCGCCGCGATGGAGGGCGACGGGTTCGAGTACTACACGCCCGAGACCGTCCCCGGCGGTTGGCAGCAGAAGGACCTGGTCGTCGGCAAGACCCAGAGCTGCGACGACTTCCTCACCGGCATGGCCCAGATGGGGGGCTAGCTCGGGTCGTCGTCGCGGTGCTGGCGGTCCTGGTGGGCCGGGAGCCAGGTGCCGTGGAGTCCGGCGGGCACGCGCCGCGGGAGCTGCACCGCGGCGACCGGGCGGCCCGCGAGGTTCTCGGCGTCGATGATCACGAGCTCGCTGCGGTCGTGGCGCGCGTCGTAGGTGAACGCGAGGATCCAGCCGTCGCCCTCGGTGGTGCTGTCGGGACGGGGGACGAACTGCGGCTCGCCGACGACCACGCCATCTGCGAAGCGGTGCTGCACGACCGCGTTCGTGCGCAGGTCGTAGCGCATCAGCGTGTCGAAGCCGACGCCGTCGGGGCGCCCGTCGCTGCGGGTCACCGCGGCGAGGTAGCCGTAGCGGTAGGTGAGACCCGCCCGACGGTCGTCGATCCGGGGCAGGTCAACCGGGGTCGAGTCGAGGGTCTCGTCACTCACGATGCCACGCCCCAGCTCGATCACCGAGCGGTGAAGGCGCGGCGATCCGCCGATCCCGGCTGCGCTGGCGAGGTCGAACGAGGGCCGGTGGACGTAGTCGACCACGATCGAGTCGCCTTCGGTGTAGGCGTTCATCACGTGCATGACGTAGCGGTTCTCGACCGGGAACCAGCGCACGCGGTCGTACTCGCCGTCGCGGGAGAGCACGCCGATGCGCGTCCCGTGCTCCGGCTCCCACTGCACCATCGGCGCACCGGTCGCCGCCGCGGCGGGGTTGATGACCGCCGGGCTGTCGAAGAACAGGACGTGCTGGTCGGTGACCGCGAAGTCGTGCATGACCACCGGGCGCGGGATGTCGATCGGCAGCGTCCGGCTGATGTGCCCGCGGGGCGACACCACGCCGTAGACCAGGTAGGGCGGCTCGGCCGAGTAGCGGAACCAGCAGAGCTCGTCCCAGACCGGATCGAGCTTGGGGTGCGCGCACATGGCACCCGGGAGGCCGCCGTCGAAGGTGTGCTCCCCCACGGTGCCGAACCGCCAGGTGAGCTCGTAGGGGGCACCGCCCTCCCACAACGAGAGGATGCGGCCGGCGTGCGCGACGACGTTGGTGTTCGACCAGTTCTTCGCGTGGTGGCCGTCGAAGTCGGAGATGCCGGACGGCGTGTCGCCGGGCTCGAAGGTCCCGGTGTGCAGCGCCCGGCCGGCCTGGCGCTCGGCGACCAGGTCCTGGGTCAGCACGAAGCGGTTCCGGTACCGGGCCCGGCCCTGGCCGAGGGTGAGGACGTGGAGCATCCCGTCGCCGTCGAACGGGTACCGCCAGCCGTCGGGCCGCGGGAACTGCGCGTTCGGCCCGTTGCGCACGTACGAGCCGTCGAGCTCGGGCGGGATCTGGCCGGTGACCGGCAGGTCGATGGTGTCGAGCTCGTCCGCGACCGGCTCGAGGAAGCGCGCGTGGGACCCGCCGGGGGCCGGCCCCACGTGCTGGGTCTCGATTGCCGGTTCGATCATGCCGCTGTGCCTCCTCAGGCCCGCCACACCGGTTGATCGGCCGGACCCTGCGGTGGCTTGAGACGCCTACTCTGCCCGGTTTCGCCACCGATGGGCGATCGCGCGCCGCTCGGAGGGCCGCGGCCCCGCTCAGGCGCCCGCCGTCACGAGCGCTTCGACGGTCACCGGGATCCCGTTCAGCACCGCGTTGCCGGACAGCGGGTCCAGCATGCTGCCGTCAGCCAGCAGATTGGTGTTCACCCCGGGATGGCGGCCCGCGACGGCCATGTCCGCGCCGGCGGCGTCGTGGCCCCAGCCGTGGGGGATGCTCACGACCCCGGCCATGATGCCGTCGGTGATCTCGACCGGGATCTCCACCGCGCCCACCTTCGAGCGCACGCACGCCGGTTCCCCCTCGACCAGGCCGAGCCGCTCGGCGTCGTCAGGGTGGACGTGCAGGGTGCAGCGGGGCTTGCCCTTCACCAGCACCTCGAGGTTGTGCATCCACGAGTTGTTCGAGCGCAGGTCCCGCCGACCGACCAGGACGAGCCCCCGGTCGGCCGCGGCGGCCAGCGACGGGCCGAGGCGGGTCTCGACGTCCGCGACGATCGCCTCCGGCGCCAGGTCGATCTTCCCGGTCGGCGTCCGCAGGACCTCGGGGAGCCGGGGCCGGAGCGGGCCGAAGTCGATCCCGTGCGGGTTGGCCTCGAGCTTCGCCAGCGTGAGTCCCTCGGGGTCGGCCCCGAACCCGTCACCGTACGGGCCGGTCCGCAGCATGAGGTCGAGGACGCGCTCGGGGCCGCGGCGGCCCCCGACCGAGAGCAGCTCGACGAGCTCGCCCGCGTCGCGTCCCTCCACGTTGCTGCCCTCGCGCCCGACCGCCTTCTGCACCTGGCTGAGCAGCACGAAGTCGTCGAGCGCCGCGGCGGCCTCGGCGCTCGCACCCTGACCACCGGCGATCGCGGCGAGGCGCAGGAGGATCTCCCACTCCGGCAGCTCGTGCGCGCCCAGCTCGACCACCGGCGGCGAGTAGTTCGCGACGTTGCGCACCGCCAGGGAGTACAGCGCGACGTCGTAGTGGCTGCGCGCGAGGACGCCGGGGACGGGGAGGATCACGTTCGCGTGGCGGGTCGTCTCGTTGCGGTAGATGTCGACGGACACCATGAAGTCGAGCGACTCGAGCGCCCGGTCCAGACGGCCCGAATCCGGGGTCGACAGGACCGGGTTCCCCGCGACCGTGATCAGCGCGCGGATCCGGCCCTCGCCGGGGGTGTCGATCTCCTCGGCGAGCGCGACCACCGGGAGCTCGCCGTAGAACTCGGGCAGCCCCCTCACCCGGCTGGTCCGGCGGCCGAACCGCACGCCGCGACCGACCCCCGGGGTGGCGCCCGGCTTCGTCGGGCCCGCGGTGGCCCCACCGCTGGCCGGCTGGGTGAACATCGCGCCCCCCTCGCGGTCGAGGTTGCCGGCGAGGGTGTTGACCACGTCCACCAGCCAGGACGCCAGCGTCCCGAACTCCTGGGTGCACGTGCCGATGCGGCCGTAAACCGCGGCCCGCTCGGTGGTCACCAGGTCGCGCGCGATCCGCCGGATCGTCGCCGCGTCGATGCCGCACACCGGGGCCACGGCCTCGGGCGAGAACGGCACCGCGAGCCGCTCGACCTCGTCCAGCCGCGTCACATGGCCCTCCGCGCTCCCGAGGTGCACGAGCTCCTCGGCGACGATGGTGTGCACGAGTGCGAACAGGAAGTGCGCGTCGGTGCCCGGCCGGATGAACAGGTGCTCGTCCGCCTCCTCCGCGGTCTTCGAGCGCCGCGGGTCCACGACCACGAGGCGGCCGCCGCGGGCGCGGATCGCGCGCAGGCGCGCCGGGACGTCGGGGACGGTCATGAGGCTGCCGTTCGACGCGAACGGGTTCGCGCCCAGCATGAGGAGGTAGTCGGTCCGGTCGAGGTCCGGGACCGGCACGGTCAGCGCGCCGCCGAACATCAGTCCGGCGCTGACCTGCTTCGGCATCTGGTCCACGGTGCTCGCGCTGAACACGTTCGCGGTGCCGAGCGCCTGGAGGAGCACCTTGCCCTCGATCATCGCGCCGAGGTTGTGGGCGTTCGGGTTGCCCAGGTAGACGCCGACCGCGTTGCGGTCGGCCTCGAGGATCGGGCCCAGGCCGCGCTCGATCTCCGCGAACGCCTCGTCCCAGCCCACCTCGCGCCAGCGGTCGCCGGTGCGGACCTGCGGGCGGCGGAGCCGATCCGGATCGGCTTCGAGCGCCTTCAGCGCGGTGCCCTTGGGGCAGAGGTACCCGTGGCTGAACACGTCCTCCTTGTCGCCGCGCACGAGCGTCAGCTCGTCGTCGTCGAGGTGGAGCTCGAGCCCGCAGGTCGCTTCGCACAACGGGCACGTCCGGAACGCGATCCGCTCGGCCATGCGGCCAGGCTAGATCGATACCATCCCGAGCGTGACCGACGATCGCCTCTACTTCCGTCAGCTCCTCGCCGGCCGTGACTTCGCCACCGACGACGACATCGCCCGCCAGATGGTCAATTTCGTGTACCTCATCGGCGATCGGGAGACCGGCGAAGCGCTCGTGGTCGATCCCGCCTACGGCGTGCGCGAGCTGGTCGAGATCGCCGGTGCCGACGGGCTCGAGGTCGTCGGCGCCCTCGTCACCCACTACCACCCCGACCACGTCGGTGGCTCGATGATGGGCTGGAACATCGAAGGGGTCGCGGCGCTCCTCGGGCTCGAGGGCGTCGACACACCGATCCACGTCAACCGGGCCGAGGCCCGCGGCGTGCAGCTGGTCACCGGCGCGTCCGAGTCCGACCTCGTGCTCCACGACGCCGGTGACGTCGTGACCGTCGGCGCGATCCCGATCACGCTCCTGCATACGCCCGGCCACACGCCGGGGAGCCAGTGCTTCCTCGTCGACGGCCGGCTCGTCGCGGGCGACACGCTGTTCCTCGAGGGCTGTGGCCGCACCGACCTCCCCGGCGGCGACGCGGACGAGATGTACCGGAGCCTCACCCAGCGGCTCGCGGCCGTCCCCGACGACACGATGCTGTACCCCGGCCACCAGTACTCGCCCGATGCGTCGGCGACCATGGGTGCGACCCGGGAGCACAACTACGTCTTCCGGCTCCCGACGCTCGAGCAGTGGCGCATGATGTTCGGCGCCTGACCGCGCCCGTGGCCGGCTAGCTCCGCGGCGCGGCCGCGTCGAAGAGGACGGGCAGCGCGTCCGGGCCGCGGAACGCGAAGCCCTCGATGACCGGTGCGGGCGCGTCAGGGTCGGGGCGCAGGTTCGCCAGCCGCTGGATGATCGCATTGAGGCCGGCGCGCAGCTCCAGGCGGGCGAGGTGCATCCCGAGGCACTGGTGCGGGCCGGTGCCGAACGCGAGGTGGTGCTGGACGTCGCGGTCGAGGCGCCAGGTCGCGGAGTCGTCCCACCGGCTCTCGTCGCGGTCGGCCGACCCGGTGATGACGTTGACCGGCGATCCTGCCGCGACCGGGCAGCCGCCGACCTCGGTGTCGCGGGTCGCGACCCGGCTGACCATCGTCACCGACGTCTCCCAACGCAGCGTCTCCTCGATCACGACGTCGATCAGCGCGGGCTCGGCCCGGACCTTGTCGAGAACCTCCGGGTGGTCCAGCAGCGCGGCCAGCGCG
This sequence comes from Acidimicrobiia bacterium, assembly GCA_036502405.1. Classification (GTDB taxonomy): domain Bacteria; phylum Actinomycetota; class Acidimicrobiia; order IMCC26256; family JAENVU01; genus Chersky-806. The sequence goes on from DASXYP010000004.1 coordinate 28,906, forward strand.
TTGCCCATCACCCGGAACGTCGTCTCCGCCCCGGCCGGGAGCAGCAGCCGCAGGAACCCGTAGAGCCGCTCGTCGGTGAGGCGCTCTCCGTCCACCTCGGCGTGGACGAGCTCGCTCAGCAGGTCGCCCTGCGGGTGCTCGCGGCGCGCGTCCACCAGCGGCTCGAGGTACCCGCGCATGGCCCGTGACGCGGCCATCCCTCGGGGCGGATCGAGCGGCCCGGTGTTGATCTCCTCGGCCCAGCGCGCGAATTGCTCGTGGTCCTCGATCGGCACCCCGACGATCCCGCAGATCACCTGGACCGGGTACTGGGACGTCACGTCCCGAACGAGGTCGGCACGGCCGGCGGGCGCGATGCGGTCGAGGAGGTCGTTGATGACCGGGATCACCAGCTCGGCATCCCAGCGCTCGAGGACCGACGCGCGGAAGGTGTGGGCCACGAGGTTGCGGTACTGGCGGTGCTCCGGACCATTGAGGGCGAGGATGAGCTCACCCATGTACTGGCCGATGACGTCGCCGTTGATCGAGCTGGAGAACGTCTCCCAGTCCCGCAGGACCTGCTCGGCGTCGGCGTAGGTGGTGACGTGGAAGGTGGGACGCGAGTCGAAGGCGTTGCCGTCGTACCGGATCACCGGGCACTCGGCCCGGGCCCGCGCCCACATCGCGTAGGGCTGGAACGTCATGAAGTCCTCGACGCTCTGCGGAGTCTCGTAGCTCACGGTCGGCACCCTCCTCGCGGTCGGGAACGCCATTCTTGTCGGCCTGTAGCCTGGCCGTCATGGCCCGCATCGCCCTGCCCGACGGAGACAGCCTCGAAATCATCCGTGCGCTCTCGCTGCGCCCCGAGCTCGCCAAGGCGGTCGGAGGGTTCGAGCAGGCGGTGTGGAGCTCGGGGCTCGACTGGCGGCTCCACGAGCTGGTCCGGATGCAGGTGGCGATCATCAACCAGTGCACCGTGTGCCTCGGGTGGCGCACCCCGCAGGCGATCGAGGCCGGCGTGACCGACGAGCTCCTCGCGGGCGTTCCCACCTACGAGACGTTCCCGGACTTCACCGGGGCGGAGCGGGTCGCGCTCGAGTACACCCAGCGGTTCTGCACGGACTCCGCGAACATCGACGACGCGCTGCTGGCGCGCATGGCCGAGCACTTCGACGCCGGCCAGATGGTGGAGCTCACGCTCGTGATCGGGAAGTACATGTCGATGGGCCGCTTCATGCAGGTGCTCGGCCTCGACCAGGCCTGCTCGCTCCAGATGGACGGCTCCGGGCGCGTCGCCGCCACGTGACCGGCCCCGCGACCGTCATCGTCTGCATCGACTGCGGCGGCCGCGCCCACCTGGTCCAGGAGGCCGATCCCGACTCGCCCTACCGCGCCGGCGACGTCGCGGTGTACCGGTGCGAGGACTGCCTCGACCGCTGGGACGTCGTCGTCGAGGCCGAGGACGTCGCCCCCGACTGACCCCGATCCTGCTTTCGGTGCGACTTGTACCCCCTGGAGGGGGCGGAACCCGCACCGAAACGAGATGGGGCCGGTCGCGACCTACGGGTGGGCGCGGCACCACCAGCGGGCGCCGGCGCGGCCGAGCTCGACCGGGAAGTCGAAGGCGGTGCTGAGCGTCCCGGTGGTCAGCGCACCGTCGATCGGCCCGGACGCGACGACCCTGCCCCCGCCGAGCACGAGCGCGTGCGTCGTCCCGGGTGGGATCTCCTCGACGTGGTGGGTGACGAGGACCATCGGCGGGGTCACGGGGTCGGCAGCCAACCCGGCCAGGCGCGCGAGCAGGCGCTCGCGCGCGCCGAGGTCCAGCCCCGCGAACGGCTCGTCGAGGAGCAGCAGCCCCGGCTCGCCCATGAGCAGCCGGGCCAGCAGCACCTGCTGGCGCTCGCCCTCGGAGATCACGCCGAACGGCCGGTCCGCGAGCCCGTCGACCCCGGTGAGCGCCATGAGCTCGAGCGCGCGGCTGCGGTCCGCGTC
>DASXYP010000005.1:0-38893 GCA_036502405.1 Acidimicrobiia bacterium
GGGACGAGCTCACGCATCGAGAACTACCTCGGGTTCCCCGAGGGCGTCTCGGGCAACGAGCTGACGAACCTCGCGATGACGCAGGCGCTGAAGTTCGGCGTGCGCCTCACCACGCCGTGCGAGGTCGTCGGGCTCAAGGAGGTGGCCGGCCACCTGACCGTGTTCCTCTCCGACGGCACCGAGCTCGCGGGCCGGGCGGTCGTCGTGGCGACCGGCGCGCACTATCGCCGGCTGCGGATCCCGCGCCTCGAGGAATTCGAGGGCCGCGGCGTCTACTACGCGGCCACCGAGGTGGAGGCGCGCCTCGTCGGGGACGCGCCGGTCGTGGTCGTCGGCGGCGGCAACTCGGCCGGGCAGGCCGCGATCTTTCTCGCCCAGGCGAGTCCCGTCACCCTCCTGCTCCGGGGCCAGGACCTGGGCAAGTCCATGTCGAGCTATCTCGCGGACCGCATCGCGGCACACCCGCGCATCACCATCCGCACCGGCAGCGAGTGCGTCGAGCTGCACGGCCATCCGGTGCTCGACCGCATCACCGTGACGGGGCGGGACGGCAACACCGAGATCGACGCGGTGGGTTTGTTCTCGTTCATCGGGGCCGACCCGGGCAGCGGCTGGCTCGCCGGCCAGGTCGTCACCGACGCGGGCGGCTTCCTCTGTACGGACCGGTCGCTCAACCCGGACGACCTGAGCGAGGTCTGGACGGTGCTCGGCCGCGCGCCCTTGCCGTTCGAGACCAGCCAACCGGGGCTCTTCGCGGTGGGCGACGTGCGCAGCGGCTCGGTCAAGCGCGTCGCTTCCGCGGTCGGCGAGGGCTCCGCGGCGATCCGCTCGGTCCACGAGCACCTGTCCTTCACGGCCGATCCGGCCTGATCCGAACGAGGAGGCCGCGCATGGTGGGGTTCACGAGAGGGTTCACCGGGCGAGGGAAGAAGAACCGCGACCCGCGCCTGCCGCCCGGCCAGTACGACACCGGCAAGCGGTGGCCGGTCCTGACCGCGGAGGCGACGCCGAAGCTCGACCTCGCGACGTGGACGTTCACCGTCGACGGCCTGGTCGACCGGCCGACCACCTGGACCTGGGAGGAGATCCACGCACTCGCACCGTCGACCTACTCCGGCGACATCCACTGCGTGACGACGTGGTCCAAGCTCGGCATGGAGTTCACCGGGGTCTCGGTCGACACGCTGCTCGAGCTCGCGGGCCTGCAACCGAGCGCGAGCTTCGTCCTCGCGCGCTCGCACACCGGCTACACCACGAACCTCCCGCTCGCCGACGTCACCGGAGGGAAGGCCTGGGTCGCGTTCACCGCCGACGGCGAGCCGCTCGCCCGGGAGCACGGCGGCCCGGCCCGGCTGCTCGTGCCGCACCTCTACTTCTGGAAGAGCGCGAAGTGGGTCTCCGGCCTCCAGCTCCTCGACCACGACGAGCCGGGCTTCTGGGAGCGCAACGGGTACCACGACCGCGGCGACCCGTGGCTCGAGCAGCGGTACCAGGGCGACTGATCCCTTGACGACGGGCATCGAGGAGCCGGCCGCGCCCGACGCGTTCGACCGGCCCGACACGCCGGACGGCCGGGACGCGCTGCACGGCCCGATCCGCTGGCAGCAGGCGACGGTCGTGGACATCGTCGACGAGACGCCGACCGCGAAGACGTTCCGGCTCGCGCTCGCACGTCAGACGCCGCACCTCGCGGGCCAGCACTTCGTCGTCCGCCTCACCGCCCCGGACGGCTACCAGGCGTCGCGCTCGTACTCGGTCGCGTCGGCGCCCGGCGACCCGGGGGTGATCGAGCTGACCGTCGAGCGGCTCGAAGACGGCGAGATCTCGTCGTTCCTCCACGACGTCGTCGTGCCTGGCGACGCGCTCGAGGTCCGCGGGCCGATCGGCCGCTGGTTCGTGTGGGAGGGCGAGACCCGCGCGCTGCTGCTGGGTGGCGGCTCGGGCATCGTGCCGCTCATGGCGATGCTGCGGCTCGCTCGCGCCCGAGGCACGTCGGACCAGGTGCGGTTGGTGCAGTCCGTCCGCCTCCCGGGCGACCTCTACTACCGCGACGAGCTGGCGGGCCCGGAGACGACGGTCGTCTACACGCGGGTCGCACCGCCGGGGTCGACCCGCCCCGCCGGTCACCTCGCCGCGGCCGACCTCCGGCCCGCGATCCTGCCCGACGCGACCGCGTACGTGTGCGGGTCCGCGGCGTTCTGCGACGCCGCGACCGGGCTGCTCACCGACCTCGACTTCCCGGTCGACCGGATCCGGGTCGAGCGCTTCGGCGCCACCGGCTGACCGCAGCCGTTCTCCACCCTCTTCTCGGCACGCTCGGCGCGAACGCGGCGGCGAGCGATCAGCTCGAGCGTCTCCGCGGACGGGCGGCGGCGATCGCACCGAGCACGCCGATCCCGACCCCGGCGGCGGCCCCGCCGAGGCCGCGCCGCTTCTGCTGGTCGCTCATGCGGTCGAGGTTCGCGAGACCGCCGACGAAGTCCGCCGCGTCCGCACCGGCCGACGCGAGGAACCACCCCGCGACCGTCGGCGACCCACGCAGGCCACCCCAGAGGAGGAGCCCGCCGACCAGCGCGTCGCGGTAGCCCATCGAGCGCAGGAGCAGGCTCGCGGTCGGGCCGCTGTCCTCGTCGTCGCCCCAGAGCCGGTTCGCGGCCTCGGGCGCGACCAGGAACGACACCCCCGACGCGAGCCGGATCGTGCCGGCCACCACCGCGAGCCGGTTCGCCCGACCGCCGCCGAATGCCATCGTTGGTCCCCTCCGTCGTGATCCCGCTGCCTCTGTCACAATCTCGCACGTCCGGAGACCGACGAGGACCTCCGTCTGTGCCGGATCCGTCGTACCACGACGAGATCGCAACAGACGGCGGGGGGAGGTGACCGCATGGATGCCACGGTGGCGGCGGTGCCCGTCTACTTCGGGACGATGGAGGCGGAGCGCCGGTACCTCTCCCGGCGCGCCGGGCGCGAGGGCCCGTCGGCGGCGGACTACGAGCGGCGCGACACGATCACGAGCCTGACGATGGGCGTGGCGAGCCTCGTCGCGCCGATGGTCATGCCGAAGCTGCTCGCCCCGTTCACGCCGGGCAAGGGCCGCTACGGAAAGGCGCTGGTCGCCGGCGCGCTCGGCGCGGTCGCGGTGACGGTCGCGGCCGACCGGATCGCGCGACGGACCGAGACCGAGCCGCCGCGCGACGAGCCGGCCGGGAACCGGACCCGCCGGCGGCGCATCGCGCGCGCGGCGCGCAAGGTCGCATCGGTCGGCGGGGTCGCGTCCGTCGTCGCGGGCGGCACCGCGATCACCACGACGTGGGCGTCGTTGGCCTCACCCGACCGGATGTGGGAGCACCGCGTGGTGCGTGACCTCGGCCGCGGTCCGCTCGCGCTCGCGGCCGCGGTGTTCGGCTGGGACTTCGTCTACTACTGGAACCACCGCTTCATGCACGAGAGCCGCTACATGTGGGCGATCCACGTCGTGCACCACTCGAGCGAGCGCTACAACCTCTCGACTGCGCTCCGCCAGCCCGTGGCCGACGCGTTCGGCACGTTCGCCCCCTACGGGCTGCTGTGCCTGGTCGGCATCCGGCCCGAGCTCGTGCTCCAGGCGCGCGGCATCAACCTGCTGTACCAGTACTGGATCCACACCGACACGATCCGCCGGCTCGGCCCGTTCGAGTCGGTGCTCAACACGCCGTCGCACCACCGCGTCCACCACGGGACCAACCCCGAGTACCTGGACCGCAACCACGGCAGCATCCTGATCGTGTGGGACCGGCTGTTCGGCACGTTCGAGCGCGAGCGCGAGCGGGTCGTGTACGGGCTCACCAAGAACATCAACACGTTCGTGCCCACACGGGTCATCGCCCACGAGCACGCGGACATGCTGCGCGACGTCGGGCGGTCCACGACGTGGCGTGAGCGCCTCTCGTTCGTCGTGCGCGGCCCGGGGTGGGCGTACCGGCGCCACGCCGAGCTCGCCGCGGACCGGGCCGCCTGACCGCGCCGTTCTCTCCCCGCGGCGCGGTCACCGGAGGCGCAGCTGTGCGGCCCCGGAGATCGGCGGGAGGTCCAGGGGGCTGAGAGGCCCGGCCGGTGACTCGCAGACCGCGGGGATCGCGTTGACGATCCGGTTGGCCGCGGTGGCGTTGCCGCCGCCCGCGGCACCGGGCTCGCCCGCTTCGGTCCCGTGGACGGACACGGTGAGGTTCGGGTGGCCCGAGAGCTGCACCCGGTGCTCGCCACCGGGCGACCCGGACCGGGGCCAGTCGGGCGCGCAATTGTCGTCGATGCGCGTGACGTGCTCGACGACGAGCAGCGGGTGACCGGCGACGACGCCGACGACCTCGAACCGGAACGCACCCTGGGTCCCCGCCGCGAACGTGCCCATGCCGGGAACCTCGATCGTGCGCTCCAGCGGGCGCCGCTCGACCGTCGTGGTGATCTCCTCGACGTCCACCCCGAGCAGGTCGCCCAGGATGCGGAGCATCGGCGCCCACACCAACTGCAGCGAGAAGTCGAGGAGCATCAGCGGCAGCTCGTCCATCGGGCCGCCGAAACCGATGACCTCGCGCACGACGTCGGGCTGGTCGTAGAGCGCGTAATTGAAGAGCTCCTGCGCCCGGATCTCGGTGATGCCGGCACCCACGCCGCTCACCAGCGCCGGCAGGATGTCGAGCGCCCAGCCGGGATCGATGCCCGAGACGAACACCGACGCGTCGCCCTCCTCACACGCGGCTCCGACGACGTCGAGCAGCTCGGGCGGCGCGCTGGGCGGGTGGAGGAGCGGGTAGAAGGACGTCGACACGACGTTCGCGCCGGCGTGCAAGCAGGCGACGAGGTCGGCGAGCGCCGCGTCCGGTCGCGTGTCCGCGGTCGCGGTGTAGACGACCGCGTCGACGTCACCGGCGAGCACCGCCGCCGCGTCGTCCGTCGCGGCCACACCGAGCGGCTCGATGCCGGCGAGCTCCCCCGCGTCGCGACCGACCTTCGCGGCCGACGAGACGATGACCCCGGCCAGCTCGAGATCCCGGTGCGCGGCGATCGCCCGCAGCGCCGGCCGCCCGACGTTGCCCGTCCCCCACAGCACCACCCGATGCGCCATCGGGTCGACGCTAGCGGTGGTCCCGGGATCGGCGGCCGGATCGGCGCCGGACCGGAAGCGGCCCGGACCAGCCGGGCGTGCGAGAATCGCCCGCATGCCTGATCTCCTGCGGACGGTCTCGGATCACGCGCTCGACCGGAACCCCCCGACCCGCGACGAGGCGCTGGCCGTGCTCGCGCTCGACGACGACGACGTGCTCGACGTCGTGGCCGCCGCGTTCCGGGTCCGCCGGAAGTACTTCGGCCGTCGGGTGAAGATGAACTTCCTGGTCAACGTCCGCTCCGGTCTGTGCCCCGAGGACTGCAGCTACTGCTCGCAACGGCGCGGGTCGGCGAGCGAGATCCTGAAGTACCGCCTGCTCGAGCCGGACGTCGTGCTCGAGGCCGCGGGCCGCGCGGTCGGGGCCGGCGCGCGCCGGATCTGCCTCGTCGGCAGCGGGCGGGGCCCGAGCGACGCGGACGTCGGGCACCTCGCCGAGACGGCCACGCGGCTGCGCACCGAATATCCCGAGCTCGAGATCTGCGTGAGCATGGGTCTGCTCGCGGACGGTCAGGGCGAGCGGCTCCACGACGCCGGCGTGTTCGCCTACAACCACAACCTCAACACGAGCGAAGCGCGCTACGACGACATCTGCTCCACGCACACCTACGAGGACCGGGTCACGACGGTCTCCGGCGCGCACGCCGCGGGTCTCTCACCCTGTTCCGGCGCGATCTTCGGCATGGGTGAATCGGACGACGACATCGTCGACCTCGCGCAGTCACTGCGCGCGCTCGACCCGGCGTCGGTGCCGGTGAACTTCCTCATCCCGTTCGACGGCACGCCGCTCGCCGGCCGGCACGAGCTCACGCCCGAGCGCTGCCTCAAGATCCTGGCGCTGTACCGCTTCTTCTTCCCGGACGTCGAGGTGCGCATCGCCGGCGGGCGCGAGATCCACCTCGGCGCGCTGCAACCGCTCGCGCTGTACGTCGCCAACTCGATCTTCGTGGGCGACTACCTCACGAGCGAGGGACAGGCCGGCGAGGCCGACCGCCGGATGATCGCCGACGCGGGCTTCGTCATCGAGGGAGCCGACGCGGACGGCGGCGACCGGACCGAGCTCGCGACCAGGGTCGAGCTCCGGCGCCGCGGGCCCGGCAGCACCCTGCCGGCGAACGCTTGACCGACCGCGGCTGACCCCGTGGCCGTCGAGCCCACCACCGAAGGGGACGTCGCGCCCGAGCCGACGCTGCGGCCGGTCGCCGGTGCGTTCATCCTGCTCGGCAGCTTCGCCGGAGCCCTTGCGGTCGCGGTGATCGACATCAAGCGGACGTTCGGCCTCTCCGACGCGGGCCTGGGGCTCGTGCTCGCGCTGGGCATCCTCCTTGCGGCGGGTGTGAACGCGGTCGGCGGCGCGCTGACCGACCGCTGGGGCGCCGGCGTCGCGCTCGCCCGCGCACTGCTGCTCTGGAGCGCGCTGCTGGTCGTCGTGGCCGCCGCCCCGGCGCTCGGTTGGTTCGCGATCGCGTTCGCGCTCGCGACGGCGGCCGGCGGCTTCGTCGACGTCGTGATGAACGTGGTCGCAGCTGCCGCGCTGTCCCGCCGGCCCGGCCATCTGGTCCGCTTCCACGGGTTGTTCAACGGCGGCGCCGTCGTCGGCGCGGCGGCCACCGGGATCGCGCTCGAGCTCGGTCTGTCGTGGCGCTGGGTGTGGGTCGGGATCGCGGTCCTCGGGTTCGCGGTCGCGCTCCTGAGCCACCGGACCCGGATCCCGAACCCCGCGACCACGGCGCACCCGTCGCTCCTGCGGGCGATCGCCGGCCTCCGCCATGAGGGCCTCGTCGTGCTCGCGGTCGTGTTCGCCGCCTCCGCGATGGTCGAGGGCGGCATCGCGACCTGGGGCGTCCTCTACCTGCGGGGCCACCTCGGGCTCGGCGTCATCGCCGGGGTCGGCGCGTACGTCGCCGGCGAGAGCCTCGCGACGACGATGCGCATCGCGGGCGGCCCCGCGGTCGGGCGGCTCGGCACCCGGCGGGGTGTGGCGTTCGGCGCCGGGATCGCCGCGGGTGGGATCGCGCTCGAGGCGCTCACGTCGGTCCCCGCGGTCGGCGCGATCGGGCTCGCGCTCGCCTGCGTCGGCATCACCGTCGTGTGGCCGCTCCTGCTCGCGGACGTCAACAACGAGGCCCGGCATCCCGCACTCGCGATCGGCGGCGTGACCGCGGCCGGCTACCTCGGGATGGTCGCGGGGCCGCCGATCGTCGGCATCCTCTCGGGCGCGTTCGACCTCACGACCGGGCTCATGGTCCTGGCTGCGACTGCGCTGTTCGTCTCGCTGACCCCCGCCCACGTCCGCCGCGCCCCCTGACCCTCCGCCCGCCCCCTGACGCTCCGCCGTTTGTCCGATGACGGGTCACAGTGACCGAGAATCGGACAAACGCAGGGAGGGGTCCGGGCGCACCGGGAGCCGGCTCACGACCGACGCACGCCTAGATTCCGGGGATGCGGATTCTGGTGACGGGCGCGGGGCGGGCCATCGGCCGGGCGACCGCGCTCGAGTGCACGAAGCGGGGCCACGACGTGGTCGCGTCCGCCCGGGACGTCACCCTGCTCGACGACCTCGACGTCGCGCAGCGGCTGACCCTCGACGTGACCGACGACGCGTCGGTGGGTGCCGCGATCGACGCGGCCGGCGAGCTCGACGCGGTCGTGAACAACGCGGCGCTCCAGAGCCGCGGCCCGATCGAGGGCTACCCGATGGACCAGCTGCAGGCCATCGTCGACACGAACACGTACGGGCCGGTGCGCGTCGCGCAGGCGCTCATCCCGTCATGGCGCGAACGGGGTTCGGGGATCTTCGTGAACGTCAGCTCGATCCAGGGCCAGGTGTCGACGCCGCTCGAGGGTGCGTACGCGGCGTCGAAGTTCGCGCTCGAGGCGATCTCCGAGACCATGAAGTACGAGCTCGGGCACTTCGGGATCCGGGTCGTGATCATCCAGCCCGGCTACATCGCCCCCGGGATGAAGCGCGGCGCGCAGCACCCGGGCCCCGAGGTCTACGCACCACTGATCGAGCAGTGGGAGGGGACGGACTCGAAGGTGACCGGGCCCGGTGGGCGGCCCGGGCCCGAGATCGTCGCCCACGCGATCGCGGACGCGATCGAGGACCCGGACCCGCCGCTGCGGGTGCCGGTCGGTGCCGACGCGGAGATGGTGCTCGGCGCGCGCCGCCAGCTCGACGACGCCGCGTTCGAGGCCGCGATGCGCGCGACGCTCGACCTGCGGTGGTGAGCGTCCGCTCGCGCTAGTCGGACGAGGTCCAGTCGACGTCCAGGTTCGCGATCGCGTCGGGGTGCTTCCGGAACCACTCCCGCGCGTACGGGCAGAGCGGGACCACCGTCAGGCCGTCGCGCTCGGCCCGGGCGATCGCGGCCTTGACCAGCTCGCCCGCGAGACCGTGGCCGGCGAGCTCCTCGGGGACCTCGGTGTGGATCAGCACCAGCCGCTTGGCGCGGAGCCGGTAGGTCAGCTCGCCGGTGTGCCCGTCGACGGTCACCTCGAACCGGCCCTGGGCCGGGTTGTCGACGACTTCGCTCATGAACGGCGCTCCTTGGGGACGGATACGGGCGCGCGGGCGACGCCGGTGAGGGACGGGAGGGTCACGGTACGAGCGGCGCGAGCGCGTCGGCGGCGCGGGCGAGGACGTCGAGGTGGACGTCGAGCGAGCCGAGCTCGGCGTTCATCGTGTTGACCGAGAGGTGCGTCGCGCCGGCATCACGCCACCGACCCGCCTCCTTGATCAGCCGCTCGACTCCTCCCGGCTCGGTCCAGCTGATCCGCCCCTCGACCCCGATGGACGACGGGTCGCGCCCGGCGTCGGTCGCGGCCTGCCGGACCGTCGCCCAGGCCGCGTCCAGCTTCGGGCCGGGCGGGACCTGCGGGAACCAGCCGTCGGCGAGCCGACCGACCCGTCGCAGCGCGGGATCGGCGACGGCACCGATCCACACCGGGATCGGCCGCTGCAGTGGAAGTGGGGCGATGCCCGCGCCGGTGACCGTCTCGTACGCGCCGTCGTGGGTCACGGCGCGCTCGGTCCACAGCGCGCGCATCAGCTCCACCTGCTCGTCGAGGCGGCGGCCCCGGTTCGAGAAGTCCTGGCCGAGCGCCTCGTACTCGACCGGGTTCCACCCCAGCCCGACGCCGAGCCGGAAGCGGCCGCCGGTGAGGAGGTCCACCTCGGCCGCCTGCTTGGCGACGAGCGCGGTCTGGCGCTGGGGCAGGATGATGATGCCCGTCACGAGCTCCAGCGACGTGACCGCGGCGAGGTACCCGAACATCACGAACGGCTCGTGGAACGTCGTGTCGACGTCGTAGGGACCCGGCCAGGGCGCGTGCGCCGCGGGGTCCGCACCGAGCACGTGGTCGTACGCGAGCAGGTGGGCGAAGCCGAGCTCCTCCACCCGTTCGGCGTAGGCGCGCACCGCCCCGACGTCGCCACCGAGCTCGGTCTGGGGGAACACGACACCGATGCGCACGTCGACGGCCTCCTCGCGGGTTCTCGACGGACGCTATCCCCGCGCCGATGGTCGGCGAATCCGCTATTGGCATAGTGTCTGCCAAAACCCGGAACGGGAGCGGACGATGCCGACCTACGACGAGTTCCACGGAACGATCGGGACCACCCACCGCGAGTCGACGCCGTGGTTCGCCGCGCCGAAGCACCCGGGCGAGGAGGCGCCGAACGTCGTCGTCGTCCTGCTCGACGACACCGGCTTTGCGCACTTCGGCTGCTACGGCTCCGAGATCGAGACCCCGCACATCGACCGGCTCGCCGCCAACGGGCTGCAGTACACGAACTTCCACGTGACGCCGCTGTGCTCGCCGACGCGCGCCGCGCTGCTCACGGGTCGCAACCACCACAGCGTCGGCATGCGCGCGCTCGCCAACTTCAACACCGGCTACCCGAACATGACCGGTCACATCTCGAACCACGCGGGCACCGTCGCCGAGGTGCTGCGCGACGAGGGCTACACGACCTTCGCCGTGGGCAAGTGGCACCTGTGCCAGATGGCCGACGCGTCGCCCGCCGGACCGTTCGACCAGTGGCCGCTCCAGCGGGGCTTCGACCGGTTCTACGGGTTCCTCGAGGGTGAGACCGACCAGTACGCGCCCGACCTCACCTACGACAACCACCGGATCGACGCGCCCGCGACCGCCGCCGACGGGTACCACCTGAGCGAGGACCTCGTGGACCGCGCGCTCGGGTTCATCCACGACGCGAAGTCGGTGCGGCCCGACCGCCCGTTCTTCTGCTACCTCGCGTTCGGCGCCACGCACGCTCCGCACCAGGCCCCACCCGAGTACCTGGCCAAGTACCGGGGTCGGTTCGACGACGGGTGGGACGTCGCCCGCGACCGGTGGTTCGCGCGCCAGCTCGAGCGCGGTCTGGTCCCGGAGGGGACGGAGCTCGCGCCGCGCAACCCCGGCGTCGAGCCGTGGGACGAGCTCTCGGACAACCAGCGCGCGCTCGCGGCGCGCCTGCAGGAGGCGTTCGCGGCGTTCCTCGACCACACGGACGTCCAGATCGGCCGCCTGGTCGAGTCGCTCCGCGAGCTCGGTCAGCTCGACGACACGCTGCTGTTCGTGCTGGCCGACAACGGCGCGAGCCAGGAGGGTGGGCCGTTCGGCGTCCTCCACGAGATGAAGTTCTTCAACGGGATCCTCGAGACCCCGGACGAGGCGATCGCGCACGTCGACGACATCGGCGGCCCGCACAGCCACTCCAACTACCCGTGGGGCTGGGCGCAGGCGGGCAACACGCCGTTCAAGTGGTACAAGCAGAACACCCACGAGGGTGGCGTCCACGTACCGCTGATCGTGCACTGGCCGAACGGCATCGCCGAGCGCGGCGGCATCCGCCGCCAGTTCCATCACGTGAACGACATCGTGCCGTCGATCTACGACGTGGTCGGCGTCACGCCGCCGTCGGTCTACCGCGGGCTCGACCAGCTGCCGGTCACCGGCGTGTCGATGCGCTACACGTTCGACGAACCGGCCGCGCCGAGTGAGAAGTCGGTGCAGTACTTCGAGATGGTCGGCCACCGCGGCATCTACGCCGATGGTTGGAAGGCGGTGACCCGCCACACCGCCGGGGTGCCGTTCGACGACGACACCTGGGAGCTCTACCACGTCGCCGAGGACTTCTCGGAGTGCCACGACCTCGCCACGACGATGCCCGACAAGCTGGCGGAGATGGTGGCGGTGTGGTGGCGTGAGGCCGAGGCGAACGGCGTGCTCCCGCTCGACGACCGCCTCATCGAGCTGTTCGGCGCACGCTTTCAGGACCGCACGCCGCACGCGTCGCACCGGCGGTACACCTACTGGCCGCCGATGTCGCCGCTGCCCGCCCAGGCCGGCGCCGCGCTCGGCGGCCGCGGCTGGGACATGACCGCGACGCTCACACGCGCCCCCGAGGACGAGGGGGTCATCTACGCCAGCGGCACCGAGAACGCGGGGTTCAGCTTCTTCGTGCAGGGCGGCAAGCTCGTGTTCGACTACAACGCGTTCGGCGACCACCAGATCCTCGTCGCGGACCGCGACGTCCCCGCCGGCGACACCCGAGTCGGCGTCCAGGTGCGCCGCACCGGACCCCGCACCGGGACCGTCGCGCTGCTGATCGACGGCGTGCGGAGCGGCGAGCGCGACCTGCCGCTGCTGATGACGGTGATCTCGAGCGTCGGCCCGAGCGTCGGCTACGACCACGGCTCCGCGGTGAGCGACCGCTACGAGAGCCCGTTCCCGTTCTCCGGGAAGCTCCACCGCGTGGACGTCGACGCGGACCCGGGGCAGAAGCACCACACCGACCCGGCCGAGGTCGCCGAAGCCGAGATGCGCGCGGAGGCGGCGCGCCAGTGACGAACCTCGCGGCCGAAGAGGCCGGGGTCGAAGAGTCTGCCGTCGACGGGCGGACGGCGCGCCGGGACCGCAACCGCGACCTCGTGCTGGACGCGGTGATCGCGCTGTTCACCGGAGGAGAGCTGGCTCCGAACGCGGCCGAGGTCGCCGAGCGGTCAGGCGTCTCGCTGCGGTCGGTGTACCGGTACTTCGAGGACCAGGACGCCCTCGTGCGCGCGGCGATCGCGCGCCACGCGGAGCTGGTCGCACCGCTGCACCAGGTGCCGGACCTCGGTGTCGGGCCCTTCGACGAGCGCGTCCACCGCTTCGTGGCGTGCCGCATCCGGTTGTACGAAGCCGCGGCACCCACCGCGCGAGCCACGCTGTTGCGGGCGCCGACCAACCGCTACCTGCGCGACGAGATGACCCGCGCCCGCGAGGCGCTGCGGGTCCAGGCCGAGGCGATGTTCGAGCCGGAGCTCGCGGCCATGACGGCGGCCGAGCGGCGGGCCGCGGCCGCCGCGCTCGACACGGTGCTCCAGTTCGAGAGCGCCGAGCACCTTCGGGTCCGGCTCGGTCTCACCGCGGCGCAGACCGCCGACGTCCTCCGCCGCACCCTCACCGCCCTCCTCACCTGACCCAAACCCCGCTTTGGCGTCGCGTACCCCCCGCCGCGGGGGGTACGCGACGCCAAAGCGTGTGGGGCTGGGTCGCGGCGGGCGGTGGATCAGGCCCAGCCGCCGGCGTAGGCGACGAACTGGCCCGTGGTGAAGCGGCTCGTACCGTCGAGGAAGACCGCGCAGAACGCCGCGCACTCCTCGACGGTGCCGAGCCGGCGCAGTGGCACCGCAGCCTCGAGCTGCTCGCGCACCTTGGGGTCGGTGCCGCCGGTCGCCCGCAGGAATTCGGGGAAGTCCATGAAGTTGGTGCCGACCGCGTTCACCTGGACCCCCTTGCGCGCGACCTCGTCGGCGACGTTGCGCACCAGGTGGTTCGCGGCCGCGCGCGCGGACGAGTACAGCGGCGCGCCCGGAGTCGCGCGCGCCCCCGACGCGCTGGTGACGACGAGGACCTGGCCGTCGCCCTGCTCCACCATGGGCGGCACCACCGCCTTGAGGAAGTGGTACGGCGACTCGAGGCAGCCCGCGACGACCGCCCGCAGGTCGTCGATCGTCGACTGCAGGAACCGCCCGGTCACCACCCGGCCCGAGAACGCACACGCGGCGTCGATGCGCCCGAACCGCGCCAACCCGGCGGTGACGAGGCGCGCCGAAGCTTCGGGGTCGCGCAGGTCCTTCACGCCGGTGACGACCTCGACGGTCGCGCCCGACGCCTCGAGCTCGTCGACCAGCCCGTCCTCCGGGTCGCCGACGACCAGGTCGTGGCCCCGGGCCGCGAGGATCCGGGCCAGCGGGGGGCCGATGTAGAAGTCGGTGTTGGCGACGAGCGCGACGCGCCGCATTCCGGGGTCAGCAGTCATGTGGCAAACCTACTGCCACAATCGACGTCGGGCGAGCGGTCCCGATCGCGCGGCGTGCGCCTACGCGTCGGCCAGGCGGGCGTGGACCCAGGTCATGATCGTGGTCAGGTAGTCCGGCGAGCTCGACGGATCGGTGTTCGTGAGCCCGCCCTTGTTGGTGACCACGTGGGTCGAGCAGTCCTGCACCGGGTCCGCGTCGACGCACAGGGGCAGGTTCATCGAGCGGCTCGTCGGACCCTGGGCCGCGATCGCCCGGCGCAGGGGCTCGTGGACGCAGTCCGTCATCCCGAGGGTGGCGGTCGTGCCGTCGTGCAGCGGGCAGGCGACCGGCGGCGAGCCGCAGGTGTTCTGGTCGCCGTGGTTCCAGATGTTCAGGAGCGGCACGGTGAGCCGGCCGCTCGCGACCAGCTTGTCGACCTCGTTGTTCACGTTCGCGATGTCCGGGTGCACACGGGCGGCGACCCCGGCCTCGCGGGCCGGGTCGTTCTTGTCCGTGCAGATGCCCGCCGCGAACCCCGCCTGCATCGCTTCGACGTTCACGACGCTCGCGTCGGCGACCACCCCGGCGGGCGGGATCCCCTGGAGCTGCATCGCCCACGCGACGTAGTACGCACCCGCGGAGCCCGCGCTCCCACCGTGGAGGAACGTCTTCGTCGTCGGGTAGAGGGCCTGCGCGTACTGGATCGCGGCCTTGGTCGCGATGAGCCCGTCAGTGGGGCGGGGCTTGCCGTCGGGCGTCGTGTTCGGATTGTGCGGGTCGGGCGTGTTCAACCCGCCGTAGACCTCGTGGCTGCAGTAGGAGACCGCGAGCGTGCGGAAGCCGGCGGCGTCATCTCGCACACGGGCGAGGAGGCCGCTGTTGTCGAGGCTCGTGTTCAGCCCGGCAGGGCCCTCCTCGACCTTCTGGTTCGCGTTCGGGATCGGGTTGCCGTTCTCGTCGAAGTAGCCGGCGCCGCCGCCGTGCATGAACGCCCACAGCGGGCGAGCCGCGGTCTGCGAAGACCCGATCTTCGTGCCGATGACGAAGGTCTGGTACCCGCTCACGCTGCACGGGTACGCCATGTTCCGGTAGTAGTCGTACTTCCAGCCGTCGAGCGTCTTCGAGCTGACCAGCTGGATGGAGCTGGTGTCGCCCTGGGTCGACAACGGCGGTACGCACGCCGCGGTGATCAATGCGACCACCGCAACCGCGGCCAGTGCTCCGAACCGACGCATCCCCCACTCCCTCCGTTCGACGAAGACGTACGAGAACACTCGCGCACGAGCACCATGTGAGGTGATTGTGAGCGGCTCGTGAGGCCACGGTCGCTACTCTCCGTACCGCGGGCGGCCGCCGGCTGGCCGCGGTCCGGCGCTCGGCCGGCGGAGATCTTCGGAGGAGCGGTGGCGGAGCTGGGCGACGCGATCGACCGTCTCGCCGCCGAGACCGGCTTCGCCGGCGTGGTGCGCGTCGACCGCGGTGCGAGCACCGAGCTCGTGGCGGCCTACGGGCTGGCGGACCGCAGCTGTGGGAAGCCCAACACCCCCGACACGCAGCTCGCCGTCGCGAGCGGGACCAAGGGCCTGACCGCGCTGGCGGTCGTGGCGTTGATCGAGGACGGCCGGCTCGAGCTCGGGACGACCGCCCGATCGGTGCTGGGCGCCGATCTTCCGCTGATCGACGACCGGGTCACGGTCGAGCACCTGCTGGCCCACCGCTCGGGCATCGGCGACTACGTCGACGAGGACGACGAGGCGGAGATCACCGAATACGTCCTGCCGGTCCCGGTCCACCGGCTCGCCACGACGGAGGCGTTCCTCGAGGTGCTCGACGGGTACCCGCAGAAGTTCGCGCCCGGCGAGGACTTCTCGTACTGCAACGGCGGCTACGTCGTCCTCGCCCTGATCGCCGAGCGGGTGAGCGGGGTCGCGTTCCACGACCTCGTCGAGCAGCGCGTGTGCGCGCCCGCCGGCATGACCGACACGGCGTTCCTCCGCTCCGACGAGCTCCCCGGACGCGCCGCGGTCGGCTACCTCACCGGGCAGGAGTCGCCGCGCACGAACGTCCTGCATCTGCCCGTCCGGGGCAGCGGTGACGGCGGCATCTACTCGACCGTCGCCGACTTCCAGGCGTTCTGGCCCGCGTTCCTCGACGGTCGGATCGTCAGCGCGGCGCACGTAGCCGAGATGACCCGTCCCCGCAGCGACGTCCCGGCGGACTCGAGGCGCTACGGCCTCGGGTTCTGGCTCCACGCGACGCGCGACGCCGTGATGCTGGTGGGCTTCGACGCCGGCGTGTCGTTCGCGACCGTGCACGATCCGGCGTCGAAGATCACGCACACCGTCATCGCGAACTCGTCCTACGGGGCCTGGCCCATCACCCGCCGGCTCGACGAGCTGCTCGACCTGCAGTGACCCGATCCGCGCGGTCACGAGTCACGCCCGCTTCACCGGCGGCGGGTTCCAGGCGCCGTCGAGCACGGCCGGCCTGGGCGCGTAGAGGCGCATCGTCACGCCGATCCGGCCGGGTGAGGTCCATCGTGATCAGCGGGTACAGGTACGCGTACGCCTCGATCCCGATCGCGTGCAGGTCGTCGGTCGGCTCGTCCGCCATCGGCTCCCCTTCACGAAGCACGCGCCCGACGGCGCGGGTCCCGGAATCTCGAGGGCAGCCGGCGCGCGCCAAGAGCCCGCGGCGCGGCGCACGACCTCAGCCCGGGAGCTTCGACGCGAGGATGTCCAGCTGGTTGATGGTCGGGGGCTCAGCGAGCAGGTCGGACGCCTTGGCCATCAGCGCCTCGGCGACCTTTCCCGAGAGGTGGGCCTGGCGACCGGCGTCGTCGGGGAAGACGTCGAAGATCGCGAACGTGTCCGGCGCCGAGCGGATCGCGAACCACGCCGTGGTCGCGGGCTCGTCCTGCACGAGCGGCAGCGCGCCGCGCAGGAACTCCGCGACCTCCTCCTCCTTGCCGGGCTTGGCCTTCAGCGGGACGTAGAGACCGACGGTCACCATGGGCTGCTCCTTCTCGACGGGTGCCCTTGCGCCCTACCCGTCGCCGTCGGCGCCCCAAACCGCGTCTGGCGCGTCGCCCCACGGGCTCACTCGGCGTCGTGGAAGATGAGACCGAGCGTGCGCCGCTCGCCCTCGTGCACGGCGCTGACCCCGTGGCGCATCGGGCCGTTCGCCCAACCGCGCTTCGTGCGGATCGGCCGGTCGCGCGTGGTGAGGACGACGGCATGGCCGCGAGGGATCGTGATCGACGTCGCGCGCGACTGCGCGCGCGGCCGCCGCTCCACGACGACCAGCTCTCCACCCGTGTAGTCGTCGCCCGGGGCGTCGAGCCCGATCACGACCTGGAGCGGGAACACGAGGTCGCCGTAGAGGTCGCGGTGCAGCGCGTTCCAGCCGCCCGGCCCGTAGCGGAGGAGCAGTGGGGTCGGCCGGCACTGCCCCGCCGCGTGGCACTGCTCGAGCCAGGCGTCGAAGGCGTCGGGCCAGGGCGCCTGCTGGGTGCGACGCGTCGCCCACACGCGGGCGATCGGGAGGAGGTGGGGCCAGAACGCAGCGCGCAGCGCGGCGACGAGGTCCGGCAGGGGTCGATCGAAGTAGCGGTACTCCCCCGCACCGAAGCGGTGCTGCGCCATGTCCACGGTCGACCGGAACCGCGCCACGTCGTCGTAGAGCGCCGCGAGTGATCGGCACTCCGCCGCGTCGAGGAGCGGGCCCGTTCCCGCGATCCCGAGGTCGTCGAGCTCGTCGCCGATGGTGCGCCAGTCGAGGCTGCCGACGCGTATGGCCACCGGCGGCGCAGACGTCTTCGGGCCCGTCATCGCGAGCCCTCGAGCGCGAGCAGCGCGGACTTGACCTCGACCCCGCCGCCGTACTGCCCGATCGTCCCGTCGCTGCGGATGACCCGGTGGCACGGCACGACGATCGGCAACGGGTTGTGCCCGCACGCAGTGCCCACGGCCCGGACGGCCGCCGGGCTGCCGGCCGCACGCGCGACCTCGGCGTACGTCTCCGTCGTCCCGTACGGGATCTCGGGCAGGTGTGCGATCACCGTGCGGCGGAAGCCGTGCACGAGCTGGAGATCGACGGGCAGGTCGAACTGCCGCCGGCGACCGGCGAAGTACTCGTCGAGCTCGCGGGCCACCGCGTCGGTCCGGCGTCCGGACCGGAGGATCCTCGGGCTCACCGCAACCGCGAGCTCGGCGAGGACCGTGTCCTCGCGCTCGCGCTCGAACGCCACCCGGACGAGCCCGACCGGGGTCGCCGCGACCAGCAACGGGCCGATCGGGGTGTCGACGGTCCGGTAGGCGAGGTCGAGCACGCCGTCGGCGTCGGCCCGCGCGGCCAGATCCTGCCGGAGCGCGGCCAGCTCGGCGACGTCGGGCTCGCCGATCACCGTGCGCAGTCGCGCGACGGCATTCGTGTCGTTGCTCATCGGCTCGGTTCCTTTCCGTAGCTCGCACGGAGCTTGGCGATGCCGTCCGCCGCGCTGCGCCGGGCGGCGGCCTCGGTGGTCTCGAGGCGGGCGGCGATCTCGGGATACGGGAGGTCGGCGAGGTAGCGGTACACCACCGTGGCGCGCTGGCGTTCCGGGAGCGCGTCGAGCGCGGCGCGCAGGTCGTCGTCGCCGGTCGGGTCCGGGTCCTCGGTCGGCCGGTCCGGAGGCTCGGCAGCCGGCGTGGCGCTCCGCTGCCGCCGGCGGAGCACGTCGATCGCCTTGCGGTGCGCGATGGTCACGAGCCAGCCCCGGACGTTGCTGTCCGGCCGGAGGTCGGGGTACGCCCGCAGCGCGGCGAGGAACGCCTCGGACCACGCGTCCTGGGCGTCGTCGCGGCCGAGCAGCGCCCGGCAGACGCGCATCACGACCGAGCCGTGCTCCTCGACGATCTCCTCGAACGGGCGGTCCGGCACGGCGTCGGCTCAGTCGAGCCCGGTCTCGCGCACCGTGATGCTCAGGCGGCCCGGCGGGAGGCCGAGCCCGTCGGGCGCGGTGCCGGGGAACACCTTCGGGACCCCGTGGAAGATCCGCCGGGTCGGGCCGCCGAACACGAACAGGTCGCCGCTGCGCATGTCGACGTCGGTGAAGGGGCCGGTCCGCCGCTCGACGCCCGCGAGGCGGAACGTGCACGAGTCGCCGAGGCTGATCGTGACGACCGGCGCGGCCGAGGGCTCCTCGCCGTCCTGATGGAGCCCGAGGTGCGCGTCGGACGCGTACAGGTTCACGATCGCGGCGTCAGGCGCGAACGCGCGCGCTTCCGGGTCGTCCGCGCCGTATGCCTCCGCGACCGCAGCACGCGCGAGCGCGACGATCTCGTCCGGGAGCGGCTTGACCGGCGCACCGTCCGTGTCGTCGGCGGTGCGCGTGTACACGTAGGGGTACCAGTGCCAGCCCAGGCACACCGACTGGACCGTCATCAGGTGGCCGGTCGGCACGCGCGGGTGCCGCAGGCCCGCAGGCGGCGCGGCCCAGCCGCGGAACTCCTCGACGAGGTGCCGCTGCGCGTCGAGGTCGAGCCAGTCGGGGACGTGCACGGCGCGGGGCAACGGCTCGACCCGCCCACGCGGCCGCTCGAGCCCGCCGATCGCGAGCGGGAGCTGGTCCGGCGCGCCGCCGGCCGCCCCCTCGGCGGGCAGGACCGTCGGCACCCCGCCGAGCCGGCTGCGGGCGCCACCCCGCCGTGCGGTGGAAGACGTGGATGATGACCTCATACCCTGCGAACGCTCGGCACCGTCCCGTTGTGAGCCCACATCCGAAAATACGCCCCTCACACCTCGCTGAGCGGAGGATCCGCCAGCAGGCGGCCGATCAGCGACTCGAGCATCTCCGCGAACCCGTCGTCGAAGCCGGCCTCGGCGTGGCCGAACTCGGGGAGGACGATCAGCACGCGGGGCTCGCCGAGCCGGTCGTAGAGCTCGTGGGCGTCGCGCAGCGGGACGTAGTGGTCCCGGCCACCGTGCACGATCGCCACCGGGACCGGTGCGATCTCGGCCGCGAGGTCGAGCGGCGGCGACGCGACCGGGGCGCGCTGGGGATCGACCCGCGTGCCGTAGCGGACGAGCAGTCGCCGTCCCCGCTCGGTCCGCACCAGGGTGCTGAGCAATCGGGCCCGCGGGAGGCGGGGCTCGCGCCCGTCGGCCGGGCTGCTGATCGCCACCACCGCGTCGACCTTCCCGCCGAGCCCGGCGTGGCGCAGCGCGACGTACGCGCCCATCGATGCGCCGACGCTGACGATGCGCCGGTGCCCTCGGCGCGCGAGCGTCACGAGTGCCTCGAGGTCGTGCACCTCGCGGTTCCCCAGCGTCGAGAGCCCGCCGCTCTCCCCGTGGCCCCGGAAGTCGGCGGTGTACACCGCGAACCCGCGTCTGGCCACATGCTGGGCGAATGCCACGACCTTGCGGTTGTGCTGCGAGCCGGTGAAGCCGTGGCCGAACACCACCGCCACGTCGGCAGCCGCGTCGCCGTACACGCGCGTGCTCAGACGCACTCCGTCCGCGGTGACGACGGGAAACGCGCGTGGCGCCGAGCGCAGCTCAGTCGACGAGGTTCACGTGCTCCTCGTGCGTCTTGATCTCCTTGCCGTTCTTCTCGAGCGCGACGGTGATCCCGTCGCCCAGGAGCTTCTTGTCGACGATCGCTCCCCGCTCGCCCTTGAAGTCCCCGTGGGTCACGACGACCTTGTCGCCGACCTCGAGCTTGGCCATGCCCGCGCCCTCCGCTCTCTCCGCCTTCCCAGCCGCGACGATAGGCCCCGGGCCGCGACCCAGATGACGCCGCTCGCGTAGAGCACCGGCATCGTGAGCTCTTCGACGGGGACACCGCCGATGTGGGCGATCACATCAGGTACGACCCTCGCCACCCCTGGAGTTCAGCGGTCGGCCCCAGGCTTCGCCCAGGCCGGAGCCGGGGCGGGTCAGCCGCTCCGCTCCGGGCAGCCCGAACGGCCACGGCGTGCACGGCTGGAAGTCGACCTGCGCGTCAGGGTGCGCCTACTCGATCAACCGGTCCGTGACCGTCGCGGGGTCGACGCCCGTGCCCCCGGCTGCGCTGCTCGCGTACGAGGCGAGCGCGAACCGCAGGACGTCCACCGCATCCTCGCCGCTCCAGAGCAGCGGCCCCTCCCCGGTGTGCAGCCAGCGCAGCCAGTGCCGGCCCGAGTCCCGGAAGCTGCTCGCCCAGTCGTCGTCGAGCGCGTGGAAGCTGCGCATCTCGCCGGCCGTGTAGATCTCGAGGCTCGGCTGCTGGATCCCCCGGCCGGTGCAGCGGTTCACGCGGGCGTATCCCGCGCGGCCGGTGACCTCCCAGCGCTCGTCGTTCGTGTAGTAGTCCGAACGCAGGTACAGCTCCGGCGCGAGCGTGATGTCCCACACGCCACGGATCCCGTTCGAGTGCTCCCAGCTGATCGTCGAGGGTGCGTCGATCGACACGCCCGGCACGACCTCGGTCGCGCCGACCCACGCGCGGACCTCGGTGATCGGTCCGAAGAGCCAGAGTGCCGTCGCGAGCTTGTGCCAGCCGTCGTCGAACACGAGGATCCCGCGACCCCGCTGCATCTGCTGGAACTGCCACTGGTAGCTGCTCATCGGGACGTCCCAGCCGCCCTGCCCGCTCGCCACCATCTTGAGGTGGTAGCCCGCAACGTCACCGAGCTCGCCGGACTCGACCGTGGCCTTGAGCATCCGGAGCGGCTCGTAGAACAGGTAGTTCTCCATGACCCGCAGGACCCGGTCGTTCGCGCGCGCCGCGTCGACCATCCGCTCTGCGTCGGCGAGCGTGTTGCACATCGGCTTCTGCAGGTTGACGTGCCAACCGTTGTCGAGCAGCTCGCGGACCCCGTCGACGTGCAGCGGGATCGGCAGCAGCGCCTCGACCGCATCGACCTCCAGCCCGGACGCCACCAGCTCCGCGGTGGAGGCGAACGTCCTCGCCGCGGGCCACTGGCGCCCGCGCTCCTCGCGCCGTTCCTCGCTCGGGTCGACGAGGGCGACGACCTCGACGTCCGGGTTGTCGACGTAGGCCCGGATGTTCAGGTCGTAGATGCGCCCGAGGCCGACGACCGCAGCACGCACGGGGCGCTCGTAGGGGGTGAAGCTCATCGGGCCGGCGCCGGCGCGAGCTGCTCCATGAACTCCAGGCGGATGCCGCCGGGCGCCTCGACGAAGGCGATGCGTCGGGTCCCGAACGTCCCTTCGACGATCGACGGGCCCCACACGACCGCGTGGCCCTCGAGCTGCGCGTCGAGATCGTCGGTGAAGAGGGCCGGGTGGAGGAAGCCCTCCGCGGGCAGGTCCACCTCGTCTTCGTAGATCGCGCGCGTGAACAGCGTGATCATCACGGGCCCCAGGTAGACGTCGGCCCGCTCACCGTTGCCCCAGTGCATCCGGTCCCGCACGTCCCCGCCCGCGCGCTCGTAGTACGCGCACGCGGCGTCCAGGTCTGCGACCTTCACCGCCAGGTTGGCCATTCCCGTGACTGCCACCGCACCTCCCGACCTGACACCGACGTCAGGGACAGTACCCGCCGAACCCGTAGCATCGGCCCGTGCAGCGCTTCGAGGCCCGGTCCCGCGTCGCCGCGCTTCGTCGATGGTTCCGGCATCGCCACCGCCGGCCGACCTGCCGGGTCGGCGCGCGATGACCCGGATCCGGCGCGAGCCACCGGTGTTCCGGCCCGCTCGGGTCGCGGCGGTCGAGCCCCGCTCGCCGTGGATGGTGCAGGTCACGATCGCCGGCCCGGCCCTCGAGGGACTCGGGGTGGACGAGCCGGCCGCGAGCGTGCGGCTCCTGCTGCCGTCGCCGGGCACCGAGGATCTCGTTGTGCCCGAGTGGAACGGCAACGAGTTCCTGCTCCCCGACGGGAGCCGCCCGGCCATCCGGACGTTGACGCCGTCGCGCAAGCGGGCGGACGCGCGCGAGCTGGTCGTGTCGGTCGTTCTGCACGACGCCGGCGTCGCGTCCGCGTGGGCCGCCGATCCGCTCGGCGCCGAGGTCGCGCTGTCAGGTCCGGGCCGGGGCTACGCCGTGGACCCCGATGCGTCCGACCTCCTCCTCGCCGGTGACGAGTCCGCGATCCCCGCGATCGAGCAGCTCCTCGAGGTGCTCCCGGCCCCGGCCTCGGTGCAGGTCCACGTCGAGGTGGCCCACCCGGACGCCCGCCTCCCACTCGACGAACGGCCAGGCCGGACGATCACCTGGCACGACCTTCCCCCCGGCGGCGAGCCCGGCGACACGCTCGTGCACGCGGCGCGCGGCGCGCGGATCGATCCGACGACCTGGGTCTGGGCGGCGGGGGAAGCCGCGGCGATGCAACGGATCCGGAAGCACCTCTTCGACGAGTGCGAGCTGCCCCGTCCGCAGGCGGTCGTGCGGGGCTACTGGAAGCGCGGGCGCGGCGGCGACGCCGACGGCTGAAGGCGCGGGTCATCCCGGCGTGCCCTCCCCGGGATGCTCGTGGAGATGGTGGCGCTCCTCGGCCCGGGCCTCCGCGAAGCGGACGCTCTCGTAGGTGATGAGCACGGCGACCAGCGCCGTGACGCCGGCCAGTGCGACCAGCGCGTCGACCGAGTGCCAGAGCGGGATCAGCAGGATCAGCACCAGCGCGCCGACGATGCGCTGCACGCTCCACTGCCCGACCGCCCGCCGTTTGAACGCGACGTGGGCAAGGAGGTAGAGCGCCACTCCACCCGCGAGCGCTACCGCGGGCACCACGGGCAACGGCGAGCTCACGTGCGCCAGCGTCGTCTTGATCCCGAACGCGGCGAGCACCACCCCCGCCACCATCGGGAAGTGCAGGTAGGAGTACGCGTCCCGGGCGAGCTCGTTGCGCTCCTTCCCCGCCGGGATCGCCGCGAGCCGCCGCGCGGCCACGATCGAGGCGACGTCGAAGTACGCCCACCACAAGCCGGCGGCCAGGAAGACGCCCAGCACGGCACCGGCGATCACCTCGGCGCTCAGGGTGACACCCGCCCCGACGCCGATCGCGACGACCGACTCCCCCAGAGCGATGATGACGATCAGTCCGTGGCGCTCCGCGAAGTGGGCAGGGACGAGCCGCCACCCCGCCGCGCCGAAGAAGTAGGGCCCGGCCATGTCGGCGACGAGCGCGACCGTCCACAACGCGTCCCGCGCGCCCCCGGTCGCGATCGCGCCGGCGACGATCAGACCGGTCGCGAGCGCGGTGCTGATCGCGAGCCCGATCACCGACCTGCGGAGCTCGATGTCTTCGCGGCTCGCGAGCAGGAACAGGGCGATGTGCGCGACGCGCACCACCGCGTACGCGATCGCGAACGTGAGCGCCTCGTCCGCGAACGCCTCGGGGACGGCGAGCGCGGCGACAAGGAACGCGGCCATGGCGGCGAACATCACGAGGCGCACCGCGCCCTCTTCCGGGTCGAGCACGCTCGTCAGCCACGCGTACCCGACCCACGCCCACCAGAGCACGCCGAGGACCAGCATCGCCTGGCCTGCCCCGGCCCAGGTCGGGCGGTCGACCATGACCGCGGTGCACTGGGTGAGCGCGAGCACGAAGACCAGGTCGAAGAACAGCTCGAGTGGCGTGACCTGCTCGCCGTCGCGGCGGACCGCGCGGATGCGGGCCGGTCCACCGTGGTGCTGCGCCATGGCGCGGCATTCTCGCACGGTCCACGCCCCGAACCGTCGGGGCCGCTGACCGGCCGGGCGCCGGCTCGACCGGTGCTCGGAGCCCGCCACCGTTAGGGTCTCGCCGTGCCCGGTTGCGACTTCACCCGACGCGACTTCCTGCGCTGGTCCGCGGTCGGGGCCGCGTCACCGTTCTTCGCGAAGCGGCTGCTCCTCAACGGTGTCGCCGGCGCGGCGACCGGGACCGATCGGGTGACGCCGGTGAACCTGGAGCTGGTGACGCTCACCGAGGACCGGGCGATCATCACCTGGTACACGGGTGTGTCGGGCACCGACGACGGGCTCGGGCGCATGCAGCCGGCGCCGGCTGACGGGGTGGTGCACTGGGGCACGAGCCCGGACCGCCTGCACCGCACCGCGTTCGGGCGCCGCAGCCACACGCCGTACCACTACGTCGAGCTCACCGGGCTCGAGCCCGGCCAGACCTACTACTACCAGGCCCGCTCGAACGGGAAGCCGGTGCCGCCCACGCCGTTCACCCTGATCGCGGGCAACGCGGTCGGCACCTCGACGTTCGGCGCCGGGACGAGCGGGCCGTTCAGCTTCACGACCCCGCAGCCCCCGCCGGGGCGCTTCCTGTTCTCGATCGCGCTGTGCAACGACCTGCACATGGGCGAGACCACCGCGGGTCTGAACGGCAGCATCCCCGGCCTCTCGGGGATCCAACAGGCGCCCGGGCTCCCGCCGTATCCCGAGGTGATGTTGGAGTCACTCGTCGAGGACGCGAGCGCGCTCGGCGCGGAGTTCCTGCTCGCCGCGGGCGACATCACCGCCGAGGCGGTGCCACTGGACCTGAGCCGGGCGGGACAGCTGCTCCGACGCTTCGGGCGCTACCGCAGCGACTACTTCGTCACGCGCGGGAACCACGACCGTGCGCACACCGGTGCGGCGTACGCCGCGTGCCGGGTCGGGCAGTGGCAGGGCAACGACTGCTTCCACGACCACTTCTTCCCGGGCGACCAGCCGACGTACTTCTCGCGCGACCTCGAGGGCCTGCGCGTGCTCGGCATCGACACCTATGACAAGCCGGGCAACGGGAGTGACGCGGGCGCGCTGTCCCCCGACCAGCTCGAGTGGTTCCGCGGCCAGCTCGACGAGCACCGGAACCGTCCGACCATGGTGTTCGGCCATCACCCGCTGGTCGTCGAGAGCTCACCGTTCCCGATCACCGCGAGCAACACCCTCGATGCGGCGCAGGCCACCACGATCCTCCAGGACTACGCCCGCATGCCGGGGATGTTCCTGCACCATGCGGGGCACACACACCGCAACCACCGAACGATCAGCCCGCTCGCGCCCGCGGTCACGCTCCAGGAGATCGCCGCAGGCAAGGAGTACCCCGGCGGGTTCTCGCTGCTGCGGCTCTACACCGGCGGGTTCGCGCTCAACTTCTACAAGACCCGCAGCGACCAGGCGCGGGCCTGGAGCGAGCGCAGCCGGCAGGAGATCTTCGGGCTCTGGCCCCAGTTCGCGATGGGCAGCGCGGTGTCGGACCGCAACACGATGGTCCGCCACGACCTCTCCGACCTCCGGCGCGCCCACCACCGCCGCTGGGACCGCCAGCACCGGCACGACGCGCGGGACCCGTCACCGACGGCGGGCTGATCGCCCGCCGGCGTCACACCTTCACGCGCATCTTGTCGACGAGCCGCTCGAACATCGGGTAGGTGCTCGTGCCGCCGATGGCGTCGATCGAAGGCTTCCACAGCTCCCAGCGCTCGATGAGGCGGCGGCCGAGCAGCAGCTCGACGAGCTTGATGTCGAAGCCGCCGTACTCCTCGAGCGCGCCGAGCTGCTCGAAGTAGTCGAGCTCGCGGTAGAGGATGTAGGCGTTGGCGGAGTTCTCGGCGATGAAGCCGACGAACGCGTCGCGCAACGCCTCGCTCGACTCGTACTGCCCGACGAAGCGACGGGTCTCCACCAGAGGAGCTTCGTTCCAGCGCCGGATGAAGTCCCCCGCCATCTCGGCCTGCCGTCCGATGCGCGCCTCGCGGACCTGCTGGCCGGCAAAGATCGCCGCCCCGATCGCGCTGATCAGACCGATCGCTCCGATCGCGGTCGCGATCGCGGTGACCTGCTCCGCCCAGTTCGGCATGTCGCCTCCTCGTCCGACGCACGGGCACGGGACGATCCGGCCCCGGACGCCCAGTCTTGACCCGTGGACGACGCCGACGTCACGGCTCAGACGTCGCGGGACGGGAGGACGCAGAGCTCGTTGCCCTCGGGGTCGGCGAGGACGGCCCACGGGACGTCACCCTGGCCGACGTCGGCGGGCACGGCGCCGAGCCCGACGAGACGCTGCACCTCTGCGCCGACGTCGCCCCCCGGCGCGACGAGATCGAGGTGGAGCCGGTCCTTCGTGCGCTTCGGCTCGCCCACCCGGACGAAGTCGAGGTCCGGCGGCCGATCCCGCGGATGATGGAGGCTCGTGATCCCGTCGGCCTCGAACCCGACCGTCCACCCGGTCGCGGCGGCCCAGAAGCCTGCGAGCTCGGACGGATCCAGCGCATCCACGACCACCGCCGCGAGTGCGCCCGCGTCCCGGTACCGGTCGCGCGGCTCCAGCACGCAGAGCTCGTTGCCGAACGGGTCCGCGAGCACCACCCACGGCACCTCGCGCTGGCCGATGTCGACCGGCGTCGCGCCCGCCGCGACGAGGCGGTCCACCGTCTCGCGTTGGTCCCGCGCGCTCTGCGACGCGAGGTCGGGGTGGATCCGGTTCTTCACCGTCTTCGGCTCGGCGACCGCGAGGAAGACGAGCGTGGGCTCCCGAGCCTCGGCGGGCGCGATCTCCACCTCGTCGGGCTCGGACGCGACGACGCGCCACCCGAGCGCGCGCGCCCACCACCGCGCCGACGCGACCGGGTCGGCCGAGTCGACGGCGACGGAGACGAGGCGCGACGTCACGGCGGTGAGGCTAGCGACGAGATCGCAGGCCTCGTGGCGTCAGCTTCCGAGATCCTCGGAGATCGTTGCGACGCGGCCCGCGAGGACGTCCGCGGCCTCGCGGGCGAGCTCGGCCACGACGGTGCGCGCCGACTCGACCCGGGTCACCAACGCACTCGCCTCGCCCGCCCAGACCGCGTGGTCTTCCACCTCCGCACCGCTCGCGGACGCCAGGTACTGCTCGCGGTTGCCCTCGACCCACACGCGCAGCTCCTCCTCGTGGCCGTGCCATCGACGCGAGAACCGGTTCGCGATCGCGCGGCCCGAGACGCCCTCGGGCCACGGCATCCCGGTCGCCAGGTCGAAGGTGTCCGTGAGGACGGTGTCCTCGGCCCCCGCCGCGATGACGCGGGCGCGGTACTCGTCCGAGACGCCCGCTTCGCGCGTCGCGACGAACCGGGTCCCGAGCCAGACGGCGTCGGCGCCGAGCACGAGCGCGGCGGCGATGCCCCGCCCGTCCGCGATCCCACCGGCCGCGACCACGGGCGTCGGCGCGACCGCGTCGACCACCGCGGGGACCAGCGGCATCGTGGAGACGCGTCCCGTGTGCCCGCCGGCCTCGGTGCCCTGCGCCGTGACGACGTCTGCCCCTGCTCGCGCCGCCTGGCGGGCACCGGCGATCGTACGCACCTGGCTGATGAAGAGCGCGCCCGCGTCGTGCGCGACGCCGACGAGCGGGGTCGGGTCGGCGAACGAGTGCGCGACGATCCGCACCCCTTCATCGAGCGCGACCGCCATCAGGTCGGCCGCACCAGGCACGTGCCCGATGAACCCGACACCGAACGGGTGGTCCGTGAGCTCGCGCGCGCGACGGATCTGCTCGACGAGCCACGGCGCGCCGGCGCGAGTCGTGCCACCGATGAGGCCGAGCCCGCCGCCCTCGGACACCGCGGCGGCAAGCTCCGCGGGCGCGTCACCGCCGCCCATCGGCGCATTCAGGATCGGGTGCTCGATCCCGAACCGGTCGCAGAGACGCGTGTGGAGCCTCACCGAGAGATCATCCCCTGCTTCTCCGGTCGGCGCTCACGAGCTCGGCGACCGCGGGCCGAGCAGGGCGCCGTGCTGGAGGCGGTCGAGCTCCTCGAGGTGGCGACGGCTGAGGCGGGCGAGCTTGCGCGCCCCGTTCGGGGTGAGCCGGAGGCGGACCGTGCGTTGGTCGTCCGGATCGTGCTCGCGGCGGACGAGCCCGGCGTCGGCGGCCCGGTCGACCAGGCCGACCGCGCTGTGATGGCGTAGCAGGAGGGACGCCGCGACGTCACCGAGCGTCGGCCCGAGACGACCGGGATGCCCCCGGATCGCGAGCAGGAGCTGATGCTGCGCGGCGGTGACGCCGAGCGCCTCGGCCTGCTCCTCGCTCCAGTGGAGGAAGCGCCGGAGCTCCGTGCGGAAGCCGAGCAGCCGCTCGTAGTCCGCGTCGTCGAGCCGGTCGGGCGCCATCGGCTTATATCGTACTACGATATATACGTGAAGCGCTTCCGTCCGGCTCGCATCGTCGACGGCCTCTTCGTGGGCATGGAACCGCGGGTGGCCGGCCTCGTGGTCGTCGTCGGCGTGGTGTCCGGCCTCGTCGGCGCGCTCTTCCTGCTGGTGCTGCACCTGTTGCAGCACGTGCTCTGGCCGACGGAGTGGAGCGGAGCGATCGGGTTCGCGATCCTCGGCGGCGTCGGCCTGTTCGCTGCGCTGGTCACGCGCTTCGTCGGCAGCCCGGGTGACGTCGAGCTGATGGTCGACAACATCCACGTCTCCGGGTCCGCCACCGGCCTGCGCGAGCTCCGATCGCTCGTCCCGATCTCCTGGCTGTGCATCGCGTCGGGTGGCGGCATGGGTCCCGAGGCCCCGCTCGTGCAGACGACAGGGACCCTCGCGTCCTGGACCGCGAAGCGGGCCGGCGTCGTCGTCCGCGAGTCGCGCGTCCTGACGATCGCCGGCATGGCCGCGGGGTTCACGGTGCTCTTCGGCGCCCCGCTCGGGTCGGCGATCTTCGCGCTCGAGATGCTGCACCGGAAGGGCCTGCAGTACTACGAGGCGCTGCTCCCCGCGGTGCTCGGCTCGCTCGCCGGGTACGCGGTGTACGTCGTGGCGACGGGTGCAGGCCTCCACCCCGTCTTCCACCTCACCGCACCGGTGTCCCTGCGCGCGAGCGATCTGGCCTGGGCGGTCGCCGCCGGCGTCGGCGGCGCGATCGTGGCGGTGGCGTTCACGTACCTGAGCACCGCACTGCGCTACGGCGCGCGCAAGCTCCGGCCCGAGCTCCGCCCGGTCATCGGTGGGCTCCTCCTCGCCTCGCTCGGGTTGACCTCGACGTACGCGCTGACGTTCGGCGAGGTCCAGATCAACGAGATCCTCGACCACCACGGCGGCACCGTCGCGTTCTTCGCGCTGGCGGCGTTCGCCAAGCTGCTCGGGACCTCGGTGACGCTCTCCTCCGAGTGGCGGGGCGGGTTCATCATCCCGCTCTTCTTCATGGGCGCGTGCCTCGGACGTGCGTTCCACGTCGTGGCGCCGGGCACGAACGAGGCGGTGATGGTGGCCGCGTTCATGGCAGCCGCGAACGCCGGCGTGACGAAGACGCCGCTCGGGTCCACGCTCGTCGTCAGCGAGATGGGTGGGTTCCGGCTCCTGCCCACCACCCTGCTGGCGACGATCGTCTCGTTCGCGTTGACGAGCGAGGTGGGTCTGATCCACACGCAACGCGAGCGCGACGTCGTCGGCGAGCCGGCCGAGTAGATCGGGTGCCGTCCGACCGGTCCGAAGGCGGCGATCCGGCGTGCTGGGTGCACTTCGTCTGTGAGGAATGTGGCGCGGTGGAGCACGACGGCCATCGCGCCGGCTGCCCGGCGAAGGACCAGGTGGACGCGGACGTCAACGACGCGTCCGGGTCCGACTGACGTCAGGCGTCGTGCGCGCCCGGCCCAGTCGGGAGGTGGTCTCGGTACCGACGGACGGCGACCACCGCCCGTTCAGTCGCACTGACGGACGTGCCCGACTCGTCACCCGCGGTGACGGATGCCGCGGCGGCTTGGACGGCGGCGATCTCCTGGCGGTCGAGCTCGGTCGGGAGCTCGAAGCGCCATCGCCGCGCCCGCCGGGCGATCGCGGGCTGGCGCGCTTCGTCGGGCTCGACGCCCGCGGCCGGGAACACCCGGCAGTCGTAGGTGCGACACGTCCGGGGCCGGTGGTCGTAGATCGTGCAAGTGCCGTCGACGAGCATCGGGCAGTGGCCGCGCTGGTCGAAGCCGAGCAGGACGTGCCCCGCGGGCAGCCGCGGCGCCGGGAACCGCAATGCCGCCGGCACCCGCGCCAACGTCTCGACCTCGTCCGGCTCGATGTGGACGAACTGCGACGACGTGCAGCACGCGGTGCAGGTCCCGCAGGGAACCTCCGCGTCGGCATCACCAGCGAGCGCGCGCTCCGTCGCGGCCAGCCAGGTCGAGAACCGGCCGGCGGCGAGCGGACCGTCCTCACTCCCGTCGACGTGGGCTCGGGTCGCAGCCATCGGCTCCGAGGGTAGGAGCCCCTGCGGCGCGGGCTTGCACGCGGACCCGCCGCGGGCGAACATGTGTTCGTGTCCGGTGCCACGATCCTGCACGCCGACCTCGACGCGTTCTTCGCGTCCGTGGAGCAGCGCGACGACCCTCGCCTGCGGGGCCGGCCGGTGATCGTCGGCGGCGGCGTCGTGCTCGCGGCCAGCTACGAGGCGAAGGCGCTCGGCGTTCGCACGGCGATGGGGCTGCGGACCGCCCGGCAGCTCTGCCCGCGAGCGGTGGTGGTCCCACCCCGCATGTCGGCCTACTCCGACGCGAGCACGGCGGTCTTCGAGGTGTTCGCCGACACGACCCCGCTCGTCGAAGGGCTCTCGATCGACGAGGCGTTCCTCGAGGTCGGCGGGCTCGCCAAGATCTCGGGCACCCCGACCGAGATCGCGGTGCAGCTCCGGAGCAAGGTGCTCGACCGCGTGGGCCTCCGCATCTCGGTGGGCGTGGCGCGCACGAAGTTCCTCGCCAAGGTCGCGAGCGCGGTGTCCAAGCCGAACGGACTGCTCGTGGTGCCGCCGGACGACGAGCGGGCCTTCCTGGACCCGCTGCCCGTCGAGCGGCTCTGGGGCGTCGGGCGCAAGACCACGGTGAAGCTGAACGAACGCGGCATCACGACGGTGGGCGAGGTCGCAGGTCTCCCCGAGCGGGTGCTGACCTCGATGCTCGGCCTGGCGTCCGGCCGCCACCTGCACGCGCTCGCCCACAACCGCGACCCTCGACCGGTCCAGATCGGGCGCCGCCGTCGGTCCATCGGGTCGCAGCACGCGCTCGGGCGCGCGCCGAGGTCCGAGGCCGCGATCGACGCGGTGCTCGTCGCGCTCGTCGACCGCGTCACCCGACGAATGCGCGCCGCCCACCGCGTCGGACGGACCGTCACGCTGCGGCTGCGCTTCGACGACTTCACCCGGGCCACCCGCTCGCGCACCCTGGCGCAGGCCACGGCGGAGACCCGCACGATCCTCGAGGCGGCGCGGGACCTGCTCGCGTTCGCCGCGCCGCTGATCGGGCGCAACGGGCTCACACTCGTCGGGATCAGCGTCGGCAACGTCGCGGACGACGACTCGGTCCAGCTCCAGCTCCCGTTCGACCGACGGGGCAACGGCGCCCTCGACCATGCGCTCGACGGCGTCACGGAGCGTTTCGGGGTCGACGCCGTGACCCGCGCGGTGCTGCTCGGGCGCGACCGCGGCCTCTCGATGCCGATGCTCCCCGACTGACGGGCGCCGCCCGCCCCGGATCATCGCCACGGAAGGACAGGCGCGATCAGCGACGGAGCGAGGTTTCGGACGTGTCGCGCGATGGGAGGAACCCTGCGAAGATGCGCGGGTAGCCACCCGGATCTTCCGCGTCGTGGTGCGCGGCCACTTCTACGGTCTCGACGCCCGGCAGCAGGCCAACCTGCGCGCCGCCGCCGGCGATCACGAGATCTTCAAATCCTCGTACACCCGTGAGGGCACCCTGACCTACGAGCCGAACCTGGTGGCGTTCAGCTTCCGCTTCGAGCTGCGCGACACCGACTCGGAGACCGACGCCGAGGCCGAGCAGAGGGTCACCGAGATCGCGCTCGACCGGGCACGCGCGTCGCTCGCGACCATGGGCGTCGACCACCGCCACCTCCGGGCGACCGCGACCAACATGGCGAGCGTCTGGGAGTGACGGGTGCGGAGCCGTCGACCGACGGGACCGTGGATGCTCGCCATGCGGTGATCTCCCGTCTGGCGCAGGCCGGCTTCCTCGCACCCGACGTCGATGCACGAGCCCTCCTGAGGATGGCCGCGGGCGATCGGCTCCTGCTCGACTCGCTCGTCGAGCGGCGACTCACCGGGGAGCCGCTCGCCTGGATCACCGGCACGACGCGGTTCTGCGGCCTCGACCTCCGGATCGATCCCGGCGTCTACGTCCCCCGGCCGCAGACCGAGCTGCTCGCCCGGCGGGCGTCCGATCGGCTGCCCGACGCCGGCATCGCGGTCGACCTCTGCACGGGGTCGGGCGCGATCGCCGCGGTGCTCGCGGCCGCGCGACCGGGGGCACGCGTCGTCGCCACGGAGCTGGACGCGCGGGCGGTCGCGTGCGCCCAGGGGAACGGGGTGGAGGCGCTCGCCGGCGACCTGTTCGCGCCGTTGCCGGTCGAACTCGCCGGACGGACGGATGTCGTGGTCGCCTGCGTCCCCTACGTGCCGACGGGCGCGCTCGCGTTCCTCCAGCGCGACGCGCTGACGTTCGAGTCGCCGCGCGCGTACGACGGCGGCGAAGACGGCACGGTCCTCCTCCGGCGCGTCGTGGAAGGCAGCACACGCTTCCTCCGCTCCGGCGGCACGCTCCTGCTCGAGCTCGGCGGTGACGAGCCGGACCGTCTGGCCGACGACCTCCGGCGCGCGGGGTTCGTCGATCCGGAGACCTGGCTCGACGACGACGGCGACGTGCGCGGCCTCGAGGCGCGGCTCGCGCGCCCGCGCTGACCCGCGCGGTCAGCGCAGGATCTCGACCAGCAGGACCCACGCGTCGACGATCCCGACCACGATCGCGAGCGCCGCGCTGAGCGCGATGAGCGCGAACCCGGCCGAGTCACCGGTGAGCAGCACCACGGCTCCGACGAGCGCCGGCACGGTCGCCACCTCGGCCAACGTGACCCGCCCCCAGAACTCGCTGGCCGGCCGATCGAGCGAAGCCTCACGGGCCCGGACGAGCAGCCACGACACCATGATCCACCCGCTGACCGCGGCCGCCCCGGCGAGCAGGCCGGTCGTCCGCAGCGAGCGCGCGGGCGCGAGCACCGCGAGCCCGACCAGGACCGGTTGCACCAGCAGCAGCACGGCTTCTCCGGCCCGGTCGACGAGGGACCGGGACCCCAGGATGCTGCTCAGGTTGATCGAGAGCGCGACGAACACCAGCCCGGTCAGCGCCGCGGATGCGCCCACCTGCGCGATGAAGAACGACTCCCAGCCGGCTCGCACCGCGAGAGTCTGGCTCAGCGGCGCCCGCGGTCCGCGGCTTCCGGTGCGCGGCGACGCAGCCGGCGGGGACCGTGGTGGCTCGCTTGCCGATTGCACGCAGCGGGTACACGACCCGCGAGCACGTGATCGAACGACGACGACAGGAAACGGAGTGTGCCATGGCCACGACGAAGCAGCAGCAGGCCGCCCGCAAGAACATCAAGAAGGCCGCGGCGGCGGCGAAGTCCAAGCGCAGCCTCGCCCATATGCCCAAGAAGACGCGTACCGCGCTCGGCAAGCAGGGTGCGGCCGTCGCAGCTCGGAAGCGTCGCGGCGGTTCGTCGCCGAAGACGCGCCAGGAGCTCTACGACGAGGCCCGGCGCAAGAACATCGCAGGTCGGTCGAAGATGGGCCGAGCCGAGCTGGCCCGCGCCCTCGGCCACTCGTGACGGACGGTCAGCCCTTCCCGGCGACCGTCCGCGAGTGCCGGGCGATCACCGCCTCTTCGTCCGTCGGCACGACGAGCACCGAGACCCGGCCGCCGGCGGCGGTGACGTCCTCGGCCCCGGCCGCGTTCGCGTCGCCATCGACATCGACATCGAGCGGCGCGAGCCGGCGCGCGATCGCGGCACGGATCTCGCCGCTGGCCGCGCCCACGCCGCCGGTGAAGACGAGCACGTCGAGGCCGCCGAGCATCGTGACGAAACCGGCGACGCCCGCGGCAACGCTCGTCACGTAGGCGTCCACCGCCTCCCGCGCGCTTCCGTCGTCCCTGGACGCCTCCACGAGCTCCTTGATCCCGCCGACGCGGCCGCTGATCGCGGCGAGGCCGCTCTCCTCCTCGAGCACCGCGCCCACCCTCTCCGCATTGCCTTCGAGCCGCAGCAGCGCCAGCACGACCCCGGGGTCGAGGTCACCGGAGCGGGTCGCCATCACCAGGCCCCCGCCCGGCGTCAGGCTCATCGTGGTGTCGACCGGACGGCCGCCGCGCAACGCGACGAGGCTCGACCCGCCGCCGAGGTGCGCGATGACGGCGCGGGCCCCCAGCGTCGCGCCCAACCGTCCGACGACGTACTCGTACGACAAGCCGTGGAAGCCGTACCTTCGGATGCCCGCGTCCCAGTACCGGTCCGGCAGCGGGAGCCGCTGGGCGGACTCGGGCATGCGCCGGTGGAACGCGGTGTCGAAGCACGCGACCTCCGGCACGTCCGGGAGGCGCCGCCGCAGGTGCTCGATCGCGGCGACCGCCTGCGGCTGGTGGAGCGGCGCCAGCGGCACGAGGGCCCGCAGCCGGTCGAGCACCGCGTCGTCGACGAGGACGGGTGCGGCGAAGTCGGCGCCGCCGTGCACGACGCGGTGGCCGACCACACCGGGCGTACCGCGTCCGAGCAGCTCGTCCACCACCGCGTCGACGGCAGGGGCCGGGTCCGCGTGGTGCTCGAGCGTGACCGCGTGACGCTCCGACGAGCCGTCGGCCGCGACCAGCGCGCCCTTGACGCTCGAGGAGCCGGTGTTGATGCAGAGCACCTGATCGGGGTCGCTCACGACCAGGTCCAGCTGCTGACCTCGGGCAGGTCCTCGAAGTGCTCGGTGATGTAGCGCCGGTGGCGGTCGAGCATCCCGGCGCAGTGCTCCATCAGCTCGGGTGCGCCATCGGGCGTGCGTCGCGCTCGATGCAGCGCCTCGAGCGCGAGGTGGTAGCGGCTCATCTCGTTGAGCACGACCATGTCGAACGGCGTCGTCGTGGTGCCCTGCTCGCGGAACCCGTGCACGTGGAAGCGGGGTGCCGCCGGACGACCGTGCAGGATCTGGTGGAGCTCGCGCGGGTATCCGTGGAACGCGAACACGACGTCGACCTGTGCGGTGAAGGTCTCGACGAACTCGGACTGGCTCAGCCCGTGCGGATGGACGTCACGCGGGAACAGCGTCATGAGGTCGACGACGTTCACGACGCGGACCGACAGCGACGGTACGTGCTCGCGCAGCAGGGCGACGGCCGCCATCGTCTCGAGGGTGGGGACGTCCCCGGCGCAGGCCATGACGACGTCGGGCTCGAGCTCGGAGTCCGCGTCCTCGCTGCCTGCCCACGGCCAGACCCCCGCGCCGCGGGCACAGTGCGCCTCCGCGGCTCGCATGTCGAGCCACTGCAGCTCGGGCTGCTTGTCGATGACCATGAGGTTGACGTAGTCGCGGCTGCGCAGGCAGTGGTCCGCGACCGAGAGCAGGCAGTTCGCGTCGGGCGGGAGGTAGATCCGACCGACGCTCCCCCGCATGGACAGCAGCGTGTCGATGAGCCCGGGACCCTGGTGGCTGAACCCGTTGTGGTCGTTGCGCCAGCAGGTGGACGTGAGGAGCAGGTTCAGCGACGGCACGGGCGCCCGCCACCCCAGGCCGTCGGCGGCCTCGAGCCACTTGGTGTGCTGGACCAGCATCGACGCGGACACCATGGCGAAGGCTTCGTAGGTCACGAAGAGCCCGTGCCGGCCGGTGAGGACGTAGCCCTCCAGCCACCCCTGGCAGTTGTGCTCGCTCAGCACCTCCATCACGCGGCCGTCGGGCGCCTCGCGGTCGTCGGTGTCGAGGACGGGGTCCATCGTCACCCGGTGCTCCACCTCGAACACCGGATCCAGCCGGTTCGACCGGGCCTCGTCCGGGCAGGTGATGCGAAAGTTCGCCGCGCCCGCGTTGCTCACGAACACGTCACGGAGCCAGCCGGCAAGCCGCCGGGTGGACTCGTCGCGGTCCGAGCCCGGCGTGGCGACGTCGACGGCGTGCCCGCGGTAGTCCGGCAGGTCGAGTGGGACGGTCACCAGACCGCCGTTGGCCGTCGGGTTCGCGCCCATGCGTCGATCACCGGTCGGGGCGAGCCGGGCGAGCTCGTCGACCAGACGCCCCGCGGCGTCGAACTGGGCCTCGGGCTCGTAGCTGCGCATCCACTCCTCGAGGAGCTCGAGGTGGTCGGGACGCTCGCGCACGTTCGTCAGCGGGACCTGGTGCGCGCGGAACGTGCCCTCGACCTGCTGACCGTCGACGATCGCCGGTCCGGTCCAGCCCTTCGGGGTGCGCAGGACGATCGCCGGCCACCGCGGGCGGGTGCGGACCCCGTGGGCGCGTGCGTCGGCCTGGATCTCGAGGATTCTCTCGTGGGCTGCGTCGAGCGCGCCGGCGAACGCCTCGTGCACCGCCATCGGCTGGTCGCCCTCGACGAACCTCGCCTCGTACCCGTGCCCCGACAGGAGGCTCGAGACGTCGGCGTCCGAGCTGCGCCCGAGCACGGTCGGGTTCCCGATCTTGTACCCGTTGAGGTGCAGGATCGGGAGGACGGCACCGTCGCGCGCCGGGTTGAGGAAGTGCACGCCCTTCCACGAGCCCTCGAGCGGCCCGGTCTCGGCCTCCCCGTCCCCGACGACGCACGCAACGAGCAGATGGGGGTTGTCGAACGCCGCGCCGAACGCGTGCACGAGCGAGTAGCCCAGCTCGCCGCCCTCGTGGATGGACCCCGGGGTCGGCACGCTGACGTGGCTCGGCACGCCGCCCGGGGTCGAGAACTGCCGGAAGAGCCGGCGGATGCCGGCCTCGTCGCGCGTGATGTCGGGGTAGACCTCGGAGTAGGTCCCTTCGAGGTAGACGTTCGCGAGGACGGCCGGGCCTCCGTGCCCGGGCCCGGCGATGTAGAGCACGTCCGCGCCGCGCTCCCGGATCAACCGGTTGCAGTGCACGTACACCAGGCTGAGGCCGGGAGACGTCCCCCAGTGACCGAGGAGGCGGGGCTTGATGTGCTCCGGCTGCAGTGGCTCGCGCAGCAGCGGGTTCTCCTGCAGGTAGATCTGGCCCACCGTCAGGTAATTCGCGGCGCGCCAGTAGCGGTCGAGATCAGTCCAGGTCGTCATTGCCGGAGCGCGTCCCCGGATCGGCACCCGGCGAAACCCGAGGGGGTTGCCGCCTGCCCGAACCCGTCTATCCGGGTTCGGGTGCGCCGGCCGCAGCGACGCGTCGGTCGTACTCGTCGGCGAGGGCCCGCAGCGCAGCCGCACCGTCGCCGGTGTACGACGATCCGTGCATGATCGCGAGCGTCGTCGGCTCGAGCGCCGCGAGCTCGCGGATGCGCGGGCCGGTCCCGGGCGTGAGG
The DNA here is from genome assembly GCA_036502405.1 of Acidimicrobiia bacterium. GTDB lineage: Bacteria > Actinomycetota > Acidimicrobiia > IMCC26256 > JAENVU01 > Chersky-806. The sequence continues at coordinate 37,644 of DASXYP010000005.1, forward strand.
CAGGTGGCGAGGAACATGTCCTCGGCCTGCGCCGCCGCGTCGACCACGTCGCCGCTCGTGGCCGCCGGCCCGTCGCCGATCTGCGACATGAGATCGCCGCAGAACAGGGTGCCGGTGGTCTCCTCGTAGAGCACGTGGGCATCCCAGCCGTGGGGGACGTGCGGCGTGTCGAGGCTGCGGATCCGCCGGCCGCCGAGGTCGTACACCTCGTCCGGTCCCATCGGCGCGGGCGGACGGTCGGCGAGGTCGTTCACCGACACCATGCACCCCAGCGCGGTGTGGGCGATCTGCGCATCAGGCGCCACCGCGAGGAAGTCGTTCATGGCCCCGCACTCGTCCGCTTCGAGATGGCCGAACGTGACCCACCGGAGGCGCTCGACGGGCAGCACCGTCGAGATCGCCTCGGAGACCGACGGGAACATCGCCCGCAGCCCGGTGTGGAAGAGGAGCGGCTCGTCGGCGTCGACCAGGAACTGGTTGAACGTGAAGCCGGCGGGCGGCGCCACCTCGGCGACGTAGGTCGACAGCCGGAAGATGTCGGGGGCGATCTCGTCGATCCGGGTCTCCATCTCGGGTCCTTCCTCATCTGCCGCCACCGGGTGCGGCCCGTCGGAGTCGAGGATGACGGAAGCCCGGGCCGCCGACATCGGGGGATCCCCCCTATTGGTCCCTCCGCTGCAGGAGTTGCCGCGCCTGGGCGATCAGCCGCCGCTTGACGCGCTCGGCGTCGGTCGTGGCCGCGAGGGCGTGGCGCGCGGCGTGACGCAGCGCGCCGAGTCGCTCCGACTCGGCGCGTGGGACGGCCGCGAACCAGGTCTGGCGGGGGTGGTGGAACGGCAGAATGACGCCCGCGAGATCCGCGTCGGCGAGCAGTCGCTCGAGCTCGTTCCAGCGATAGCCGACCACGCCCGGATACAGCCACCCGGAGCCCGCGTGCGGGGTCGGGAGAAACCTCGACGAGCGCGACGTACGGCGGCGTTGGAACGTCGCGACGAGCGTCCCGCCCTCGGCGAGCGCGGGGCGAACGTGTCGCAGCAGCGTCGTGGTGAGATCCGCGTAGGTGTGGGACAGGATGCTCTGCGCGAGCACGAAATCGAACGGCGTCGCAAACCGCTCGAGCCCGAAGTCGTCGAAGTGATCGAACGTCGGCCGCCGCAACGCCACGAGATCCGCGCCGACGTTCTGCGCGATGCCCTCTGCGAGCAGCCATTCGTTCGGTTCCACTCCGAAGTAGTGCTCGCTCGCGAGGT
>DASXYP010000006.1:0-2674 GCA_036502405.1 Acidimicrobiia bacterium
GTGGGACTCGGCATCGCGCTCATGGTCGCGCCGGGGCCGAGCCTCGCGGTGATGTTCGGCTCGGGTGCGAACAACCCCGGGGCGCGGGCGGTCGGCCGTCTGGCCGGCATTCGCGACGCGGTGATCGGCGCCGGTGGCTCGATCTCGATCGGGCAGCGCGCGGGTGGGGGCGACTGGCTCTCGATGATGGCGGTCTGCGACGGCGTCGACGCGCTCGTCATGCTCGCGACGCCGGGGCTCCCGAAGCGCACCCGGCTGCTCGGGCTCGCCGCCGCGGCCTCGGCCGTGGGGCATCTCTACCTCGCCCGCGACCTCGCGGCCCAGGAGCACCCCACCCCCGCCTGACGCTCACGCCCATCCGTTCGCGGCCCGCTGAACCGCACGTGGTGCGGTCGAGCGGGCCGAGAAGCTGTGGGGGCGGGCTAGTGGGGGCGGACGGTGGCGACCGCGACGGCCATCACGCGGTCCTCGGCGCCCGCGTCGACGACCTCGACCCGGACCAGCTCGCCGTCGGCCCGGGTGCCGAGGACGGTCGCGGTCGCCAGCGCGGGTCCGACGCGGCCGGGACGCAGGAAGTGGACGACGGCGTCCGTGGTCGTGGCGTCATCACCCACCGCGTGCGCGGCCGCGGCGTCGATCAGAACCGCGGTCGCACCGCCGTGGAGGATCCCCCACGGGTTGCGGACGCGGGCTGTGATGTCGAGCGCGACCGCGTCGGGACCGTGCGTGCGGACGCCGAAGAACTCGAGGAGGGGGAGGACCGGGTCGAGACGCTCGGGCGGCCCGAGCGCCATCGGCCGGGGGAAGTGCGGTGGCCCGCCGTCGGGCTCCAGGACCGCGGACGTGAGGACGCCGTCCACCACCGCGCAGTCGCCGTCGCCCGTGTCGCGGATCTGGACCTGGGTCACGATCGCGTTGCGTCCGGCGCGCAGCACCCGTGCGTCCAGCGCGAGCGGTCCGCGGTGCGGTCCGGGTGCCGTGCACAACATGAGGTTCGTCGACACCACCCAGCCCGGCAGCGCCGCGAGCCCCGCGCACATGCCGCCCACCGTGTCGGCCATCGTCATCAGCGCGCCGGCCCGGACGCTGCCCGACGGTCCGCGGAGGTGGTCGAGGTCGACGACCTCACCGACGACATGGGTGTCGCCCGGGGGCGCCGGGTGGTCGACCTCGCGCAGGGATACCCCCGTCACCCGGTTGACCTCGCGCCCGGTGTCCTGGTCGGAGAAGCTCGTCACGGCCGAGTCGCGACCACGCGCGCGACGGTGGTCAGCCGGTTGCCGGCGCCGGTGTCCACGATCTCGACGTGCGCGCTCCCGAAGGTCTCCGAGGCCGAGAGCACCGCCGAACGGGTCCGGATGGGCCCGACCTTCGCCAGCGCGAGGTAGGTGATCTGGAGGTCGACGCTCTCGACCGGGCCACCGACCGCGTGGCCGATCGCGGCGACTGCGGCGGCGTCCGCGACCGCGGCGACCATCCCGCCCTGGACCGCGCCCATGCTGTTGAGGATGTAATCGGTGCGAGGGAGCTCGATCGCGCCGGTGGCCGCGTCGACGACGGCGAGCTGCACGCGCTCGTGGAACGCGTCGCGCAGGCCCGAGCCGTTCGTCGCCATGGTCATCCGGTTCACGCGCTCCACCTGGTCGATCGACAGGTTCTCGGCGCGGTGGGGCAGGACCGCGAAGCTCATCGTGGCGAGACCCAGCGACGCCCCGTCGCTCGTGCCGAGCGCGACCTCGACGACGACCGTGGTGCGGCCCTGCCGGACCACGCGTCCGCGCGCCTCGATCTCGCCGGTCACGACGCTGGGGATCAGGTGGAGCGTGAGGTCGGCGGTGGCGATCCAGTCGGGGCGCACCGCGACCGCCGCCAGCCCGCCGCCGACGACGTCGACGAGGATCGCGAGCACGCCCGCCCGGGGCGAACCCGACGGGTTGCAGACGTGGGGCGTCACCGGGATCCACGCCGTGCTCGTGCCGTCCGGCCGGTGCTCGACGCTCAGCCGGAGGTCACGCAGGATGTGCTCGGGCGGCGGATACTGCCCGGTCGGGGCCTGGGTCACCGATTGTCTTCCAAGGTGGACGCGTAGTCGGGGACGTGCGCGTAGATGTCCTGGGGTGGGCGGACGTAGCCCTGGTCCGGCTGGCGCGGCGGCAGGTGGAGCACCGGAGGCGTGCGGTCCTCGTACGGGATCTGACTCAGCACGTGGTGGATGCAGTTCAGCCGCGCGGCCCGCTTGTTGTCGCCTTCGACCACGAACCAACGCGCCTCGGGGATGTCGGTGTAGACGAACATCTCGTCCTTCGCGCGGGAGAACTCGACCCAGTGCTCGCGCGACGCCAGGTCCATCCCGCTGAGCTTCCACCGGCGCATGGGGTCGTCGGTGCGGGACTCGAAGCGACGCTCCTGCTCCTCGTCGCTCACCGAGAACCAGTACTTGAGCAGGATGATCCCGTCCTCGACGAGCATGCGCTCGAAGATCGGGGTCTGGCGGAGGAACCGTGCGTGCTCCTCGGGGGTGCAGAACCCCATGACCGACTCGACGCCGGCGCGGTTGTACCAGCTGCGGTCGAACATCACGATCTCGCCCGCCGCAGGGAGGTGCGAGATGTAGCGCTGGAAGTACCACTCCGTCTGCTCGCGCTCGGTCGGCTTGGGCAGCGCGGCGACGCGG
>DASXYP010000007.1:0-24464 GCA_036502405.1 Acidimicrobiia bacterium
CCGTTCGGGGTGATGCCGGTCCCCCGACCCCGTGCGTCAATGAACCGACAGGTTCGGCGACGGGAGGGGATCGCGAAATGGACGAACGGGTATCGGGCTGGAAGTTGTTCGCCGGGATCATGCTGATGATCGTCGGCTTCCTGAACATCTTCGACGGCCTCGTGGCCATCACGCAGGCGAACTACATCCAGCGCAACACGGGTGGTGTCCTGCCGCTCACCAACAACGTCAAGAACTGGGGCTGGGTCGAGCTGATCATCGGCGTGATCATCGTGCTCGCCGCGTTCGGCGTGCTCTCGGGCGCAACCTGGGCCCGCGTCGTCGGGATCTTCGTGGCCGGCCTCAACCTCATCTTCCAGTTCGCGTACCTCGGGCACAACCAGTTCTGGTCGTTCACGATGATCGTCATCGACATCCTCGTGATCTACGGACTGGCCGCGCACGGTGGCCACGAGCGCGAGTACGACACCACCTGACCGCGTGACGGCGGACGAGCGCAACGAGCGCGTACGCCGTGCGATCGAGGCGACGGTCTCCGGCGACACGTCCGCGGTGAGCGAGCTGTTCACCGCGGACGTCGTCGCGATGCTGCCGGCGGTGACCGTCGCGTCCAGGGTCGAGCTGGCGGTGGAGCTCGAGGATCACGCGGGCGCGCTCTCGGACGTCGCGCTCGCCACCGGCCACGTGCTGTCGTCCGGCAGCCGGGTCTGCACGGAGTGGGTCATGACCGCCTGGCGCTCGGACCCGATCGACGTCGACGGCGGAGAGGGTCAGAGCCCCTCGGGGCGCCAGGTGACCCTGCGCGGGGCGACGGTGGCCGAGTTCGCGGGGGACCGGATCTGCGCGTTGCGCCACTACTGGGACGAGACCGGGTCGCTCGCCGGGCCCGTCGACGTGGGAGACCACTGACCCCTCCCCCCTCCGCCTAGCCTGAGCCCACAGTGAGCTCGGGCACGAGTCAGGCGACGAGAACGACCCAACCGGCCCCGATGCCGGATCTGCGCGCTCGCATGCGTGCGCTCGCGCCGTTCGACGTCAAGCTCCACGTGCCGCCGATCCGGTCCGGCATCGTGGCCCGCACCGCCCTGCTCGACCGGGCCCGCGCGGGGGAGCCGGTGGTGGTGATCTCCGCCCCGGCCGGCTACGGCAAGACCACGCTGCTCAGCCAGTGGGCACGCGCCGACGACCGGCCGTTCGCCTGGCTGACCCTCACCGAGGGCGACAACGACCTCGCGGTGCTCGTGGCCTACCTGATCCGGGCGCTCGATGCCGCCGACCCGCTGCCCACCGAGGTCCTGGCGTCGTTCGCCGCGCCCGGGGCGGACGGGCCCACCGTCCTGCTGCCCCGGCTCGGGCGGGTGATCCTCCAGCGGCCCACACCGTTCGTCCTGGCGCTCGACGACGTGCACGTCCTCTCGAACCCGGACTGTCGCAGCGCGCTCGGTGTCCTCGCGTCGCACCTGCCCGAGGGTTCGCAGCTCGCGCTCGCATCGCGACAGGACCCGCCGCTGGCCCGCGCCCGGCTGCGGACGCGCGGCACCTTGGTCGAGATCCGCGCCGAGGATCTCGCGCTCACTCCCGAGGAGGGCGCGACCGCGCTGCGTGGCTCCGGGGTGGTCCTCGACGACGACGCGGTGGACCTGCTGGTCGAGCGCACCGAGGGCTGGGCCGCGGGCATCTACCTCGCTGCGCTCTCGGTGCGCGACGTCGACGATGCGGAGAGCGCGGCAGCTCGGTTCTCGGGTGACCACCGGATGGTCGCGGAGTACCTGCGGGACGAGCTGATCGACGTCCTCCCCGACGACGTTCTCGAGTTCCTGACCCGCACGTCCCTGCTCGGGTACCTCGACGGGCCCGGTTGTGACGCGGTGCTCGAGCGCACGGACTCCTGGGCGGTGCTCGAGGAGCTCGCCCGGTCGAACCTCTTCGTCGTCCCGCTCGACGCGGTCGGCGAGCTGTACCGCTACCACCACCTCTTCGCCGAGCTGCTCCAGGTCGAGCTGCGCCGGCGCGAGCCCGACCTCGTGCCGATCCTCCACGGGCGAGCGAGCCACCTCTTCGAGGCTCGCGGGCAGGCCAAGTTCGCGATCAGGCACGCGCGGCTCTCGGGTGACGTGCCGCGTGCCGCGGCGCTCCTGTGGCACTCCTCGCCTGCGTACCTGAGCACCGCCCGCGGCTCTACCGTGCAGCAGTGGCTCGCGCCGTTCACCGCGGACGACTTCAGCGCGGAGCCGGCCCTCGCGGTCGTGGCCGCGTGGTGCTGCGTGGCCGCGCCCGAGACCCGGCCGATCCATGAGTGGATCGCCATCGTGCGCGCCGCGCCCGCCGACCGCCCCCTGCCTGACGGTACGCCGATCGAGGCTGCAGCGTCGTTGCTCGAAGCGGTCGCGGTAGAGCACGGCCTGCGTCACATGGCCGACGCGGCGAGCCGGGCCCACGAGCTCGACCGTGTCGACAGCATCTACCGGGCGACCGCCCTCTACCTCGAGGGGAGCGCGCTGCTCCTCCTCGGCCGGCCCGAGGAGGCGAAGCGGCGTCTCGAGGAAGCCGTGCGCGGCGGGTACACCGCGCCCGGCAGCGCATCGACGGCGCTGGCCCAGCTCGCGCTCGTCGCCGCCGGTTCCGGTGCCTGGGACGAAGCCGGGGACCTGATTGATCGTGCGGCGAGGCTCGTGGACGAGCACCACCTCGGCGAGCAGGTGCCCCAGGCGCTCTTCTTCGCCGTGAACGCGCTGGTGCGGGCGCACCGGGGCGACCTCGACGACGCTCGCGGCCCGGCCCTGCACGCGCGCCGGCTGCTCTCGCTGCTCAACCACTTCGGGGTGTGGATCGCGATCGAAGCGCGCGTGGTGCTCGCCCGGGTCGAGCTCCTGGCGGGCGACGTCGAGGCGGCGCGCGTGCTCGCCCACGAAGCCCGGGATCTGCTCTACCGGCTCTCGGACGCGGGGATCCTGCCCGAGCGCATCGACGAGCTCTTCGCGGCCATCGAGTCCGGGGCCCAGGCGGTCTCGGCCCTGAGTGCCGCACCGCTCACGACGGCGGAGCTCCGGGTGCTGGCCTTCCTCCCCACGCACCTCAGCTTCCAGGCGATGGCGGAGAAGCTGTTCGTCTCCCGCAACACCGTGAAGACGCAGGCGATCTCGATCTACCGCAAGCTCGGCGTCTCGTCGCGGGGCGACGCGGTCGCGCGGGCTCGAGAGCTCGGGCTGCTCGAGGCCTGATGCTGGGACTCCCGGTCTCGATCCTCGCGGTCGATCCCGTGCCCTGGGCCCGGTCCCAGATGGCGTTCACGCTCGGCTTCCACATCATCCTCGTGCCGCTCGGGGTGTCGTGGGCGGCGATGGCTCTCATCGCGAACTACCGCGGGATCAAGCACGACGATGCCGACGCGATGCTGCTCGCGCAGCGCTGGTCGAAGTACATGGCAGTGACCTTCGCGGTCGGGGCCGTCACCGGGACGGTGCTGACGTTCGAGTTCGGCCTGCTCTGGCCGAAGTTCATGGGTCGGTGGGGCGAGGCGTTCGGCATCCCGTTCGCCATCGAAGGCCTGTTCTTCTTCACCGAGGCGATCTTCGTCGCGATCTACATCTACGGCTGGCGCCGGCTCGAGCCGTGGCCCCACTTCTGGACCGGCGTGCCCGTGGTCGTCGCGGGGATCGGCGGCAGCGTCTCGGTCATCGCGGCCAACGCGTGGATGAATGAGCCGTCGGGCTACACGCTCAGCTCGGCCGGCAAGATCGTGGACGTCGACCCGATCGCAGTCATCTTCAACAAGGCGATGCCGTACGAGGCCGCGCACATGGTCGTGGCCGCGTACCTCGTCGGTGGGTTCCTGATCGCGTCGGTCTACGCGATGGGCATGCTGCGAGGCCGGCGCGACCGGTACCACCGGCTCGGGTTCATCATCCCGTTCACCGTCGCGGCGATCGCGACCCCGGTGCAGATGGCGGTCGGGGACACGCTCGCGCGCTGGGTGTACCAGAACGAGCCGATCAAGTTCGCGGCCATCGAGCTGGTCCCGAAGACCAAGGGCGACGTGCCCGAGACGCTGCTCGGCCACCTGAACAAGGACGGGACCGTCACCGGCGGCATCCCCATCCCGGGCCTCGCGTCGATCCTCTCGAACCCGCGGGACGGGACCAGCACCGTCGTCCAGGGGCGGAACGCGTTCCCGGCAGGAGACCAGCCGACGATCGCGCAGGCCAACGTGGTGCACCTCGCGTGGGACGTGATGATCGGGCTCGGCACCGCGCTGTTCCTGCTCTCGGCCTGGTTCGGCCTGTACTGGCTCTGGAAGCGGGACCTCCCGAAGTCGAAGTGGTTCCTGCGGCTCGCCGCGTGCGCCGGGGTGCTCTCGGTCGTGACGATGGAGGCGGGCTGGGTCGTCACGGAGGTCGGACGCCAGCCGTGGATCGTGTTCAAGCAGATGAAGGTCGTCGACGGGGCAACGACGAACACGGGCGTGTGGCTGACCTTCCTCGTGGTCCTCGTCGTGTACGCGGTCGTCGGGGTGACCACGATCCTGGTGTTGCGGGGCATGAGCCGCCGGTGGCGGGACTCGGAAGGCGAGTCGGAGCGCGACGTGCCGTACGGCCCCCGTGAGCCGGTGGCGCCGGCGCCTGCGCCCAAGGAGCCGGTCGGGTGAGCTGGGCCGACGTCGTCGCGGCGATCCTGTTCTTCGGGGTCACCGCGTACGCGGTCTTCGGCGGCGCCGACTTCGGCGCCGGCTTCTGGGACCTGGTCGCGGGCGGTGCGAAGCGGGGCGAGCGGCCGCGTGCGCTCGTCGACCACTCGATCGGGCCGGTCTGGGAGGCCAACCACGTCTGGCTGATCTTCTGCCTGGTCGTGCTGTGGACCGGATTCGCCGAGACGTTCGCGTCGATCACGCTCACGCTGTTCGTCCCGCTGACGCTCGCCGCGCTGGGCATCGTGCTGCGCGGCTCGAGCTTCGCGTTCCGGAAGTCAGTCTTCCGCACCCGGGACCAGCGCAACTTCGGTGCCGCGTTCGCGCTCTCGTCGGTGCTCGTGCCGTACTGCATGGGTGCGGTGGCCGGCGCGATCGCGTCGGGCCGGGTCCCCGCCGGTGGGCGGGCCGGCGACCCCTGGGACAGCTGGGTGAACCCGACGTCGATCCTCGGCGGCGTGCTCGCGGTCGTCGTGGTCGCCTACCTCGCCGCGGTGTACCTGACGTGGGACGCTCGCCGGATCGAGGACGCCGAGATGGTGGAGTACTTCCGCCGCCGCGCCGTCGTGGCCGCAGTCGTGGCCGGGCTCGTCGCGTTCACGGGCATCTTCGTGCTGCGTGCGGACGCGCGCTACGTGTTCGACGGGCTGACCTCGCGCGCGCTGCCGCTCGTGATCGCGTCCGCGATCTGCGGCATCGGCTCGCTCACCCTGCTCGTGCGCTCGACGTTCCGGTGGGCCCGCGTGCTCGCGATCGGTGCGGTCGCGACCGTCGTCATCGCCTGGGGCGTCGCCCAGTGGCCGTACCTGCTGCCGACGAGCACCAAGGTCGCCGCCGGCGCCGCGCCCGACGGCACGCTGCAGGCCATCGTCGTGGTGTTCGTGATCGCGGCGATCGTGATCCTGCCGTCGCTCGGACTGCTCTACACGCTCGACCAGAAGAGCCTCCTGCCCGGCGAGGGCTCCGATCCCCGCCCCGCCCCCCGTCCCTGACCCGTCCGGCCGGCGTCCGCGACTGCTTTCGGTGTGACTTCGCGTCGCTCCGGCGACGCGAACCCGCACCGAAACGAAGTGGCGACTTGGCGATTCGGGCAGCCGGCCCTACCGTCCGAGCAGGGCAACACGCGTGGGGGCGAACGTGAAGAAGCACCGGCGATTCGTCGTTCGTCGGCACGAGCAAGCGCCGGTGCACATCACGGACGTCGACGGTGAAGCGAGCCATCAAGGTATCGATGGTGTTCCCGGCCCACGGACGTCCGTCGCCCGCTGTGCAGATCAACGGGTTTTCTCCGTCGCCGTCCACGAAGTACAAGTTCACGTGCAGCCCGGCTCGCCTTTCACCCAGGGAGACGGCGACGTTCTCCGGGATGACGCTTGCGTCGATCGGGACGTGCAGCGCGGCACCCGCCTAGCTTCGCAACCTCGGGGCAATGGCCGCGGGTCGAGCCGGCGACCACGCCCTAGGACTTCGTCGTGCACCCGAGGAACCGGCTGGCTCCTGCGCCAACGTTTTGGGCGTAGGCACACATCCAGTCGAACGCGTCGAAGTACGAGCCGCCGAGGGCGTTCTGATGTGTGATCCCGGCATTGGGCCCGGCCTGCGGAATCGCCGCCTGCACGTCCGGACGCGGGGCGCCCGTCGGATTGTCGGCTCTCCCGTTTTCATATGTCTTCGGGACGTAGGGACTATGCGTGATCGCTCGAACCCGCACGACGATGGGCCCGGCGGAATCCGGATCGTAGGCCCAACCAACGGGGTAGAAGCTGGTAAGGCACGGCCCGCAGATCGTGGAGAACATCGACGCGCTGTCCAGGCTGCCGACCGGGTCGTGAGCCCCTGCAGGTTGCACCCCGGGTGTGGCCACGATGACGCAACCGACAGTCGTGTTCTGCAAGCCGGCGCGTCCCGTGTTCTGCGCGTAGACGCACACCCCATGGCCGCCAGGAAGCAAGGGCATCGTGATATCGAAGCCCGACGTGAGGCTGAGCCCGATCTTGGCAACGTCAGGTCGCGCGCTGGCCGCGACATCCGCGACGCGCAGCACGCCATCGATGGAGATCCGCAGCTGGGTGGTCGGGTCTCCATCCGGGTCGCTTGCCCATCCGGTCACTCTCAGAAGTCCCGGCGTCGAGCTAGCGCGATCGAGTGCACCGCGGGGATTGAACGGGCTGCTCCCCGATGTGGGCAGGGCGCGGCAGCCGAGCAGAGCGTCGGACCCAACGCCAGTGTTGACTGCCCAAGCGCACAGCGGGGTTCCCTTTCCGAGCGCGTACAGGGTGATCAGATCGATCGTGGCGTGCCATCCAGTCGAGGGTCCCGCACCCGGAACCGCGCTCCCGACGTCTGGCCGCGCATCCCCCGTCGCCACGTACTGGACGAACTTGTTGTTGGCGAACACCAAGCGGACCTGGACCGGCTGTCCCGGAGTGTCTCCGTCCGCAGCCCACCCCGTGATGAACCAGTTCCCGTCGAAGCGCGCCGACACACTGTCGAACGCGCCGACCGGGTTCCCCGGGCTCGCCGACGCGGTGGTCGCTGCGACGCCGACCAGGCCCCCGAGCGACACGACGAGCACCGCTACTCCTGCCATGACCTTTTTGCGCATTCTGAAAGGCTACGCCCGTCCCTGAACTCGAGTCCCTCACGGGGGCTTCGCTGATGTGCTGTCCAACCGCGATCTACCGTCGGCGCGGATGACCGTCGCCTGCCCGGACTGCAGAACTGACCTCGACCGGGTGCCCGAGCCCGAGATGGGGAGCGCGCCGGCCGGGCTTCTTTTGCCGTACTGCGAGGTCACCTTCGAGCGCGACGCGTCGGGATCGCTGGTCGAGGTCGGCTAGGAGCCAGTCGGCCGTTCGTTGGCGACGAGCACGGGGAACTGGCGGGCGGGATCGTTCTGCAGAACGCGGCCCGTGGGGGAGCCTTCGGCGGGATCACCCTGCAGTGTCACCGCGCCCTCGGGTGCGTACTGGAGGATGTAGGCCTTGCGCACGTCGCCGGTCGTGTTGCGCCCGGTGGTGTGCGGCGTGAGCGACGAGAACACGACGATGCTGCCCGCCTTCACCGGCACGGCCACCGCACGGTCGGGGTCGTCGCAGCACTCGTAGCCGATCGGCGTGTCCCGGTGCGCGATCGTCCCCTGCCGGTGCACCCCGGGAAGGACGTGGACACAGCCGTTCTCGAGCGTCGCGTCGGTGAGAGCGACCCAGCACGTGAGGTACGCCTGCGGCTCGACGTACGTGTAGCCGTTGTCCTGATGCCAGAGGACCGGCTCACGACCGTCCGGCTGCTTGTAGACCGACTGCTCCCAGTAGAGCCGCGCGTCGGGTCCGATCAGGTCGTGGCACAGATCGGCGAAGAGGGGGGCGGCGCAGAACTCGCGCAGCACCTCGGAGCGCGGGGTGAGATGGATCGCGATGGAGACGGTGTCGACGCCGGCGATGCTGAACCGGCCGTCGGGGCGGGTGCGCAGGAAGTCGATCACCTCCCGGTCGAACGGTGCGATCGCGGCATCGAGGCGGGCGAGGGTGTCGGCATCCACCGCGTCCTGGAGCACGAAGAAGCCCTGGGTGTCGTAGGCCTCCGCCTGCCCGGGGGTGACGACGCGGAACGGACCGGGGTGCGCCGGCCACGTGAAGCCGGTGTTCCACGGATGCGGTCGGAGCTCGGTCACGCCGACCTGCCCGGGGAGCGGCGGTGGGCCTGTCCGACGACCGCGGTGCGACCGGCGGTCCGGTTCTCGACCGTGATGGTCGCGACGTCGTCGTCACCGTCCACGGTTGCGTCGACGGTCTCGCCGTCCACCACCGGTCCGACGAACTTCAGCTCGATCGTGCCGTGCGCGAGGAACTCCTCACCCCACGCGTCGAGGAGCAGCCCGTACGCGGGACCTGCGACCTGCATGCCCTGCGCGACCAGGTGGTCGTACCCGAGGGCCGCCGCGGCATCCGGATCCGAGTGGAAGTTGCCGCGTCGGGAATAGGCGCGGAGCAGCTCGGGGGTGAGCTCGAGGCTGCGGTTCACGAGCCGGCCGCGCTGAAGGTCGCGACGGAGGTCCACAGGGGCGCGCCGTCGGGAAGAGTGACCTCGGCGGTCACGACCGCGTAGTCCCGGCCGCGCTTCTCGTGACGATCCGTGACCAGGCCGGTGACGGTGAGCTCCACGTCCGCGTCGGCGCGCCGGTGGCAGACGATCTGCTGCCCGGTCTGGAGCAGGGGCAGGTCGAGGACGCTCTGCACCGCGAGGACCGTGAGGTTCGCCGCGATGGGTGGGTAGAGCGCACCGGCCCGCAGCAGCGGATGGTCCACGCCGGCGGAGGACCAGTAGCGCTGGTTCGCGGCGCGCGACACGGCCAACGTGAGGGGACCGACGCGCATCCCCGGCGTGAGATCGTCGAAGGACGGGCGCGGCGCTCCCGGGCCGGATCGGTCGTCGGCTCCGCTCACGGCTCGTGTGTACCACGACCCGGCGCGCGCGCCCGTGGCTCGCGACCAGACTGGGCTCGATGTTCTGGATCTGGATCCGGGGTGGGCCCTTCGCCGTCCTCGCGCTGGTCCTCGTGATGGCGGTGTTCGTGGTGCTCTTCGTCGCCTCCTCCCGGGTCGCCCCGTGGCTGCCGCCGTTCGTGATCATCCCCGCCGGGATCGCGACCCTGATCGTCGCCGGCCGCCGCCCTCGAGGCTCCGACCCGGACTGAGTGCGCCGACGAGCCGCCCGACGGACGTTCGGGCCAGATCCACCCCGGTATGCAGAGTGCTGTATGCTATGCGGCATGGCGTATCAGGTGGGAGTGGTCGGGGGGTCGGGCTACACGGGCGCCGAGCTGCTCCGACTCCTGGCCGGGCACCCGGACATCGACGTCGTCCACGTCACCGCGTCGTCGAACGTGGGGGCCTCGGTCGGCGCGCTCTACCCGTCGCTCGGCGCGGCCTACCCGGGCCTCGAGTACGTGCCGTTCGACGCGATCGCGCTGGGGGAGCTGGACCTCGCGTTCCTCGCGCTGCCCCACGGCGAGTCGCAGCAGATCGCGCCCCAGCTCGTGGACACCGTGGCCCACCTCGTCGATCTCGGAGCGGACTTCCGGCTCCCGGCGCCCGCCTACGCGCAGTGGTACGGCGAGGACCACCAGGCCCCCGAGCTGATCGACCGCTTCGCGTTCGGACTGCCCGAGCTGTTCCGGGACACGATCGGCGGGCACGCCCACGTCGCGTCGCCCGGGTGCTACCCGACCGCGGCCGCGCTGGCGCTCGCACCGCTCGTGGCGCGGGGACTCGTCGAGCCGCGCGGCGTCGTCGTCGACGCGATGTCGGGCGTCTCCGGCGCGGGTCGCGGCCTCAAGCACACGAGCCACTTCTCCGAGGTCGACGAGAGCGTCACGGCCTACGGAGTGCTGACCCACCGGCACACCGCCGAGATGGAGCTGGCCCTCAGCCGGATCGGCGACGCCGAGGTCCAGGTGCTGTTCACACCCCATCTGGTCCCGATGGTCCGCGGCATCCACGCGACCTGTCACGCGCGCCCCGCGGAGACCGGCTTGAGCACCGACTCGCTCCTCGCGACCTACCGCGACTACTACGCGGGGGAGCCGTTCGTGCGCGTCGTCGATGCGGCGCCGGCGACCAAGGCGACGACGGGCGGCAACGGCGCCCTCGTCACCGTCCGCTACGACGAGCGCACCGACTCGGTCCTCGCGATCGGGGTGCTCGACAACCTCGTGAAGGGCGCGTCCGGCCAGGCGATCCAGAACGCGAACCTCGTCCTCGGCCTGCCCGAGGCCGCCGGTCTCCACGCGATCGGCACCTGGCCATGAGCGCAGCGTGGTCCGAGTGGCCGGGCCCGCAGGGCCAGGAGCGGGAATCATGAGCGTCACGGCGGCATCCGGCTTCGAGGCGGGCGGGCTCGCGAGCGGGATCAAGCCGGCCGGGCAGCCCGACCTCGCGATCGTGACCACGGCCGACCGGCGCGCGGTGCCGGCCGCGGGCGTGTTCACCCGCAACGTCGCGTGTGCCGCTCCGGTCCAGGTCAGCCGGGAGCACCTCCGGAGTGAGCACGCCACCGCGGTGGTCCTGAGCTCGGGCAACGCGAACGCGGCGACGGGCGAGCAGGGTCGCGCCGACGCCCGGCGAATGGCCGCGCTGACCGGGTCGGGGCTCGGATGCGAAGCCACGGACGTCCTCGTCTGCTCGACCGGCCTGATCGGGTACTTCATGCCGATGGCCGCGCTCGAGCAGGGCATCCCGAAGCTCGCCGCCGGTCTCAACGGGTCGGACGCCGCGGCCGAAGCCATCCTCACCACGGACACCGTCCGCAAGGAGGCGGTCGCCACGGTCGCGGGGACGGAGGCGGTCGTCGGCGGGATGGCGAAGGGCGCGGCGATGCTGGCGCCCGCGATGGCGACGATGCTCGCGGTGGTCACCACGGACGCCGCGCTGGACGGGGCCCTGCTGCAGGCCGCGCTCCGGCGCGCGGTCGACGACTCGTTCAACCAGCTGTGCGTGGACGCCTGCACCAGCACCAACGACACCGTCCTGGTGCTCGCGAACGGGGCTTCGGGAGTGGCGATCGGCGATGACCGCAGCTTGGGCGTCTTCGCCGACGCGCTCACCGAGGTCTGCGCATCGCTGGCCGAGCAGATGGCGCGTGACGCCGAGGGCGCGACGAAGCTGGCCCGGGTCACCGTGCGTGGCGCCGGCTCCGACGACGACGCCCGGCGCGCGGCGCGCCAGGTCGCGGCGTCGCAGCTCGTCCAGTGCTCGCTCAACGGTGAGGACCCGTACTGGGGGCGCGTGCTCTCGGAGCTGGGCGTGAGTGGCGCGAGCTTCGAGCAGGAAGACGTGGAGATCGCCTACAACGGCGTGGTCGCGTGCCGCGCCGGCATCGCGGCCGGCGCGGATACGGACGCGCTCGCGGCCACGATGAAGGCGACGGAGATCCACATCGAGTGCGATCTCCGTGCTGGTGTGCACGAGGCGAGCATGCTGTTCACCGACCTGTCGCACGCCTACATCGACGAGAACCGGGGGACGTCGTGACCGGGACCGAGGCGCTCGACGACGTCCGGCTCGCGACCGCGCACGACAAGGCGGCGATCCTCGCCGAGGCGCTGCCGTACATCCGCGAGTTCAGCGGGCGGACCGTCGTGGTGAAGTACGGCGGCCACGCGATGGACGATCCGGCGCTCGCGGACCTGTTCGCGCAGGACGTCGTGCTCATGCGCCTGGTGGGGATGAACCCGGTGGTCGTCCACGGCGGCGGGCCACAGATCAGCGAGCTCATGCGGCGTCTCGGGAAGGAGCCTGAGTTCGTCGACGGTCTGCGGGTGACCGACGCCGAGACGGTGGACATCGCGAGGATGGCCCTCGTCGGGAAGGTCAACCGCGAGATCGTGGCATCGGTCAACCAGCACGGCTCGTACGCGGTCGGGCTCTCCGGTGAGGACGCGGGCCTGATCCAGGTCGAGCCGCGCGACGAGCGGCTCGGGTTCGTCGGCGACGTCGCCCACATCGACGCGTCGATCATCGAGCGGCTGCTGCGCGAGGAGCTGATCCCGGTGATCGCCACCATCGGGATGGGCGACGCGGGTCAGGCGTACAACGTCAACGCCGATACCGTGGCGGGCGCGATCGCCGAGGCGCTCGACGCGGAGAAGCTCGTCTACCTCACGGACGTCGCCGGGGTCTACGCCGACTATCCGGACGAGAGCACGCTCATCTCGCGCACCGACGCGGCCGGCCTGGAGCAGCTGGTCGTCGCAGGCAAGGCCGACCGGGGCATGGTCCCGAAGCTGACTTCCTGCGTGCAGGCGCTGCGCGCCGGGGTGACCCGCGCGCACATCCTCGACGGGCGCATCCCGCACGCGCTCCTCCTCGAGTTCTTCACCCGGGAGGGCATCGGCACGATGGTGGATCCATGAGCCCCGAGCGCGGAACGCTGGAAGACCTGCAGGCGCTCGACGCCGAGCACGTCATGCAGACCTACGGGCGGATCCCGGTCGCGTTCGTGCGCGGTGCGGGGACACGCCTGTGGGACAGCACGGGGAAGGAGTACCTCGACTTCCTCGGCGGGCTCGCGGTCACGTCGATCGGTCACGCGCACCCCGAGGTCGCGGACGCGATCGCGGACCAGGCGCGGACGCTGGTCCACGTGTCGAACCTGTACTACAACGCGGTGCAACCTGAGCTGGGCGAGCGCCTCGACCTGCTGCTGACCTCGGCGACCGGTCAGCCCGGGCGGGTGTTCTTCGCCAACTCGGGAGCCGAGGCGAACGAGTGCGCGATCAAGCTCGCCCGGCGCTACGGGCAGAGCAACGGTGGGCCCGAGCGGTTCCACGTCCTCTCGGCGTTCAACTCGTTCCACGGCCGCACGCTCACCACTCTCGCCGCGACGGGCCAGCCACAGAAGCAGGAGACGTTCCAACCGCTCCCGGTCGGCTTCCGCCAGGTCGAGTTCGCCGACCTCGATGCGCTCGCCGCCGCGATGGACGAGCGCGTGTGCGCGGTCCTGCTCGAAGCGGTGCAGGGCGAGGGCGGGGTCCAGCCCGCGCCACCGGGGTACCTCGAGGCCGTCCGCCGGCTGTGCGACGAGCGCGAGGCGCTGCTGATCGTCGACGAGGTGCAGACCGGCCTCGGCCGCACGGGCCGGTGGTTCGGCTTCGAGCACGGCGGTGACGTCCGGCCCGACATCGTGACGATGGCCAAGGCGCTGGGCAACGGGCTCCCGATCGGCGCGTGCTGGGCCCGGGTCGACGTCGCGGCCGCGTTCCGCGCCGGCGACCACGCGACGACCTTCGGCGGCCAGCCCCTCGCCGCGCGATGTGCGCTCACGGTGCTCGACGTGATGGAGCGTGAAGACGTGCCCCGGCGCGCGGCCGAAGCCGGTGATCGGCTCACCAAGGCGCTGACCGCAGTCCCGGGCGTCCACTCGGTGCGCGGCCCCGGCCTGCTGCTCGCGATCGAGCTCGAGCCCGGCACCGATGCCGCCACCGTGGCCCGCGAGTGCCTGGACCGGGGTCTCGTGGTCAACGCGGTGACACCGACCGCGCTGCGCCTCGCGCCCTCGCTCCTTGTCACGGAGCAGGAGATCGACGCGGCCGTCGCCATCATCGAGGAGGTGCTCACGCCATGACCCGGGACTTCCTGGAGGTCGACGACCTGAGTCCGGCCGAGCTGCAGACGGTGCTCGACGTCGCGGCGGCGGGCAAGGCCCGACCCGACGAGATCCCCCACGTGCTCGCCGACCACGGTGTGGCGCTGCTCTTCGAGAAGCCGTCGGCCCGGACGCGCGCGTCCAGCGAGATGGCCGTCGTGGCGCTCGGCGGGCACCCCGTCTACCTGCGGGCCGAAGAGGTGGGCATCGACACCCGGGAGACCGCCGAGGACGTCGGGCGGACCCTGGCTGCGTACTGCCGGATCATCGCGGCGCGGGTGTTCACCCACGGGGTGCTCGAGCGGATCGCGGACGCGGTCGACGTGCCGGTGGTGAACCTGCTCTCCGACCGGGCCCACCCGTGCCAGGCGCTCGCCGACCTGCTGACCCTGCGCGAGCTCTTCGGGGCCGTCGAGGGCCGCCGGCTCGTGTACGTCGGTGACGGCAACAACGTCGCCGCATCGCTCGCCTTCGGCGCCGCGCTCACCGGGCTCGAGCTCACGGTGTCGTCGCCCGCGGGGTACGAGCTCGAGGACGACGTCGTGGACCGGGCCCGCAACCTCGGCGGGACGATCGACCTGATCGGCGACCCGCACGAGGCGGTCAAGGGGGCGGACGCGGTCTACACCGACGTGTGGACGTCGATGGGGGACGAGCACGAGGCCGGGGTGCGCCGCGAGGCGTTCTCGGGGTGGCAGGTCGACGCGGCGCTGATGGAGGTCGCCGGCCCGGACGCGTACTTCCTGCACTGCCTGCCCGCCCATCGCGGCGAGGAGGTCACCGCCGAGGTGCTCGAAGGCCCCGCGAGCGTGGTCTGGCAGCAGGCGGAGAACCGGATGCACGTGGCCCGGGCGCTGTTCCAGCTCATCGTGGCCGAGTCGCGCTGATGGCGACGCTCGGCAAGCCCCAGCGCCAGCACCGGCTCGCCCGCCTGCTCGAGGAGCAGGTCATCTCGAGCCAGGCCCAGATCGTCGAGCTCCTCGGCGCGGAGGGGGTGCTCGCGACGCAGGCCACGGTCAGCCGTGACCTCGAGGACCTCGGCGCGGTCAAGGTGCGCATCCCCGGTGGTGCGATGGCGTACGCGGTGCCGGAGCACTCGAAGGACAAGGCGCCGCCGGAGGACCATCTCCGGCGGGTCATGGGCGAGTTCGTCGTCGAGGTCTCGCACTCGGGCAACCTCGCGCTCCTGCGCACGTCGCCGGGGTCGGCGCACGTCATCGGTTCGGCGCTCGACCGGGCGGGGTTCCCGGACGTGCTCGGCAACGTCGCCGGCGACGACACGATCATCGTCGTCTGCGCCGAGGCCGCGGGCGGCGCCCCGGTCGCGATGCGCCTCGCGGAGCTCGCGGGTCTCTAGCGGTTGCCCGGTCGGACGGATCTGCAGGTCGTTCCTGCACGGTAGGAGGAGGAAGCAGTGGTGGAGCCGGTCAACGCCAAGCGGGTGGTGCTCGCCTATTCGGGTGGGCTCGACACGTCGGTCGCGGTGCGGTGGATCCAGGAGGAGTGGGGCGCAGAGGTCGTCGCCATGGCCGTCGACGTGGGCCAGGTGCCCGACGCCGACGCCGCGTACTGGGATGCGATGCGCGCCCGGGCGTTCGCGGCCGGCGCGATCGAAGCGCTCGTCGTCGACGCCCGTGAGGAGTACGCCCGGGAGTACGTCGCTCGCGCGATCAAGGCGAACGCGCTCTACGAGGGCAAGTACCCGCTCGTCTCCGCGCTCTCACGGCCCGTCATCGCCCGCCACCTCGTCGCCGCGGCGCGCGAGCACGGCGCGGACGCGGTCGCGCACGGCTGCACCGGCAAGGGCAACGACCAGGTGCGGTTCGAGGTGAGCGTCCGCGCGCTCGCTCCGGACCTCGACGTCCTCGCGCCCGTCCGCGTCTGGGGCTTCAGCCGGCAGGACTCGATCGAGTACGCCGCCCGCTACGACATCCCGATCACGGTGACCGAGGCGAAGCCGTACTCGATCGACGAGAACATCGTCGGCCGGGCGATCGAGTGCGGTGAGATGGAGGACCCCTGGGTCGCGCCGCCCGAGGACGTGTACGAGATCACCCGGTCGGTCGCGAACGCACCTCGCGAGACGTTGGAGGTCGTGATCCGGTTCGACCGTGGCGTGCCGATCGCGCTCGACGGTGCCGTCCTGCCGCTGCACGAGATCCTGAACGAGCTCAACCCGATCGTCGGCGGCTACGGGTTCGGGCGCCTGGACATGGTCGAGAACCGGCGCGTGGGAATCAAGAGCCGCGAGACCTACGAGTGCCCGGGGATGCTCGCGCTGATGCTCGCGCACGCCGACCTCGAATCGATCACGCTCGAACGGGACGTCGCGCGCGAGAAGTCACGCCTCGAGCCGCGCTACTCGGAGCTCGTATACGACGGCTTGTGGTTCTCACCCCTGCGCGAGGCGTTCGACGCGTTCGTCGACTCGACGCAGCGCCACGTCACCGGAGAGGTGCGGCTCCGGCTCGAGCCGGGACGGTGCTTCGTGTCCGGACGTCGCGCCGAGCGGGGCCTCTACGACTACGCGCTGGCCACGTACGAGGCCGACGACGCCTTCCGCCACGAGGACGCGGCCGGGTTCGTCCGGCTCTGGGGCCTCTCGGTGGAGACCTGGTCGAAGCGTCAGCGCAGCGAGGAGCCCGGAGTCCCACCCCAGCCCGTCGATCCCGGGTCCGGTCGATGACGGCGGACGACGCCAAGCCGCTCTGGCACGGACGGTTCGGCGTCGGCCCGTCCGAGGCGCTGATGGCCCTGAGCGTCAGCCTGCCGTTCGACCGGCGCCTGGCGCACGACGACCTCGCCGGATCGCGCGCCCACGTCGACATGCTGGCGTCGGTCGGGCTGCTCACCGAGGAGGAGCGGTTCGCGATCGCAGACGCGCTGGACCGGGTCGGCGTCGAGCTGAACGAGGGGTCGTTCGCCTTCGCGGCGACCGACGAGGACATCCACACGGCGGTCGAGCGCCGGGTGACCGAGCTCGCGGGGTCGGCGGGCGCCAAGCTCCACACCGGCCGCAGTCGCAACGACCAGGTCGCACTGGACCTGCGCCTCTGGGTCCGCCGTGAGGCGCGCGCCGTCGTCGCCCGGATCCACGCGCTGCAGTCGGTGCTGGTACGGAGGGCCGACGAGTGCGACGACGACGCCTACCTTCCCGGCTACACGCACCTGCAGCGGGCCCAGCCGGTGCTGCTCGCGCACCATCTGCTCGCGCACGTCTGGGCACTCGCCCGCGACGTCGAGCGCTGGCAGGGCGTCGTCACCCGGGCGGACGTCTCGCCGCTCGGCGCCGGCGCGCTCGCGGGCTCGAGCCTGCCCCTCGATCCGGACCATGTCGCGCGGACGCTCGGGTTCGCGGCGCGGTTCGAGAACTCGCTCGACGCGGTGGGGGACCGCGACTTCGTCGCCGAGGCCCTCTTCGCGGCCGCGCTGACCCAGGTGCACCTCTCGCGGATCGGCGAGGAGGTCGTGCTCTGGTCGAGCGAGGAGTTCGGCTTCCTGCAGCTCCCGGACGCGTTCGCGACCGGCTCCTCCATGCTCCCGCAGAAGAAGAACCCTGACATCGCGGAGCTCGCACGCGGGAAGGCCGGCCGGTTGATCGGGCACCTCACCGGGCTGCTCGCCACCCTCAAGGGCCTCCCGCTCGCGTACAACCGCGACCTCCAGGAGGACAAGGAGCCGCTCTTCGACGCGATCGACACGCTCGAGCTCACCCTGCTCGCGCTCGGCGGGTTGCTCGACGCGGCCGTCTTCGACGTCGTCCGCATGCGCGCCGCGGCGGACGTCGCGTCGTCGGCCGCGACCGATCTGGCCGAGCATCTCGTCCGCACGGGCATGCCGTTCCGCGAGGCGCACGCCGTCGTCGGGTCGCTCGTGCGCCAGTCGGTCGAGCGGCACATCCCGCTCGAGGAGCTCGTCGAGGCGGAGCCCCACCTCGGTGCCGACGCGCTCGAGCTGCTCGAAGCCGGCGCGGCCGTGCGCCGCCGGACGTCGCCCGGCGGCGCCGGTCCCGGGCCGGTCGCGATCCAGCTCGAGGCCGCGGGCGAGCTGTTGCAACGCCAGCAGCTGTGGCTCGACGACTGACCCCGGCGTTCTACGCGCGCGACTCGCTCGCGCTGGCGCCGCTCCTGCTGAACAAGCTCCTGGTCCATGACGACCCCGAGGGTCGCCTGGTGGCGCGCATCGTCGAGGTCGAGGCGTACCGGGGTTCCGTCGACCCCGGGAGCCACGCGTACCGGGGTCGCACCCCTCGAACCGGAACGATGTTCGGGCCTCCCGGTCACCTGTACGTGTACTTCACCTACGGCATGCACTGGTGCGCGAACGTGGTCGCGCAGGCGTCGGCCGGCGACGCGGGCGCGGTGCTGCTGCGCGCCGGCGAGCCGCTCGAGGGGATCGACGTGATGCGGGCGCGGCGCCCGGCCGCCCGCCGCGACCGCGACCTCTGCTCCGGTCCGGCGCGGCTGACCCAGGCACTCGGACTCGTCGGCTCCGACGACGGGGTGAGCCTGCTGGAGGGGCCGTTCGGCATCTTCGACGACGATGTCGCGCCCCCGCGCCGACCGGGTCGCTCGACCCGGATCGGGTTGGCTGCGGGCAAGGGTGACGCCAACCGGTGGCGCTGGTTCGTCGCCGGCAACGAGAACGTGAGCCGGCATCCGCGCCCGCACGGCTGAACGGCGGTCTACCGTCGTGGCGTGACCACCGCCGAGTCCGCGCCGCTGTTCAACCCGTTCGCGCCGGGCTACGCCGAGGACCCGTACCCGCACTACGCGGCGCTGCGCGACCAGGACCCGGTGCACCAGAGCGTCATCGGGCCCTGGGTGCTCAGTCGCTACGAGGACGTTGCGCGCGTGCTGCGCGACCCGTCGCTCAGCGTCGAGATCGCGAACGCCGGCCGGGTCGACGTCGATCCGGAGATCGCGGGTGTGTTCGGCGATCGAGATCGGGGCAGCCGGGCCATCCTGAACCTCGACCCGCCCGATCACGACCGGCTGCGCCGCCTCGTGTCCAAGGCGTTCACGCCCCGGATGGTCGAGTCGCTGCGGCCGGAGGTGGAGCGGCTGGTCGCCGAGGCGCTGGGCGCGGTCGTCGCCCGCGGCGACGGGCGCATGGACCTCATCGCGGACCTGGCGTTCCCGCTCCCGTTCACGGTGATCTCCGAGATGCTCGGGATGCCGACCGGCCGCCGCGACGAGCTCCGGACCTGGTCGCACGCCGTGGTCAAGACGCTCGACCCGATCCTCACGGTCGAGGAGGCGCAGGCCGCGGTGGCAGCCAGCGACGCGATGACCGCGTACGTGCTCGAGGTGATCGCCATGAAGCGCCGCGATCCCGGCGACGACCTGCTCTCCGCGCTGATCGCGGCCGAGGAGGACGGCGACGCGCTGGACGAGCAGGAGCTGCTCGACCAGGTCATCCTGCTCTACATCGCGGGGCACGAGACGACGGTGAACCTCATCGGCAACGGGACGCTCGCGCTGCTGCGCCACCGCGACCAGCTCGACCGCCTGCGCGGGGACCCCGACCTCGACCAGAACGCGGTCGAGGAGCTCCTCCGCTTCGACAGCCCGGTGCAGTTCTCCCGCCGGATCGCGGTGACGGACTTCGAGCTGCACGGCCACGAGATCGAGGCCGGCAGCTTCGTGCTCACCTGCCTCGGCGGCGCGAATCACGATCCGCAACGCTGGGGCGAGACCGCCGACGAGCTCGACCTCGGCCGGACCGGCGCAGCCCAGCACCTCTCGTTCGGCAGCGGCGTGCACCACTGCCTCGGCGCCACGCTGGCTCGGGTCGAGGCACGGGCTGCGTTCGCCGCGCTCGCGCGTGGGTTCGCGGACCTCGAGCCGGTCGACGAGCACCCACCCTGGAACGGCCGCATCGTCCTGCGCGGCCTCGACGCCCTGCCGCTCGCGTACTCCGCGCCCTGACGGCCGGGCTCGCCGAGGCCGACACACCGCTCATGACCGCCGGCGCTCGGCCGGCGGTCGCGGTCCGGCGGTGGAGCGCCGGAGATCTTCGGCTAGTACGCGGGGTTCACGCTCAACGCGACGGTCGTGCCCTCGTCGGCGATCGTGCCGCTGATCGGAGACTGCATCCAGACCCGCCCGGCGCGCGCCGGACTGCCGGGCGGTGGCTCGGCCTTCACTACGACCGACACCTCGAACCCCGCGGCGCGCAGGGCGGTGGCCGCCTGGTCGGCGTAGTCGCCGAGGACGCTCGGGACCGCAAGGGAGCGCGGCGGGCCCGAGGACACCTGGATCGTCACCCTGGTCCCGGGCTTCGCCGGGCGCCCGGCGGCGGGGATCTGGCTGACGACGGTGCCGGGGGCCACCTCGCGGCTCGGCACCGAGACGAACCGGACCTGGAAGCCCGTCTGGCGCAGGTTGCGCGTCGCGTCGGCCACGCTGAGCCCGACCGCCGAGAGCAGTGGTGGCCGAGCCGCGGCGGGCGCCGCGCGGGTCGTGGTCGTCGTGGTCGGGGCTTCGGGCGCCGGGAAGCCGGCCACCGGCGTCTCGGCCAGCGCACCGCCTTCGTAGGCCTGCCAGATCTGGGCGGGCCAGGAGCCACCGGTGACCGTGATGCGGGTCGTCGGGGGTCGCATCTTGATCTCCTTCGCCGGGAAGCCGACCCACACCGCGGTGACCAGCTGCGGTGTGTACCCGACGAACCAGGCGTCGGCCCAGTTGTCGCTGGTCCCGGTCTTGCCCGCGACCGCGCGCCCGATACGGGCGTTCACGCCGGTCCCGCGCGTCACGACCTGCTGGAGGACGCCGGTGATCGTGCGGGCCGTCGTCTCGGGCATGGCGCGGCTCCGTTGCAGCGGCGCCCGGTAGAGGACGGTGCCGTCGCTCGTGGTGACCCGGGTGACGAACACCGGGTCGGTGTGGATCCCGTCGCCCGCGAGCGTGTCGTAGGCCGACGCCATGTCGAGGACGGTCGCGCCGTTGCTGCCCAGCGCGGTCGACGGCACCGGGGGCAGGGGCGACCGGACGCCCATCTTCGCGGCGAGATCGATGACGGGCTGGATGCCGACGTCCATCACCAGCTGCGCGTAGACCGTGTTGACCGAGTCCACGGTCGCTTCGGTGAGGTCCATGCGACCCGAGCCGGTGCCGTCGTAGTTGTTCACGAGCCACGGCGGTTGTCCTCCCGGCAGCGGGATCGTCAGCGACGCGGGGGCCTGGTAGGTGCGCGAGAGGGGTACTCCGGCCTCGAGCGCGGCGCCGAGCACGAACGGCTTGAACGTGCTGCCCGCCTGGCGGCACCCGGTCCCCGGCGTGTAGCAGTCGATGTCCGCGAGGTCGATCTTCGCCCACGGTTGGGGGCCCCAGAAGTCCGCGCCGCCGACGTACGCCTTGACCTGCCCGGTCGAGGGATCGAGCGACACGAGCGCGGCGTCCGGATCCGTGGCGGGCGCTGAGAGCACCCGCGCCGCGGACTGCTCCGCGAGCGCCTGCAGCCTGGGATCGAGGGTGGTGTGGATCCGCAGCCCGCCCTCGAGCAGCAGGCGGCGGCGCTGGTCCCGGGTCGCGCCGAACGCCGGGTTGTCCAGGATGAGCTTGGTGACCTGACCGACGAAGTACGGGGCGGGGTAGTGGGCACCGTCGGTCAGCGGGGCGAGCGTCAGCGGCTGGGCCCGGGCCGCGGCGACGTCCGCGCTCGACGCCCGGTGGAGGTGCTGGAGCCGGTCGAGCACCTGGTTGCGCCGGGCGAGTGCCGCGTCCGGGTGCCGGTACGGGTTGTAGTCCTCCGGCGAGCGGATGAGCCCGGCCAGGAGCGCGGACTGGGCGAGGTTCAGGGTGTGGACGTCGGTGGCGTAGTACCGGTGCGCGGCGGCCTGCACTCCGTACGCGCCGTTGCCGAAGTAGATCGTGTTCAGGTAGCGCTCGAGGATGGTGTGCTTCGAGTAGCGCTGCTCGAGCTGGACCGCCATCACCGCCTCGCGCAGCTTGCGCTCGAGGTCCTTCTCCGGGCCGAGCATGACCGCGCGCACGTACTGCTGGGTGATCGTCGAGCCGCCCTGGTCGAGGTTGCCGGACTGGACGTCACGGGTGAGCGCCCGCAGGACGCCGCGGGCGTCGACACCGTCGTGGTCGAAGAAGCGCTCGTCCTCGATCGCCACGACCGCGCGGGGCAGGGTCGGCGCCATCGCGGCGAGCGCCACCGGCTGGCGGTCCTCGACGCCGTGCAACGTGGTCATGAGGCTGCCGTCGGACCAGAGGACGTCGGACGACGCGGCCTGGTGCTCGGGAAGGTGGAGGTCCGAGGTGTAGCGGCATCCGCCCGCGATCAGGGCGGCCACGATCACCACGCTGAGCGCCACGGTTCTCCTCACGCGCCACATTGTTGCGCAGCCGCAACCGGGCCCGGCCTCGCCGGCGTCCGTCGGGCGCGCTGGTAGGTTGCCCCGGTGGCCTCCGTGGACGAGCAGCTGCGGATCCTGACCGCGGGCACGGTCGACTGCATCGCCGAGCCGGAGCTCGCCGCGAAGCTGGGGACCGGCCGTCCGCTGCGGGTGAAGCTGGGGATCGACCCGACCGCCTCGGACATCCACCTGGGCTTCGCGGTGGTGCTGCGCAAGCTCCGTCAGTTCCAGGACCTCGGCCACGTCGCGGTGCTGATCATCGGGGACTTCACCGCCCGGGTCGGCGACCCGTCGGGCCGGTCCGTCACCCGCCCGCCGCTGACCCCCGAGCAGGTCGACCTGCACGCCACGTCCTACGTGGAGCAGGTCCGGGGGATCCTGGACTTCACCCCCGGCCGGATCGAGGTGGTCCGCAACGCCGCCTGGCTGGCGACGATGCACATGGCGGACGTGCTCCGCCTCACCGCCCGCACGACCGTGGCCCGGATCATGGAGCGAGACGACTTCTCGACCCGGTTCGCCGAGGGGTCACCGATCGCGCTGTCCGAGCTGCTCTACCCGCTGCTGCAGGCCACGGACTCGGTCGAGGTCCGGGCCGACGTGGAGCTCGGTGGCACCGACCAGCTGTTCAACAACCTGATGGGGCGCCACCTCCAGACCCAGGCGGGCCAGGACCCCCAGGTCGTGCTCACGACGCCGCTGCTCGAGGGGCTCGACGGGGTCCAGAAGATGTCGAAGTCGCTCGGGAACTACGTGGGGATCGCCGAGCCGCCGGGGGAGCAGTTCGGGAAGGTCATGAGCATCCCGGACGCGCTGATGCCGCGCTGGTTCCAGCTGACGACGGGCTGGCTGCCGGACCGGGTCGACGCGGTGACCGAGGACCTGCGCACCGGCAGGCTCGCCCCGGTCGCGGCCAAGCGGCTGCTCGCCCGTACGGTCGTGGACCTCTACCACGGCGGCGGGGCGGGGCAGGCGGCCGAGGTCGAGTTCGACCGGGTGTTCCGGGACCACGCGGTCCCGAGTGACGTCGAGGAGCGCCGGATCGGGCGCGCGGACCTGCCCACCCAGTGGTTCCGGCTGCTCCCGGCCCTGGACCTGGCCAGCTCGGGCAGGGACGCCCGGCGCAAGATCGAGCAGGGCGCGGTGCGCCTGGACCAGGAGAAGGTGACCGACCCGGACGGCGAGGTCGGCGCGGGCGACATCGACGGGCGCCTGGTCTCGGTGGGCAGGCGTGCCTGGGCCCGGGTGCGGGTGACCGGCTAGCTCAGCGCCACGGTGAGGATGACCAGCGAGATCACCGCGAGCGCCAGGAGGATCCCGCCGATGACGAAGACGGCAGAGCGGCTGCCCGTGCCGGCGTGGCCGATGCCCATCGTGTCGGCGATCGCTCCGTGCTCCTCGTGCATCAGACGGCTGGTCTCCGTCTTCGACCCCACCTTGGGGAGGTGCTGCGAGTGCTGCGGCTTGCGCGCCTTCTTCCCTTTGCTTCCCACGGGCGGCAGGCTAGTGCCCGTCGCGGCTCCGCTCCTGCACCACCCGGCTTGACGGCGCGTGCCGCGGCACCTAGTCTGGTCAGTCCGCCCACGGAGACCGTGCCAACGGCTTCGCGGGGTGGATTGACACGGACGCCCCCGCTCCTCGGACCACCTCGGCGGTCTCGAACGTGGCCACTTCGGTGGTCGCGGAGCCCGCAACCAGGGCCCTAGCAGGGGATGGGTGTCAGCTCGACTCGTTGCCTCGACCTCACCGGTCGGGACAGTCGCGAGCATCGGGCAGCGGCTCCTTGAAAACGGAACAGTGATGCACAAAAGTCAGTGCGGGCATGACGCGTCCGGCTCTGGTCCCTCGTGGGCCGGCGCCGATGTGGACATGTTCAAACGTCAATACCGGTAGGCGTCCCTCGGGATGTCTGCCGAGTCAGTTGCCGGAATGGGCTCAGTTCCCGGACCGGCAGCTCTCAACACACAGATCAAAGTGCCCGTCCTTCCCTTCGGGGTCGCATGGGAGCGAGATCTTGACGGAGAGTTTGATCCTGGCTCAGGACGAACGCTGGCGGCGCGCTTAACACATGCAAGTCGAACGTGAAGCCCGGGCTTGCCCGGGTGGAAAGTGGCGAACGGGTGCGTAACACGTGAGCAACCTGCCCCGAAGACCGGGATAACACCGGGAAACCGGTGCTAATACCGGATGCCCTCATCATGTCGCATGGCGAGATGAGGAAATGGATTCCGCTTCGGGATGGGCTCGCGGCCTATCAGCTTGTTGGTG
>DASXYP010000008.1:0-4511 GCA_036502405.1 Acidimicrobiia bacterium
GATCGCCGGCATGCGCGGCCTGGTGGCGAACCCGCGCGGCGAGATCATCCCGCGGCCGATCAAGAGCAACTTCCGTGAAGGCCTGTCCGTGCTGGAGTACTTCATCTCCACCCACGGCGCCCGCAAGGGTCTGGCCGACACCGCACTGCGGACCGCCGACTCCGGCTACCTGACCCGCCGTCTCGTCGACGTCGCGCAGGAGCTCATCGTGCGGGACCACGACTGCGGATCGGTCCGGGGCATCTGGGTCGAGGACGTGCTCGACGACCCCGAGCACGCGCGCCTGCTGGAGAACCGGCTGCTCAGCCGCTGCCTCTCGGAGGACGTGAAGCTCCAGGACGGCACGGTGTACCCCCGCAACACGGAGATCACCGACGTCGAGCTCGAGGTGCTGATCAAGGACCCGACGGTCACCCGGGTGCGCGTGCGCTCCGTGCTCACGTGCGAGTTCCCGCGCGACGAGCCGGGCCTCGAGGAGGCGGCACCGCAGACCGAGGACGACCCCGGGATCGCGAAGTACAAGGCCGGCGTCTGCAGCCTCTGCTACGGCACGATGCTCGCGACCGGCAAGCTCGTCGAGCTCGGCGAGGCGGTCGGCATCATCGCCGCCCAGTCGATCGGTGAGCCGGGTACCCAGCTGACCATGCGGACGTTCCACACCGGTGGCGTCGCGGGTGAGGACATCACCCACGGCCTCCCCCGCGTGGTGGAGCTGTTCGAGGCCCGCACCCCGAAGGGCGCGGCGCTCCTCGCCGAGAGCTCGGGCGTGATCCGCATCGGCGAGAACGAGAAGGGTGAGCGGACGATCACGATCGTCGCGGACGACGGCGACGAGGAGCTCCACGCCGTCTCCATGCGCACCCACCTCGCGCCGGGCATCGCGGACGGTGCCGAGGTCGTCGCGGGCGCGCAGCTGACCGGCGACGCCAAGACGCCGCGGGACCCGAAGAAGATCCTCGACATCGACGGCATCCGGACCACCCAGCAGTACCTCGGCGACGAGGTCCAGAAGGTGTACCGGGAGCAGGGCGTGTCGATCCACGACAAGCACGTCGAGGTGATCGTGCGCCAGATGCTGCGGCGCGTCGCGGTCTCCGAGCCGGGCGACTCGTGGTTCCTGCCCGGCCAGAAGGCCGATGCCCGGGAGTTCGCGAACGTGAACAAGCGGCTGGTGGCCGAGGGCAAGCGCCCGGCCGAGGGCCGTCCCGAGCTCATGGGGATCACCAAGGCATCGCTCGCGACCGAGTCGTGGCTGTCCGCCGCCTCCTTCCAGGAGACGACCCGGGTGCTCACAGAAGCCGCGATCGAGGGCAAGAACGACGGCCTCGAGGGCCTCAAGGAGAACGTCATCATCGGGAAGCTGATCCCGGCCGGGACCGGCATGCCCCAGTACCGCGACGTCGACACCGAGGCTCCCGACTACGCCCCGTTGCCCTTCTACACCAGCGACTACGAGGACGACCTCGACCTCGCCGAACGGCTCCGGGCCTCGCTCGTGGCCCAGGGCGGCGCCGAGGACACCTCGTTCCTGGCCCCGGTCGCCTCGGTGCCCACGGCCTCCGGGCCGATCGGGCTCGCCACCGGCGCGGTCGAGGACGCGTCTCCCGCGGACGCCCCGACCCCGCTCACGGCCGCCGACGCGGTGATCAAGGCGCTCGCCGACCCGCCGGCCGAACCGGCCACCGACGACACCGTCAGCCCGGGGGAGAGCGCCACCGGGGAGTAGACGCTTGCCCGGACGGGCCGGCCTCCGTGTATCCTCTTGGGTCGGCTTCGTGCCCCCTCGGGGCGCCGGCCCGTTCCCGGGAGCAGTCCCGAGCCGAACTCGCACGACCGATCCACCGCGCGCAACGCATCACCCGCGCAACGATTGCACCAGGAGACCTGTGCCCACGATCGCCCAGCTCGTCCGCAAGGGGCGGGAGAGCAAGACCGAGAAGTCGAAGACGCCCGCCCTGCGGGGCTCACCGCAGCGCCGCGGCGTCTGCACGCGCGTGTTCACCACCACGCCGAAGAAGCCGAACTCGGCCCTGCGCAAGGTGGCGCGTGTCCGGCTGACGACGGGCATCGAGATCACGGCCTACATCCCCGGCATCGGCCACAACCTGCAGGAGCACTCGATCGTGCTCGTGCGCGGCGGCCGGGTGAAGGACCTCCCCGGCGTCCGGTACAAGATCGTTCGCGGCGCGCTCGACGCCAGCGGTGTCGCGAACCGCAGGCAGGCCCGCAGCCGCTACGGCGCGAAGAAGGGCTGACGAGATGCCGCGCAAAGGTCCTGCCCCCCGACGGGAGCTCCTGCCCGACCCGGTTCACCGCTCGGTCGTCGTGACCCAGCTGGTCAACAAGGTGCTCCAGCACGGCAAGCGCTCCACCGCCGAGCAGATCGTGTACCACGCCCTCAGCGAGATCGAGCGCAAGACGAGTGGCGACCCGGTCCCCACGCTCAAGCGTGCGGTCGAGAACGTCCGGCCCGCGCTCGAGGTCAAGAGCCGGCGCGTCGGTGGTGCCACGTACCAGGTCCCGATGGAGGTCCGCCCGCGCCGGGCGACGACCCTCGCGATCCGGTGGCTGGTCGGCTACTCGCGCCAACGCCGCGAGAAGACCATGGCCGAGCGGCTCGCGGGTGAGCTGATGGACGCGTCGAACGGTCTCGGTGCGGCGATCAAGCGCAAGGACGACCTGCAGAAGATGGCGGAGTCCAACAAGGCCTTCGCGCACTACCGCTGGTAGGTGTGACCTTGGAGCTTCGCTTAAGCATCTGAGTCGGCGCCCGTCGTGGTGGGGTGACGGTCCGAGCCGGGACCTCCGCCGGCACGCCTCCGTTCGCTCGGACAAGGGGTTCGCTGGCGCTCACCCAACTCGCTCGGCGGAGGCATGCCGGCTCCGGCCTCCCCCAGGAACACCTGCTCGGGCCAGGTGTTGTAGGTCGGGGCAGATTCCGTCGAAGTAGCGGTCGAAGAAGACGTAGAAGAAGAGAAGAAGTAGAGAGAAGCGTAGAGATGGCTGGAGATTCGAAGAAGGGTGCGGCGCCGGTCATCCGGGAGTACCCGCTCGCGCGCACGCGCAACATCGGGATCATGGCGCACATCGACGCCGGCAAGACGACGACGACCGAGCGGATCCTCTACTACACCGGCCGGACCTACAAGATCGGCGAGGTGCACGAGGGCGCGGCGGTCATGGACTGGATGGTCCAGGAGCAGGAGCGCGGCATCACGATCACCAGCGCGGCGACCACCTGCAAGTGGCGCGACTGCTGGATCAACATCATCGACACGCCCGGCCACGTCGACTTCACCGTCGAGGTCGAGCGCTCGCTGCGCGTGCTCGACGGCGCGGTCGCGGTCTTCGACGCGGTCGCCGGCGTCGAGCCCCAGACCGAGACGGTCTGGCGCCAGGCCAACAAGTACTCCGTCCCGCGCATGTGCTTCGTCAACAAGATGGACCGCGTCGGTGCCGACTTCTACCGGTGCGTGGACATGATCAAGGACCGCCTCGACGCCGAGGTCGCGCTCGTCCAGCTGCCGATCGGCGCGGAGAGCGCCTTCCGTGGCGTGGTCGACCTGCTCCAGATGAAGGCGCTGGTCTGGGACGACGGCATGGGCGAGGAGTTCGAGACCGTCGACATCCCCGACGACATGAAGGCCGACGCCGAGCAGTGGCGCGAGCAGCTCGTCGACGTCATCTCCCAGCACGACGAGAACGTCCTCGAGAAGTTCGTCGGTGAGGAGGAGATCACCGCCGACGACCTGCGCAAGGGCCTGCGCCACGCCACGATCGTGGCCGGGACCGTGCCGATCCTGTGCGGCACCGCGTTCAAGAACAAGGGCGTCCAGCCGCTGCTCGACGCGGTGGTGGACTACCTCCCGAGCCCGCTCGAGGTGCCCGCGGTCGACGGGACGGACGTGAAGGGCGAGGAGGAGCTCACCCGCCACGCCGATGACTCCGAGCCGTTCTCCGCGCTCGCGTTCAAGATCATGAGCGACCCGTACGTCGGCAAGCTCACGTACTTCCGCGTCTACTCCGGGACGATCACCACCGGCTCCGCGGTGCTGAACGCCACGAAGGACCGCAAGGAGCGGATCGGCCGCATCCTCCAGATGCACGCCAACCACCGGGAGGACAAGGACTCGGTCTTCGCGGGCGACATCGTCGCGGCCGTCGGTCTGAAGAACACGACCACCGGCGACACGCTCTGCGACCCGACGCACCCGATCGTGCTCGAGCGCATGGAGTTCCCCGAACCGGTCATCCACGTCGCGGTCGAGCCCAAGACGAAGGTCGACCAGGACAAGCTGGGCAAGGCGCTCGCCGCGCTGTCCGAGGAGGACCCCACCTTCTCGGTCCGCACGGACGACGAGACCGGCCAAACGATCATCGGCGGCATGGGCGAGCTGCACCTCGAGGTGCTGGTCGACCGGATGATGCGCGAGTTCTCGGTGGTCGCGAACGTCGGCAAGCCCCAGGTCGCGTACCGCGAGACGATCACCCAGACCGCCGAGAAGGTGGAG
>DASXYP010000009.1:0-50743 GCA_036502405.1 Acidimicrobiia bacterium
AGATCCCGGAACATCGCCTCCAGCTCGGGGGTCGGCATCCCGCGAAGCCGATCGAGCAACGCGGGCGCATCCAGCGACACCGGATCCCCCGTCGTCATCTGATCGAGCTCCTGAGTCGAACGCACGTTCGCATGGTACCAATGGGGTGGGACACCAACCTCGGGCGGCCCGTCGGTGGGACGATCGGGAAGTGCCCCACCGGCTGACCACCTGCGACGGCGTCCGCGCCCGGCTCGAGCTGCTGCGCACCCGGGCCTCGACCCCGCTCCCCGCCGAGTCCGTGCCAGGCCACTTCCGGCGCGCTGCGGTGCTCCTGCTCGTCGGGTGCCACGACGGCTCTCCGACGCTCGTGCTCACCGAGCGCTCCAGCCGAATGCGCGCCCACGCCGGCGAGATCGCGCTCCCGGGTGGCCGGATCGAGCCGGGTGAGACCCCGGAGCAGGGCGCGGTGCGTGAGGCGACCGAGGAGGTGGGCGTCGTTCCGAGCTCAGTCGAGATCTTGGGGCGGCTCGACGAGGCCTGGAGCAAGGCGCGCAACCACGTCGTCCCCGTCGTCGGCTGGTATGACGCCGACCTGACCCGCCTCTTCCCGGCCAGCGAGGAGGTCGCGCGCGTCTTCCTCGTCGCGCTCGACGAGATCGCGGACCGGTCCCGCCACCGGATCGAGGTGGCCGTGCTCGACGGCGTGACCTACGAGAACGACGTCGTCGACACCGACGCCTGCCGGATCTACGGGCTGACCGCGGACCTCGTCCTCGACCTCGTCGCCTGGTTGGAGGGCCTCGAGCGGGGCCGGATCCCGATCCGGCTGGCCGAGCTCCAGCGCTCGCTCGGGTCCACCTGACCCGTGCCGCCGGTCAGGACCGGCCCGCGGAGCGGCACTCGCCGGTCAGCGCGATCGCGAGCTGTTGCAGCTGACGCTGCACGTCGGCTGACGGTGCAGCGTCCTGGTCGATGCTGCTCGCGAGGATCGGCTCCTTGACGATGCGGTGCGAGACGCACTCACCGATCGACGTCGGGACACCGCCATGGACGGCCGAGGCGAAGATGCTGTTGCGAACCGCGAGCAGGCGTAGCGCGCCCTCGATCTTGTCGGAGCTCGGCGCGGCGATCGTTCCGGCGGCACAGGTCGTCACGGTGGTGCGACGCGGCCCCGGACCGGTGGCGACGGTCGCGTCCGGCATCGCCGCCGCCCACGTCCGCAGCGCGCCGGTCAGCGCGCCCGTGCCCGCGGCCGCGCTCGCGATCGTCGCCCGCCCGCACACACGACCTTCGGACCGGTAGGTGACGACCCGGTCACCGGTCCAGGCATCGGCGGCCGCGAGCGCGGCCTGGCGGTCGATGCGGCTGGCGAGCAGCGTGAACAGGTCGAACGCGCCGATCACGTCGGACTTCCCGACCCGGTGGGCACCCTTCGGGATGGGCGGGGCCGCCACCGCCGTCGCCTTCGGGTCGCCGAGCGCCTCGGCCGGGTCGAGGTAGATCTTGTCCGTCGGCGCGCCGCGCTGGAGCGCGGCGTCGACCGCGTGGTTGCCGCCGTGGGCCGTCAGCACGTCGAGCACCGATGGCCCGAACAGGTACGGGGCCGAGAACTCGACCTTGACGAGCTCGGGCGCGGACTCGATCTCCGAGGCGACGGAGTCGCCGGTCTTCGCCTCGGCCGCGTCGTACGCGGCCCGGTCGGCGCGTGACAGACCCTTCAGGTACGCGGTCTTGATGCGCTCCGCGTCGCCCTCGATGAGCGCGGTGAGGGCACCGGACGACGACGTCTTCGACGCCGTCGCGGCGTGGCGCAGCTCCTGCAGGTCGAAGTGCTGGTCCTGTAGCACGTGGGTGAGCTCGTGCGCGAGCGTTGCTTTGCGATCGACGTCGAGCGGGCCCGTGCCGCGGATCACGATGTCCTTCGCCTTCGGATCGTAGAACGCGAGCACGCCGGCCTCGCTGACCGCGTCCAGGGACTTCACGAGATCCGTGTTCGCGTCGATCAGCCCGAACGCACGCAGCGTCGACTGCAGGTCAGCGACCTGACGGCGGTCGGTCTTGGTGAGCTTCGACGCCTTGACCCCGACACGCTTCCGGAACGCGGCGTCCGACAGATAGTGCACCGGGACCGGGTGATCGAACGTGAGGCCGCGCAGCTTGGAGACGCGCGCCGCGATCGGGGCGACCTGCTTGTCCCAGGCCTGGGGCGTCGACTCGGCGGCGCGGCCGGCGGCCACCGCGGCCGGGCTGCCGAGCGCGATCAGCGAGACCGTCGCGACGGCGACCGCGATCACGATCCGACTCGAGCGCGAACGTCGCGACCGTCGGTGGGCGCCTCCGCCCGAACGGGCTGCGCTGGGTTCCACGGGTCTCCTCCCTTCGCCCTCGTCGGTTGCCCAGGAGATCGGGCGGCCGCGGTCAGCTCTTGAACAGGAACTCCACGCTGTCGCCGAGGAGGTCCTCGACCTCTTCGGCCAGCTCGCGGTGCTGCTGCAGGGACGGATCCTCGTCCAGGATCCGCACCGCGACCTCGCGGGCCTTGAGGACGTAGGGGATGTCGCGGGGCAGCCGGCCCAGCTTCAGGTCGCCGACGCCGGCCTGGCGCTCGCCCAGCACCTGGCCCGACCCACGGATCTCGAGGTCGCGCTCGGCGAGCAGGAACCCGTCGGTGGACTCCTCCATCGCCTCCATCCGGGCTTCACCGTCGGGGGTCGACGGGTCCGCGAAGAGGAAGCACCACGCCTGACCCCCACCCCGACCGACCCGGCCCCGGAGCTGGTGGAGCTGGGAGAGGCCGAAGCGATCCGCGTCCTCGACGATCATCACGGTCGCGTTCGGCACGTCGACCCCGACCTCGATGACGGTCGTGGCGACCAGCGCGTCGATCTCGCCGGCGCGGAACGACGTCATCACCGCTTCCTTCTCGGGCGACGGCATCTGCCCGTGGAGCAGGCCGATGCGCAACCCGGCGAGCTCCTCGGCGGCGAGCCGCTCGGCCTCCTCGGTCGCGGCCTTGGCCTCGACCTTGCTCGACCCCTCGACGAGCGGGCACACGACGAACGCCTGGTGCCCGGCCGCGACCTCCTCGCGGAGCCGCTCGTAGGCGCCGGCGCGCGCGGCCGGGTCCGGACCGACCACCGCGGTCTCGACCGGGCTGCGGCCCTTCGGCATCACGCGCAGCTCGGACTGGTCGAGGTCGCCGTACACGAGCATCGCCGCGGTGCGCGGGATCGGCGTCGCGGTCATCACCAGCACGTCGGGCTCGTGGCCGAGCCCCTTCAGCACCGCGCGCTGCTCCACCCCGAAGCGGTGCTGCTCGTCGATCACGACGAGCCCGAGTCGCGTGAACGGCGCGTCGCCGTAGAGCAGTGCGTGAGTGCCGACGACGAGGTCGACGCTCCCGTCGGCGAGTCCCGCAGCGATGCGGCGCCGCTCGGCTGCGGACGTGCGGTTCGTGAGCAGCGAGATGCCGACCGGCCGCTCGGCGAGCAGCGTGCCTTCGCTCGGAACCGTCAACCCGTCGAGCAGGGCACGGGCGACGGACGCGAGCTGCTCCGCGAGCACCTCGGTCGGGGCCATGAGCGCACCCTGGTACCCGCCCTGCACCGCGATCAGGAGCGCAGCGACCGCGACGACGGTCTTGCCCGAGCCCACCTCGCCCTGCAGCAGCCGGTGCATCGGCACGGGGCTCGCGAGGTCGCGCTGGATCACGTCGAGCGCGGCATGCTGGTCCGACGTGAGCTCGTACGGCAGCGAGTCGAGGAACCGGGCCAGCAGCTCCCCGTCGACCTGGTGCTCGATCCCTCCCCGCTCCGCCTCGATCCGGCGCTTGCGCACGACGAGCGGGATCTGGATGCGCAGGAACTCGTCGAAGCGCAGCCGGCGCTGGGCCTCGCGCCAGTCCCGCCCGCTCTCGGGCTGGTGGACCTTGCGGTAGGACCACGTGCGCTCGGGCAGATCCTTCAGCTCGCTCCGCAGGTCCGGCGAGAGCGGGTCGGCGAGCGGCCCCGCGAAGTCCAGCGCGGCTGCGACCGCGCGCTGGAGCTCCCACGTCGAGACATCGGCCTTCCCCGACTGCGGGTAGATCGGCATCACGACGCCGGTCTTCGCGTCACCGGCGCGACCGAGGACGTCCACGATCGGGTTCGCCAGCTGGCGCTTGCCGCGGTAGATGTCGAGCTTCCCGTAGAGCGCGACCTCGGTGCCGACCGCGAGCTGGCGCTCGCGCCACGGCTGGTTGAAGAACACGAGGTTGAGCAGGCCGGTCTCGTCCTCGACGACGACCTCGACCATCTTCTTGCGCTGCCGGGTCGGGCGCGACGACACGCGCTTGACCTCGGCCACGATCGTCGCCTCCTCCCCGGGCACGAGCTCGGCGATCTCCGCCTTGCGCGTCCGGTCGTGATACCGCCGGGGGTAGTGCTGGAGGAGGTCGAGCACCGACTCGATCGGCGGCGTCATGAGGGCCATCCGCTCGAGCAGCTTCGGGGCGATCCCGTCGACGTCGCCGAGCGGCGTCGCGGCCAGCCGGCGCAGCGTGCGGGCCGGCGTGGCTACTCCACCCCGATCAGGTACGGATACAGCGGCTGGCCGCCCTCGTGCACCTCGACCTCCACCTGGGAGTGCGCGAGCGCGACCTGCTGGCGGACGCGCTCGGTGTCGGCCGCGCGCGCCTCGGCGCCGACGAGCACCGTCACGATCTCGCTGTCCTCGGTCATCATCCCGGTGACCAGCGCGAGCGCGGCGTCCACCGGGTTGCCCGCGGTGGCACAGATGCCGTCGCCCGCGATGGCGAGCCAGTCCCCCGCGGTGATCGGCCCGCACTCGGCGACGCTGTCACGCACGGCCTGGGTCACCTCGCCGGCCGCGACCCGCGACGCGGCTTCGTTCATCGCGGCCACGTTGTCGTCCAGCTCGGCCTGCGGGTCGTAGGCCACGAGCGCGGCGAGCGCCTCGACGACCGAAGTGGTCGGGACGACCTCGACCCGCCGGTCGGTGAGCCCGTCCACCTGGCGGGCGACGGGGACGATGTTCTTGTTGTTCGGCAGGATCACCACGGCATCGGCCGGGCAGCGCTCGACCGCTTCGAGGATCTGCGCGGTCGACGGGTTCATGGACTGGCCACCGGCCACGATCTCGTGGACGCCCAGACTCCCGAGCAGGCGCCGGATGCCTTCACCGACGCCGACCGAGACCACCGCGGTCGCGACGGTCGCACGAACGTCCTCGCCCCCGCCGACCCCGGCGAGGCTCGGGTCCCGCTCACGGACCCACTGCTCCTCTTCCACCTGCTCGAGGAGGTCGGTGACCCGCACCTGACGGGGCCGCCCCGCTTCGATGCCGGCCTCGATCGCCCCACCGATGTCGTCGGTGTGGACGTGGCAGTTCCACAGGCCGTCGCCACCCACGACGACGATCGAATCGCCGAGCGTGGCCCACGTCTGCTTGAACGCGTCGATCGTCGAGTCCTGGGCTTCGAGGAGGTACATGACCTCGTACCGCAGCGAGGCCAGGTCGCTCCCGGCGAGATGCGCCTCGACCGACACCGGCGTCGCCACGATCTCCGGCTCCGGGATCGGCCGGCCCGCGACGACCTCCAAGAAGGCGTCGAGCAGCAGGGTGAAGCCGCGGCCCCCGGCGTCGACGACGCCCGCCTCCTTCAGCACCGGCAGCAGGTCCGGCGTGTGGAGGACCGCGTCGCGCGCGGCGACGAGGGCGGAGTCGAGCACCCCTTCGAGCGCCTGCTCGCCCGCGTCGCGCGCGGCCTCGGCCGCCTCTGCCGCGGCCCGCACCACGGTCAGGATCGTTCCCTCGACCGGGCGCATGACGGCCTCGTACGCCGCGTCGGAGG
Organism: Acidimicrobiia bacterium; assembly: GCA_036502405.1. Classification (GTDB taxonomy): domain Bacteria; phylum Actinomycetota; class Acidimicrobiia; order IMCC26256; family JAENVU01; genus Chersky-806. The sequence continues at coordinate 5,834 of DASXYP010000009.1, forward strand.
CCTGGCGGAGGCCCACCACGAGGTCCTGGGCTCCGGCCGACTCCACGCTGCGGAACGTGTCCGCGAGGCCCCGCAGGACCTGCGACAGGATCACTCCGGAGTTGCCCCGGGCGCCCATGAGCGAGCCGTGGGCGACGGCCTGGCACACCTCGACCATGTCCTCGGCGGTCCCGAGCTCGTGGACCACCGACTCCAGGGTCAGCGTCATGTTCGTGCCGGTGTCGCCGTCGGGCACCGGGTAGACGTTGAGGCGGTTCAGCTCGTCCTGATGGGACCGCAGCGCATCCCGGTAGCGGGTGATCGCCTGCCGCAGGTCGAGAGCGGCCAGCCGCTCGAGAGTCGCCATCGGCGCGCATCGTACCGGTCGAGCCGAAGCGTCCGATGCCCCGCTGCTATCCTCTTCCGGTTCCGACCCCCCGTTCCCCAGCGAGGTCTCGTCATGGCATCCGTCTGCGAAGTCTGCGGCAAGGGCCCGGTCTTCGGCATGCGCCTGAGCCACTCGCACCGCCGCACCAAGCGCCGTTGGAACCCCAACGTGCAGAAGGTGCGCGCCATCGTGAACGGCTCCCCGAAGCGGCTCCACGTGTGCACCGCCTGCCTCAAGGCCGGCAAGGTGCAGAAGCCCTGACCGCCGGAACCACAGCGCCATGCAGGGTGTGATCCGCACGTTCGACCCCGACAGCCGCGAGGGCGTCGTGGTCCGTGACACCGATCGGGCCGAGATCACGCTCGCGGCGAACGCCCTCGAGGGGTCGCTGTTCCGCATGCTCCGGCAGGGCCAACGGGTCGTGTTCGAGGTCGACGCCGACGACCGGGCGATCAATGTCCGGATCGGGTCCGAGGTCGACATGGGCCTTCCCCCCGACGTGCAGATCTAGGTGTAGATCTCAAGAATCTCGGCCACCCGCCGATGGTGGGGTCGGCGGGCTGGGCACGAAGGGTGCCCGGTGGAAGACGAGACGACGAGCGCATCCGGTCAGGCGCCGGGTTGGGACGCCGACCCGTACCGCCGTCACGAGCTGCGCTACTGGGACGGCGACGCGTGGACCGAGCACGTCAGCGACCGCGGCGTGACCGCGGTCGACCCGCCCGACGTGACGTCGCCCTGGGCCGCGATGTCGGCGACGGCGGCAGCTCCGGCGGCCGCCGCGCTGCCCGCGACCTCGCCGATGCCGAACCCCGGCGCGAGCGCGCCCGGCGGGACTGCCGCGGCCGCGCCCACCGCGCCGACGCGGGCGGGGCCGGCCGGGCCGAGCTGGGCCTGGCAGCCGTCGCCCGCGACCGTTCCCGCGCCGACCTGGGCCCCGCCTCCGGCACCGGCGCAGCCTTCGCTCGGCGGGTACCCGGGCATCGCCACCGTCCCGACCCGCCGCCGGCGCGCCCGCTGGTGGGTGGTCGCCGCGATCGCGCTCGTCGTCGTCATCGTCGGTGGCGGCTACGTGATCCTCCGCCCACCGTCACGCATCGATGCCGGCCCGGCGGCCGCGACCCCGGCCGGCTTCCGCCTCGTCCGCAACGACGACTACCGCTTCGCGATCCCGTCGGCCTGGCAGGCGCGCGAGATCACCAGCGCGGACCGGGAGCAGCTCGCGAACGGCCTCGACCACCTGGCGCCCGGCGCAGGCGACAAGCTGGACGACGCGGTCGGGAACGTCGACGGGCCCATGGTCCTCGCGATCGATCCCGCCACCCGCGAGAACGTCAACGTGGTGCCCTACCACTGGATGCGGGGCGACCCGAGTGACCCCGACACGCTGGCCGAGATCCGCAGCGGCATCGACCAGCAGATTCCCGGCTCCACGATCAGCGGTCTGACGTCGGCACCGGCCGACGTGCACGGCTACCCCGCCGCGACCCTCGCCTACGGCGTCACCGTGGGCCCGGTCACCGTCTACCAGGTCACGACCGTGATCCAGACCGGCGACCACGTCTTCCAGGTGACCGTCACGGCCCCGTCGGCCGCGCGGGCGGCGGGGCTCAGCGGTCGGATCGTGCCCACGTTCGACGCGGCCTGACTCGGTTTCGGCCTTCGGGAAGGCTGTCACTACACTTTCCCGACCGCGCCAAAGGAGCCGTGACGTGTCGCTGACCGTGAACGCACCAACCCGCCACGCAGGCCTGCTCCGGTGGGTGGACGAGATCGCCGGGCTGTGCGAGCCGGACGCGATCCACTGGTTCGACGGCTCGGACGACGAGGCCGAGCGGCTCTGCGGGCAGCTGGTCGAGGCCGGCACGTTCGTCCCCCTGAATCCTGCGAAACGCCCGAATTCGTACTGGGCCGCGACGGACCCCTCCGACGTCGCCCGGGTGGAGGACCGCACCTTCATCTGCTCCGAGCGCGAGGAGGACGCGGGCCCGACGAACAACTGGAAGGACCCGGCCGAGATGCGGGGCATCCTCCAGGGGCTGTTCCGGGGCTGCATGCACGGCCGCACGATGTACGTCGTGCCGTTCAGCATGGGCCCGCTCGGGTCGCCGCTCTCCTACATCGGCGTCGAGATCACCGACTCGCCGTACGTCGCGGTGAGCATGCGCACGATGACCCGCGCCGGGCAGGCCGCACTCGACGTGCTCGGTGACGACGGCGAGTTCGTGCCCTGCGTGCACTCGCTCGGCGCGCCGCTCGCGCCCGGCGAGCAGGACTCGTCGTGGCCCTGCAACGCGGACGAGAAGTGGATCGTCCACATGCCGGAGAGCCGTGAGATCTGGTCCTACGGCTCCGGCTACGGCGGCAACGCGCTCCTCGGGAAGAAGTGCTTCGCGCTGCGCATCGCTTCGGTGATCGCGCGCGACGAGGGCTGGCTCGCCGAGCACATGCTGATCCTCAAGCTCACGTCGCCGGCCGGCAAGGTCCACTACATCAGCGCCGCGTTCCCGTCGGCGTGCGGCAAGACCAACCTCGCGATGCTGATCCCGTCGATCCCGGGCTGGAAGGCCGAGACCGTTGGTGACGACATCGCGTGGATGAAGATCGGCGAGGACGGCCGCCTGCGTGCGATCAACCCCGAGTTCGGGTTCTTCGGCGTCGCGCCGGGCACGAACTACGAGACCAACCCGAACGCGATGCGAACGCTCACGCACGACACCGTGTTCACGAACGTCGCGCTCACCGACGACGGCGACGTCTGGTGGGAGGGGATGGACGGCGAGCCGCCGGCGCACGCGACCGACTGGAAGCGCCAGGACTGGACGCCCGCGTCCGACACCACGGCCGCGCACCCGAACTCCCGGTTCTGCGCCCCGGCGTCGCAGTGCCCCGTCATCGCGGACGAGTGGGAGGACCCGAAGGGCGTGCCGATCTCGGCGGTCCTGTTCGGAGGCCGCCGCGCGACGACCGTCCCCCTCGTGTACGAGTCACGCGGCTGGCGCCACGGCGTCTTCGTCGGGGCGACGATGGGCTCGGAGAAGACCGCGGCGGCGTTCGGCGGCATCGGCGATCTGCGCCACGACCCGTTCGCGATGCTCCCGTTCTGCGGCTACAACATGGGCGACTACTTCGGGCACTGGCTCTCGATGACCGAGCGCACCGACGAGGCCGCGCTCCCCCGCATCTACGGGGTGAACTGGTTCCGCAAGGACGAGAACGGCAAGTTCCTCTGGCCCGGGTACGGCGAGAACTCCCGCGTGCTCGCGTGGATCGTCGGTCGGCTCGAGGGGACCGCGGACGGCGAGGAGACCGCGATCGGCACGGTGCCGCGGCCCGAGGACCTCGAGCTCGAGGGCCTCGATGCGCCGCCGGACCGGGTCGCCCAGGCGCTCGCGGTGCGGGCGTCGCAGTGGCAGGCCGAGAGCAAGGGCATCGGCTCCTACTTCGAGGAGTTCGGTGACCACCTGCCGCCCGCGCTCATCGAGGAGCTCGACGCGCTCGAGCGGCGCCTCGGCGATGGCGCGGGCGCCTAGCGGCGCTTCCTCCTAACCTCGGCGCGGTCCGTCCGCACCGACGTCGGGAGCACCCATGGCCGTCACCGCGTACCTCCTCATCCAGACCGAGGTCGGCAAGGCCGCGTACGTCGTCGACGCAATCCGCGAGATCGGCGGCGTGGTGTCCGCCGATGACGTCACCGGCCCCTACGACGTGATCGTCGTGACCGAGGCGGACAGCCTCGACGACCTCGGCAAGATGGTGGTCTCGAAGGTCCAGGCGGTGGAGGGCATCACCCGCACCGTCACCTGCCCCGTCGTCCGCCTCTAGGCCCAGACGCTCCAAGAGCACCCGAGGAGCTGGTCGGTCCCGGGGCCGACGTTCGTGGCGTACGTAGGACCTCCGGTCGGTCCGACGCCCCGGTCAGTCGCGGGGGCGTCCGGCGCGGGCGGCCCGGCGGGCGTGCCGGTCGATCGCGAGGGTGACGAGCCGGTCGAGCAGCGCGGGGTACGGGAGGCCGGAGACCTCCCAGAGCTTCGGGTACATCGAGATCGGCGTGAACCCGGGGATGGTGTTGACCTCGTTGACGAGGAAGCCGCGGCCCGACTCCTCGAAGAAGAAGTCGACCCGGGCCATGCCCTCGCAGCGGCACGCCGCGAACGCGCGCAGGGCGAGCGCGCGCACCTCGGCCGTGCGCGCGCCCTCGAGCGGGGCGGGGATGCGCAGGTCCGCGGCGCCGTCCTCGTACTTGTCCTCGTACGTGTAGAACTCTGCCCCCGGCACGACCTCGCCGGGGAGGGACGCCTCGGGTTCGAGATCGCCGAGCACGGCCACCTCGATCTCGCGGCCCTCGACGGCCTCCTCGGCCACGACCCACTCGTCGAACGCGAGCGCCCGCTCGATCCCGGCATCGAGCTCGGTGCGGTCGTGGGCCTTGCTCACCCCGACCGACGAGCCCATGTTCGCGGGCTTGACGAAGCACGGCAGCCCCAGCTCGGCGACGACCTGCTCGGCGAACGCGTCGCGGTCCTCTCCGTCACGCAGCGCGCGGTAGTCGCCCTGGGGCATCCCGCACGCCGCGAACGCGCGCTTCATCATCACCTTGTCCATCCCGACCGCGGAGCCGAGGACCCCGGACCCGACGTACGGCAGGTCGGCCAGCTCGAGCAGGCCCTGGACCGTCCCGTCCTCTCCGTACGGACCGTGGAGCAGCGGGAACACGACGTCCACGTCCAGCCCGTCGCCCCCCGGGCCGGCCACCGCGCCACCGAGCTGCTCGAGCTGGGACCCCGCGACGTCGAGCGCGGCAGGGAGCGCGGACGGGTCGCGCGCGATCAGCTCGCGTGCGGCGTCGGCCGACAGCCAGCGGCCGTCGCGCGTGATCGCCACGGGCACGACCTCGTAGCGGGCCGGGTCCAACGCGCGCGCGACCGCGACCGCGGTCACCCGCGAGACGTCGTGCTCGGCCGAACGCCCCCCGAACAGGAGCATCACCCGGGTCCGCCCCGCGGCCCCGGGGCTCACGACACCACCTGCAGGACGGCGCGGATGCCGAGCCCCATGATGAACAGCCCGCCGAGCCCGTAGAGCAGCTCCTGGCGGCCCTTCATCTGGTGCCGGTACTGGTAGAGCAGGCCGATCGTGATGAAGATCAAGAAGCCGTAGAACATGTGGAAGCGGGGCACTGCCTTGCGGTAGGTCTCGTCACCGGCGACGAGGATCGTGCCGAGCAGGACCTGGATCAGGATGGCGGCTTCGGCGACGATCGTCGCGATCCAGACCGGGCGGCCGCGCAGCGACTTCCAGCGCCACGCCGCGAGCATGTAGAGCCCGGCGATCGCGTTCAGCGCGATGCCGACGTAGCCCCAGACCTTGTGGATGTCGAAGACCGTCTGCATCAGCGCGCGCCGCTCGCGTGGCTCACAGAGCCGAGTCGTCCGCGGCCGACGGGGTGAACGCCGAAGCGCCGTCGCCGCGCAGCACGCTCTTCAGGACCTTGCCCGCCGGGTTGCGCGGGAGCGGTTCGGCGCGCAGGTCGACGTACTCGGGCACCTTGAACCCGGCGAGCCGCTCGGCGCAGTAGGCGCGCAGGTCGGCCTCGGTCGTCGCCGACCCGGATCGAAGCTGCACGACGGCCTTGACCTCTTCACCGAGCTGGAGGTGCGGGACGCCGACGACCGCGGCGTCGAGCACGTCAGGGTGCTCGACGAGCACGTGCTCGATCTCGACGCAGTACACGTTCTCCCCCGCGCGGATGATCATGTCCTTCGCGCGGTCGACGAGGTACAGGTAGCCGTCGGCATCGAGGTAGCCGATGTCGCCGCTGCGGAACCATCCGCCCGGCAAGGTCGCCGCCGCGGTCGCATCCGGGCGGTTCCAGTAGCCGCGGCTCATGATCGTCGGGCCCCGCAGCACGATCTCGCCGCTCTCCCCGAGCGGGACCTCGGACCCTTCCGGGTCGACGATCCGGATCTCGACCGTCGGCGCGGCGCGACCGACCGAGCTCGGATGCTCGAGGTACCCGGCGCCCGCGTTCGAGGTCGCGACCGACGCGGTCTCGGTGAGCCCGTACGCGGTCGAGAGCGTCTCCTTCACCTGCGGGAACGCGACCCGGAGCCGTTGCACGAGCTCGGGTGCCGCCGGCGCGCCGCCGTAGCCGATGCGGCTGACCGACGAGAGGTCGTAGCTCCCGAACGACTCGGACTCGACGATCCGCCACATCACCGTCGGCACGCCGCCGATGTTCGTGACCTTCTCGCGCTCGATCACCGCCATGGCCTCGTCCGGGTCGAACTTGCCCGGCGGCATCAGCACCAGCTTCCCGCCCGACGCGTAGCCCGGCACCATCGTCGAGAGCGCGCCGGTCACGTGGAACAACGGGACCACCAGGAGATACGCGGTCTGCAGGTCCGAGCGCGGCGGGGCGGCACCCTGGGCGGCGGCGATGGCACCCAGGCAGGCGAGGTTCTGCAGGTTCGCGAGTGCCTGGCGGTGGGTGATCGTCGCGCCCTTGGGCCGGCCGGTCGTGCCCGACGTGTAGAGGATCGCGAGCAGGTCGTCCTCGTCGACCGCGACGTCGGGGAGCACCCCCGGGTCGGCGGCCCCGAGCAGCTCGCGCGCCGGGCGCGCCGCAGCGTCGGGAGCATCGAGGTCCGTGACCAGCACGTGCTCGAGGCCGTCGAGCGATCCGACGACGTCGCGGACGATTGCCCACCGCTTCGGGTCGCACACCAGGACCTTGGCCCCGGAGTCGCGCAGCGCGAACTCGAGCTCCTCGCCCTTCCACCAGGCGTTCAGCGGGACGCACGCGGCACCGATCACCGCGCAGGCCCAGAACAGCACCACCCACTCGACGTTGTTCGCCGAGAGCAGCGCGACGCGGTCGCCGGGCTCGACCCCGAGACCGAGCAGCCCCGCCGCGCTCGCGCGCACGAGCGCGTTGTGCTCGCCGTAGGTGAGCCGGCGGTCTCCCTGCACGACCCAGTCCAGGTCACCGCGGGCGTCGGCCCCCTCGACCAGGTCCCGCATGGACCCGAGCCGGCGGCGGTAGACCTGGAGCGGGACGCCGACCACGTCCTCGACGACGATCTCGAACGGGCCGCCCGGCCCCGTCAGCTCGTCGAGCGCGTCGGTCACCGGTCCAACGTCGCGTCCGACGCGGCGCGCTCGTGCTGCGCCACGTCGAAGCTCCAAAGCTCGGCGTGGGAGCTCACCGGACCCTTCTCGGCGTGGGCCTTGTGGCCCTCGCCGAACGCCGCGCTGCTCGCCCAGGCCTGGAAGTCCGCCTCGGAGCGCCACCGCGTGTACACGAGGAACTGGTTCCGGTCGTCGTTCGGGCGCAGCAGCTCGAAGGCCTCGAAGCCGTCCGATCCACCGACCGCGCCGGCACGCGCGGCGAAGCGGGCGACGAGCTCGTCGGCCTTGTCCGGGTCCACCGTGATCGCGTTGATCTTCACGACACTCACAGCCGTCTCCTTGGGTCCGGTGCGGTCAGCGCTCGTCGCGCAGGAACCGCTCGATCTCACGGGCGAGGTCCTCGCCCGACACCGCCTCGTCGGGCGGCGACTCGGACTCGAGCTGGAGGACCATGTCGGCGACGTCCGGCCGCTCGCTCAGGCCCTCCTCGACCCGCTCGAGGTACGCGTCGCTCTGCTCGTCCAGCGTGTGCAGGTCCACGTTCACGCCCGCGATGTCGCGCAGCCGCTCCAGCATCGAGCGGATCGCCGGCGGCGACGGGGTCGCCGCGACGTAGTGCGGCACCTGGGCCCAGAGGCCGACCGAACGGACACCGGCGTCGCCGAGAGCAACCTGCAGCACCGTCTGGGCGCCGGTCGGGCCGAAGTAGTCGCCGCGCAGCGCACCGACCTCCTGGGCGACCGAGCGGCTCGACGCGGTCGCGAGGATGTTCACCGGCCGGCGGTGCGACACGGGTGCGGGCATCCCGCCGAGGGTGATCGCGAGCTTGACGTCGAGGCGCTGCGCCACCTGCACCAGGTCCGAGGTGACGTCCCGCCAGCGGACCGACGGCTCGGGGCCCGCGACGATGACGACGTCACGCCCGCCGGCGCGGCCCGCGACCAGGTCGATCGACGGCCACTCGATGTGGCGCGTGACCCCGTCGAGCAGCGACACCGTCGGACGGGTCTGCTGCAGGTCGAGCAGGTCCGAGAGGTCGACGGTAGCGAACTTGCGCGGCGCTTCCAGCGCCTCGGCGACCGCGGCGAGCGTGCCCGTCCCGGCCAGCCCACCGTCGACCCAACCGGTGAGCGCGACGAGCATGACGGGCTCGCGCAACGCCGGCCACTGATCCACCTCGAGCACGCCTCCCACTGTAGGGGAGGGGTGCCTCCACCTCTGGTCGCTGCGGCCTCCGCACTTCGTGCCCGCTCCGGCCCTCCGCTCCTGCTCCTCCAGTGCGCACGAACGCTGGAATAGGGTCGACCCGTGAAGTTCGGTGTGCACACGGGCCTCCAGAACACGAGCATCGGCGAGCTCCGCTCACTGTGGTCGCACATCGAGGACCTCGGCTTCGAGTGGATCTCGATCTGGGACCACTTCTACGCGGCGGACGGCACCGGCAACCCCCATTGCCTGGAAGCGGTGGCCAGCCATGCCGCGCTCTGCGCGACCACGTCGCGCGTTCGCTGCGGCAGCCTCGTCTACTCCGTGGGCTACCGGCACCCGGCGGTCCAGGCGAACACGATGGCGACGCTCGACCAGCTGTCGAACGGTCGTACGACCTTCGGCCTCGGCGCCGGGTGGCTCGTCGCCGAGTACGAGGCGTACGGGATCGACTTCCCCGACGCCCCGGTGCGGCTGCGCCAGGTCGAGGAGGCGATCCAGTGCATGCGCGGGCTCCTCACCCAGGACGTGACGAGCTTCGACGGGGAGTTCTTCACGCTCACCGACGCGCGCTGCGAGCCCAAGCCCGTCCAGGAGCGGCTCCCGCTCTGGATCGGCGGCGGCGGTGAGAAGGTCACGCTCCGGATCGTGGCGCGCCACGCGGACGGTTGGAACGCCGCGTTCATCTCGCCTGAGGACTACGGGCGCAAGGCCCAGGTGCTCGATCGCCATTGCGCCGACGCGAACCGGGACCCGGCCACGATCACGAAGACGGTGAACACGCCGATCGCGTGGCGCGACGACGAGCTGGAGGCACAGTTCGGCAAGATCACCGAGTTCGTGCGACCGAGCGTGCTCACCGGCAGCACCCAGGAGGTGGTCGACAAGGTGGGCGCCTACCGCGACGCCGGCGCCGAGATGCTCATCCTGGCGATGCGCGCGCCGTTCGACGTCGACGGCCTCGACCGCTTCGCCGCCGAGGTGATCCCGCAGCTCGCGTGAGCCGAGCTCGTTTCGGGGCGCGCACGACGCACCCGGGTACGTCAAACCCTCCCCGAAACGAGCGGGCGGAGGAGGTGCGATGAGTGAGCTTCGACTGGACCCACTGACGCGCGAATGGGTCGCGATCGTCGCCGACCGCCAGGCGCGGCCCGACCTCACGCCGGATCCGACCGGGACCGACGAGTGCCCGTTCTGCGCCGGTGGGCTCGAGGCGCCCGAGCCGTACACGGTGCGCGCGTTCGAGAACCGGTGGCCGCCGTTCGCTCCCGGGGCGCCCATCGACGCCGACGGCGCGCTCGCCGGCGTGACGGGGTTCGCCTCCCTGCCCGCGCGGGGCGCGTCCGAGGTGGTGCTCTACTCGCCAGACCACGCCGGCTCGCTCGCCACCATCGGCGTGGCCGGCGCCCGGGCCGTCGTCGACCTCTGGGCCGAGCGCACCGCGGCCCTGCTCGCGCGACCCGAGATCGAGCACGTCCTGGTGTTCGAGAACCGCGGCGCGCTCGTCGGCGCGACGATCCCGCACCCGCACGGCCAGATCTACGGGTTCCCGTTCGTTCCCCCCGTCCCCCGGCGCGAGGCCGAGGTGGCTGCGGCGCACGGGTGCCCGGTGTGCGCGGCGATCGCGCACGAGGTCGCCGACAGCACGCGCGTCGTTCGCGACGGTGACGGCTGGGTCACGGTCGTGCCGTTCGCTTCCGCGTACCCGTACGGCGCGCTGCTCGCGCCGCACGGCCACGTCGACGGCCTGCCCGCGCTCGACACCGGGGATCGCGACGGGCTCGCCGCCGCGCTGGTGGACCTCGTGTCGCGCTACGACCGCCTGTTCGACGCCGAGCTGCCGTATCTCATGTGGGTGCACCAGGGCGTCCACGTCCACGTGCACTTCGCACCGCCGCTTCGCGCCACCGGCACCCCGCGCTTCGTGGCGTCCGGCGAGGTCGGCAGCGGCACGTTCGGGAACCCGGTCGCGCCGGAGGCCGCGGCGGCCGCGCTGCGCGAAGTGTGACGACGTCCTCGCCGAGGATCTCCGTCGGCCGATCTCCAGAGCGCGATCGCCCGGCGGACGACGGCGGTCAGTTCGAGGACGGCGACGCAAACCCGCTCGAGCCCGAGCTGGGGCCGGCGCCGAACCCACGGGTGACGCTCTTGCGCCGGCCGAAGGCGTGCTCGAGGTCGGTCGTCGCGAACGCCTGCGGAACCTGCCCGTCGACCGCGTAGCGGTACAGCGCCGTTCGGTAGATCCCGCTCAGCGCGGCGACGATCGACATCGCGACCGCGAGGAGCACGGCCCCGACGGCGATCAGCGGCACCGTGACCAGCACGTCGCCGGCCGCGACGCCGAGGAAGATGACCGCGAGGCCCGGGATGAACGCGATGAGCCCGATCAGGCCGAGACCGATCTGAGCGGCGAGGTTCTCACCCCAGGTCTGCTTGAGCAGGTGCGCGGAGCGCTTCAGCGCGGTGATCGGGCCGACGTCCTCGAAGACGATGATCGGCACCGACAGGAACGTCACGACGTTCCACGCCGCGCCGATGAGCGAGCCGATGATCCGGCCCAGGAATCCGAACCGCTCCTCGATGGCCTGGATGATGACCGACACCGTGGCGGAGAGGACGGCCCACGGGAGGATGCGGTGCAGGCGCGTCTGCGCGACGCCGAGCGCCATGCCGAGCGTGGTGTCGCGACCCTGGAGCCGCTCGTTCGCACCGGCGCAGAGCGCGGCGAGGAAGTAGGTCTGGACGAACGCGACGCCGATGTAGGTGCAGAAGCCGAGGAGGTAGGTGACGACGTTCGCGTGGTACTCGGTGTCGCCGTTGAGCCCGGTGTCCTTGCCCAGGGTCGCCCAGACGGCGAGCGCGAAGATCCCGACGACGACGGCCGAGCCGATGAACGAGAGCACCGGGAGCCAGAGCAGGCCCTTCTCGGACTTGAGAACGGCCCAGCTCGACTTCGCCAGGGCCCAGGAGCGCTGCATGCGGGTCATGGGGCAAGTATCGACCATCCCGGCCCGCACTTGATGTCGCCTCCTCCTGGCTACTGTGCCGCCGTGATCGGGCTCCGCGCGCCGGGACGGGTGAACCTCATCGGCGACCACACGGACTACAACGACGGCTTCTGCCTCCCGCTCGCGATCGACCGCGAGTGCGTCGTGGCCGGGAGCCCCCGGACGGACGGGCGGGTGACCCTCCGGTCCCGCGAGCTCCCCGGGGCCGTCGACCTCGCCGCGGACGGGAGCGACGACTCGGCGGAGGTCGAGCCGGCCTGGGGGCGGTTCGCGGCGGGGGTGCTGCGCGCGCTCGCCGACCGGGGGCGCGAGCCAATGGGGTTCGAGGGGACCGTCACGTCGTCGGTGCCCACGGGCGCGGGCCTGTCGTCGAGCTCGGCGTTGTCGGTGGCGCTCACCCTGGCCCTGGCGGAGGCCGCCGGCCTGGAGCTCCCCGACCGGCGGGAGGTCGCCCGGACCGCGCTCGACGCGGAGGTCCGCGCCACCGGCGTGCCCGGCGGGCTCATGGACCAGCTCGCGTCCCTCTTCGGCGTCGCGGACCACGCGCTGCTCCTGGACTGCCGCTCGCTCGAGGTCACGCCGGTGGCGCTCCCCCGTTCCCACGCGGTGCTCGTCGTGCACTCCGGCGTCGCCCGGACGCTGGCGGGCAGCGCGTACGCCGAGCGCCGGGCGGCGTGCGAGGCCGCCGCCGCCCGGATCGGCGTGGCCGCGCTGCGCGACGCCACGCCCGAGCAGGTCGGCGACGACCCCTTCGCTCGCCACGTCGTCGCCGAGAACCAGCGCGTGCTCGACTTCGCCCGCGCGCTCGAGGCCGGCGACGTGAACGCGCTCGGGCCGCTGCTGCTCGCGAGCCACGCCAGCCTGCGCGACGACTACGCCGTGTCGACGCCCGAGCTCGACGTGCTGGTGGACCTGCTGGTCGACCACGGCGCCATCGGCGCCCGGCTCACGGGCGCCGGGTTCGGTGGTTGCGTCGTGGCGATGGTCCAGCGCAACCACGCGGACGACTGCGCCGCGAAGACCGTCGCGGCCTACGGCGAGCGCACCGGGCTCGAGGGCCACGCGTTCGTCGTGCGCGCGGTGGACGGCGCCGGACCGGTCCCGGAGGAAGCGCCGTGAAGCTGCGACCCGCCGACCGGCTCCGCCCGGGCCCGGCTCCCGTCGCCGGGTCGTCGGAGTTCGCGGCGGTCGCGGCGGCGCGCCCCGTCACCTGGACCGGGCGCGACGACACGGACGAGGCCGAGGGACCCGCGGGTGGGGGCCGGATCGTCATGGAGCTCGGTGGCCGCTGGGAGCGGCGCGCGGACGAGGACGCGTGGCGCAAGGTCGTGGTGCCGGACAACTTCGGCTACGACGGCGAGTTCTCCGACTTCTTCGGACCCATGTGGTACCGCCGCACGTTCGCCGATCCCCGGATCGACGCGCCCGAGGGCAGCCCGCGCGTCGCGCGGCTGTCGTTCGCGGCGGTCGACTACTTCGCCGACGTCTGGCTCAACGACGAGCTCCTCGGCCACCACGAAGGCTGCTTCGCGCCCTTCGGGTTCGACGTGACCGACCGGCTGCAGAAGAGCAACACGGTGCTCGTGCGCGTGCAGGACCCGCTCGAGCCGCTCGACCCCGGGCAGATCTTCTTCCAGCACAAGAAGCGGATCGTCAAAGGGACCCTGAAGTACCACGACAGCCGCCCCGGCGGCCTTCCCGGCCGCATGAGCCATCCGCTCGAGGGCGACGACTCACCGCAGGTCTGGACGCCGGAGTGGGGCCAGTCGATGACGACCGCGGGCATCGTCGGACCGGTCACGCTCGTGCGCACCGGCGACGTCGCGATCACCGCAGCATTCGTCACGCCGATCGACCACGCCACCGGAGCCGTCCAGGTCGCGCTCGTCCTCACCAACCACGCCGAGCAGGCCCGCGACGCGGTCGTGCATCTCTCGGTCGCCGGTGAGCGGGCCGCGGTCGCGGTCACGCTCGACCCGGGTGTCTCCCGGGTCGACGCGCTGACCGACCTCCCCGACCTCGGCCGGTGGCAGCCCGTCCACTCGCCCCACGGCGCCCCCGACCTGCACGAGCTGACCGTGGTCGCCGCAGTCGGCGGCCGCGCGACCGATCGGCGCACGGTCACCTTCGGGCTCCGCACCACCCGCGTCGTCACCGACGACGAGGGGCTCGCGCAGCACCTCGAGGTGAACGGGAGCCCGGTGTTCGTGAAGGCGGTCAACTACATCCCCTGGCAGCACTTCGCCGAGGTCGGCCGCGCGTTCTACGACCGCGACATGCGCCTGATCGCCGAAGCGCACGGGAACTCGATCGGCGTCCATGCGCACGTCCAGTCACCGCACGCGTACGACGCCGCCGACGCGGCCGGGGTCCTCACGTTCCAGGACTTCCCGCTCCAGTGGTTCTACGACAGCGGGACCGAGACCAACCCGGGGTTCGTCGAGGAGGCGCAGCGCCAGATCGCCGACCTGGCGTACCACCTCCACGCGCACCCGAGCGTCGTCTACTACGCGTGCCACAACGAGCCGCTGAGAATGTTCGTGCCGACCGCGCCGGAGGACGACACCCCCGAGCGCGACGCCGGCGAGCGCCACCTCGACGCCGCGCTCTACGCGACGCTCGCGTCGATCGACGACTCGCGCCACGTGCACGAGGCGTCGGGCATCGGTGACGACGTGCACTCGTACGCGGGCTCGCTCACCGGGCGGAACCTCTACCGGGTCTCGGAGCTCCCCGCCTGGTTCGTGAGCGAGTACGGGTTCTGGACCGTCGGGCCGCAGGCCGAGAAGTTCGGCGACCGCGGCTGGCCGCCGAGCACCGAGCAGATGCGCCAGTGGGTCAGCCGGCTCTCGTTCATCGGCTCGACCGTCGGGTTCGCGGGCATGCCCGACCGCTACGGGTCGCTGCGCGAGTGGGCGGACGCGACCGAGGCGTACGGCGCGGCGCTGGCCAAGCACCAGACCGAGTGGTTCCGCATCCATCGTGGCGCGCCGTTCATGGGCTACCGCTGGCACTTCTGGGCCGACTGGTGGGGCTACGCGGGCGGTGGGCTCGTCGACGTCGAGCGCGCGCCGAAGCGGACCTACGAAGCATGGCGGGACGCGTCCCGACCGGTGCTCGTGACCGCGCGCGCCGAATGCTCGGTCTACGAACCGGGCCCGGTGGAGCTGCCCGTCTTCGTCGTGAACGACACCGACCGCGCGTGGCGGGGCACGGTCCGGTGGGAGGTCCACGACGCGACGTCGGCGGTCATCGCTCCCGATCCCCGGGGCTTCCGCATCGGGCTCGCGTTCCCGGACGACGGCGTGCTCGTCGCGGTCCCCGACGGGATCGGAGCGCTCGTGGACTCCGGGACGTTCACCGTCGACGCGGCCGCCGCGGCGGCGTCGACGCCCGTCGGCGAGGTTTTCGCGACCCTTGCTCCCGGGACCGCGCGCACCGTCACGTTCCACTGGGACGACGAGACCAACTTCGTGCACCTCCACTGCCCCACGGCCGACGCGGGCGCCGCGCCCGGACTTCACCGGGGACCATGAGCCGGACGCTCCACAACGACTCGGTCGAGCTCGAGCTCGGCTCAGGGGCGTGGACCGCGCGCTGGCGCGAGTGTGGGCTCACCCTCGGGCCGTGCGCGATGACCATCGAGAGCGACGGCGCGCCCGACGACGATCGAGGGGCCTGGCACGTCGAGACCACTCGCACCGGGGCCCGCGCCCGCTGGACCGCCCGAAGCGGCCGGTCGTGGCTCGAGGTGCAGGTGCCCGCAGAGGGCGACGTCATCGAGGTCCAGGCCGGTTACCGGACGGAGGCCGACGACGCGTTCCGGCGGATCGTCGCGCTTGCCGGCGCCGTCACGCCGGCGCCCGACCGCACGCTCGTGAACGGCTACGACTCCTGGTCGTACGCGGGCGTGCGCGCGGCATCCGATCCGGCGGACTCGTACTGGGGCGCGACGCTCACGACTCCCGCGGGCGCGCTCGCGCTGCAGGCGCTCACGAGCGAGCGCTTCACGACGCGCGTGGCCTGCGACGCGGGGACCGTCGTCGTCGCGTCCGAGCCCGCACCGACCCATCACCTGGTCGACCGGACCTGGGGCCACGAGAACCACGCGGCGACCGCGGTGCAGCACGTCGCCGCGGGCACCGAGGTCGTCTCGGAGCCCGTGGCGATCACGGCGCGCACCGACCCGCTGCTCGCGACGGAGGCGGTCGCCGCGCTCGTGCCCGGCCGCGCCTGGAACGGGCCGCCCGCGCTCGGCTGGGAGTCCTGGTACCACTACGCGACGCGCATCAGCACCGGGCGCGTGCTCGAGAACGCCCGGCTGCTGCGCGAGCGCTTCGGCGACCGGCAAGGCTTCGACCTCCTCCAGATCGACGACGGCTGGCAGGAGGCGAACGGCGCCTGGTGGCCGCGCGAGCGGTTCCCGGACGATTTCGGCGAGCTGGTCGAGGAGATCCACGAACTCGGCCTCCGGTGCGGCCTGTGGCTCGCGCCCTTCATGGTGGAGCCCGGTGCGCCGGGCCCCGGCACCGACCACGAGGACTGGTGCGTGGGCGACGCCGCGTCGACCGTGAACCTGCGCGACCGGCACGGCCGCTGGGCGCTCGACGGCTCGCACCCCGACGTGCTCGACCACCTCCGCCGGCTCGGCGCGACCGTCCGGGCGTGGGGCGTCGACATGGTGAAGCTCGACTTCCTCTACCTGGGCGCGCAGGAGGGACGGCGCCACGACCCGTCGGTCACCGGAACCGAGGCGCTCCGGCGCGGACTACGTGCCTTCGTCGAGCCGCTCGGTGAGGACGTCTACGTCCTCGGGTGCGGCGCGCCGATGCTCCCGGTGGTCGGCATCTGCCACGCGAACCGGATCGGCCACGACCTCGCGGTCCCGGTCCTCGGCCGCGCGTACGGCCAGCCGCTGAGCGACGGCTGGACCGGCTGGCACGGGATCAAGGCCCAGGCGCGCCAGGCCGCGGCCCGCTGGTCGATGCACGGGCGCTGGTTCCACAACGACCCCGAGGTCGTCATGGCCTGGGGCAGCGACGGCCGCGGCGGACCGGACGGCTACACGTTCGACGAGGCGCACACCCAGGCCGTCGTCGCCGCGCTCACCGGTGGGCCGTTCCTGCTGGCCGACCGGCTCGAGGCCCTGCTCCCGGAGGAGCGGGCGGTGCTCGAGGACACCGAGGTGCTCGATCTCGCCTGGGACGAGCGCGGCTTCCGCCCGGTGGATCTGTTCGAGCACGTCGACCGCGGCCCGGTGCACGCGTACGCCCAGCCCGACGATCTGGCCTCGACCTGGGTTGCCGCCCGCGGTCACGGGACGGTGGTCGCGCTGTTCAACTGGACCGACACGGACGCCGTCCGGACCGCGCCCGACGGCCGTGAGGTCCCGGTGCCCGCGCACGGTGTGCGGGTGCTGCGCGCCTAGGCGAGCGCAGCGTCGATGTCGCGCAGGTGGTGCCGCCCCTCGTGGATCGTGTGCTGCCCGAGCCAGGTCATCGACCGCTCGGTTCTCGTCGGCCAGTTGTAGATGCCGGTGCGGGCCCACTCCCCGGCTCGTAGCGCAGCGAAGGCTGCGGCGATCGCGTCCACGTTCACGCACAGCTGGTCCGCGACCGTCGTAGGGTCCTGTTCGTTGTACCGGTCGCGCACGACGCGTTCGTCTCGTCCCATCGGGACGAACGTCGGGCAGTCCTCGGCGAGCGCGAGCGCGAGCCGCCCGCGCTGCACCTCCAGCACGTCGCTCACGTGGCACGCGTACTCGAGCGGCGACCACACGTCGGGATCAGGGCGCGCCCGGAGCACGGCCGGATCCCGCGCCAGGCGCGTCCGATACAGCGGTCCGAGCTCCCGGAGCGCAACCGGTATCTCGGCCTCGGAAATGGATGCATAGACGAACCCGCACTCGGCACAATCGATCAACGGAAGACCCGCTGATTCAGGACGAGGCGCGGGTAATTCCGGCCGCTTTCAAGTCCTCTGCCGGAACCCCGGCCTCCCGCCACGCGGAGTACGAGATGCCCTTGCGCTCGGCGTAGGACCGGGCGGACTTCAGGAAGTCCCGCCGGAGGTCGGACAGGTCGACGCTGACGTCGAACGCCTCGAGCTCGGCCGCCAGGTCGATCCGGCGCTGCGCGAGCTCGAGCTTGCGGAGTCCGACGGCCGGCCCGATCTGGGCCGAGACCTCGTCGAGCTGGCGCCGCACCGTCTCCTTGGTGCGCTTCCGCCCCCGCTTCGGCTTGTTGGCGGCCAGGGCCTCCAGGTACGCGCGCACGTGCCGCGACGCTTCGCGCCCTTCGGCCAGCGCCTGCTTGTGCGCATCGGTCATCTTCGCGGGCCCGCGCTTTCGCGCGCTCTTCGCGGGAGGCATCTCGGCGGTACTCCTTGCGATCGTCGATCGGGATAGACCTGCCTCGCGCCCGATCATACTCACCAATGCCGTCGCTCTCCACATCGACATTGTCGACGCCCGTTGCATCTTCGCCTCGACGCGGTCTCACTACACTTTTGCGACTGTGCTCATTTTGCTGCTGATCGTCGCGCTCGGTGCCCTGGGCACGTTCGTCGGAATCATCACCGTCATCCTCAAGAACGAGCGTACGACCAACCGTCACCACCTGCTCTCGAACATCCCGGGTTCGATCGCGCTCGGCGCGGTCGTCTGCGTGGTGCCCGGCGGGTTGGCCTACGTCCTGACCGACAGCATCGCCATCACCGCAGTCGGCGCGCTGGTCGCGGGCTTCATCGTGGCCTGGCTCATCGAGGCGCTCGACCACTGACGGGCGCGGGTCGACCCGGCGCTAGACGCCGAGCGACTTCCCGATGATCTCTTTCATGATCTCGGTCGTGCCGCCGTAGATCGTCGTGATCCGTGCGTCCGCATAGGCGCGGGCGATCGGGTACTCGGTCATGTAGCCGTACCCCCCGTGGAGCTGCAGGCACGTGTCGATGACGCGCTTCTGCAGCTCCGTGCACCACCACTTCGCCATCGCAGCCTCTTCGGCGGTCAGCTCCCGCCCGTTCAGGGCCAGGACGCAGCGGTCGACGAACGTCTGGGCCAGCTCGAGCTCCGTCGCCATCTCGGCCAGCCGGAACCGGCTGTTCTGGAACGTCCCGATCGGCTTGCCGAACGCGGTCCGCTCCTTCACGTACGCGAGCGTGATGTCGAGCGCCTGGCGCGCCGCGGCCACGCCGGTGACTGCGATCGAGAGCCGCTCCTGGGGCAGCTTGTCGACCAGCGAGAGGAACCCGGTCCCCTCGTCGCCGAGCCGGTTCTCGACCGGCACCGGCACGTCGTTGAAGAACAGCTCGGCGGTGTCCTGCGCGTGCATGCCGATCTTGTCGAGGTTGCGACCGCGCTCGAACCCGGGGAGGCCCCGTTCGAGGACCATGAGGCTCATCCCCGCGTGGCGTTGCGACGGGTCGGTCTTCACCGCGGTCACCACGAGATCCGCGTTGATCCCGTTCGTGATGAACGTCTTCGACCCGTTGACGACGTAGTGGTCGCCGTCGCGGATGGCGCTGGTCGACATCCCCGCCAGGTCCGATCCGATGCCCGGCTCGGTCATCGCGATCGCCGTGATCAGCTCACCCGAGCAGATCCCCGGCAGCCAACGCGCCTTCTGCTCGTCGGTGCAGAGCGTGAGGAAGTAGGGCAGGCAGATGTCGTTGTGGAGCGTCCATCCGAGCCCGGCCGCGTTGACGCCCGCACGCTGGATCTCCTCCGCGATCACGACGTTGTAGCGGAAGTCCACGACGCCGCCCCCGCCGTACTCCTCGTCGACCGCCATGCCGAGGAAGCCCTGCGCGCCCGCCTTGGCGAAGACCTCGCGATCGACGATGCCCGCCCGCTCCCACTCCTCGGCGTGGGGCACCAGCTCCTTGGCGATGAATCCGTGCACCGAGTCGCGGAACAGCTCGTGATCGTCGTCGAACAGTGTGCGCTGCATGCCTACGACGGTACCGCCGCTACCACGCGGCCGCGGAGAGGCGGGCCATCGCCTCCGGCGTCCGGGACCCCCACCAGAACAGGTCGCGCCCGTCGACGAGGGCGACGCGGGCCGATGGGAACGCCGCGTCGACCTCGGCGACGTGGCGCTCCGAGAAGGGGTACGGCTCGTCGGGCAACAGCACCAGCTCCGGGGCGAAGCCCGCCAGCTGCTCGAGGCTGCCCTGCGGGTAGCGGTCGCGGCCGGACACGGCGTTCCTCCACCCGAGCACCGAGAGGAGCGACGATCCGTAGGTGTCGCCGTTCATCGTCATCCACGGGCGGCGCCAGATCAGGACGACGACCCGTCCGCGGAAGGCCGCGGTCGCCTGCTCGACCAGCTGGTGCCAGGCCGAGCCGGCGAAGGGCGCGGGCACCGGGGCATGGACGCGCGTCGCGAGCGCCGAGACCACCGGGCCGACGTCACTGACCGACCGCGGGGACATCGAGTGAACGTCGAGCCCGGCGTTGCGCAGCGCGGTGAAGTCCTCGATCCGGTTCTCCTCGTTGTTCACGACGACCAGGTCGGGCGCGAGGGCGACGATCTTCGCGACGTCGGGGTCCTTGGTGCCGCCGACGGTCGTGATCCCGTCCTGCTCGCAGAAGCGGGTGCACGCGATCGGCACCACGCCCAGGGCGAGCAACGTCTCCGTGGCCGACGGGACCAGGGAGACGACCCTCACATGCGCTCGAGCAGCTCGGCCTTCTTCGCCTCGTACTCGGCCGCGGTGATGTGGCCCTGGTCCCGCAGCGCGGCGAGCTTCGTGATCTGGTCGGCCACGTCCGGCGCCTCGTGCACCGGGATCGCCGTCGGCGCACCCATCCCCGCCTCCGCGGCGGCCTGGCCGGACCAGGAGGCCTGCCGGCGCGCGTTGACCTCCATCTGCCGGTACACCTCCTGCTGGACCATGTCCGGGTGGCGCACGTTGTCGAAGTGGCTCTGCCCGTCCTTGCCCGCGCTCTCGATGTCGAGGTCACCGGCGCCGATGACGCGCAGGAAGATGTTCTGGTGGAAGTCGATGTTGTTGATGCGCTCGAGCGGGATCTCGGTGCCGCGCTTCGACACGATCCCCGAGCGCGAGATCACGCGCCGGTCCGTCAGCACGAAGTGGGTGTAGGTCCAGACCAGGTACTTCTCGACGACGAACGCGGCGAAGACGAGGAGGCCGATTCCGAGCACCCAGCCGCTGATGTCGTCGCCCGGCGTCCCGGTACCGACCCAGATGAAGAAGACGAGGAGAAACGCACCGCCCACGAGGATGTGCTTCCAGAAGAAGAACCAGTGCGGCTTGAGGTCGAGCACCACGGTCTCGCCCTCGTTGATGAGCTTCCTCGGGTACGGAGGCATGGCGCCAGCCTACGGCGCGCCGAGCACGCGATCGGCGAACGCGTTCCGGAACCGGCCGTCGGGATCGAGCCGCCACCGGAGGGCTTGGAAGCGTGCCCACTCGGGGTAGCGCGGCGCGAGGGAGGTCGCGGTCTGGAAGTGCATCTTGCCCCAGTGCGGCCGGCCACCGAGGCCGTCCATGATCGCCTCGACGCCGCGGAAGTAACGCTCGAACGGCGTCCCGGTCGAGAGGTGCACCGCCAGATAGCACGTCTCCCGGCCCGCCCCCATGCTGAGTGGGATGTCGTCGGCGCCGATGCCGCGGATCTCGACCGGGAAGTCGACGAGCAGACCCTCGCGCTCGATGAGGTCGCGGATCGCGCGGAGCCCGGTCGCCATCTCGGCGCGCGGGATCGCGTACTCCATCTCCACGAAGCGGACCAGGCGGGTCGTGCAGAAGACGTGGTAGCTGAGGTCGACGCGCTCCGTGCGGTGCATGCCCGCGACGATCCCGCGGGCGAGCTCCGGGATCTTCTCCGGCCGGCGCCGGCCGAGTGCGGCGTTCGCCCCGTGGCGGAGGTTGCCGTACCAGATCTCGCTCTTCCACTTCTTGTAGCCGCGCCGCGTGCGGATCGGGTCGTCCGTGCGGTTGCTCGTCTTGACCGTGCACGTGTCCGTGTGCGGGAACCAGTAGCAGTCGACGTGGTCGTTGGTCTCGAGGATGCCGTCCCACTCGGCGAGGAACTCCTCCCAGGGCTTGGGCACCTCGACCGCGCGGAGCTTGAAGAGCGGCTCGCACTGCAGCGTGACCTGGGTGACGACGCCGAGCACCCCGAGGCCGACGCGTGCGCAGGCGAAGATCTCGGGCTCCTCGGTCGCCGAGCAGCGCACCACCTCGCCCCGCGCGGTGACCAGCTCGAGCCCGACGATCGCCGCCGCGATCGACCCGTAGCGGAGGCCGGTGCCATGCGTCCCCGTCGAGGTTGCGCCCGCGATCGTCTGGCGGTCGATGTCGCCGAGGTTGGAGAGGGCCAGGCCTCGCTTGGCGAGCTCGTCGTTCAGCCGCCAGAGCGGGATGCCGGCCTCGACCGTGGCGGTCATCGCGTCGCGGTCGATCGCGACGAGGCGGTCGAGCGCGTTGAGCCGCATCATTCGTCCCGACGTGGCGGCGACGTCCGAGAACGAGTGCCCGGACGCCACGACCTTCACCGTCTGCCCCGTCGACGCCGCGGTCCCGACCGATTCCACGACCTCGAGCAGGCTCCTCGGCTCGTCCACCGCCGCGGGCGTGCTGCGCTGGTTGTGGCCCCAGTTCCGCCAGGCCGTGCCGAGCGTCGGCACTACGCCGCTCGTACCGCGGCTCGTACCGCGGCACGTGCCACGACGCGACCGGTCACGCCCATCCCAGCTCGTGCAGGCGGCGATCCGAGAGCCCGAAGTAGTGGCCGACCTCGTGCAGCACCGTGACGCGCACCTGTTGCGCCAGCTCGACCTCGTCACGCGCCCGCGCGCAGAGTGGCCCGCGGAAGATGGTGATGCGGTCCGGCATCACGCCGGTGTAGCCGAGCGGCGAGCGCCGCGGCAGGTCGATGCCTTCGTAGAGTCCGAGCAGCGTGCCGCGCCGGCCCGCAAGCTGCGCCTCGGTCGGCCAGTCCTGCACCATCACCGCGACGTTCTCGAGCTGCGACGCGAGCTCTTCGGGGATCTCGTCGAGCGCGTCGGCGACCATCGACTCGAAGCGCTCCTCCGACACCACGACCTGGGTCACGCGCGCGCCTTCGTCACGTTCGCGAAGGTACCCGACACGCGAAACTCCCTTGACGGTTCGGGACCCCGTCCGTACCATGAGCGTCCGGTCGGAACGAGGTTCGGTACCGGGGCGGAAGCAACGGTGGCCCGCAAGGGTGGCCGGAGCGGAAGGCCCGGAAGACGAACCCCGCGAAGACCGGCGTTCCACTCCCGAATCCGGAGCGGAAGCCAGGCCCTCGGGCCGGGCGTCCG
Organism: Acidimicrobiia bacterium; assembly: GCA_036502405.1. Lineage (GTDB taxonomy): Bacteria > Actinomycetota > Acidimicrobiia > IMCC26256 > JAENVU01 > Chersky-806. The sequence continues at coordinate 28,861 of DASXYP010000009.1, forward strand.
AGCCGGTGGGCGACGATCGAGCTGCGAAGGCGGTGACGGGGTTTCGGCCCCGGCAACGGCGAAGCGGTGTTGACCTCGGCGCCGACGGAGTGGGCGGAGGGCGAAGCCCCGAGGAGATCGGAGCTGCACCGCAGCCGAGACTACTCGGGGCTCGCTCGCGTCCGGGCCCGATCGCGGGGAGCCGAGGGCAGGCCGGAGCGGGCACGGAGTGCGGAGGTCGGAGCGGGCACGGAGCCGAGCGGAGGCCGACGCAGCCCCGGAGCCGTGTCCCAGCCCACCGATAGGTTGGCGACCGTGCGTGCCGACGAGCTGCTCTCCGACCTCGACCCCGCGCAACGGGACGCGGTCGTCGAGCCCGTCGTCCCCCTCGCGATCCTCGCCCCGGCCGGATCGGGGAAGACCCGCACGCTGACCCGGCGGATCGCGTGGCAGGCCGCAAGCGGGAACCTCGACCCGAACCACGTCCTCGCGCTGACCTACACGCGCAAGGCCGCGGGCGAGCTGCGGGGCCGGCTGGCCCGACTCGGTGTGCGCGGGGCGGTCACCGCCGGGACCTTCCACGCGGTCGCGTTGGCGCAGCTGCGGCGACGCCACGCCGACGCGGGCAGCGCGATGCCCGCGCTCCTCGACCGCAAGGGCCGCCTGCTCGCGCCGCTGCTCGGGGGTGCCCGCGGTGCGGAGCTCGCGGTCGCCATCAACGAGGTCGCGGCCGAGATCGAGTGGGCCAAGGCCCGGCGCATCCGTCCCGACGCCTACGCCGCGCAGGTGCAGCGGGCCGGGCGCGAGACGCCGCGCTCCCCCGCCGAGCTGGCCGGCCTCTACGCGAGCTACGAGCGCGAGAAGAAGCGCAAGGGACTCCTCGACTTCGACGATCTGATCGGCGCCTGCACCGAGGCCCTCGAGCAGGACGCCTCGTTCGCGGCGACGCAACGGTGGCGGTTCCGCCATCTGTTCGTCGACGAGTTCCAGGACGTCACCCGGGCCCAGCTCGATCTCGTGCGGGCCTGGCTCGGCGCGGGCTCGGACCTGTGCGTCGTCGGCGACCCGGACCAGGCGATCTACTCGTTCGCCGGCGCCGACTCGGCGCTGCTGGCCAGCTTCCCCGACTGGTTCGAGGGCGCGACCGTCGCGCGGCTCGGCGCGAACTACCGGTCGAGCCCCGAGATCGTCGGCGCGGCGCGTGCAGTGCTGCCCGAGCAGTCCCGCGCGGACGTGCGCGCCGCGGGGCACGAGGGACCGGTGCCGTCGATCACCGCCTACGAGGACGACCTCGCCGAGGCGCGCGCCGTCGCGGACGCCCTGCTCGGCGCCCGCGGGCCGATGCGGCCGTGGTCGAGCATGGCCGTGCTCTACCGGGTCAACGCGCAGTCGGCCGCCTTCGAGGAGGCACTGCGGCGAGCCGGGATCCCGGCTCGGGTCCGCGGCGCGGCCCGCTTCCTCGAGCGGCCGGAGGTCAAGGTCGTCATCGACGAGCTGCGCAAGGCCGCGGACACCGCGCCCGGTCGCGCGTTCGCGGAGCACCTCACGGACCTCGTCGCCGACACGGCCGAAGGGTCCGAGGAGCGCCGCGAGCACGTCGACGCGCTGGCCGCGCTCGGCCGCGAGTACCTCGCCGCCGAGGGCAGCACCGGATCGGTCGCGGGTTTCCTGGAATACCTGCGCGCGTCACTGCGCGGCGGGGACGACGGTGGCGTCGCCGAGGACGCGGTGGACCTGCTCACGTTCCACCGGGCCAAGGGCCTCGAGTGGGACACGGTCTTCGTGACCGGGCTCGAGCGCGGGCTCGTCCCGATCTCGCACGCGGCCGGCCGGCCCGACGCGCTCGACGAGGAGCGTCGCCTGCTGTACGTCGCGTTGAGCCGGGCCGAGCGGCACCTCCACCTCTCGTGGGCCCGGCAGCGGACGCGCGGCGCCCGCACCTCGTCGCGGACCCGCAGCCCCTACCTCACCGAGGTCACGCGCGCGATCGGTGCGACCGCAGCCGCCCCGGCACTGCCGGGCGCGCCGGCCGCCGGACCGGCCGGCGCGAAGGAGCTGCTCGCCGCGCTGCCGAACGGCGAGCTCGCGCTCTCGGACCGCGCGCTCTTCGACGCGCTGGTCCGTTGGCGCGGGGACCTGGCCCGCGCCGCCGCGGTGCCACCCTCGGTGATCCTCGACACCAGGACCCTGCGCCAGGTGGCCTCCGCCCGACCCCGATCGTCGGATGCGCTGCTGGAGCTGCCCGGCATCGGGCCGGTCAAGCTCCAGCGCTACGGGGCGGCCCTGCTCGAGGTGGTGGACCGGCACCCCGGTTGACGGGCGCTGGGGACCGGGCCACCATCGAAGGGCGGACGGGCTTCCACGGCGAGGAGACGCCCATGCCGATGCGAACGACGCTCCCACTCTTTCCCACCGACGAGGGGTGGCCGTACCCGGATGCCGACGGCGCGGCCGAAGCCGAGCTGCTCCGCCAGGGGTACACGGCGGATCCCGATGTCGACCTGGACGCGTTGCAGCTCGTCGCCAACGTCCACGCGTTCGACGGACTGAGCGAACGAGAGCGCGAGGCGCTCGACCGGCGCTTCTGGAAGTCCGAGTCGATGAAGGACCTCGCCCGCAACCTCGGCTGCACCCACGCGGAGGCGAGCACCCTGCTCGGCCAGGCAGTCGACAAGATGCGCACGCGCCTCGCCCCCGACGGCTGACGCGCGCCGAGGCGCGTTGCGCGCGCCCACGCTGCCTACCCTCGCGTCCATGCACCGATACGACGCGAAGGTCGACGAGATCGCCCAGCTCTGCTTCGACTACTCGATCGCGCGCCTGCGGATGGATCCGGTCCCGCTCGACGGGCCGAAGTCGCTCGCGGAGCTCGACGATCTCGCCGGCCGGACGATCACCCCCGGAGGGAAGCCCGCGGCCGAAGTCATGGAGCTGTGGGCCGAGGTCCTCGCGCCGGCGTGCGTGTCCAATGACAGCCCGAAGTTCCTCGCGTTCATCCCCGGCGCGTCGACGAAAGCCGCGCAGCTCTTCGACGTCGTCGTCTCGGCGTCATCGGTGTACGCAGGCTCGTGGTTGGAGGGCAGCGGTGCCGTCTTCGCCGAGAACCAGGCGCTGCGCTGGGTGGCGGACCTCGCCGGGCTCCCGACCGGGGCCGGCGGGTGCTTCGTTTCCGGGGGCTCGGCGGCGAACCTCTCGGCCCTGGTCGCAGGACGCGAGGCCGCCGCGGCCCGTCGTCCCGACCGACCGGTCCGCTGGCGGGTGGTGCTCGGCGACCAGGCCCACTCGTCGCTCGAGAGCACGATCCGGATCATGGACGCGGTGCCGCTCGTCGTGCGCACCCGCGACGACCGCCTCCACGGCGCGGACGTGCGCGCCGCGCTCGACGCCGACCCGGATCCCGGCTCGGTCTTCGCGATCGTGGGGACCGGCGGCACCACCAACACCGGTCGGATCGACGACCTCGCCGGCATCGCCGACGTCGCCCGGGAGCGCGATCTCTGGTTCCACGTCGACGGCGCCTACGGGCTCGCCGCGCTCGCGGCGCCGAGCGTGCGCGACCGGTTCAGCGGAATCGAGCGCGCCGACTCGCTGGTCGTCGACCCCCACAAGTGGCTCTTCGCGCCGTTCGACTGCGCCGCCCTCCTCTATCGCGATCCCGAGCTGGCGCGGCGGGCCCACACCCAGCACGCGGCCTACCTCGACGCGATCCAGAGCCGCGACGAGTGGAACCCGTCGGACTACGCGTACCACCTCACCCGACGCGCTCGGGGCCTGCCCTTCTGGTTCTCGCTCGCGGTCAACGGCACCGACGCGTACCGCGCCGCGATCGAGCGGACCTTGGAGATCGCGCAGGACGCGGCCGACCGCATCGACGCGGCCCCGCATCTGGAGCTCGTCCAGCGGCCGGAGCTCGGGGTCGTGCTCTGGCGCCGGTCGGGGTGGTCGACCGCCGAGTACGCGGCCTGGTCGGCCCAGCTTCTCCGCGACGAGCGGGCGTTCTGCATGCCCACGACCTGGCGCGACGAGACCGTGGCCCGCGCGGTCTTTCTGAACCCCGAGTGTCCACCCGAGATCGTCGAGGACCTGATCGCGTCCATGCGCTGACCCTGGGCCGGGAGCCGCCCGCGAGCGATACTGGGGGCATGAGCGGAGCAGGGCCCGAGCGGCCCGGGCCGACGGACCGAGAGCGGGAGTGATGAGTCCGGTTGCGGAGCGCAACGTGCTGGGCGGCGAGCTGGAGCCGTGCGGGACCGATCCGGTCACCGGCTTCTTCCGGGACGGATGCTGCAACACCGGTCCCGAGGACATCGGCAGCCACACGGTGTGCGCGGTGGTGAGCGGGGAGTTCCTCGAGCACCAGCGCGGGATCGGCAACGACCTCAGCACCCCGATGCCGCAGTTCCACTTCCCCGGGCTCGTGCCCGGCGACCGGTGGTGCGTCACCGCGCGGAACTGGCTGCGCGCCCACAACGACGGCGTCGCCGCGCCCGTCGTCCTCGCGTCGACCCACGAGGCCGCGCTCGAGATCATCCCGCTGTCCGTGCTCCAGGAGCACGCGGTGGACGTCCCCGCCGACCCGGGCGCGATCAGCGGCTGACGGACCTGCTCCCGGCGGTCACGCGCGGATGCGCAGGCTCCGCACGTGCACGTCGTCGTACTCCTCGAACGAGAACGTCAGCGTCACCGGGCTGCCGGGGAAGTCGCCCGAGATCTCGGCCGTGACGACCGTCGCGCCTCCGATCTCCTCCAGATCAGTGATCGTGTAGACGACGTCGGGGACGCTCGACCTCCACGCGCGGATCGCCTCGATGCCGTGATGCTCGTGGCCCTCGTCCTCGACGGTGGCGTCGTCGGCGAAGATCGCGAAGTACCGCTCCCGGTCGCGATCGACCGCGACCTGGAAGTAGCGCTCGATGATCTCGGGCACGTCCGTCGGTGCAGGCATGGCTCCTCCAGTCCGAGACGTTGCAGCCACGTCTAGCACGCGCCCCACAGACCGCGGCCGGCGCGCTTGGCCGCGAGCTCCTCGGCGAGCATCGTGCGCGCGTGGCTGCCGTTGGGCGGGATGACCAGGAGGCGGGCGTAGCCCTGCTCGAGCAGGACGTCGTTGAACCGCCGGCCGCCGAGGGAGACGTACGCGAGCCGGCGGCCGTAGACGTCGCGCGGCTCGACGTCGTCCTCGAGCGTGACGGTGCGCCCTTCGAGCTGCGACTTCGTGAACGCCGCGGCCTCGGGTCCGAAACACTGCACCGGCTTGGTCGGATGGTGCGTCTCGGGCGTGTCGACGCCCAAGAGCCGCACGATGTCGGTGTGGGTGCCGATGCGCACGTCGATCGTGTCGCCGTCGACGGCGCGGGTGACGAATGCGGACTGGGTGCCGCCGCGGTCCGCGTGTCCGAGCCACCACCCCCCGAGCGAGGCGGCGGCGAGGATCGCCACGACCGCGGCCCGGGTGCGGACCATGCCCGGAAGGTACTCGCGACCTGGGACAACGAGGCCCGGTCACCGAAGCCGAAGGGCCCTCTCGCTAGGGTGAGCGGTCGAGATGGGCCGCTGGATCCGCTGGACCGTGCTCGCGCTCGTCGTGGTCATCGTGACCGGAACCGTGATCCTCGTGGTCACCGTCCGGCCCGGGCTCCAGGACGATGCCCAGGAGGTTCGGCGCACGTGGGAGCCGCTCCTCCAGCCGCTCGCGGCCCGGTACACGGCGCTCAACACCGTCGCCGTCGCGCTCACCGCGGCCGGCAACGGGGGCCGGGAGCAGACCAAGGAGCTCACCCACGCGCTGAGCGACTGGGAGCTGCTCAAGACCACGTCCGACGACGCGGCGCAGTCTCGGACCGCGAACCAGCTCGAGGGGCTCGCCTCGCGGGTGCGCGCGACCGCGGCGGCCTCGCCCCGGCTGCAGACCAACGCTGCGCTCACCACCGCGATCGCGGGGTTCGATGCCGTGAAGGTGCCGCCCAAGCTCGTGACCACCTACAACGACTCGGTGTTGAAGTACGAGCGCAACCGCGACGGCACGCTGCGGGGCATCGTCGCGAATCTGGACGGCTACGACCCGCACCCGACGCTCCAGCTCGCGAACCCGGCGAACCCCTAGGACCTCATGGACCGGTACGCACCACCCATCGTCGCCGTGCTCGGCGGCGGCCAGCTCGGCCGCATGCTCGGTCTCGCCGGGATCCCGCTCGGGCTCGGCTTCCGGTTCCTCGACCCGTCGACCGCCGCGCCCGCGCAGTCGCTCGGCACGCTCGTCGTGGGCGCCCTCGACGACGAGACCGCGCTGCTCAAGACGGTCGAGACCGCGGAGGTCGTCACCTACGAGTGGGAGGGCGCGCCCGCCGACGCGGCCCGGATGCTCGAGGCCCGCGGTCACACCGTGCACCCGTCGACGCGAGCGCTCGAGGTGTCGCAGGACCGGCTGGTCGAGAAGACGACGTTTCGCGAGCTGGGGATCCCCGTGACCGAGTTCGCGAACGTGGAGACGCTCGACGACCTCCAGGACGCGGCCGCGCGGATCGGCCTGCCCGCGGTGCTCAAGACCCGCCGCGGCGGGTACGACGGCAAAGGCCAGGTCGTCATCCGCGAACGCGCCGAGCTCGAGGCCGCGTTCGGCGCGCTGCGCGAGGGCGCACCGCTGATCCTCGAGGCGATGGTGCCGTTCGACCGGGAGCTCTCGGTCCTGGCCGTCCGCGGCACCGACGGCGACGTCCGGGCCTGGCCCCTGGTGCAGAACCACCACGCCGACGGGATCCTGCGACTCTCCCGCGCCCCTGCGCCCGGCCTGACCGACGAAGTCCAGACCATGGCGGTCCGCTACGCGCGCGCGGTCATGCAGGCGTTCGACTACGTCGGCGTGCTCGCGGTCGAGCTGTTCCAGGTCGGCGACGCGCTGCTCGCCAACGAGATGGCACCGCGCGTCCACAACTCGGGCCACTGGACCATCGAAGGCGCGGTGACGAGCCAATTCGAGAACCACGTGCGCGCGATCCTCGGCTGGCCGCTCGGCGCGACCGACCCACGCGGCGTCAGCGCGATGGTCAACCTGATCGGCGAGCTCCCCGACCCCGCCGCGGTGCTCGCGGTCGAGGGTGCGCATCTCCACCGCTACGGCAAGGCACCGCGGCCCGGCCGCAAGGTCGGCCACGTGACCGTCACCGCCGACGACGCGGCCGAGCTCGACGCCCGCCTCGCCCGCCTCCCGACGGACCTCGACACCCCCGCCTGACCGTTCTCGGCCCGTTGGACCGCCCCAGGAGCGGTTGAGCGTGCCGAGAAGCGGGCGCTCGGAAGGGTGCAGGCGCTACTTGATCGCGCCGGACTCGCGGAGCTTGGCGACGCGGTCGGCGGCGAAGCCCCAGTCGGCGAGGACCTCGTCGGTGTGCTGACCGGGCCATGCGGGCGGACGGGCGATCGCGCCCGGCGTCCGGCTGAACCGGGGCGCGGGCGCGGGCTGGGGCAGCCCGAACTCCTCGACGATCGTGCCGCGCGCCTTGATGTGGGGGTGGTCGACCGTCTCGCCCATCGTGAGCACCGGCGCGAAGCACGCGTCGGTCATCTCGAGGAGCTCGCTCCACTCGTCGCGGGTCTTGGTCTTGAACAGCGCAGTCAACCGCTCGCGCAGCTCGGGCCAGGACGACTGGTCCATCTGCTTCGTGGTGTCGACGTCGTCGGTGAGCCCGAGGCGCGCGACCAGCTCCGCGTAGAACTGGGGCTCGAGCGAGCCGAGCGCGATGAACTTCCCGTCCGAGGTCTCGTACGTGTCGTAGAACGGCGCACCGGTGTCGAGCACGTTGGTGCCGAACGAGCCCCAGATGCCGAGCGCCTGGAAGCCCCACATCATCGTCATGAGCGTCGCCGAGCCGTCGACCATCGCGGCGTCGACGACCTGGCCCCGGCCCGAGCGGCCGGCTTCGACGAGCGCGCACGCGACGCCGAACGCCATGAGCATCCCGCCGCCGCCGAAGTCGCCGACGACGTTGATCGGTGGGGTCGGCTTCGTGCCGGCGCGGCCGAAGTGTGCGAGCGCGCCGCCGAGCGCGATGTAGTTGATGTCGTGGCCCGCCGCCTGCGCGTACGGCCCGTCCTGGCCCCAGCCGGTCATGCGGCCGTAGACGAGCTTCGGGTTCCGGGCCAGGCACGCGTCGGGACCGATGCCGAGCCGCTCGGTCACGCCGGGACGGAAGCCCTCGATCAGCGCGTCGGCCTGCTCGACCATCGCGAGCACGGTCTCGACCCCATCCGCCGACTTCAGGTCCACGCCGATCGAGCGGCGGCCGCGGTTCAGGATCTCGAGGTTGGGCTTCGAGGTGTCACCGCCGACCGCACCGGCGCGGTCGACCCGGACGACCTCGGCGCCCATGTCCGCCAGCATCATCGCGGCGAACGGCCCGGGGCCGATCCCGGCGATCTCGATGACCTTGGTGCCCGACAACGGTCCCGACACTGCAACCCCCACGGCTCACGACGGCGCACGAAACGACGGGCCGACGATAGGCGGAACCTGACGCTCGCGTCAGACTCGGCGAGGTCCGATCAGAAGGCGAGCGCGAGGCCGGGGCGGGGCCAGGGCATCGACAGGAGGCGCCCGGTGCCCGAGGCGGTGACGAACGCGGTCTGGAGGTCGTCGCCGCCGAAGCACACGTTGGTCACCATCGGGTCGGGCAGCGGGACGTGCTCGACCGGTTCGCCCTCGGGCGGGATCACGGTCAGGCCGCCGTTCACCAGCGTGCCGACCACGACGTTGCCGGCGGAGTCGACGCCGAGCGAGTCGAGCAGCTGCATCCCGGGCAGGCCCGCGAGCAGCAACCCTCCGTGGCCGACCGGGTTCGGCTTCCCGACGGTGCCGGGTCCCTCGACCGGCCACCAGAAGACGCGGCCGGTGTGGGTCTCGGCGGTGTAGAGGCGATCGCCCTCCGGCGAGAGCCCGATGCCGTTCGGTGACTCCAACGGGTAGATCACCTCGGTGATCGAAGACCCGTCGGGCATCGCGTAGTAGATGCCACCGTGATCGCGCTCACGCTCGCGGACCTTGCCGTGGTCGGTGAACCACATCCCGCCGGTCGCGTCGAAGACGAGGTCGTTCGGGCCCATGAGCGGGTGCCCGTCGCACTCCGTGTACAGCACCTTCACCGCGCCGGTGTCGAGATCCACGCGCTCGATCCGACCACCCGAGTAGTCGTCGGGCTGGATCATCTGCGTGATCGTCAGCCCCATCAGCTCGTGGAAGCCGAACCCGCCGCTGTTGCAGACGTAGCCCGCGCCGTCGGGACCGATCGCCAGCCCGTTCGGGCTCCCGCCCGGCTGCGCGACCACGTCGACGGTGCCGTCGGGGTGCACGCGGTCGACCGTGCGGCGTCGGAGCTCGACGCAGAGCACGGTGCCGTCGGGCATCCACACCGGTCCCTCCGGAAACTGCAGCCCGCTCGCGACCTCGGTGACAACCGGCTCGGTCACGATGCACTCCCCTGGTCGTGAATGGTGCGCGGGCGGCGCAACGTAGCCGCGTCCGTGTGGCTTGACCATCGGGGGTGCGTGGGCTCGAATGCCGCCATGAAGCTCCGCCTGGAACCATCCGACGAGTACCTGCACCCATTGGAGCACGCGTCCAACTTCAACGAGAGCATGTACTTCAACGTGTACGACCCCCACGAGCGCGTCGGCGGCTTCTTCCGCCTCGGCAACCGCGCGAACGAGGGCTACGCGGAGATGACCACGTGCATCTACCTGCCCGACGGCCGGGTCGGCTTCATGTTCGCCCGGCCCGAGATCGCTGACAACGACGCGTTCGACGCGGGCGGCATGCGCTTCGAGGTGATCGCACCGTTCGAGGAGCTACGGGTCACGTACACCGGCAAGGTCGTCCTGCTCGACAAGCCGCTGCAGATGGCGAACCCGCGCCGGGCGTTCACCGAGAACCCGTGGGTCGACTGCGCGGCCGACGTCTCGTACCGCGGTCTGGTCGGCGCGTTCGGCGGCGAACCGGTCAACGACGACGGCAGCCCGCTCACCGAGGACCTGTCGGGCGGGTTCGCCCGCGGCCACTACGAGCAGCACGTCGGCGCCCGCGGCGTGATCCGCGTCGGCGACGAGGAGTGGGAGGTCGACGGCTACGGCCTGCGCGACCACTCCTGGGGCCCGCGGTACTGGCAGGCGCCCTGGTACTACCGCTGGCTGACGATGAACTTCGGCGAGGACGCGGGGTTCGTCGTGTCGGTCATCACCGCCCGGGACGGGTCCGAGCGCGTCGGGGGCGTCGCGTTCGAGGACGGGAGGTACCACCACCTCGACCAGGCCTCCATCCAGACGGACTGGGCCGGTGACGACCAGTACCACGAGCGGATGCGCATCACCGCGAAGTCCGGGGACCGCAGCTACGAGATCACCGGCAGCGTGCTGAGCATGATCCCGCTCCGCAACCGGCGCGTCACGCCCGAGGGCGAGCAGCTTGTCACCCGGATCTCCGAGGGCATGACCGAGTGGCAATGGAACGGCCGCTCCGGGTACGGCCTCTCCGAGTACCTCGACCAGATCGTCGACGGCGCGCCCGTCGGCGCGACTGGTTCCTGAGGATCTCCGCCGCACCCGCGAGCGCGATCGCGCGCACCGCTAGCGTGACCGCGGTGGGCCTGAGCCGCGTCGTCGATGCCGAGCGCGTCATCGCGCTGTGCGTGCGCCACCTCGGCGGTGGCGCCTCGGCCGATTCGATCGAGGTCGACGGTCTCCGCCGGCTGTCGGGGGGCGCGTCGCGCGAGAGCTGGTCGTTCGACGTGGTGGTCGCGGGCCGGCGGCACGAGCTCGTGCTGCGGCGCGATCCCGGATCCAGCCTCGGGCAGTCCGAGCGCGCGACGGAGTACCGGCTCCTGGAGGCGGCCGCGGCGGCGGGCGTGCCGGTCCCGACGGTGCGGTTCCTGCTCGATCCCGAGGACGATCTCGGCGCGGGGTTCGTCATGGACCGCATCGAGGGCGAGACCATCCCCCGCCGCATCCTCCGCGACGACGAGTACGCCGGCGCCCGCCACGTCCTGACCCGCCAGTGCGGCGAGATCGCGGCGCAGATCCACGCCGTCGACGTCGACGCGCTGCCCGCGCTCCCGGTCCAGGGCGCCGACGTGCAGATCGAGCAGTACCGGGCGATCCTGGACGGGCTCGGCGAGCCGCACCCCGCGTTCGAGCTCGGTCTCCGCTGGCTCGAGGAGCACGTGCCGGAACCCTCCGGCCCGTCACGCCTGGTGCACGGCGACTTCCGCAACGGCAACTTCATCGTCGGCCCCGAAGGGATCCGGTCGGTCCTCGACTGGGAGCTGTCCCATCTCGGTGACCCGGTCGAGGACCTCGGGTGGCTCTGCGTCCGGTCCTGGCGGTTCGGCAACGTCGACCGGACCGTGGGCGGGTTCGGGACGACCCGCGAGCTGCTCGCCGCCTACGCGCAGGCCGGCGGCGGCCGCGTCGAGCCGGCGCACCTGCACTACTGGGAGACCTTCGGCACGCTGAAGTGGGGCGTGATCTGCGAGATGCAGTGCTTCAGCCACCTCCACGGTTTGGTGCGGTCGGTCGAGCTCGCGGCGCTCGGACGCAGGATCGCGGAGACCGAGTGGGACCTCCTGGAGCTGATCGCGTGACCCTGCACGACCGCCCGAGCGCCGGCGAGCTCGTCGCCGCGGTCAAGGAGTTCCTGGAGCGCGACGTGATGCCGGCGAACGACGGGCGGGTCGGGTTCCACGCTCGCGTCGCGGTCAACGTGCTCGGGATGGTCGAGCGCGAGCTCGCGCTCGGCGCAGCCCAGGACGTGGAGGAGCACGACCGGCTCGTCGCGCTCCTGGGCCGCGACGGCACGGTCCGGGAGCTGACCGAGGTGCTGGCCCGCGGCATCCGCGACGGCTCGCTCGACGTTCCCTGGTCGGATCTGGTCGAGAGCGTCCGCGGTACCGTCCGGGCCAAGCTCGAGGTGGCCAACCCCGGCTACACCGGTGCAGCCGTATAGGAAGGTGGCGCGTGCGGATCGCGACCTGGAACGTCAACTCGCTGAAGGCCCGGCTGCCACGCGTCGAGGAGTGGCTCGAGTACGCGCAGCCGGACGTGCTCTGCATCCAGGAGACGAAGCTCGCAGACAAGAACTTTCCCAGCCTGGCCTTCTCGGCGCTCGGCTACGACAGCGCGCCACACGGCCACAACCAGTGGAACGGGGTGGCGATCCTGTCGCGCGTCGGCATCGAGGACGTCACGACCGGCTTCGACGACGAGACCGTCGACCCCTACGAGGGTGACGCCCGCCTCGTCGCGGCGACGTGCGGTGGCGTGAAGGTCGTCTGCGTCTACGTGCCGAACGGGCGCGAGGTCGGCACCGAGTTCTACGAGCGCAAGCTCGTGTGGCTCGAGGCGCTCCACGACTGGGTGGCGACGCAGTACTCGCCCGACGAACGGGTGGTCGTCGCGGGCGACTTCAACGTCGCGCCCGAGGACCGCGACCTCTGGAGCCCGAAGGCGTTCGAGGGCGCGACCCACGTCACCGGGCCGGAGCGCGCCGCGGTGCGCAAGCTCGAGGACTGGGGCCTCGTGGACGCCTTCCGCGAGCAGTACCAGCAGGACGGGCTGTTCAGCTACTGGGACTACCGCCGCGGCGACTTCCACCAGCACCGCGGGATGCGCATCGACCTGGTGCTGATGACCCGGCCGCTCGCCGATCGGATCAGCTGGGCGATCATCGACCGCAACGCCCGCAAGGGCAAGCAACCCTCCGACCACACACCCGTGATCATCGACGTCGACGTCTGAGCGCGGCCGCGCCCTGGCCGCGCTCCCCGGGGCGTGAGTAGCGTCGCCACCATGAAGGCTGCCGTGCTCGAAGAGGTGCCGGGCGAGCTCGTCGTGGACGAGGTCCAGATCGGGAGCGTCGGGCCCCGCGAGGTGCTCGTGCAGACCGTCGCAGCGGGGATCTGCCACTCCGATCTCCACTTCATGGAGGGGAAGTACCCGTGCCCCGTGCCCGCGGTGCTGGGGCACGAGTCGGCGGGCATCGTCGAGGCCGTGGGTTCGGAGGTCTCCTACCTCCGGCCGGGTGACCACGTGATCTCGTGCATCAGCGGCTTCTGCGGCACCTGTGGCTACTGCCTGTCCGGCCGGCCCAACCTCTGCGACAAGGACGGGCTCGCCGCCGACCCGTCGGGGCCGCCCCGGCTCCGGCGCGGCGACCAGTCGGTGTACCAGTTCTTCGACCTGTCGAGCTTCGCCGAGCAGCTCCTCGTGCACGAGAACATGCTCGTGAAGGTCCGTCCGGAGATGCCGCTCGACAAAGCCGCGCTGATCGGTTGCGGCGTCACGACCGGCGTCGGCGCGGTCGTGAACACGGCCAGGGTCCGCCCGGGTGAGTCGGTCGCGGTCATCGGCTGCGGCGGGATCGGCCTCAACGCGATCCAGGCCGCGGCGATCGTCGGCGCGGGTCGCGTCATCGCGGTCGACCGGGTCGCGTCGAAGCTGCAGCTCGCGAAGGAGTTCGGGGCCACCGACGTCATCGACGCATCCGAGGTCGACCCGGTGATGGCCGTGATCGAGCTCACCGGCGGCGGTGTCGACCACGCGTTCGAGGCGATCGGGCTCAAGGTGACCGCGGAGCAGGCGTTCACCATGCTGCGCAAGGGTGGCACCGCGACCGTGATCGGCATGGTCCCGTTCGGTGAGCGACTCGAGATCGACGCCTTCCAGCTCCTCTTGGAGAAGAAGCTGCAGGGATCGAACATGGGATCCAACCGGTTCCGCGTCGACATGCCGCAGTACGTCGAGTGGTACCTCGCGGGGCGGCTCAAGCTCGACGAGCTCGTGAGCGCGGTGATCCCGCTCGCGCAGATCAACGAGGGGTTCGCCGCGTTGAAGACGGGCGAGGTCGCCCGCCAGCTGATCAGCTTCGAGTAGCCGCCCGAGGGCGCAGGTCCTCCCACCGTCCGGAGATCGCCCTCCGGAGAACTTCGGACCGCCGGAGGGCGCCCGTCCCGCCACCGTCTGGCGATCGCCCTCCGGAGATCTTCGAGGAGGAGGTGGCTACTTGCGGGCCTTGAGGGCCTCGATCAGCTGCGGGACGACCTTCTTCACGTCGCCGACGATGCCGAGGTCGGCCACCGAGAAGATGGGTGCCTCGGCGTCCTTGTTCACGGCGATGATGTTGTCCGAGCCCTTCATGCCCACCATGTGCTGGGTGGCGCCGGAGATGCCGAGCGCGATGTACACCTTCGGCTTGACCGTCTTGCCGGTCTGACCGACCTGCTTGGCGTAGGGCACCCAGCCCGCGTCGACGATCGCGCGCGACGCGCCGGACGCACCGCCGAGCAGCTTCGCGAGCTCCTCGACCAGCGGCTCGTAGTTGTCCTTCTCGCCCAGGCCGCGGCCGCCGGACACGACGATCGTCGCTTCCTCCAGCTTCGGGCCCTCGCGCTCCTCGACGTGGCGCTCGATGAGCTTGGCGTCCGCGCCCCGGCCCGCGTTCACGTCGGTCGCGGGCACCACCTCGGCCGCGCCGGCACCGCCGGGCTCGGCGACGAAGGACTTGGGCCGGACCGCGACCAGGTAGGGCTTGGGACCGTCGAACTCCGACTCGACGAGCGTGTTCCCGCCGAAGATCGCGTTGCCGACCTTCAGCGTCTCGCCGTCGACGGCGAGGCTCGTGGCGTTGGTCAGCACCGTCCGGTTCAGCTTGGCCGAGAGGCGGCCGATCGCGTCGCGGCCGTCGTAGCTCTGGACGAAGAGGATCGCGTCCGGAGCCTCGGCCTCGACCAGGCCCGCGATGACCGCGGCGCCGATGACACCGCTCAGGGCGTCGCCCTGGTCCGCGGTGAACACCTTGGCCGCCCCGTACTCACCCAGCTGCGGTGCGATCGCGTCGCTGTTCTTGCCGACGTACACCGCCTCGACGGTGTCGGCGATCTCGCGCGCCTTGGTCAGCAGCTCGAGCGTGGCCGTGGTCGGCTTGTCGCCCTCGGATTCGGCGAACACCCAGATCTTCACGAAGGTCTCCTACGTCTCGTCGGGGTCAGATGACCTTGAGCTGGTCGAGGAACTCGACGATCCGGCCGTAGGCCTCGCCGTCGTCCTCGATCTTCTCGCCGGCCTCGCGGGCAGGAGCGGCCGCCACGTTCACGATCTTCTGGTTCGGCGCGATGTCGTCGGCGAGGCCGAGGTCTGCCACGGTCACCTGGTCGACCGGCTTGCTCTTGGCCGCCATGATCCCCTTGAACGACGGGTAGCGCGGCTCGACCACGCCGGCGGTGACGCTCACGACCGCGGGCAGCGGCGCCTCGACCTCGTCGTAGCCGGCCTCGGTCTGGCGCTGCACCTTGGCCTTGCCGTCGGCGATCACGATCTCCTTGGTGAAGGTGAGTGACGGCCAGTCGAGGAGCTCGCCGAGCTGGGCCGGGATGGTGCCGGTGTACCCGTCGGTCGCCTCGGTCGCGGTGATGACCAGGTCGACGTCGCCGGCGCGCCCGACGCACTTGGCGAGCACCTTGGCGGTGGTCAGCGCGTCGGCGCCGTGCAGGGCGTCGTCGGAGACCAGGATCGCCTTGGCCGCGCCCATCGCGAGGGCGGTCCGGAGCCCGGACACCTCGCCGTTCGGGGCCATCGAGACGAGGATCACGTCTCCCCCACCGGCCTTGTCCGCGAGCTGCAACGCCATCTCGACGCCGTAGCTGTCGGACTCGTCCAGGATGAGCTTGCCCTCACGCTTCAGCGTGTTGTCGGGATTCAGCTCACCCGGCACCGCCGGGTCGGGGATCTGCTTGACGGTGACGACGATGTTCATCGGTCTCCGAGGCTCCTGGGCGCAAGGGACAGCGCGCGTCGAGACATCGACGCACCGCTGCTGACGGCCGAGATTCTGGCCCGCGGAGCGCCCGAGTGTCGAAGCGGAGTGCGCGGGCAGGGGCCCGGTGGCGCCGGCTTCGGGCTCAGGTCACGTCACGGCGGGTGAACGTCACGAGCGCGGCGGCCCCGACGACGAGCACGTACAGGACGATGCGGACCGTCCCGGCGCCGCCGGACACGGTGTGCCCGTTGAGTGACGTGGGCTCCCACCCGTAGAACGCCGCGGCGTTCAGGGTCAGGATCCAGGGCGTCGTGGCCTTGACCTGCGGGGACAGGATCGCCTCGACCGCGACGAGATAGCCGAACCAGATCCCGAGCGCCGCGCCCGTGTTGCGGCCGAGCGTGGCGAACGACCCGCTCAGCACCGCCAGCATCCCCGCGAGGAGCGTGCCGCGGAGGAGGGCGACGATCAGGTCGCGCCAGAAGTCGCCGCCAGTGCCGGTCGTGACGCCGCTCGCCTGCGCGCCGAGCGCCCAGCCTCCGACGAAGACGACGTGCACCACGACGAACAGCATCATCGAGACGAATGCGGCTGCGAGCAGTCGCGCGACGAGCAGGCGGACGCGGCGGGGCTCCCAGGTCAACACCGTGGTGACGGTTCCGGCCCGGTATTCGGCACCGATCGCGGTCGCGCCGAGGACCACCACCATGATGTAGCAGAGCACCGAGATCGTCGCGACGCGGTTCACCGCGTCGACGCCGAGACGGCGGGCCGCAGCTTGGGTGAGCCAGAGATCCGTCGTGCGCATCGCGTCGCTCGGGTTGAGCGTGGTCGTGTCGCTCTGCGCGACGTTGATCACCACGATCGTGACGACCAGCCCGAGCATGACGAACGTGAGCCAGAGGAGCGTGCGCCGATGGAGCAACCGGCGGACCTCGCTCCCGAGCAGGCGGATCACGTGGACGCGTCCGGTCCGGGGACCGCACCGGGCTCTGCTCGGGGTGCCGGGTCCGACGCGCCCCCGGTCAGCTCGAGGAACACCGTCTCGAGGTCGACCTCCTCGGTCCGCAGCTCGCTGAGGTAGATCCCGTCGCGCGCGAGCACCTCGGTCACGCGCGCCCCGGCATCGGGCGGGAGGTCGACGTAGAGGAGGTCGGTCGCCGGGTCGTAGGCGCTCGCGACGATCCCGGCCCGCCCGAGCACCGCGGTGGCGACGCCGGGCTCCGGGACCCGCACGAGCAGCCGCGCCCGGTGCCCGAGCGAGAGCACCTCGGCGACCGACCCCTGGGTGACGAGGCTGCCGCGGGCGATGATCGCGACCCGGTCGCACATCTGCTGCACCTCGCCGAGCAGGTGGCTCGACACGAACACGGTACGGCCCTCCGCACCCATCGATCGGATGAGGTCGCGGAACTCCTTGATCCCCGCCGGGTCGAGCCCGTTCGCGGGCTCGTCGAGGATGAGCAGCGCCGGGTCCTTCAGGAGCGCGGCCGCGAGACCGAGCCGCTGGCGCATCCCGAGCGAGTACGCGCGCACCCGGTCGTCCTCGCGCCCGCCGAGCCCGACCCGCTCGAGCATCGCGGCCACCGTCTTCGGCCCGATGCCCTCGAGCGCGCCGAGGAGCTCGAGGTTGCGCCGGGCGCTGAAGGACGGGAACAGCGACGGCGTCTCGACGATCGACCCGACGTCGCCCTTGACCCGGGCGAGCTCGCGCGGCACGGCGGCCCCGAGCACCGTCGCCTGCCCTCCGCTCGCGCGCACGAGCCCGAGGATGCAACGGATCGTCGTCGTCTTCCCGGAGCCGTTGGGACCGAGGAAGCCGAAGACCCCTCCCTCGGGCACATCGAGGTCGAGCCCCCCGATCGCGACGGTCCTCCCCCGCCGGTAGACCTTGCGGAGCCCGACGAGCTCGATGACCGGCATCGGTGGCGCACGCTAGCCCGGGGATACGGTCGGGCCGATGGACGCCGACCCGCCGGACGCGGCGCGCACTCCACGCCGCCCCGGGGACGACGCCGACGGTCGGCACGCGCGGCTCGTCGTGCGGGTGCTGGACCAGCTCGCGGCCCACGCGATCGTCCCCGCGGTGTCGCGCCCGGTCGACGGCTGGCTGCTGCGCGCGACGCCGGACGCACCGTTCCGCCGGGCCAGCTCGGTGCTCCCCAACGGCCCGCTCACCGAGACGAGCTTCGAAGCCGCGATGCGCGAGGTCGAGGAGTTCTACGAGTCGCGCGAGCTGCCGGTGCGCTTCCAGATCTCCGAGGCCGCGCAGCCGCCCGACCTCGACCACCGGCTCGAGCGCCGCGGCTATGAGATCGAGACGCCGGTCGTCGTCATGACCGCGGGTGCGACGATCGTGCTGGGGCGCACGGCGAGCCCGGCAAGTCCAGCAAGTCCACCGAGATCAGTCAGGTCAACGGGCTCGGCCGGGCAGGCGGGCGCGCCGACCGGGCGGCTCGCCGACGAGCGCGGCCGGCGGGCGTGGGAGCGGGCGAACGCCGCCCTGCACGGCGACGTCCAGTCCGCCCGCGAGCGGGTCCTCGCCTACGGCCGGGCCATGCACGCGCTCGAGCTCCCGGCCGTCGCCGCGGTCGCGCCGGCCGAGCCCGGCGACGCGACCTCGATCGGCTTCGCGGTCGCGGAGCAGGGGTGGACCGGCATCTTCGGCATGGGCACCCGGCCGGGGCACCGTCGCCGCGGCGCGGCCACCGCGGTCCTGCACACCCTCGCCGAGTGGGCGGTCGAGCAGGACGCGCCCCGCCTGTACCTCCAGGTCGAGGAGGCCAACACCGCGGCGCGGGACCTCTACGCGCGCGCCGGCTTCGTCGACGCGTACGGCTACCACTACCGCACCCGTCTCCGATAGCGCGCTTCAGACCGCGGTGATCTCCGCCGACGCGCCCGGCTCGACCAGGATCTTCACCTGCTCGTCCGGGTTCACCAGCGCGTCGAACGCCCCCGGCACCCCGTCCACCCCGACGACGCCGGTGATCATCGGCGTCACGTCGAGCTCGCCCTCGGCGATGCTGCGCAACGTCTCCCCGAACTCGACCGGGTCGTAATAGAAGGTGAACTGCAGGTTCAGCTCCTTCACGATCCCGACGAGCGGCAGCATGTGGTCGGTCTCCATGCAGACGCCGACGATGACGATGCGGCTGAGCGGCGGCGCGTCGCGCATCGCCTGGTCGATGATGCCGGGCACGCCGATCGCCTCGAACAGGACGACGGCTCGCGCGCCCCCGACCCGCCGCCAGGCTTCGATCGCCGGCTCCTCGGTCGGCGTCACGACCTCGTGCGCGCCCATGGCCGTCGCCATCGCCCGGCGCCGGGCCGAGAAGTCGGTCGCCACGATCGGCTCGATGCCCTTCGACTTCAGCGCCGCGATCACCGCGAGTCCCACCGGGCCGCAGCCGAGCACGAGCGCACCCTCTCCGGGCTTGATCCCGGACTTGTTGACCGCGTGCAGCCCGACGGTCATCGGCTCCGTGAGCGCGGCACGCCGGGCGTCGAGCCCGTTCGGCACCTTGAGGCACAGGCCCGCGGTGAGGCGCATGCGGTCCGCGTACGCACCGTTGTAGGTGTTCGAGAACCCGATCGGCTCGATTCCCGCGCCGACCATCGCGAACGGCATCGACACCACGAGGTCCCCGACCGCGACCGGCGCACCGTCCGTCTCGGGACCGAGCTCGACGACCTCGCCCGAGTACTCGTGCCCCATGACGAAGTCGTGGTTCGGGTCGAAGCTCGACTCGCCGCCGCCCAGCTCGGCCACGGTGAGCAGGCTCTCGGCGTGGTGCAGCGTGTGGAGGTCCGAGCCGCAGATGCCGCAGGACCGCACCGCCACCAGCGCATCGCCGGGACCCGGCGTCGGCTCCGGCACCTCTTCGACCACCATCCGCCCTCGCCGGGCGATCGCTGCGCGCATGCGGCCATCCTCGGCCCGCTTGACCACCCGGTCAAGCGGACGGGACACTCGGCGCCGACCCCGTCCGACCGCGGAGCAACCCCCCATGCGCACCGAACTCACGCGGGACCGATGACCTGGGAGCCCGAGCTCGAGGACCTCGCGCGGCGGCGCTCGTTCGCCCACGAGATGGGCGGCGCCGAGAAGGTCAAGCGCCACCGGGACCTCGGCAAGCTCACGGTCCGGGACCGGATCGACGCCCTGCTCGACCGGGGTTCGTTCCACGAGATCGGCGCGCTCACCGGGCGCGGCACCTACGACGAGAGCGGCGAGCTCACCGCCTTCACGCCGGCGAACTTCGTGATGGGCCGCGGCCGCATCGACGGGCGCACGGTCGTGGTGGGCGGCGACGACTTCACCGTGCGGGGCGGCGCGGCCGACGCGTCGATCTTCCAGAAGCAGGTGCACGCCGAGCGCATGGCCCACGACCTCGGGCTGCCGATCGTGCGCCTCGTCGACGGCTCCGGCGGCGGCGGATCGGTCAAGACCCTCGAGACCGAGCGGCGCGCCTTCGTCCCGTTCAACCCCGGGTGGGAGTGGGTCGTCGCCAACCTCAGCCGGGTTCCGGTGGTCAGCCTCTGCCTGGGCTCGGTCGCCGGGCTGGGGGCGGCGCGCGTGGTGACCAGCCACTACTCGATGATGGTGAAGGAGACGAGCCACCTCTTCGTCGCCGGGCCCGTGGTCGTCAACCAGCTCGGGGTCGAGACCGTCGACAAGGAGTCGCTCGGCGGCAGCCGCATCCACACCCGCAACGGGACCGTCGACGACGAGGTCGACACCGAGCTCGAGGCGTTCACCCGCGCCCGCCGCTTCCTCGCCTACCTGCCGAGCTCCGTCGAAGCGCTCCCACCCCGCGGACCCGTCGACGACGACCCGGAACGCCGCGACGCGGCGCTGCTCGACGCGATCCCGCGCGAGCGGCGCAAGGTCTACAAGGTGCGCGCCATCATCGACGCGGTCGTCGACCGGGGCTCGTTCTTCGAGACCGGCCGGCACTGGGGACGATCCGCGGTCACCGGCCTGGCCCGGCTCGACGGCTGGCCCGTCGCGGTCCTGGGCAACGACCCGTACCACTACGCCGGCGGCTGGACCGCGGACGCGGCGCGCAAGGTCGAGCGGTTCGTCGACCTGGCCGAGACCTTCCGGCTGCCCGTGGTGCACCTCGTCGACAACCCCGGTTTCCTCATCGGCACCGACGCGGAGGAGGCGGGCACGATCCGCCACGGCGCCCGGGCGCTGGCCGCGGTCTACCAGGCGACGGTCCCGTGGTGCTCGGTCCTGCTGCGCAAGGTCTACGGAGTGGCGGGCGCAGCCCACCAGAACGCGTCCCGGTTCTCGTACCGGTTCGCGTGGCCGTCCGGCGAGTGGGGGTCGCTCCCGCTCGAGGGCGGGATCGAGGCCGCGTACCGGGCGCAGCTCGAAGCGGCCGAGGACCCGGCCGCGCTGCGCGCCGAGATCGAGACGCGCCTCGCGCGCGCCCGCAACCCGTTCAAGACCGCCGAGGCGTTCATGATCGAGGAGATCGTCGACCCCCGCGAAACCCGCCCGCTCCTGTGCGAGTTCGCGAACCTGGCCGCGCCGCGACGCGCGGGCGGCCCGTCGCACGCGAGCGGCCGCCCGTAGGACGCGCGCTCTCCGGGCGCGCCCACACCGCATCGTCCATCGGTCGAAGGTCATGGCTCGGGCGGTGGTCGTCCGGACCGCACCAACCGTCGATCGGTGCCCGTGCCCTCGACGCGCAGGTTCTTCGACGTCTTCTCGTCGTGATGGAAGTGGCACAGCGGCGCGAGGTTGTCCAGCTCTGTGGGTCCCCGTTCGGAGATCGGCGTGTTGTGGTCGATCTCGAGGTGCCGGTCCACGTGGCACCCCGCGATGACGCATTCGGGGTAGAGAGTCTCGATGGCGGTGCGCAGCCGGGCCGGGATCGTGCGCCCGAGATGGCTCACGCCCCCGCACATCCACTCCGTCGGTGATGAGCGACTTGAGGATCGCGTCGCTGGAGAGCCGGCGGGCGACGCGGACCGGGACCGGACCGACGCCGGCGATCTCGCACACCTCGCCCGGCTCGGTCTGGCCCCGGGTGAACGCCGAGTGGTCGACCCGCACCACCACCGTGGCCGGCGCCCGCCCCGGACTGTCCGCGAACC
>DASXYP010000010.1:0-4679 GCA_036502405.1 Acidimicrobiia bacterium
GCGTGTCGAGGCTGCGGATCCGCCGGCCGCCGAGGTCGTACACCTCGTCCGGTCCCATCGGCGCGGGCGGGCGGTCGGCGAGGTCGTTCACCGACACCATGCACCCCATCGCGGTGTGGGCGATCTGCGCATCAGGCGCCACCGCGAGGAAGTCGTTCATGGCTCCGCACTCGTCCGCTTCGAGATGGCCGAACGTGATCCACCGGAGGCGCTCGACGGGCAGCACCGTCGAGATCGCCTCGGAGACCGACGGGAACATCGCCCGCAGCCCGGTGTGGAACAGCAGCGGCTCGTCGGCGTCGACGAGGAACTGGTTGAACGTGAAGCCGGTCGGCCCGATCTCGGGCACGAACGTGGACAGCCGGTAGATGCGATCGGCGATCTCGTCGACTCGGGTCTCCATCGGTGGTCTCCTTTTCAGAGCGGGAGCTGGTAGCTCAGGATGCCGGTGCCGGGCCTGCGACCCGAGAGGATGCGGATGAGCTCGATCGCGTCGAGCTCCACGCGCTCGCCCCCGACCCCCTGGCGGAACTTCCCACCCGCGGGACCTTCGAGGACGAGCTCGAACGGCTCGCCGTGGAGCGAGGCCCACTCGCCGACGATGTCCGCGACCAGGCGACCGTCGTGGTCCGCGGTGAGTGACAGGTCACGACCGGTGGCACCGCAGATGTCGATGCGGTGGGCCCAGACGTCGCGCGTGAAGCCGACGTCGAGCAGGTACTTCAGCGGCGTCCAGCCGATCGGCGGTCCGAACGGGATCGGGAGGTAGCGCATCGGCGGCGGCGTCTTCCAACGACCGCGCACGGCTCGAGGCCCGACGGCCGCGAGCTGCGCGACCACCTCGTCGTCGGTGAGGCCCGCCCGCTCCCGGATCTGGAGCTCGTTCATCCCGTCGACCCAGTGGTGCGAGTCGATCTCCCGGTTGATCGGCACGCCGCGGCGCAGCTGGTGCACGAACTGCGGGAACGAGGCCTGGGCGTCGCCCGAGCCGAGCACGTGCCGCGCGACCGCGCGGACGTCCCACTCCGTGCAGGCGGTCGGGAGCTCCCATTCGGCGGGCGTGAGGGCGGCGGCGAGCGCCGCGAACCGCCGGAACTCCTCTTCCGCGAGCGTGCGGGCCTCCGGGCGTGTGATCCGATCGCCAATGGTCATCGCTTCCTCTTCTCCTCGTGTTGCGCGTCGTCCAGGTACAGGTCGATCAGGCGGTTCAGGTGCCGGGTCCAGCGGTCGCCGCCCGGGTCGTTGCTCTGCTGCGCGTCGATGAGCCCCGCGATCATGGCGACGAAGCAGTCCACGTCACCCTGGTCGTGCACACCGGCGGCGTGCAGTGCGCTCACGGCCTGTCCGAGCGCCGCTTCCGCGTAGGCGTACGACTCGGGCGACGGCTCGAAGTCGGGCAGGGGGCGCTGGAAGAGCAGCGCGCAGCGCGCCCCGTCCTCGAGGGCGAAGTCCACGAAGGCGCGCATCAGTGCCCTCACCGCCGCGCGCGGATCGCGAGCGCGCTTCACCGCTTCCAAGCGAGCGTTGAGCTGCCGGTTGCCGTCAGCGAACATCGCGTCGTACAGCGCGTTCTTCGAGTCGAAGTACTCGTAGAGCGATGGCTGTCGCATCCCGACCTCGCGTGCGATCGCGTGCAGCGACACCCCGGCGATGCCGTGGGTGCGGGCCAACGCCCAGGCCGCGTCCACGATCGACGCCACCTTGGCCTCCCGCCGCTGCATCACCTTGGTTCCTATCATCGATAGGTATTTTACCTATCGGCGATAGGCTGTCAACCCCGGCGCGGTTGGGCCCGCCGGTGCGCGGGTAGGAGGCGACCATGGCGGACCAGGGCGCGCAGCACGGGCCGAGGCTCGACGACGAGATGCACGACGAGGTGGAGGGCCTGATCCGGGGCGCGCCCGTGGACACCCGGTCGCGCGAGGACCTCGAGCCGGAGCCCTTGGACACGATCATGGTGCCGGTGGTGGACCCGGGCGACGAGGAACGCCACCACGAGCTGCTGGAGCGGTCGGAGCTGGCGCGCTTCCTGCGCCCGTCGGCGCTCCCTGCCGACGCCGACACGGTGATCGCGATCGCCCGCGACGAGGGAGCGACGGACGCGGTGCTCGCCGAGCTCGGCCGCCTTCCCCGCCGGACATCGTTCGCGACCGTCGGCGAGATCTGGGCGGCGCTCGGTCACGAGCGCGAACCGCGCGCCGGCCGCGCGACCGTCGACGTTCCCGCGGTGACCCCCGCTCCGGCCGCGCTCCGCGCGCGCGAGTCGGCGTCCCCGGAGCCCCATCAGTCCGTTCCGGTCGCTCTCGACTCGTCCGGCCACTCCGTGCGCGAGCTGCTCGGGTTCGGACTCGGGCTCGCGCGTGGCGTCCTGGAGCTCGCCGACCGCGCGCTCGCCGCGGTGCAGTGCGGTCTCGAACCCGGGTCCTGATCGCGCGTCGGTCAGGCGGGCGCGCGGGTCTCGATGTCGAACACCGTCTCCATCGCGGTGACGTGCAACAGCCGCTCGACCATGATCGGGACCGCCGCGAGCGTGAACCGCACGCGGCGCTCGGCCGCGTCGCGCCGCAGCCGATCGAGCGTGTGCAGCCCGGTGCTGTCCAAGAACGAGAGCTCGGCCAGGTCGAGGGTGACGCTCTGGAGCGGCATTGCGAACAGCTCGTCGAGCCGGCGCTCGAGCGACGGTGCCGACGCGAGGTCGAGCTCTCCGCGCACGAACACCGTCACCCCATCGCCGTGATGGACCGAAGAGAGTCGCAGCTCCCAATCGTCGTGAGGCTCGGGGGGCGCCGCGCCTCGGAGGAACAGTCGATCGGTCGAGCTGTTCACAGGGTGCCCCCCTCTCTCGGTGAGCCTTGTTCCCCGGTGCTCGCCGCGAAGTCTGCGGCCTTGAACGCCCCCCAACGGTACGCCTGGGCCCGCCTCCGGTCCATGGGGACGACGCGGATCCATCGCGAGCGCCGCTCCCCTCCGCCCGGCCACGCCGCGCGGTCAGTCGGGCGCGGGCTGGAACAGCATCGGCTCCATGATCGGGCGCAGGGCCTCGTCGATGAGCTCCACCCGGACGCCGAGATCGTCGCGGTGGTAGCTGAACGAGACCGGCGCCCGGTCACCGGCCCGACCACAGAGCTGGAGCGGGCAGCCCGCGGCCGAGAACGCCGCGCTGCGTTCGGCGAGCTCACCGGTCCAGAACCCGATGTGGTGCAGGTTGGAGTGCTCGTTGCAGACCCAGACCGACCCCGGGGTCTCCTCGATGAGCTCGAGGTGCGGCTCGCCGACCGAGTAGCAGAGCTTGGTGGGCAGGACGAGATCCCGGCCGTCGCCGTCGCGCAGCTCGTACGCGGGGACGTCGAGCACCGCCCCCCAGGCGACGCCGAGCAGCTCGGTCAGGCGGGCCTGCGCGGCAAGGAGGTCGGGCACCACGATCCCGACGTGATAATGCGATCCGAGCGGCGCGTTCATACGAGCAGGTACCCCCCGTCGACCACCAGCGTGTGACCGGTGATGTAACCCGCGGCCGCGCTGCACAGGAACAGGACCGCGCCGACGACTTCGTCCGTCGAGCCCAGCCGGCCCATCGGGATGTGCCCGACCTCCGAGGCCAGGAGCTCCGGGAACGCGGCCATCGGCGCGGTCATCGGCGTGTCGATGACCCCGGGCGCGACGGCGTTGACCCGGATGCCGTCGGTCACCCAGAGCCGGGCCAGGTTGCCGGTCAGCGCGACGAGCCCGGCCTTGGCCGAGCCGTAGCCCGGGACGATCGGCACCGAGCGGTAGGCAGAGAGCGACGCGAGGTTGACCACGCTGGCCCCGCCGGAGAGCCCGCTGGCGGCGAGCCGCCCGCGACACGCGGTGGTCAGCCGCATCGGTCCGGCCAGGTTCAGCGCGAGTGCTGCCGCGAACGTGTCCGGTTCCCACTCGTCGCGCCCGCCCGGGAAGTTCGCGCCCGCGTTGTTCACCAGCACGTCCAGGTCATCGAGCGAGCCGACCAGCGCGTCGACGCTGGCGGGCTCCGCCGTGTCCAGCGTCCGGTACGCGAAGCGCGAGAGGTCGACGTCGTAGTCGGCCGTCGTGGCACGAGTCCCGGTGATCGTCACCGAGGCACCCGCGTCCGCGAACCCGCGGGCGATCGCGTGGCCGATGCCGCTCGTCCCGCCGGTGACGAGGACGGCGCTGCCGTCGTAGTCGAACGTGACCGCGTTCACCGCTCGCCCCGCAGCCGGCCCACCTGGCGCACGAGCCAGGCTCGCCGCCAGAAGTTGCCCTCGCCCTCCAACAGCGCCTCGTGGGCCCCGATCGCCACCGCGCGCGCGGCCGCGTCCTGCGGGTCGACCTCGAGCACGATCTCACAGAGGTGGAGGGCGGCGACCGGCTCGTCGGCGTCGAGACGGGCCCGGCCCGCGGCGACGATGGTGGCCGCCCCGGCCGCCGCGACGAGGTCCGGCGCGACCTCGCTGGGTGCGATCCCGTAGAGCTCGGTCGTCGAGCGGTGGTGGAACCAGCCCGCGTACGTCTCCCAGATCGCGCGCACGTTCCACGAGGTCAGGCCGTAGCCCTCGCCGACGTCGAGGTGCGGCGGCAGCCTGACCTCGCGCATGAGGGTGTGGACGTCCGTGCCCGCGTTCATGCCCTCGATGGTCCGGTCGTGCACCCACTGCGTGGCGTCGCGCATGGCGACGATC
>DASXYP010000011.1:0-57077 GCA_036502405.1 Acidimicrobiia bacterium
GTGACCCCGACGACGGCCTCGGCGAGGACCTCGGGGTCCGCGTCGGCGATGCGCCCCTCGACGATGCCGTCCTTGATGTGGCGCACCGCGTCCGCGATCGCGACCTCGCGGTTGTGGCGCACGACGATCGCGAAGCGCTCCTCGGTCGCGGCGAACTGCACCAGGTTGAACGAGCTGCGGTGCTCGTGGAACCAGGACATGGACGCGCGGATGCCGAGCTCGATGCGCCGCACCGGGTCGGGCTCGTCGCCGATCGCAGCCTGCTGGCGCCGTCGGAGGTCCTGGTGCGCGCCGCGGAGCAGCTCGACGAACAGCTCCTCCTTGCTCGGGAAGTACCAGTAGAAGACGCCCTTGCCCACGTGCAGGCTCGCCACGATGTCCGCGACCGACGTGAGGTGGTACCCGCGCTCGGAGAACAGCCGCGCCGCTTCGCGCATGATCTGGAGGCGCCGCTCGCGACCACGCTGCGTCAGCTTCCGCGACATTCCGTCACGCTACGGGCGCCTTGACCGCGCGGTCAATCACTCGACGCCCCCGGGACGCGCGTTCATCCACTGGTCAGTGGAGGTTCGCGTAGGGGACATGCGGGCGTGGGGCCGAAGAAACCCTGGGGGCGCACGATGTCGTTGACCCTCGGAGGTGCCTGATGGTGCAAGTGCTGAACCGGATCCGCGATGCGGTCCGCTCACTCGGCAACGACGGTGCGCTGGCCAACGTCGTCGCGGAGATGGCGCAGGCAGCCGCCGCCCGGCACGCAGTCGACCAGCTCGAGCTGCGGCTCGCGGTCACGACCCCGCAACGGCGGGTCCACGCGGCCTGACCGCGCTCGCGGTTGCGTGTGGGCCTCGCCGCGGCGGGTCCACGCGGCCTGACCGCGCTCGCGGTTTAGTGTGGGCCTCGCAGCGGCGGAAGCCGGTGCGAGGGGGGAAGCGTGGCCTACTGGCTCCTCAAGGCGATCCTGACGCCGATGCTGCACCTGGTGTACCGGGTGCGCGTCGAGGGGCGCGAGCGCGTCCCGCGCGACGGACCGGTGATCCTGGCCGCCAACCACCGATCGTTCCTCGACTCCATCTTCCTCCCGCTGGTCCTGCGGCGGCGGGTCACGTTCGTGGCCAAGGCCGAGTACTTCGACGACCCGAAGACCGCGTGGTTCTTCCGCGCGGTCGGGCAGATCCCGATCCGGCGTGAGGGCGGGAGCGCGGCCGAGGGTGCGCTCGCGGCCGCGACGGATGTGCTCCGGCGCGGCGGCGTCTTCGGCATCTACCCGGAGGGGACGCGCACCCGGGACGGCTACCTCCACCGCGGCCACACCGGCGTCGCCCGCCTCGCGCTCGCGACGGGCGCGCCGATCGTGCCGGTGGGCATGGTCGCGACCGACGAGTGCCAGCCGACCGACAAGAAGCTCCCGCGCCTGTTCCGCACCGTCTGGATCCGGTTCGGCACGCCGCTGCCGCTCGAGCACTACGAAGGCCGCGAGCATGACCGGCTCGTCCTCCGCCAGGTGGCCGACGAGCTCATGTACGAGATCCGGGAGCTCAGCGGCTACGAGTACGTCGACGAGTACGCGACGAAGTCGCGGACCGAGACCGACGAGCCCGACATGGTCCCGAGCCCGGTCGTGCTCGCGCGCATCGCGAGCTGAGCGGGCTCTTCCAAGGTCTCCGTCGGCCGACCGCCGTGCCGTGGTGCGCGTCGGTGGCCGACGGCGGCCTCGTCGCTGCGGCTCAGTCCCGGGCCCAGGCCCGGGACCGCTCGACCGCGCGGCGCCAGGTCGCGAGGCCCGCGTCGACGAGGGCTTCGGGCGCGGTGGGCGTGAAGCTCGCCTCCTCGATCCACGCGCCGGCCGCGTCGGCGCCACTCGACCACACTCCCTCGGCGAGGCCCGCGAGGTACGCGGCGCCGAGCGCGGTCGTCTCCTGGACCGCCGGGCGCCGGACCGGCACGCCCAGGAGATCGGACTGGAGCCGGCCGAGGAGGTCCATCGCGCTCGCGCCGCCGTCGATGCGGAGCTCGGCGAGCCGGGTCCCGGTCGCCGCAGTCACCGCGTCGACGACGTCCCGGGTCTGGTAGGCCATCGATTCGACGACCGCGCGCGCGAGATGGGCCCGCCCGGTGCCGCGAGTGAGGCCGAGGATGGTGCCGCGGGCGTACGGGTCCCAGTAGGGCGAGCCCAGCCCGGTGAACGCGGGGACGAACATCACCCCGCCGCTGTCCGGCACGCTCTCGGCCAGCGGCCCGGTCTCCGCCGCGTCGGCGATGATCCCGAGCCCGTCGCGCAGCCACTGGATCGCCGCGCCGGTGACGAAGATCGCGCCCTCCATCGCGTAGACGGTCGGCTCGGAGCCCACCTGCCAGGCGACCGTGGTCAGGAGCCCCTCGGCCGGATCCGGACGCGTCGGGCCCACGTTGACCAGCACGAACGACCCGGTGCCGTACGTGTTCTTCGCCATGCCGGGCTCGAAGCACGCCTGCCCGAACAGCGCGGCCTGCTGGTCACCGGCGATGCCGCTCACGGGGAGGGCGAAACCCGCGGTGGTGTCCGGGTCGGTGACGCCGAAGCGCCCGCTGCTCGGGAGCACCTCCGGCAGGCAGCTCATCGGCACCCCGAACTCCTCGGCCAGCTCGGCGGACCAGGCGAGCTCGCCGATGTCGAACAGCATCGTGCGGCTGGCGTTCGAAGGATCGGTCGCGTGGACGCGCCCGCCGGTCAGCCGGTGCAGGAGCCAGGAGTCGACCGTGCCGAACGCGAGGTCGGGCGAGGCCTCGACCCCGCCCTCGCGCAGCAGCCACGCGAGCTTCGACGCGGAGAAGTACGGGTCGAGCACGAGCCCCGTACGGGCGCGGATCATCGGCTCGCGCCCGGCTTCGCGCCGGGCGTCGCAGTCGGCCGCGGTGCGCCGGTCCTGCCACACGATGGCGCGGTGCAGCGGGCGCCCGGTCGATCGGCTCCACACGACCACCGTCTCGCGCTGGTTCGTGATGCCGATGCACGCGATGGCCTCGCCCGCGTCCCGGGTCGCGCTCGCCACCTCGGTGAGCGTCGCGAGGGTCGCGTCCCAGATGTCCTCCGGGTCGTGCTCGACCCATCCCGGACGCGGGAAGTGCTGGGGGAACTCGCGCTTGGCGCTGCGCACGACGCGCCCGTGCTCGTCGATCGCCAGCGTGCGGATCCCGGAGGTGCCCGCGTCGATGCTGAGGACGACGGCCATCAGCCGGCGGCGGTGGGGACCTCGGTGGTCGGGGCCGCCGGGACATCGGCGGTGAGCGCCTCCGCGAGGCGCCGGCCCAAGCGCCGGTCGCGGGGCCGGAACTCGAGGACGAGCTTGCGCCCCGACGCGGTCGTGAGCCGGACCTGGAGCAGGGGCGAGAAGCTGCGCACGCCTTCGAGCGTGACCGCGTCGAGCGGGGAGTCGAGGACGAGGTCCTGGTCCTCGGCCGGTCGGACCTCGTGGGGCCGGGCCCAGATCAGCAGTCGGCGGTCGGTCACGCCGACGAGGTGCGGCCGGCGGTTGAGGACGAGCGTCGACACCTGCGGGCGTGGGAACGCGATCCACGCGAACCCGCCCGCGAGGAGCGGCTCGCCGATCGCCAGGCGCCAGCGCACGGCTTCCTCGACTCGGGCGCTCGCCTTCACGGGGCGCAGGCTATCCGGGGGTGCACCGCCTGCGGCAGGATGGCTGACGGAAGGGGAGCGACCATGCGCATCGGAGTGCTGACCGGTGGCGGTGACTGTCCCGGGCTCAACGCGGTGATCCGGGCGATCGTCCGCAAGGGCGAAGGGGTGCACGGCCACACCATCGTGGGCTTCCGCCACGGGTGGCGTGGCGTCATCGAGGGCGACACGCTCGCGCTCACCATCGAGACGACGCGCGGGATCCTCCCGAGGGGCGGCACGATCCTCGGATCCAGCCGCACCAACCCGTACAAGACGGACGACGGGGTGGCGCTCGTCCTGGACACGCTTCGCCGCGAGCGCATCGACGCGGTCGTGGCGATCGGCGGGGAGGACACGCTCGGCGTCGCGGCCAAGCTCAGCGCGGAGGGAGCACGCGTGGTCGGCGTGCCCAAGACGATCGACAACGACCTGGGCGCGACGGAGGTCACCTTCGGGTTCGACACGGCGGTGCAGATCGCGACCGACGCGATCGACCGGCTGCACACCACCGCCGAGTCGCACGACCGGGTGATGGTCGTCGAGGTGATGGGCCGGCACGCCGGCTGGATCGCCCTCCACGCCGGGCTGGCGGGCGGGGCCGACATCATCCTCATCCCGGAGCTGGCGTTCGACATCGGCGAGGTGTGCGAGCGGATCGAGCACCGGCACCGCCGCGGGGTCAGCTTCTCGATCGTCGTGGTGGCCGAGGGCGCGAGCCCGGTCGAGGGCACGATGACCCTCCAGTCGGGCGAGGTCGACGAGTTCGGGCACGTCCGGCTGGGTGGCGTCGCAAACCGGGTGACCGAGGAGATCCGTGCCCGCACCGGGTACGACGCCCGGGTCACGATCCTCGGCCACGTGCTGCGCGGCGGGACGCCGACCGCCTACGACCGCGTGCTCGCGACGCGGTTCGGGGTCGCCGCGATCGACGCCGCGCACGACCGCGCGTTCGGATCGATGGTGGCGTTGCAGTGCGGCCGGATCGTGCGGGTCCCGATCGACGACGCGGTGAAGGAGCTGAAGCTCGTCGACCCCGAGCTGTACGACGTCGCGAGCACCTTCTTCGGCTGAGCGGGACGGCGCCGCGACGAAGTTCTTTGGCTAGCGTGCGCCACGATGGGATCCGCGCTCGACGACCTGATCGCCCTGCTCGACCTCGAGCCGCTGGAGGTGAACCTCTTCCGTGGGGTGTCGCCCAAGGAGGATCTCCAGCGCGTGTTCGGCGGCCAGGTCGCGGGTCAGGCGCTGGTGGCCGCGGGCCGCACCGTGGAAGCCGACCGGCCGGTGCACTCGCTCCACGCGTACTTCCTGCGTCCGGGTGACCCGATGGTCCCGATCGTCTACGAGGTCGACCGGATCCGCGACGGCAAGAGCTTCACGACCCGGCGGGTGGTGGGCATCCAGCACGGTCGCGCGATCTTCCAGCTCGCGGCGTCGTTCCACGCCGACGAGCCGGGGCCCTCGCACCAGGACCCGATGCCGGACGTCACGATGCCCGAGGACCTCCCGACGTTCCGGGAGCAGATGGCGCAGCACCGCGACCGGTTCTCGCCCGAGATGATCGAGTGGCTCGGGCGGGAGCGCCCGATCGACCAGCGGCCGACCGAGCTGCCGAGCTGGATGGATCCCGGGCCACGCGAGCCCCGCCAGGACGTGTGGATCAAGGCGAACGGAACCCTGCCCGACGATCCGCTGCTCCACGTCTGCATCGTCGTCTACGCCTCGGACCTCACGATCCTCGACACCGCGATGCTGCCCCACGGCAACTCGTTTCGCGAGGACGAGTTCATGATCGCGAGCCTCGACCACGCGATGTGGTTCCACCGGCCCTTCCGCGCGGACTCGTGGTTGCTGTACCACCAGCGCAGCCAGTCGGCGAGCGCGGCGCGCGGCATCGCGGAGGGGTCGATCTTCACCCACGACGGTCGGCTGGCCGTCACCGTCATCCAGGAGGGTCTGATGCGGCCCATCCGGCATCGCACGTAGAGGAGCACCGATGCCTTCGAACGACGGACGGGTCGACCTGCGTTCCGACACCGTCACGACGCCCACCCCCGAGATGCGCATCGCCATGGCGCGCGCGCCGGTCGGCGACGACGTCTACCGCGAGGACCCGACGGTGAACCGGCTGGAGGAGCTCGCGGCCGAGCTCCTCGGCAAGGAAGCCGCGCTGTACACCGTGAGCGGGACCCTCGCGAACCAGCTCGCGATCAACGTGCTGACCCGGCCGGGCACCGAGATCCTCACGCCCGCGCGCGCCCACGTGTACCGGTACGAGGCCGCGGCGGTTGCCTCGAACTCCGGCGTGCAGATCCGACCGCTGCCCGACGAGAACGGCGTCGTGTCGCCGCACGCGATCTCGGCCGCGCTCGAAGGCAGCCGCCACCACTTCCCGGACGTCTCGCTCGTCACGATCGAGAACACGCACATGCCCGCGAGCGGACGCCCCGCGCCGGCGAGCGAGCTGGCCGACATCGCCTGGGCTGCAGCCGCGCACGCGCTGCCGCTGCACTGCGACGGCGCGCGCCTCTTCAACGCCGCGGTCGCGCTCGGGGTCCCGGTCCACGCGCTGGCCGCGCCGGCGGACACGGTCATGTTCTGCGTCTCCAAGGGCCTGGCCGCGCCGGTCGGCTCGGTGCTGTGCGGCCGCGCCGCCGTCATCGACGAAGCCCGCGCCCAGCGCCAGCGGTTCGGTGGCGCCTGGCGCCAGGCCGGGATGCTCGCCGCCGGAGGGATCATGGCCATCGAGACGATGGCCGAGCGCCTCGAGGAGGACCATGCCCGGGCGCAGCGCATCGCGGTCGCCCTGGCGGAACGGTTCCCGGGGTCGGTCGAGCCGGACGTGGTGCGGACGAACATCGTCTGCGCCCGGGCCGACCGGCTGCCCGCCGGCTTCCTCGCGATGCTCGAGGAGCGCGGGATCCGCGCGGGGACGATCGACCCCGAGACCGTCCGGCTCTGCACCCACAAGGACGTCGACGACGCCGACGTCGACCGGACGATCGCCGCGTTCGACGCGCTCGTCCTCGACGCGATCGAGCTCCGACGGACGAGCCGGCCTTCCGAGGACTCGCCGCAGCCCTGACCGGCGCCGCGGTGGACCGTCGCTCAGTGGGCCACGGGTAGCCTCGGCCGCCACGGCCACGAGCGGGACGGTGGACACGGTGCGAGTGCTGATCACGGGGTGTTCGAGCGGGTTCGGGTGGGGTGCCGCGGTCGAGCTGTCCAAGCGCGGGCACGAGGTGATCGCCACCGCGCGCAGGCCCGAGGTGCTCGCCGACCTCGACGTCGCGGCGCGGCTCGCGCTCGACGTCGACGACGACCGGTCGGTTGCCGACGCGGTCGCCGCGGCGGGACGCGTGGACGCGCTCGTCAACAACGCGGGCTTCGGGATGATCGGCCCGGTGGAAATGCTGCCCATCGACGTCGGGCGCCGGGTCTTCGAGACGAACTTCTTCGGGGCGCTGCGGATGATCCAGGCGGTGCTCCCGCAGATGCGAGACCGCGGCGACGGCATCATCGTCAACGTCACCTCCGTGGCCGGACGAGTCGCGCCGCCGCTCGACGGGATGTACGCCGGCTCGAAGTTCGCGCTCGAAGGGCTCTCGGAGGCGCTGAAGCTCGAGGTCGGGCACTTCGGCATCAAGGTCGCGCTGGTCGAGCCCGGCTTCTTCTCGACGACGTTCTCCGACAACGCGCACCGCTTCGGCATGGACACCGCGCCGTACGACGCGCTCGAGCAGGCGTGGTCGGAGGCGGCCGACCGACTGCGGAGCGGTGGCGACGCCCCCGGACCCGAGTCCGTGGCGCAGGTGATCGCGGACCTCGTCGAGTCCGACGCGCCGGCGTTCCGCACCCCGGTCGGCGACGATGCCGAGATGGTCTTCGCGGCCCGCGCGCAGATGGACGACGCGACGTTCGAGACGACCATGCGAGAGACGCTCGAGCTCGACTGGTGACGCCGGCGACCGATCCGCCGCCGCCCGGCCGCGTCCTCGCGGTCTACGCCCACCCGGACGATCCCGAGGTCTCGGCGGGCGGGACCATGGCGCGCTGGGCGGCCGAGGGCGCGGAGGTCTGGGTGCTCGTCACGACGCGCGGCGACAAGGGGACGAGCGACCCGAACGTCGATCCCGACGAGCTGGTCGAGCGACGGATCAGTGAGACCGCGAGCTCGGTCGAGCTCCTCGGGCTCGCGGGGCACCGCCACCTCCAGCACGACGACGGCGACCTCGAGGACGATCATGCGCTGCGCGAGGAGATCTGCCGGGTGGTCCGCGAGCTGCGGCCCGACGCGGTCCTCTGCCCGGATCCCACCGCCGTGTTCTTCGGCGACAGCTACTTCAACCACCGCGACCACCGGGTCACCGGGTGGGCGACGCTCGACGCGGTCGCGCCCGCGGCCGGCCTGCCGCACTACTTCTCGGAGCAGCTGGCCGAGGGTCTCACCGTGCATCAGGTGGGCGAGGTCTACCTCTCCGGCACGCTCGAGCCGAACTGCTGGGTCGACATCTCGGCGTACATCGAGCGCAAGATCGACGCGCTGTTCTGCCACCAGAGCCAGCTGCAGGAGACCGGCGAGCCGTTCCGGCAGTTCATGCGCCAGCGGGCCGAGCAGGACGGCCGCCGCGCCGGCGTCCCCTACGCCGAGGGCTTCCGCCGCCTGAGGCTGTAACACGCTTCTCGGCACGATCGACCGCCCCTGGTCCGGTCGAGCGTGCCGAGAACAACACGAGGCGAAGGCGAGGGCGGGAGAGGTGTCAGCGCTTGTGGTCGTTGGCGCCGGCGCCGGGGGGACGGCGCCACTCGGCCATCGCCCGCAGCGCGAGGACCGCGACGATGCCGACGCCGATCGCCGCGAACACTGCACCGACGAGCGCGCCGATGAGCTTGTCGCCGCCCGAGGAGCCCGTGCTCGCGTCGACCAGGCCGTAGCCGATCGCGGCGCCGAACAGGCCGGCGACGACGACCCCGAGGTACGCGACGAGGAACGCGGCGCGCGGCGGGCCGGGGCCCGTGTCGAACGCGGGGAGATCCTCCTCGTCGGTCACCGATCCGAGGTTACGACCTCGGGTGTGGCCGGGCCGGAGCGTCGTCGCGCCCGTGCCACACTGGCCCGATGGCGCCCCCGACCCGCGAATGGACCGTGGCCGGCGCGGTGCTCGAGCGGGACGACGAGCTCCTGCTGGTCTGCAACCGACGGCGCAACGGGTCCCTCGACTGGAGCACGCCAGGCGGGGTGATCGATGCCACGGATGCGTCGGTCCTGGAGGGGCTCGGGCGCGAGGTGGAGGAGGAGACCGGCCTCGTCGTGCGCGAGTGGGCCGGGCCGCTGTACGAGGTGACGATGGTCGCGCTCGACCTCGGCTGGGTGATGCACTGCGAGGTGCACCGCGCGCTCGCGTTCGAGGGCGAGCTGCGGGTGGACGACCCCGACGGGATCGTGGTCGACGCGGCGTTCTTCCCCGTCGAAGCGGTGCACGCGAGGCTCGAGGCGTGCTTCCACTGGGTGCGCGAGCCGCTCGCAGAGTGGCTCGGGGAGCGCTGGGCACCGCCGGACCGCCGCGGGTTCCGCTACGACGTGCGGGGCACGGCGCTCGATTCGCTCGAGGTGATCCGCACCTCCGAGCCGTGACGCGCTCGGCGCCGTCGATTCTTCGTCTCGCTGGGTCGGATCGTCGGCGCGCGGGGGTTGGTCCGTGACGCGCGCGGCGCCGTCGATCCTTCACGTCGACCTCGACGCGTTCTTCGCGTCGGTCGAGCAGCTCGCGGATCCGCAGATCCGGGGCAGGCCGGTCGTCGTCGGTGGCCTGGGCCACCGTGGCGTCGTCGCGGCGGCGAGCTACGAGGCGCGCGAGTTCGGGATCCGCTCCGCCATGCCCATGGCGCGGGCCCGGCGGGCATGCCCGGACGCGGTCTTCCTCTCCCCGCGCTTCGACGCGTACTCGGACGCGAGCCGCCACGTCATGGCGATCCTGCGCGACGTGACGCCCCTGGTGGAGCCGATCTCCGTGGACGAGGCGTTCCTCGACGTCGAGGGCGCGCGCCGGTCCCAGGGCACGGGCCCCGAGATCGGCGCGGTGCTGCGGGCGCGGATCCGGGCCGAGACCGGCCTCACCGCGTCCGTCGGCGCGGCGACCACGAAGCTGCTGGCCAAGCTGGCGAGCGACCTGGCGAAGCCGGACGGGATGCTCGTGGTGGAACCGGGGAGGGAGCTCGAGCTCCTGCACCCGCTGCCGGTCCGGCGGCTCTGGGGGGTCGGGCCGGCGACCCAGCGCCAGCTCGTGCGCTACGGCGTGAACACGGTCGGCGACCTCGCGGAGCTGCCCGAGGCCACGCTCGTGCGCGCGCTCGGCGAGTCGGCCGGCACCCACCTGCACGCGCTCGCCTGGAACCGTGACGAGCGCGAGGTCGACCCGGATCGGGAGCTCAAGTCGATCGGCCACGAGGAGACGTTCGCCCGTGACCGCACGGACCTCGACGGGCTGGAGCGCGACGCGCTGCGGATGGCCGACGCGGTGGCGACGCGGCTGCGCCAGGCCGCGAAGACCGCGCGCACCGTGCAGCTCAAGGTGCGGTTCGCCGACTTCCGGACGATCACGCGCTCGCACACGCTGCCGAACCCGACGAACCTCGCGCTCGAGATCGGCGACACCGCCCGCGCGTTGCTCCGGGCCGTCGAGCTCGACGACGGGATCCGGCTCCTCGGCGTCTCGGTGCAGCAGCTCGAGGAAGGCGCAGGCGTGCAGGGCCGGCTCGACTTCGAGGCCGGGTCCGGGCCGGAACCGGACCGGCGCGCGCTCGAGGACGCACTGGGGTCGGTGCGCGAACGGTTCGGGAACGACGCGGTCGGCTCCGCGGCGTTCGTGGAGCGAGGCCGGCTCCGGACCGGTCGGCGTGCCAGCCTGTGGGGTCCGGACGACCAGGACCGGGACGAGCAGGATCCGGACGACCAGGATTCGCACCATCAGGAGCGGGACGACCGCGCGGCCGGTCCCGATCGCGACGACGAGGGGGAAGCGCGCTGATGCTGCGCATCGGGCTGATCGGCTGCGGCCACATCGGCACCGTCCACTCGTTCGCGCTGCGCCAGCTCGCGGATGCCGGTCTCTTGGACGCAGACATCACCGCGACCTTCGACACCGACCCCGAGCGCGCGCGGCGCATCGCCGAGCCCAACGGCGCGACGCAGGCCGAGAGCATGGACGCGTTGCTCGACGGGGTCGACGTGGCCTGGATCTGCACCTGGACCTCCGGCCACCTCCCGGCGATCGAGGCGGCCGTCGCGCGCGGGCTCCCGGTGTTCTGCGAGAAGCCGCTCGCGCCGACCCTGCACGATTGCCGCCGCATCGCGGACCTGCTCGCCCGGGTGCCCCACCAGGTCGGGCTGGTGCTGCGCCACGCGCCGGTGTTCCGGAACGTGGCGGAGATCGTGGCGTCCGGGCGCTACGGCCGGCCGATGGCGCTCGTCCTGCGCGACGACCAGTACTTCCCGATCCAGGGCATGTACGGGTCGACGTGGCGCAGCGACGTCGACAAGGCCGGTGGTGGGACGCTCATCGAGCACTCGATCCACGACCTGGACGTCATCAACTGGGTGCTCGGCCCGGCCGAGACGGTCTCGGCCCACACCGCCTCGATCTTCGGCCACCCGGGCATCGACGACAGCGCGGCGCTGCGCCTCACCTACGCCGGGGGAGCGACCGCGTCGCTGGTCAGCGTCTGGCACCAGGTGACCTCACGGCCCTCGACCCGGCGGCTCGAGCTGTTCTGCGAAGAGGCGTTCCTCTGGACCGAGGACGACTACCTGGGCCCCCTCCACGTCGAGACCTCGGACGGGTCCGACGTGATCGAGGGCGAGCCGCCGCCCTGGATCGACCGGCTCACCGTGCCGGAGGTGCTGGCCAAGCCGCTGGCCCAGTACGCCGAGCCGAGCCTGGCCTTCCTCGACGCGCTCGCCGAGAACGGCGATCGCGCCCGCGGGGTGCCCGGGGTGGAGGTCGCCCTGGCTGCGCACGAGGTGGTCGACGGGGCGTACCGGTCCGCCGCGCTGGGTGGCGAGCCACAGCCGATCATCGGGCCCCCCGACCCCCTGCGTTGAGAGCCGGGTGTCCACGCGCGAAGATTGGTCGATGCCGCTTTCCGAGGACGAGCAGCGGATTCTCCAAGAGATCGAAGCGAACCTGACCGCGACCGATCCCGGTCTCGTCCAGCAGGTCTCCGAGACGACGCTGTACCGGCACGCTGCCCGGGCCATCAAGTGGGCGGTGGTGGGGTTCATCGCCGGGCTCGTGCTGCTGCTCTTCACCTTCACCCAGGTGCTCGTCCTCGGTGTCGTCGGGTTCCTGGTGATGCTCGCCTGCCTGCTCGTGATCGAGCGGAACGTGCGCAAGCTGGGCAAGGCGGGGATGCAGAACCTGACCGGTTCGTTGCGGGGCGGGTCGCTGGGCGGACTGCTCGGCAGCACGTCGCGCCGCTGGCGCGAGCGCTGGCACCGCGACGAGAACAGCTGAGGCGCCCTCGTGGCGTACTCCGCGCTGCAGGCGGCCCGGCTCACCGGCTGCTCCGAGGCGCAGCTGACCTATTGGGAGCGCACCGGACTCGTCGCCCCCGAGGACGGCGAGTACGGGTTTCGCGATCTCGTCGCGCTGCGGGTCGTCGCCTCGCTCCTCGAGGCGGGCCTCGCACTCGGCCGGGTCCGCCAGGCGGTGCGCTACCTCCTGGCGTCGGGCGAGGACATCGCGGGTCTCCGGCTCGTGACCGACGGTGACCGGGTCTGGGCCTGCCGGGACGACGGTCAGATCCTCGACGCGCTCCGCCGCGGGCAGATGGCCCTGTTCGTGGCGGTGGACGCGTTCGCGGACGCGGTCGGTGCGGAGGTCCGCAGCTTCGACGCGGAGCGACGTGAGTTCGTCGAGGGTCTGCACGCCTCCTCAGAGCCGTAGCGCGCGGCGCACCTTCTCCCGACCGGTCGCGTCCTCGGACAACGCGTCGCGCACCGAGTCGGCGTCCGCCCACGCGCGCTCGACGTCGTTCTCGGTCGGCTCGTACGGCGACCAGCCGGCGCGCGCGTAGACCTCGGCGAGGTCGTCGAGCGAAGTGGTGATCTCGACGGGCGCACCGCGTTTCGCGTAGCCCCGCGCCTGCTCGTGCGGCGTGAGGCTCTGCGACGGGGGCAGTCCGGCATCGGAGAGCCGTTCGAGCGCGTCCTGCCATGCGCCCGAGACGGAGTGCGCGGGAACGGTGGTGCGCCGCCGCCGGCTCCGACGCCGGATCTTGCGCCCGACGCGTACGAGGACCCATCCGGTCGCGGCCAGCACCGCGAGTGCGGCGACCACGACGAGGATCACCCACCTCGAGCTCGAGCTGCCGCCGCCCGTCGACGAGGGTGACCCGGCCTGCACTTCGGACTCGCCGCGCGGGATCGGGTTCGCGCGCCGCGACGGCCCGGTCGTGGGAGCCGATGTGGCGGCCGTCGTCGGAGTGGTCGGTGCTTCGGCGCGCGCCCCGGCGGGTTGACCGAGCGTGTTGTCGGACTGGCCGGGGGCCACCCCGGGGGGCGTCGGCTCGAACTGCGTCCAGCCGAGCCCCGCGAGCCAGACCTCGGGCCACGCGTGCGCGTCGCGGGCCCGGACGTCGAACACTCCCTGCGTGGTGTCGTAGGTCCCGGGCGTGAACCCGACCGCGACGCGCGCGGGGAGCCCGACGGCGCGGGCCATCGCGGCGTAGGCGCCTGCGAACTGCTGGCAGAACCCCCGGCGGGACCGCAGGAAGTTCACGATCGCGCTCGAGCTGGTGCCCTCGGGGCCGTTGAGGTCGTAGGTGAAGGAGCCGTCGAGGAAGAAGCTCTGCAGGCGCTGCGCCTCCTGGTACGGCGTGGTGGCACCGGCGACGATCTGGCGTGCCCGCCGCACCACCGAAACCGGGAACGACGACGGGAGGTCGGTGAGCGACGCGAGGCGGGCCGGGACCCGTGCGGCCGTCGCGCGCACCTGCGCGGGCGACGGGGGAGCGGCCACGCGCGAATCGACCCGGTAGCTGAGCCCGGTGATCTGCCGGTTCGACGCGACGAGCGTGCCCGAGTCCGCGACGACGCGCGCGTCGGTCAGGTCCGTCGCCTCGGGCTGGTAGGCGGCGGGCAGCCACTGGTCGTCGAGCGCGGTGATCGTGAACTGCTGGCGCACCGTGCCGGCCGGCCGGCGCCGCGCCAGCGCGTGGCCGACGTCCTCGGCCTGGCTCTCGATCCCCCAGACGGTGCCGTCGAAGCGGTCGAGGGCCGCGATCCGCCAGTAGAGGCGCGTGGGCGCGTCGACGGTGAAGAGCTGCTGGTCGGGCTGGTCGGTGAGCCGGGCCCGGAGGTCCACGAGCGGGCTCAGGGTCTTGAAGCTGGTCGGACCCGGCGCGTGCGAGTCACCGAGGCTGCGGTAGTCGAGCAGCGGCCCGTCGGTCGCGCCGGGCAGGGCCGGAGCCAGGACCAGCCCGGCGAAGAGCGCGACGCCACCCACCACGAGCGCGGCGTTGACGAGCGTCGCCTGCGAACCGATGCGACGACCGCTCGCCCACGACCGGCGCTCCTCGAGCAGCGCCTGGTGCTGCAGCATCAGGAACACGAGTGCGACGAGCGCGTAGCCGATGGTCGTGACGGTCCGCAGGTCCGTCGTCCCCAGCGTCGACGCGAACACGAACAGCAGCAGCGACGGCACGATCGCCGCGAGCGTCGCCTCGGCGCGGAAGGCGAGTGCGTCGGCACTCGCTGCGACGACCGCGGTGAGCACCATGCACAGCAGCAGCACGCCGTCGGTGACCGGGACCGGCGCCCGCCCCGTCCGGAACACGTGCCAGCCGTCGCCCAGCCGGTCGGCGAGCGTGCTCAGCGTCCCCGAGCCGGGGATCCCGTAGGTCGTGGTCCCGGGCGCGATCACCAGCGCCAGGTAGACGAGCACGACCGCGATCGTCACCAGGGTCAGCACGGCGCCGGGCCAGCGCCGCGACCGCGCCACACCGCCGACGATGGGAGGGAGGAGGGCGGCGCCGATGATCGGGAGCGCGAACGACCCGTCGGCGAAGACCCGCCCGAGACCGAGCGCGGCGGCGATCGTCAGCGCCGCAAGCGCGCTCGCCGCGTACACGCCGGCGCGGTTCACCCTCATGACCGCCCCCGGGACGCCGCGTGGGCCCGGCGCACCATCGCCGCGTCCCACGCGGGCGCGAACGCGTCCATCGTGCCGTCGACGGTGACGACGCCGGCCGACGGCCGGAGCGCGCCGGACGTCGCGGTGGTCGTGACGAGGACGAGCGGGGCACCCGGCGCGCCGAGCGCCGCCATCGTCTCGCGCTGGGCCTTCGTGAGCGTGCCCATCACCGCGATCAGGAGCCCGCGTCGTTGCGAGGCGCGCAGCGGGCGCGCCACCGCGCCGAGGTTGTCGGGCCCGCCGCGCTGCACCACGGCCAGCTCGTCCATGATCAGGGCCTCGATCCCGACGCCCGGTCGCCGGCCGGTGCCGGTCACGCCGAGCGTGCGGCCGTCGGTCGTGATGACCTGCACCGGCAGCACGCTGCGCACGAGTCGGGCGACGACCGACGCGGTGGCCTCGACCGCGGCCTCGAAGGACGCGTCGTCGTGGGCGTCGGGACGGGTGTCGAGCAGGACGACGGCGCGGGGTTGCCACTGCGCCTCGTCCTCGCGCACGACGAGCTCCCCGGTGCGGGCGGTGGAGCGCCAGTGGATGCGCCGGAGGTCGTCGCCCACCTCGTACTCCCGCAGGGTCAGGAACTCCTCCCCGTCGACGGCCGGCGCGTGGAACCGCACCGCGAAGGGCGACGCGCTGCGGAGCCGTCCGGGCGCGCCCGGAGCCGGGCGCAGATCGTGAACGCGAGGGCAGATCGTGACCTCGTCGATGACGCCGTCGGTCCAGGTGCGGCGCGCGAGACCGAACGGGTCGGTCACGCCGAGCGAGATCGGCCCGAGCGCGTACCGGCCCCGACGGTTGGTCGGCACGCGGTACGCGGCGCGCGCGTGCTGGCCGCGCCGCAGCGCCGGGACGAGGAAGCGGGCCGCCCGCCGCCCACCGTCGAACACGTCGGTCAGCTGGATCTGCGGCGCGTCGGCCGGTCCGGGATCGTGGACCTCGAGGTCGACGCGCGCGTCGCCGCGCACGTGGACGCGGGTCGGGCGGACCGTCCGCTCCACCCGGACCGTGAGCTGGCGGCTCCGCACCCAGAGCCAGGCGAGGAGCAGCAGGCTGAGGGTGACGACCCCGAGGATCGTGAGCTCGAGCGCGCCGAGCAGGCGCCCGGCGATGAGCAGCCCGGAGGCCGCGCCGGTGAGCGTCCAGCCCCGGCGGGTCAGGGCGGCGCCCGACGGCTGCAGCACTAGGGCAGGCCGGTGGCCCCGGGGACCGCCAAGGCGTCGAGGACCTCGCCGAGCACGTCGGCCGGGGTGCGCCCGCGCAGCTCCGCGTCGGGGGTGAGCAGCAGCCGGTGCTCGAGCACGACGGGAGCGACGCGCTTCACGTCGTCGGGCATCGCGTAGTCGCGTCCCACGCTGGCCGCGAACGCGCGGGCGGCGCGCTGCAGGGCGAGCGCGCCACGCGGGCTGGCTCCGAGGGCGAGGTCGTGATGACGGCGCGTCGCGTCGGCGAGGTCGACGATGTAGTTGCGCAGCGGCGGGGCGACGTGGATCCCCCCGATCGCGTCGGCCGCGGCGGTGACGTCCGCCGCGGTGACCACCGGCTCGAGCTCGTCGACCGCGACGTGGCTGGTCTGGGACTCGAGGATCGCCACCTCGGCGCTGCGGTCCGGGTACCCCATCTCGATGCGCATGAGGAACCGGTCGAGCTGTGCCTCGGGCAGGGGATAGGTGCCCTCGAGCTCGATCGGGTTCTGGGTCGCGATCACCATGAAGGGCGCTTCGAGCGGGTAGGTGACGCCGTCGACGCTGACCTGGCGCTCCTCCTTGGCCTCGAGCAGCGCGGACTGTGTCTTCGGCGACGCCCGGTTGATCTCGTCGGCGAGGACGATGTTGGCGAAGACGCCACCGGGCCGGAACTCGAACTCGCCCGACACCCGGTTCCAGACCGACACGCCGGTCACGTCCGACGGCAGGAGGTCCGGGGTGAACTGCACCCGGTGCCAGCTGCCGCCGATCGAGCGGGCGAGCGCCTTGGCGAGCGATGTCTTGCCCACGCCCGGCACGTCCTCGATGAGGAGGTGCCCCGACGCGAGGAGGCAGACGAGCGCGAGGTGGACCGCTTCCCGCTTGCCCTGGATGACCCGCTCGATGTTCTCGACGAGCGTTCGGAACAAGGGCTCGACGGGGTCCGGACGCAGCACGCTCGGGGGTGTCGGGCTCGGTTCGGGCTGGGCCACCCTTGCCCCTTCCCCCGTGATCGGGCTGCCGGCGGACGAATCGTGAGTGTACGGGATCACCTGTGAGCCCGGCCCGCGAGCCCCGGTAGCGTGCGGCGCGTCATGGCAGACCTACGGCCACCGGTGCGCGCGGGATTCTGGGTGAGCGCGGGCGCCGCGCTCGCGCGAGAACCCGGGCTCTGGCCGACCGCGCTCACCCAGGCGGGCCGGCTCGCTCGACCGGGCTGGTGGCGGCGCGCGCCGTTCCTCCCGGTGCCGGACCCGGCGTACGTCCGGTTCCGCCTGGACACCCAGTACGGGTCCCGCGGCGAGCCCGATCCGGAGGACCTGATCACGTACCTGCGGTGGTGCAGGCGGCGATCGACCCGATCGCGTTCGGCTTAGAATCCCCGCCAGGGACGACCGGAGGAGGTCTCGAGGCTTGGGAAGAGCACTGATGCTCAACGCCAGCTTCGAGCCGTTGTGCGTCGTCTCGGTTCGGCGGGCGGTGGTGCTGGTCCTGAAGGAGAAGGCCGTCATCGTGTCGCGCGACGGCGCCGAGCTGCACTCCGAGCGCATGCAGTTCCCGGTGCCGACCGTCATCCGGTTGACCCACTTCGTGAAGGTCCCGTACCGGTCGCGCGTCCCGCTGTCGCGCCGCGCCGTGTTCGCCCGCGACGGCCAGCGGTGCCAGTACTGCGACCGCCCGGCCGAGAACATCGACCACGTGATCCCGCGATCGCGCGGGGGCGAGCACAGCTGGGAGAACGTGGTGGCGTCCTGTCGCCCCTGCAACGCCCGCAAGGAGAACCGGATGCTGGCGGAGACCGACCTCCGCCTCCACCGTCGCCCCGTCGCGCCCCACGCCACCCTCTGGGTGATCGCGACCGCCGGGTCCATCGACCCCGCCTGGGAGCCCTTCCTCCCCGCGCTGGAGGAGCCGGTACCGGCGTGACCATCACCCTCTGAGCGGCCGGGGGTTCGTGCGGGCCGGGCGGGAAGCAACCGCACTGCCATCTTCCTGAGCGGCCGGAGGTTCGTGCGGGTCCGGCGGGAAGCAACCGCACTGCCATCTTGCTGAGCGGCCGGAGGTTCGTGCGGGTCCGGCGGGAAGCAACCGCACCGACCTGCGGCTGCGCCGGGCGCGGTTGAGGCCGCTCAGCCCGCGCGGGTCCCTGACCCCGTCCGCGTCAGCGCGCGTCCT
Organism: Acidimicrobiia bacterium; assembly: GCA_036502405.1. Taxonomy (GTDB): domain Bacteria; phylum Actinomycetota; class Acidimicrobiia; order IMCC26256; family JAENVU01; genus Chersky-806. The sequence continues at coordinate 18,207 of DASXYP010000011.1, forward strand.
GCTCGTTTCGGGGGCGTTCCGACGTACCAGGGGATGTCAAAGACACCCCGAAAGGGCCGAGGGTGGGGCGCCGGCCCACGTACGCGCTTGGCGCGCGCCGTCGATGGCGCGGCCCGACGCGACCGAAGTCGTGGGCTGCGCGGGCTCGGCAGCTCCAACGGCGGTCGGCGCAGATCCAGGTTCGTGCGGTTGCTTCCCGCTCGACGAGCCGAGCCTCCGGCTGCCGAGTGTGTGGCGCGAAGTGGAGTGAAGTGGGTTGACAAGGGGGATGGTGGTGCCTTAGGGTGCTCCGGGTGGGGTGAGGGGAGCAAGTTCCGGTCCGAAAGTCGGATCGGAAAGCGAATGAGGGGTCGGGATGTCGCTCGGGTTTCTTGGCGAGTACCAGCACGCGCTGGACGCCAAGGGGCGGGTGATCCTCCCGGCGGAGTTCCGGGAGCCACTCGCCGACGGGGCGGTGCTCACCAAGGTGTTGGACGGCTGTCTGGCGGTGTACAGCCGGGAGGGGTTCGAGCAGATGGCGGAGCGGGTCCGGGAGAGCGCACGGCGGGGGGAGCGGGAGCGCCGCGCCGCCCGGTCGTGGTTCTCGGCCGCCCGGCCGTTCACGCCGGACAAGCAGGGGCGCGTCGCGATCCCGCAGACCCTGCGCGAGTACTCCGGCCTCGAGCGCGACGTGATGGTGCTCGGGGTCGACAACCGCGTCGAGCTCTGGAACCCCCAGCGCTGGCGCGACCACGAGGCCCAGGGGCAGGCCGACATCGCGTCGGGCGAGGGCCTCTCCGACGTCGGGTTCATCTAGCGGTCCGTCACACGGCTCTTCCACGCAACGTCAGGCGCAACGGCGCGCGAACTCGAGACCAGCACGACCGGCACAACGAAGTGTCGACATTGACAGGCGGGACCCGGGCATCGGGTCCGCCACCAGCCCCCCGGTCGGCGCGGTTGAAGGCCCTTACTCCGCCCGCTTTCGACCGAGTCGCTTTCGGGGAGAAATCCGGATCGGCATCGTCCGACCGGGGGGCCGGTGGCGGACCTGGTGCACGGACTCGAAGACGGGGGAGCACGAGGTGAGTGCGGCGTTCGTCCATCGTCCGGTCATGAGCCGGGAAGTGGTCGAGCTGCTCGCCACGGTCCCGCCCGGCACGGTCATCGACGCCACGGCCGGCGGCGGTGGGCACGCCGGGCTCCTGCTCGACGCCCGACCCGATCTCCGGCTCCTCGGCATCGACCGGGACCCGGCGGCGGTGGCGGCAGCCCGGGAGGCACTCGGTCGCTTCGGCGAGCGGGCCCGGGTCGTGCACGGCGGCTTCGAGCACCTGTCCGACATCGCGGCATCCGAGAGCGAGGGGAACATCGTGGGAGTCCTGTTCGACCTGGGCGTGAGCAGCCCGCAGCTGGACCGGGCCGAGCGCGGCTTCTCCTACTGGTCCGACGCCCCCCTCGACATGCGGATGGACTCGGCCCAGAGCCTGACCGCGGCCGAGGTCGTCAACGACTACGACGAGGCCGGGCTCGTCACGATCATCCAGCGCAACGGCGAGGAGCGGTTCGCGCGGCGCATCGCCCGCGAGATCGTCCGTCGCCGGCCGCTGACCACGACCGGTGACCTGGTGGACGCGATCAAGGCCGCGATCCCCGCTCCGGCGCGCCGCACCGGCGGTCACCCCGCCCGGCGCACCTTCCAGGCCGTCCGCATGGAGGTGAACCGCGAGCTGCCCAACCTGGCCGACGGGCTCGATGACTCCGTGCACGTCCTCACCCCGGGCGGCCGGATCCTCGTCCTCGCGTACCACTCGCTCGAGGACCGGATCGTGAAGCGGCAGTTCGCCGACTGGGCCGGAACCCGCCCGCGCGGCGGCCACATCCCGCGCGGCCTGCCGGTCCCGAGCGACGGACCCGAGCCGCTGGTCCGGGTCCTCACCCGCAAGCCGATGCGACCGGGCGAGCGTGAGCTCGCCGAGAACCCGCGCGCGTCGAGCGTGCGCCTGCGTGCCGCGGAGCGGCTCTCGTCATGACGTCGTCCGCCGCGCCCAAACGGGCGCCCCGTTCCGCTCCCGCGCCCGCGCGGCCGCGTCACCTCGCGGTCGTCGACCCCGCCGCGCGAAAGCGCGAACGGCGCGCGCGGCTCGGAGTCCGTCTCGCGATCGGAGCCGTGATCGGCGCGGTGCTGCTCGTCGTCGGCCTCCACGTCGTCATGGCCGAGGGCCAGCTGAAGCTGGAGCGCCTCGGCCGTCAGACCGCGGCCGAGCAGCAGCGTTACGAGTCGCTGCGCCTCACGTACGCGGAGCGCAACGCTCCGCAGGCGATCATCACGCGCGCCAAGCGCCTCGGCATGATCCCGGCGACGAGCCTTCGATACCTGTCGGTGCCGGGGCTCAGCGCCTCCGGGTCGGCCGGTGCTTCGGCCGGCGCGAAGGCACCCAGCCTCGCCCGGGACTGGGAGAAGGTGAAGAAGCACCTTGTCGCACAGCCGTGATGCACGACGCAGTCCCGGGACGAAGGGGACGCCCGCAACGCGGTCGGGTGGGAGCGGGGACGCGCCCCGAAGGAAGGCTCCCGCATCCGGCGCCGCCGCCACCCGAGCTCGTGCCCGTGCCGGCACGACCGGTGCGGTAGCCCGACCGGTCCGGTCGCGCGCCGCGAGCCCGAAGCCCGGAGCAACGCGCACCGCGCCATCCCGCGCCGGCTCGCCGCCGCGCGCCAAGGTGCAGCCCGCACGAGCGAAGCAACCTGTCGCCAAGCGTCCCGCGGCGCGCAAAGCCGCGCCGACCTCGCGCACGAAGTCCGCGACTGGTGCAACCCGGCTCCGCTCGGCGCCGGGGCGGAAGGCACCGGTCCGGAAGGCTCCCGCGCGCCGGCCGGCCAAGCGCACGGCACCGGCGCGCCGCCCGACCGCGGCGCGCGTCCGCGTCGCGGTCAGTCCGCGCAAGCGGCTCGTTGCGCTCCTGGTGCTCATGGCGCTCGCGCTCGCGGTCATCGTGGTGCGTCTCGTCGACGTGCAGGGGGTCGAGGGCAGCCACTACGAGGCGATGGCGATGGCCCAGCGAGTGCACACGGTCACGCTCGGCGCCGAGCGGGGGAGCATCTTCGACCGCGACGGCAACGACCTCGCGCTGTCGGTGCCCCAGCACACGATCTACGCCGACCCGCGGGTGGTGAAGGATCCGGATCGCTACGCGAAGGCGCTCGCGCCGGTCGTGCACGTCGACCGCGCCGATCTGCGCGATCGGCTCGCACAGCCGCACACCGCGTTCGTCTACATCGCACGCAAGGTCGACGACGCGACCGCGGTGAAGGTCGCCAAGCTGAAGCTCCCCGGGGTGGGGACGGTGCCCGAGTCGAAGCGCTTCTACCCGGGCGGCTCGCTCGCCGGCCCGGTGCTCGGCTTCGTCGGCACCGACAACGACGGGCTCGGCGGGCTCGAGTCGCGCTTCGAGAACACCCTGCGGGGCCGCCCCGGGAAGCTCGTCGCCGAGGAGGACCCGGATGGGCGCGAGATCCCGGCGACCCAGCGCATCGACGATCCCGCCAAGCGCGGCGGTGACCTCGTCCTGACGTTGGACCAGTCGCTCCAGTACGAGGTCGAGAAGCAGCTCATCGCCCAGGTGGGCAGCGCCAAGGCGCGCGGTGGGATCGCGATCATCACCGACGTCAAGACCGGCGACGTGCTGGCGATGGCGTCGGTCGACGGCGCGGACGCGCACGGGCCCGCGCGCCTCGCGACGCCGGGCGAGTCGAACCGACCGCTCACCTCGGTGTACGAGCCGGGGTCGACCGCGAAGGTCGTCACGGTCGGCGCCGCGCTGCAGACGGGAGTGGTCAAGCCCGACACGACGTTCGACGTGCCGTGGCGGCTGCAGATCGCCGACCGGACGTTCGAGGACGCCGAGCAGCACAACGACGAGAGCTGGTCGGTGAGCGACATCGTGCGCGAGTCGTCGAACATCGGAGTCATCAAGATCGCCGCGCAGCTCGGCAAGGAGCGGCTCGACCACTACCAGCGCGCCTTCGGCTTCGGCACCAAGACCTCGATCGACTTCCCCGGCGAGTCCGCCGGCATCATGAAGAACGTCGCGGACTTCGGACCGAGCGACATGGGAAGCGTGCCGATCGGCTACACGACCGCGGTCACGCCGATGCAGATGTTGGACGTCTTCTCGACCGTCGCGAACGGCGGCGTGTCCCGGCCGCCCCGCCTCGTCTCGTCGACGATCGACTCGGACGGGACGAAGCACGAGCTCCCGGCGGCGCGCGGACACCGGATCATCAGCGAGACCACCGCCTCCGAGCTCAACCTCATGCTGCGCGGCGTGGTCACCGGCGGCACCGGGACCGAGGCGCAGATCTCCGGGTACACGGTCGCCGGCAAGACCGGGACGTCGCGCAAGCCGCCCTACGAGCCGACGCCGCGGTACATGGCGAGCTTCGCCGGCTTCGCGCCGGCGGAGTCGCCCCGGCTCGCCGCCATCGTCGTCATCGACCAGCCGGGCACGAGCAACAACCAGTACTTCGGCGGCGCGGTCGCGGCTCCGCTCTTCTCACGGATCATGCAGTACGCGCTCCGGCTGGAGCACGTGCCCCCGACGACCACGATGGACGCAAGCGCGTCGAGTCCCGGGCCGGCGGTCACGGGCGGGACGACCGAGGGACGCTCGGGGGCCGCGCTCGCTGCGGGATCGCCGGCTGAGAGCGCGTCGGATCCGACCGGTAACCTTCCCCAGCCCGTTCGTTGACGGAGAGGATCCCGTGCGCCTGCACGATCTCCTCGGTGCCGTGGACGTGCTCGAGCTGACCGGGAACTCGCAGGTCGAGGTCTCCGACATCGTGCACGACAGCCGCCGCGCGGCCCGAGGCGCCCTGTTCTGCTGCATCCGTGGTGCCGTCACCGACGGCCACGACCACGCGCCCGACGCGGTGGAACGGGGTGCCGCCGCGCTCCTCGTCGAACGACCGCTCGCGCTCCCGGTCCCGCAGGCGCGCGTGGCGCGCGTCCGCGCCGCGATGGGACCGATCGCGGCGCGCTTCTACGGCGAGCCGGCGCGCGGCCTGCGCGTCCTCGGCGTCACCGGCACCAACGGCAAGACCACCACGACCTACCTGATCGAGGCGATCGCACGTGCGGCGGGGGAGCCCGCCGGCGTCATCGGGACCACCGGTGTCCGGATCGCCGGCGTCGCGGAACCGCTGCAGCTGACCACGCCGGAGGCGACCGAGGTGCAGGCCCTGCTCGCGCGCATGCGTGACGCGTCGGTGGGGACGGTCGCGATGGAGGTGAGCTCGCACGCGCTCGCGTACCAGCGGGTGGACGGCATCGAGTTCGCGACGGTCTGCTTCACCAACCTGTCCCAGGACCACCTGGACGAGCACGGCACGCTCGAGGACTACTTCGAGGCCAAGGCGCGGCTGTTCACGCCCGCGTTCTCGAGCTCGGCGGCGGTCGCCGCCGACGACGACCACGGGATCGAGCTCGCCGCCCGCGCCACACGCGCCGGGCTCGACGTCACGACCTTCGGCGTCGACGTCGACGCGTCGGTCCGCGCGTCGGATCTCGAGCTCGACCGCGGGGGATCCACGTTCCGGATCGAGGCCGGCCCCGGCGGGCGCGAGACGGTGCGGATCCCGCTCCTCGGCCGCTTCAACGTGCAGAACGCACTCGCCGCAGCGGCCACCTCCCTGGCCGGCGGGCTCCCGTTCGAAGCCGTGCTCCGCGGGCTGGAAGCGGGCGTCGTCGTCCCCGGGCGGATGGAGCGGGTGGACGCGGGCCAGCCGTTCACCGTGCTCGTCGACTATGCGCACACGCCCGAAGCGCTCGATCGGCTCGTGGGGGAAGCCCGGCGCCTCGCCGGCGGGCACCGGGTCGTGCTCGTCTTCGGGTGCGGGGGTGACCGGGACCCGGGCAAGCGGGCGCCGATGGGTGCCGCCGCGGCCGGTGCCGATGCCGTCGTCCTGACGAACGACAACCCGCGCTCGGAGGACCCCGGCGCGATCGCGGCGGCCGCCGAGGCGGGCCTGCGCGAGCGCGGTGCGGCGTACACGGTGGAGCTGGACCGCCGGGCCGCGATCCGGGACGCGCTCGGCCGCGCCGCGGCCGGTGACGTGGTCGTGGTCGCGGGCAAGGGTCACGAGCGCGGCCAGGACATCGGTGGGGACGTCTCGGCCTTCGACGACCGGGTCGTCGCGCGCGAGGAGCTGGAGGCGTTGGCGTGGACCTGACCCGCGACGACGTCGCGGCGATCACGGGCGGGCGCCCGGTGGGTCCGGCCGCGGTGGCGCGCGGGTTCGCGTTCGATTCCCGCACGCTCGAGCCCGGTCAGGGCTTCCTCGCGCTCCGGGCCGAACGCGACGGTCACGAGTTCGTCGCGGCCGCGTTCGCACGGGGTGCCGCGCTGGCGGTCGTCGAGCGGGTGCCCGACGGGGTCGACGGACCCGTCGTCGTCGTGGACGACGTCGCGGTCGCGCTCAGGGCGCTCGGAGTCGCGGCGCGCGATCGACTCGAGCCCGCGAGCGTGGTCGGGATCACGGGATCGGCCGGAAAGACGTCGACCAAGGACCTCACGGCCGCCGCCCTCGCCCCCGCGCTCCGCGTCCACGCCAGCTCCGCGTCGTTCAACAACGAGATCGGGTTGCCGGTGACGCTGCTCGACGCGCCGACCGATGCCCAGGCGGTCGTGCTCGAGATGGGCGCACGGTTCGCGGGGAACATCGCGGAGCTCTGCGCGATCGCGCGTCCCTCCGTCGGGGTCGTCACCCACGTCGGGCTGGCCCACGCCGAGTACCTCGGCGGCCCCGAGGGGATCGCCCGGGTCAAGGGCGAGCTGCTCGTCGCCCTGCCGGCCGACGGGCTCGCGGTGCTGAACGCGGACTGCGAGCGGGTCGACATGCTGCGGGCGCTGAGCGCCGCCCCGGTGCTGACGGTGGGCACCGGGCGGACCGCGGACGTGCGCACGTCGGACCTGCGGGTCGACGCCGAGCTGCGTGCGTCGTTCCGGCTCGAATCGCCCTGGGGCGTCGCGCCCGAGATCCGGCTCGCGGTGCGGGGCGCCCACCAGGTCGCCAACGCCGCGCAGGCCGCGACCGTCGCGCTCCATCTCGGGGTGCCGCTCGACGCGGTCGTGGCGGCGCTTGCGGCGGCCGAGACCGCGACCTGGCGCATGGAGCTGATCGAGTCGGACGACCACGTGATCGTCATCAACGACGCGTACAACGCGAGCCCGAGCTCGATGCGGGCCGCGCTCGAGACGTTCGGCCGGCTCGCGCCACCCGGTCGGCGCATTGCCGTGCTCGGCGAGATGCTCGAGCTGGGGCCCATCGGCGTCGACGAGCACGCGCGGGTCGGTGACCTGGTCGCCGACGCCGGCGTCGCGGCGCTCGTGACCGTGGGCGCGGGCACCGACGAGCTCGCCGCGGCGGCGAAGGCGCGGGGCGTCGAGGTCGTGGCCGTCGCCGACCGTGACGCCGCGGTCTCCGTGCTCCGCACGATGGTCCTCCCCGGCGACGCGGTCCTGGTGAAGGCGAGCCGGCTCGTCGGGCTCGAAGCCGTGGCCGCCGCGCTCCTCGCCGGTGACGGGAGCACGTCGTGATCGCCGTCCTGATCGCGGTCGCAATCGCCTTCTTCGTGAGCGTGCTCGGCACGCCGATGCTGATCCGGATCCTGCGGGCCCGGAACATCGGCCAGCAGATCCGGGATGACGGCCCGATCGCGCACCCGCACGAGCACAAGGCGGGCACGCCGACCATGGGCGGCGTCGCGATCATCGTCGCGGGCTTCGTGGGTTACGTCGCCGCGCACATCCGCACTGAAGCGATCAAGTTCGGCGACGCGGCGATCGCGCTCTGGTTCCTGATCCTCGGCCTCGGGTTCGTGGGTTGGCTCGACGACTACCTCGGCGTGCGCCGGGCCCGGAACCTCGGGCTGCGCAAGCGGGGCAAGACCGGCGGGATCCTCATCGTCGCGGTGGGCTTCTCGCTGCTCGGCCTCCAGTTCGTGAACGTCTCGACCCACCTCTCCTTCACCCGCCCGTTGGGCCTGGACCTCGGGACCCTGGGCTGGATCCTCTGGGCGGTCGCGGTGGTGTACGCGACCGCGAACGCGGTGAACATCACCGACGGCCTCGACGGGCTCGTTGCCGGTTCGGCGGCGCTCGTCTTCGCTGCCTTCATCGTCATCGCGTTCACCCAGTTCCGGCATCCGCACGCGTATCACCTGGTCGCGGCGGGCTCGATCGACGTCGCGGTGGTGGCGGCCGCGCTGATGGGAGCATGCGTCGGCTTCCTCTGGTGGAACGCGGCTCCCGCGCGGGTGTTCATGGGCGACACCGGCGCGCTCGCGCTCGGCGGGGCGATGGCCGGGATGGGACTCCTCACCAAGACCGACCTGCTCCTCCCGATCATCGGCGGCCTCTACGTCCTCGAGACCTGCAGCGTGATCGCCCAGGTGATCTCCTTCCGTGGCTTCGGCCGGCGGGTGCTGCGCATGTCGCCGATCCACCACCACTTCGAGATCCTCGGCTGGCCCGAGTCGACGATCCTCGTCCGCTTCTGGATCCTGGCCGGCCTGGCGATGGCGCTGGGGCTCGGCTTCTTCTACGCCGACTTCATCCGGATCCCGGGCATCATCGAGTGAGCGCGGGTCGGAGCGGGCACCGCCCGGAGGCCGGCGCGCGGCGGGTCCTGGTCGTGGGGCTGCGGGCGACCGGGGCGGCGGTCGTGCGCGCCGCGGCGCGCCGCGGCGACGTGATCACGGTCGTCGAGGACCAGCCCGGCCAGCGCCGCTACGAGTCGCGGCGCGCGGAGGCCGAGGCGCTCGGCGCGACCGTGATCGAGCGGCCGGCGCCGGAGGCCTGGACCGACCTCGTCGGGAACGCCGACCTCGTGGTGCCCAGCCCCGGGGTCCGCCCCGGGCATCCGGCGTTCGTCGCCGCGCTCGCGGCCGGTGTCCCGGTCCGCGGCGACATCGACCTCGGGATGGAGGCGGCGCGGATGCCGGTCGTCGCGATCACCGGGACCAACGGGAAGAGCACCGTGACCACGCTCGTCGCCGCGATCCTCCGGGCCTCGGGCCTCCGGGCCGAGACCGCGGGCAACATCGGCCGCCCGCTGCTCGACGTCGTGGAGGAGCCGGCCGACGTGATCGTCGCCGAGGTCTCGTCGTTCCAGCTTCACACCACCACCGAGGCGTTCCGGCCCGCGGTGGCGGTCCTCCTGAACATCGCGCCCGACCACCTGGACTGGCACGGCTCGTTCGCCGAGTACACGGCCGCGAAGGCCCATGTCTTCGCGCACCAGCGCGGCGACGACCTGCTCGTCGCGGTCGTCGACGACCCGGTGGTGCGCGAGCTCGCCGGCTCGGCGCCCGCGCGGGTCGTGGAAGTCGCACTCGACGGACCACCGGGGACGTACCGTCGCGCGTCGGGCGCACTCGTGACCGCCGCCGGCGACGAGATCGTCGAAGTGGCCCGGCTGCCGTCGGCGCTGCCGCACGACCTGACGAACGCGCTCGCGGCCGCCGCCGCGGCGGCTGCGTTCCGTGGTGACCCGGCCGCGGCGCGCGGCGCGCTGACGAATTTCGGGAGGCTCCACCACCGGGTCGAGCCGGTCGGCAAGGCTTCCGGGGTGGAGTACTTCGACGACTCGAAGGCGACGAACCCCCACGCCACGCTGAGCGCGCTCGCCGGGTTCGAGCGCGTCGTGCTCCTCGCGGGCGGCGACAGCAAGGGCGTGGACCTCGGCGGGCTCGCCGGCGCCGCCCAGCACCTGGTCGGCGTGGTCGCGATCGGCGACACCCCCGAGGAGGTGGAGCGCGCGCTCGGTGGTCTCGTCCCGACGGTCCGCGCGGCCTCGATGCGCGAAGCGGTGGACGCCGCGGCACGCATGGCGCGACCGGGCGACACCGTCCTGCTCTCGCCCGCGTGTGCCTCGTTCGACTGGTACGACAGCTACGAGCAGCGCGGCGACGACTTCCAGGCCGAGGTCCGGCGGCGGTTCGACGACGCGGAAGACGCGCGGGCGTGAGCACCGCCGCGAACCGCCTGCCGTCCGCACGCCTGCCGTCGTGGGTCACCGGGCTGCGCCGCGCGTGGACGAACGCGGGCACCGAGCGCACGACGACCTACCTGCTGTTGCTGATGGTCGTCGCGGTGCTCAACGTCATCGGCCTGGTCATGGTGCTCTCGGCGTCGTCCGTGCAGTCGCTCGACAGCAAGGGCACCGCATGGTGGTTCTTCGAGCGCCAGCTCCTCTGGACCGGGTTGGGTGTCGCGGGCTTCGCGGTCGCGTCGCGGGTCGACTACCGCAGCTGGCGCCGGTACACCGTTCCCTTCCTCGCGATCGCGACCGTGCTGCTCGTGGTCGTCCTCGTGCCCGGCATCGGCATCTGGGTCGACGGCTCGCGACGCTGGCTCGGCTTCGGCTCGTGGCGGGTGCAACCGTCCGAGATCGCGAAGCTCGCGCTGCTCGTGTACGCCGCGGACGTCCTCACCCGTCAGGAGCAGAAGGTCGGCGACTGGCGCCGGGCTCTCCGCCCCGTGATGTTGGTGTTCATCCTGTTCGCGTTCCTCATCATGCGCGAGCCGGACCTCGCGTCGACGATGGTCCTCACGATCATCCTCGGCGCGCTCCTCGTCGTCGGCGGGATCCGCGCCCGCCACCTCGCCGCGATCGGGGGCGCGGCGATCGCCGCGGTCACCGCGTTCGCCTTGTTCGTGCCGTTCCGGCGGGCCCGGATGCTCACGTTCCTCGATCCGTGGCACGACAAGTCGAACACCGGGTACCAGGTCACGCAGTCGCTGATCGCGCTCGGCAGCGGGGGTTGGACGGGGGTCGGGCTGGGGCAGAGCCGGGCCAAGTGGCGGTTCCTGCCCGCCGCCCACACCGACTTCATCTTCGCGATCGTCGGCGAGGAGCTCGGGCTCTTCGGCTGCCTGCTCGTGATCGGTCTCTTCGCCGCACTCGCGTACCTCGGGGTCCGCACCGCGCTGCGTGCCCCCGACCGCTTCGGCATGCTGCTCGCCGGCGGGATCACCGCGTGGATCGTCGGTCAGGCCGTCATCAACATCGGCTCGGTGGTCGGTCTCCTGCCGGTCTCCGGGATCCCGTTGCCGTTCGTGTCGTTCGGCGGCACGGCGCTCGTGTTCACGATGATCGCCGCGGGCTTGTTGGGCAACGTCGCCCGGCAGGGCGGGCGGTGAGCCCGGCGCGACCCACGGTGTACGCGCTGGTCGCCGGCGGCGGGACCGGTGGACACGTGTACCCGGGGCTGGCCGTCGCCGATGCGCTCGTCGCGCGCGGCCACGCGCCCGAGTCGATCCGCTTCCTCGGCGCGGTCGGCCGGCTCGAGGCCGATGCGGTGCCCGCCGCGGGCTTCGCGATCGACCTGATCCCGGTGCGTGGGTTCCGCCGGGGCCGCACAGCCGCGGCACTGGCCGGCAACCTGCGGCTCCCGTTCACGATGGCGGCCGCGATGGCACGCGCGGTCGGGCTGCTCCGGCGCCTGCGCCCGCAGGTGGTGATCGGCGTCGGCGGCTACGCGTCCGTGCCCGGGGTGCTGGCGGCCCGGCTGCTGCGGATCCCCGTCGTGATCCACGAGCAGAACGCGGTGCCCGGCATGGCGAACCGGGTCGCGGCCCGGCTGGGCGCGGCCGTCGCGGTCTCCTTCCCGGACACCGGGCTGCCCGGCGCCCACGTCGTCGGCAACCCGGTGCGCGCCTCCCTCGCCACGATCGTGCGCGCGCCGGAGGGCGACCGACCGCTGCTCGGCGTCGTCGGGGGCAGCCTCGGCTCGGTACGCCTCAACGACGCAGCCCTGGACCTGTACGACCGGTGGCGCTCACGTGCGGACGTCCAGGTGCGCCACGTCGCCGGGCGGCTCCACTACGACGAATGCCGGAGCAGGCTCGACCGCCTCCAGCGCGCCCAGGACGCGCTGGTCTACGAGCTCGTGCCGTACGAGGACCACATGGACCGGCTCTACGGCCGCGCGTCGCTTGCCGTGTGCCGCGCCGGAGCCGTGACGGTCGCGGAGCTCGCCGCGGTGGGGGTGCCCTCGGTGCTGGTCCCGTGGCCCGGCGCGGCGGACGACCACCAGACCGACAACGCGCGGGTCATGGCCGACGCCGGCGCCGCGGTCATGCTCGCCGATGCCCAGGTCGACGGCGCGCGCCTCGACGCGGTGACCCGCGAGCTGCTGCTCGACCCCACGCGCCTGCGCGCCATGTCCGACGCGGCGCGCTCCCTGGCTCATCCGGACGCCGCCGACCGGCTGGCCGACCTGGTGGAGGAGACGGCCCGTGCCCGCGCCTGAGCCCGGACCGGTGCTCGACCTCGTGGCGCCGCGGCGCATCCACGTGGTCGGCGTGGGTGGTGCCGGCATGAGCGCGTATGCGGCGATCCTCGCGGAGATGGGCCACCGGGTCAGTGGGTCGGACCTGCACGAGCACCCTCGCCTCGAGCGGCTGCGGCTGCTCGGCGTGGAGTGCCTCGTGCCCCAGGTCGCCGCGAACGTCCCCGCGGACGCGGACGCGGTCGTCATCAGCTCCGCGGTGCCGCGCACGAACATCGAGGTGCGCGCCGCGCTCGACGCGGGGATCCCCGTCCTGTCGCGCGCCGACGCGCTCGCCGGGATCGTCGCGGCGCGCCGGGGCCTCGGCGTCGCGGGCACCCACGGCAAGACCACGACCACGTCGATGATCGCCCTCATCATGCGCGCGGCCGGCATGCACCCGAGCTTCCTCGTGGGCAGCGAGCTGAACGAGGTCGGCACCAACGCGGGGCTGGACTCCGGCGAGTGGCTGATCGTCGAGGCGGACGAGAGCGACGGGACGTTCCTGCGCCTGTCCCTCGACGCCGCGATCGTCACGAACGTCGACCACGACCACCTCTGGTACTGGCGCGACATGGACCGGTTGGAGGACGCGTTCGGGCGCTTCGTCGACGCGGTCGACGGGCCGGTGGTGCTCTGCGCGGACGACGCCGGCACCCGTGCGCTCGCCGCCCGGCGGCCCGAGGCGATCACCTACGGCTGGGCCGACGACGCGCGCTACCGGGCGTCGGACTACCACGGTGGCCGCGGCGGTTCGTCGTTCGCGCTCTCCCGCGGCGACGAGCCGCTCGGGCGCATCGGGCTGCCCGTGGTCGGTCGCCACAACGCCCAGAACGCGGCGGGCGCCGCGGCCATGACCATGGAGCTCGGGGCCGAGTTCTCGGCGGTCCGGCACGCCCTCGCCGGGTTCGGCGGCGTGGCGCGCCGGTTCCAGCACCGGGGCGAGGTCGACGGGGTCACGATCATCGACGACTACGCGCTCTTGCCGCCGGAGATCCAGGCGACGATCCGCGCGGCACGCGAGGGCGGTTGGGGCCGGATCGTGGCGGTGTTCCAGCCCTTCCGGTACGCGCGCACCGAGCTCATGTGGCGGGAGTTCGCCGAGGCGTTCCTCGGGGCCGACCAGGTGATCCTCACCGACGTGTGCGGGTTCCACGAGCAGCCGATCCCCGGCGTCACCGGGCACCTGGTGCTCAACGCCGTGCTCGACGCGCACCCGGAGCTGCCGGTCGCGTACTTCCCGCACCGCGCGGAGCTCGTGGCGTTGGTGCCCGGGTACGTGCGGCCCGGAGACCTCGTGCTCACCCTCGGGGGTGGCGACATCACCACGCTCGCGGACGACCTGCTCGCCGACGCCGCGGCGCGCCGGGCGGGGGAGTGACGGTGGCCGCCGCGGACGCGCGTGCCGCCGTCGAGTTGGCCGCCGCGCTCGAGCCCGCGCTCCCGGGCCGCGTGGAGCTCGACGCGCCGCTCGCCGGGCTCACGACCTACCGGGTCGGCGGCCCGGCCGCGGTCATGGTGCGCGCCCGGCGCGAGGGCGACCTCGCGGTCGTCGCGGCCGCGCTGCGCCTTCACCGGCCACCGCTGCTCATCGTCGGGCGCGGGTCGAACCTCCTGGTCGCCGACGGGGGCTTCCGGGGGCTCGCGCTGGTGCTCGAGGGCGAGTTCGAGGAGATCACCCCGGGCGAGGGGACCGTCCGCGCCGGTGGCGCGGTCGGGCTCCCCGTCCTCGCGCGCCAGACCGCGGCGGCCGGACGGGCCGGCCTGGAGTTCTACGTCGGGATCCCGGGCACCGTCGGGGGTGCCGTGCGGATGAACGCGGGCGGCCACGGCCAGGAGACCCGCGAGGTGCTCATCTCGGCCCGGGTGGCGGACCTGCTGGGCGACGGGCTCGGGGTCGACCGCGCGGTCGACGACCTCGCGCTCGGCTACCGGACGTCCGCGATCGGCCCGACCGACGTCGTCGTGGGCGCGACGTTCGGCGTCACCGCCGACGACCCTGCGGCGTGCGAGGCGCGGATCGCGGACGTCGTGCGCTGGCGGCGCGAGCACCAGCCCGGCGGCGCGAACGCGGGATCGGTGTTCCGGAACCCCCCGGGCGACAGCGCGGGCGGCCTGATCGACCGCTGTGGTCTCAAGGACCTGAGGGTCGGGGACGCGGTCGTCTCGAGCAAGCACGCCAACTTCATCCAGGCCGAGCCGGGTGCGACCGCCGCCGACGTGCGGGCTCTCGTGCGCGAGGTGCAGCGCCGGGTCCTCGAGGCGACCGGGGTGGAGCTCCAGCCCGAGCTGCACCTCGTCGGGTTCGACGATGAGAGCGAGGGTCGGTGAGCGACCCGACCCGCCCGCCCGCGCCGCTCGTGCACGAGCCGCCCCCGCCCGACGTCACCGTCGAGGAGTCCGCCCCAACGCCGGCGCCGCCGTCCGCTCCACCCGCGCCCGAGCCGCGCCGTCCGTTCGAGGGTGCGCCGGGCCACCGGTCGGCGGCGTCGCGCGGCGATGACCCGCAGGCTGCGGTCGACACCCGCGAGATCTCGCTCGCCGCGCTCGCGGAGGCGGCCCGCCGGGTGCAGCCCGCGGGTGAGGACGCGGAGCCCGTCGTCGACCTGGTCGAGGCCGAGCGCCGGGAGGCCGCGGGTGCGCCGGCGGAGGATGTCGCGCCGGACCAGATCGCTCCGGAACCGACCGACGCGGGCTCGGCGGACGCGACCGTCGACACCGGAGCCGTCGAGGGCGCCGATGCCGACGCGGGTGAGCCGGCCGGAGATGGTGAGGTCGCCGCGCCGGGTGCGCCGGACCGGAGCCCGATCGACCCGCGCATCCGCGAGCGCCGGGTCGCGGTCACGCGCGCCGAAGGCCGGCGGCGGCTCCACATCCTGCTCACCGTGGTCTGCGTCGCGTCGGCGATCGGCATCGCGTGGCTGGTGGTGCAGTCCCCGCTGCTCGCCGTGCGCACCGTCAACGTGGCGGGGACGAGCCGCGAGAGCCAGGCCGCGGTGCGATCCGCCGCGCGGGTGAAGGACGGAAGCGCGCTGCTGTTCGTCGACACCGGTGCGGTGGCGCGCCGGGTCGAGGCGCTGCCCTGGGTCGCCTCCGCACGGGTCAGCCGCGAGCTGCCGAACGACCTCACGATCACGGTCGTCGAGCGCGTGCCTGTCGCGTGGACGCGCCGGCCGGTGCCGCGCGGTGCGCCGCGCGGCACCCAGGGCGAGCTCGTGGTCATCGACCGCTCGGGCCGGGTCCTCACCGGCGTCCCCTACCCGCCGACCGGTGTGCCCGAGCTCGTCGGCCTCACGAAGGTGCCCGACCGCGGCGGGCGCATCGAGCCCGCGGGTCCGGCGGCCGCCCTCGCCGCGCTGCCCGACGCGCTGCGCGCCCAGACCCGGTCGCTCACGATGCGCCACGGCCAGGGCGCGTTGGAGCTCGCCGCGGTCTCGGGGGGAGCGATCCCGCCGGCGGGGGAGGTGCGCCTCGGCAGCCTCGAGGAGATCGGGCCGAAGGGTCTCGCTGCGCTCGCGGTGCTCGACCAGCTCGGGGTCGACGGCGAGCACGTGCGCTACATCGACGTGCGCGTGCCCGGCGCGCCCGCGACCCGGTGATTGAATGCCCGCGACCGGTCCGTTAGAGTCTCCACCACAACCACAGGTTGACATAACTCTCAACCTCAAGCAGAGGTCGAGGGTTGCCGAGCATCCCCCTGTGCATCCCCTCGGGCCCGCGAAGATCTGCCCCGAGCCCCTGCACGGTGGTGTCGGACCGTCGACCGAGCACCGGGCACCGAGCCACCCGTCCATCGAGTACAGCGAGGGAGATCGTCCACGATGCTGGGTTCACCGCAGAACTACCTCGCCGTGATCAAGGTCGTCGGCGTGGGCGGCGGCGGCGGCAACGCCGTGAACCGCATGATCGACGCCGGTCTCAAGGGCGTGGAGTTCATCGCGGTCAACACCGACGCGCAGGCCCTGCTCATGAGCGACGCCGACGTGAAGCTCGACCTCGGTCGTCAGCTGACGCGCGGGCTCGGCGCCGGCTCGGACCCCGAGGTCGGCCGCCAGGCCGCCGAGGAGCACCGGGAGGAGATCGAGGAGGTGCTGAAGGGCGCCGACATGGTCTTCATCACCGCAGGCAAGGGCGGCGGCACCGGCACGGGCGGTGCGCCGATCATCGCCGAGATGGCCAAGGCCGCCGGCGCGCTCACCATCGGCGTCGTGACCCGGCCGTTCACCTTCGAGGGCCGGCGCCGCTCGGTGCAGGCCGAGCAGGGCATCCAGCACCTGAAGGAGAAGGTCGACACCCTCATCATCATCCCGAACGACCGACTGCTCCAGGTCTCGGACGAGAAGACCTCGATGCTCAACGCGTTCAAGATGGCCGACGAGGTGCTGCTGCAGGGCGTGCAGGGCATCACCGACCTCATCACGACGCCGGGCCTCATCAACACCGACTTCGCCGACGTGAAGATGATCATGACCAACGCGGGGTCCGCGCTCATGGGCATCGGGTACGCGTCGGGCGACGGCCGCGCGGTGACCGCGGCACGCGCCGCGATCTCGAGCCCCCTGCTCGAGGCGAGCATCGAGGGCGCGCGCGGGATCCTGCTCAACATCTCCGGCCCGTCGGACCTCGGCCTCTTCGAGGTCAACGAGGCCGCCGAGATCATCGCCCAGGCCGCGCACCCCGACGCGAACATCATCTTCGGCGCCGTGGTGGACGACGCGCTCGGCGACGAGGTGCGGATCACGGTGATCGCGGCGGGCTTCGACCGCTTCGAGGGCGAGCGGCGGACCGAGACCCCGCTCGGGCTCATGGCCGAGGAGCGCGCGCTCGCGTCGGAGTCCGGCGACGACCTGGACGGCACCTCGGACGCGGGCGAGGACGACTTCGACGTGCCCGAGTTCCTGCGCTGACCGAGCGGGTCGAGCGCGCCGGCCGCCGCGGGCGCCGGGCGGGACGGTGATCGAGCTCCTGCTCGGGTGCGCCCGGGTGGCCTTCACCGACCGCCACGGTGGTGCGTCGGCCGCGCCCTACGAGTCGATGAACCTGGCGTGGCACGTCGAGGACGACGCGCGCGCCGTCGACCGCAGCTACGAGATGCTCGCGGCGCGGCTCGGCCTGCCCGCGCCGGCCTCGTGGGTGCGGCCCGTCCACGTCCATGGCGCCGACGTGCTGCGGGTGGACTCGGCGCCGCCCGGTCCGGTCGACGCGGACGGGAGCGCGACCGCCGTCCCGGGCCTGCCGCTCGTCGCGATGGGAGCAGACTGCGCGCCGATCGCGCTGGCCAACGACACCGCGGTGGCCGCGATCCACGCGGGGTGGCGCGGCGCGCTCGGGGGGGTCGTGGAAGCCGGCGTCGAAGCGGTGCGCGCGCTCGGGGAAGGCACGGTGCGCGCCGCGATCGGACCGTGCATCTGCGTTCGGCACTACGAGTTCGGCGCCGACGCGCTCGAGCCGCTCGTCGGTCGCTTCGGTCGCGAGGTCGCGGGCCGCACCGACTCCGGCTCGCCGGCGTTTGACCTCCCCCTGGCGATCCGGCGGGCGCTCGCAGAGGTCGGCGTCGACGAGGTCGTCGACACCGCGTGCTGCACCGTCGAGTCACCGGACCACTTCTCGTTCCGTCGCGACGGGCGCACCGGCCGGCAGGCGGTCGTGGTGGTCAAGCGATGAGCGCAGCGTGGAGCGGGCACGAAGTGCAGAGCGCGAAGCAGCCCCGAGCGGCGGAGCGGGTCCGGTGAGCGCGCCGGTCCCGGCGGTGGGCGAGGTGCGCGCCCGGGTCGCCGCGGCCGCGCGGCGTGCGGGGCGGGACCCGGCCTCCGTGATGCTGATCGGCGCGTCGAAGACCGTCCCGGCCGAGACCCTGGGCGCGGCGCTCGCGGCCGGCCTGACCGACCTGGGCGAGAACCGGGCCCAGGAGCTGCTCGCGAAGGCTGCGGTGCTCGCGGGCGGACCCACCCCGCCGACCTGGCACTTCCTGGGCCGGCTCCAGCGCAACAAGGTCGCGGGGCTCGTCCCGTGGGTGTCGTGGTGGCACTCGGTCGACCGCCTGGTGCTGGGGGAGGCGATCGCCACGCGGGCCCCGGGTGCCCGGGTCCTGGTCGAGGTGAACCTGGGCGACGAGCCCGCCAAGGGGGGCTGCGCGCCCGCGGCGGCACCCGCGCTCGTCGACGGGCTCCGCCGGCTCCCGCTCGAGGTCGCGGGCCTCATGGCGGTCGTGCCCCGGGCGGGCGACCCGAGCCGCTGGTTCGCCGCGCTCCGTGACCTCGCGGCGACGCTCGAATTGCGCGAGCTGTCGATGGGGATGAGCGATGATTTCGAGGCGGCGATCGCCGAGGGTGCCACCATGGTGCGGGTCGGCCGTGCGATCTTCGGCGACCGGCGGGCATGAGCCGAACCGGACCGTGCGAGCACCCAGCGTGATCCGCCGATCGAGCGAAGGCCGACGGTAGGCTGGCAGACGGGAGGAGACTCGATGCCAGGCATGTGGCAAAAGACGATGGTGTACCTCGGGCTCAAGGACGACGAAGAGGGCTACGAGTACGACTACGACGAGCTCGCGCTCGACGAGGACCCGGCCGACGGCGCGTACGAGCGCTACGAGCGTCCCGAGCCCGCCCCGGCCCCGGCCGCACGCCGCGAACCCGTCGTCGCCGTGGCCGCGCAGCCCCGCGTCCGTGCCGTCCCGGTCGACGAGGTGGCGCCGATGCGCGACGCCGCGACCCCGACGATCCGCCCGATGCCGGCGAGCTCGGCGCGGGTGCACGTCGTCGAGCCGCACGGCTTCAACGATGCCCAGGAGGTCGGCGACCGGCTCAAGGCCGACCAGCCGGTGATCATCAACCTCCAGGGCCTGAGCCGCGACCTGCAGCGTCGCATGATCGACTTCTCGAGCGGGCTCACCTACGCGGTGGGCGGCAGCATGTCGCGCGTGGCCGACCAGGTGTTCCTGCTGACTCCGAGCAACGTCGAGGTCTCCCAAGAGGAGAAGGAGCGGCTCCAGGCTCGCGGGCTGTTTCGCGCCTGACCCACTGCATCCGTGTCGGCATTCCTCGAGCTCCTCGGCGCGTTCGTCACCGTGTACATCGTCATCATGGGGGCGCGGGCGGTCCTCTCGTGGTTCCCGCCCAGCTCGTCGAGCGGCGGGCTCGCGACGATCAACCGGCTGCTCATGGATCTCACCGAGCCGCTGCTCGCACCGCTGCGTCGCATCATCCCTCCGGTGGGGATGTTCGACTTGTCCTTCATGGTCGCCTTCTTCGGTCTTGTCATACTGCGCCAGCTCATCTACTCGTAGCGGTGCGGAGAGACACGGGGATGTGACCCAGGCGACGGACGTGCGATTTTCGGCGACCGTCCCTACCTTGCCCGGGTCGCGCGCCATAGCATGACCACATGGACGTGACGCCTCGCGAGCTCCGGGACATCGACATCCGCGAAGGCTTTCGCGGGTACAACCGTGACGACGTGGACGAGCTGCTCGAACGGGCCGCCGCCACGATCGAGGGCCTGAACGAGCGCATGCGCCGGCTCGCCGAGCAGGCCACCGCCAACGAGGGCCAGCAGGGCCAGGCGCGCGAGACCGAGGACATGCTGCACCGCACCCTGCTGCTCGCGCAGCGGGCCGCGGACGAGGCCGTGGCCGAGGCGCAGTTCAAGGCGCGCCAGATCCTGGACGACGCCGAGAGCAAGTCGCGCGCCCAGCTCGCCGAGGCCGAGTCGCAGGCGCGCCGGCAGATCGACACCGAGCGCCGTCGCATCGAGACCGAGGTCATCGAGCTCGGCTCGCGTCGGGAAGCCCTGCTCGCCGACGTCGACGGGCTCGAGCGCTTCGAGGCCGAGTACCGCCAGCGCCTGCGGCGCGCGCTCGAGAACGACCTCGAGTCGCTCGCCGGCGCGGGTCCCGCGGCGCCCTCGGCGCGCCCGACGATCCACGAGGTCGACGTGCCGGCGACGGGCATGGTGCCGAGTGCCGCGGACACCGGCGCCGCGCCGAGCCCGGCACCGTCGATGCCGTCGTCACCGCCGGTCCCGCCGACGCCGCCGCAGACCCCGAAGCCGCCGTCGACCGACGCGGGCGGCCCGCCCACCGCGGAGATCCGCACGCTGGGCTCGTGGGACGTCCCGGCGCGCGGCACCGACACGCCGCCGCCCGTGTCCAACGGGCCGTCCGAGTCGACGCCGCCACCGGCCGGCTCGCCGATCGCCGGCGCGTCCGCACCCTCGCCCGCCCCCGCGCCACCGAGCGACGCGCCACCGAGCGACGCGCCGCCGAGCAGAGAAGCCACGCGCGCGCCGCTCTTCCCGCCGGATGCCGCGGACGCCGAGCCACTCGACGACGAAGCGTTCTTCGCGAGCCTGCGGGAGGCGGTCAGCGACCAGGCCCCGCTCGGGCCCCGCGACGAGCTCCCGGACTCGACCGGCTCCTACGAGGACGACGACGAGAAGTCGGGCCTCTTCCGTCGCCGCCGCTGAGCCGCCGGGCGACCGGCGACGAGGAGCCGGCGCCGGTCCCTACGGATCGAGGCGCTCGATCCGCACCCCGACGGTCGCGTCGCCCACCCCGACCGGCTCGTAGTCCCCGGCGTGCCCGGGGGACTCGGTCTCGAGGTGGAGCTCGCGGGCGAGGACCTCGCGGGCGATCCAGTCCCGGTGGACGGTGACGGCCTCGGCCACGGGACCCTCGGCCCGCAGCCACACCGCGATGCGGTCCGAGATCTGCAGGCCCTTCGCCTTGCGCCGGTCGTTCACGACCCGGATCACCTCACGGGCGATCCCTTCGAGCGCGAGGGAGTGGTCGATGCGCGTGTCGAGCGCGACCGCGATGCCGCCGTCCTCGGCGAGCGCGAGCTCCTCGTGTGAGGCGGCGCGGATCTCCACGTCGTCGGGTTCGAGCGTGATCGCGGTGCCGTCGACGTCGATCGTGTAGCTGCCGTCGCGCGCGAGCGCGTCGCGCACCGCGGCACCGTCCGCGGCGACGAGCAGGTCCTTCACCCTGGGCATGAGCTTGCCGACCTTGGGGCCGAGCCGCTTGAAGCTCGGGACGACCGAGTAGTCGAGCAGTCCCTCGAGCGTCGCGGCCGACTCGAGCTGCTTCACGTTCAGCGCGTCCGCGATCTCGGCCTCGATCTCCGGGAGCAGGCTGCGCCCACCCGGCAGGACGACGATCGCGTGGGAGAGCGGTTGGCGGACCTTGAGCTTCGCCTCGGTGCGCGCGGAGAGCCCGAGCGAGACGATGGTCCGCGCGAGCGCGACCTGGTCCTCGAGCGCGGGATCGATCGCGTCGTCGTCCACGACCGGCCAGTCGCCGAGGTGGACCGACTCCGCGGTCGCCGCGAGGTTCTCGTGGATCGCGTCCGAGACGAAGGGGCAGAACGGGGCGAGCAGCTGGGTGGTGACCAACAGGCACTCGTGCAGCACTGCGTGCGCGTCGGGATCCGCAGCGTTCCAGAAGCGGGGCCGCGACCGGCGCACGTACCAGTTGGAGAGGTCGTCCACGAACGCCTCGAGCGCCTGCGCGCCGCGCAACGCGTCGAACTGCTCGAGCGCGTCCGTCACCTCGGCGACGGTGGAGTGCAGCCGGGACCGGACCCAGCGGTCGAGCACGTGGTCGGGCCTCCGGACCGGGCCCGGACCGGGCGTCCACCCGTCGAGGTTCGCGTACGTCACGAAGAAGCTGTAGGTGTTCCAGAGCGTGAGGAGGAACCGGTTGGTGGTCTCGTCGATGCTCTCCAAAGAGACCCGCTTGGGCATCCACGGCGAGCTGGCCGAGACGAAGTTCCAGCGCAGCGCGTCCGCGCCGCGGTCCTGGAGGACGCTCCACGGATCCACGACGTTGCCGCGGCTCTTCGACATCTTCTGGCCGTCCTGGTCGAGGAGCAGCTCGAGGCAGACGACGTCGCGGTAGGGCGCGCGGTCGAACACGAGCGTGTTGACCGCCAGCAACGAGTAGAACCAGCCGCGGGTCTGGTCGATCGCCTCGCAGATGAAGTCGGCCGGGAAGCGCGCCTCGAAGTCCTCGGCGTGCTCGAAGGGGTAGTGGCGCGATGCCGTGGGCATGGAGCCCGAGTCGAACCACGCGTCGAGCACGGGCTCGACCCGCCACGCCCGGCCGCCGTCGCAGCGCGGGCAGTCGATCACGACGTCGTCGACGAACGGCCGGTGCAGGTCCAGGTCGTCGAGCGGCGCACCGGCGAGCTCGGAGAGCTCCGCGACCGAGCCGACGCAGGTGTCCTCGCCGCAGTCCCGGCAGCGCCAGACCGGGATCGGCGTCCCCCAGAAGCGGTCCCGCGACAGGGCCCAGTCGACGTTGTTCTCGAGCCAGTCGCCGAACCGGCCGTGCTTGATGTGCTCGGGGTGCCAGCCGATGGTCTCGTTCTCGCGCAGCATCGCCTCCTTGGACGCGGACGTGCGCGCGAACCACGTGGGCTTGCCCCAGTAGATGAGCGGCGTGCCGCAGCGCCAGCAGTGCGGGTAGGAGTGGAGGTAGGGCTCCACGCGCACGAGGCGGCCGGACGCGTCGAGCAGCTCGATGAGCCGGGCGTCGGCATCCTTGACGAACTCGGCCTCGAAGCCGGGCACCGCGTCGGTGAAGCGCGCCGCGCCGTTGACCGGGTTCAGGATCGGCAGGCCCTCGGCGGCGGCGACCTCGCGGTCGATCTCGCCGAAGGCGGGGGCGAGGTGGACGATGCCGCTGCCGTCGTCGATCGTCACGAACTCGGCGGCGACGACGCGCCAGCCGTCACCCTCCGCCGGGAGCCAGTCGAAGGGTCGCTCGTAGCGCAGTCCGACCAGGTCCTCGACCGCGACGTCGCCGAGGACCTCGGCCTCCTCGCCGAACACTTCTGCCACCCTCGAGCGCGCCATGACGAGGTCGCGGCCTCCGGCCCCCGGCGAGCGGACGCGGACGTACTCGATGTCCGGTCCGACTGCGGCGGCGACGTTCGACACGAGCGTCCAGGGCGTGGTGGTCCAGACGAGCAGGTCGAAGTCGCGCGCCGGCACCGGGAAGCGCACGTACACGGAGTCCTCGGTGACGTCCCGGTAGGCGCCGGGCTGGCCGAGCTCGTGGCTCGAGAGCGCGGTGCCGCAACGGCCGCAGTAGGGGACGACCTTGAAGCCCTCGTACAGCTGCTCGGCGTCCCACATCTGGCGGAACAGCCACCAGACGCTCTCGATGTACTCGTCGCTCATCGTCCAGTAGGCGTCGGCGGTGTCGAGCCACATGCCGATCCGGCTGGTCAGCGCGGACCAGTCCTCCACGTAGCGCTGCACCGACTCGCGGCAGCGCTGGTTGAAGGCCTCGATGCCGAACTCCTCGATCTCGGGCTTGCCCGCGAACCCGAGCTCCTTCTCCACCTCGACCTCGACGGGGAGCCCGTGGCAGTCCCACCCCGCCCTCCGCGGCACGTGCTTGCCCCGCATGGTGTGGAAGCGGGGATAGATGTCCTTGAAGAGCCGGGCCCAGACGTGGTGGATCCCCGGGCGCCCGTTCGCGGTGGGCGGACCCTCGTAGAAGACCCACTCCTCGGCGCCCTCGCGCCGGCGGACGCTCTGCGCGAAGACGTCGTTGGTCTTCCAAGCGGCCAACACCGCGTCTTCGAGCTCGACGAGGTCGAGGCGGGGGTCGACCGATCGGAAGGGCACGGGCCGTACGATAAACGGCGGTGTCCGATCTCCCCGACCTCTTCTCCGCGCCCGGCGGGTCCTCGCGCCCGATGCGGGGCACGGCGCGCCACCGGCCGATCGTGGACTTCGGGCGCAGCGGCGGGAATCCCGGACGGCGGTCCGCGGTTCACCCCAGCTGCGTCATTGCCCTCGCCCTCTGAGGGGCGTATCATCCCCCGCTTTCCCCGTCCGGGGTCGGTGCGACGAACGAAGGGAACGACCGATGGCGAAGGCCACCGGCAAGTCCACCAGCGCACGAAAGGGCCCCGCGGCCTCGGCCAAGCGCGCCCCGGCCCGATCGGCCGCCCGCACGGCGGCGTCGAAGCAGGCCCCGGCGAAGAAGCCGGCCACTGCCACGAAGGCCGCGAAGCGGACCGCGACCGTCAAGCCCGGCCGGAAGTCCACCCCCGCGAAGCAGAAGGCGTCCACCACGAAGAAGAAGCCCACCCCGGTGAAGACTGCGGCCGCGAAGAAGCCGACCGTGAAGAAGGCGGCGAAGGCGCCCGCGAAGGCGGCGGCCAGGAAGCCGGCGGCCAAGGCGCCGGCGAAGAAGGCCGCGACCCCGGCCAAGAAGGGCGCAGCGACCGCCCGGAAGGCCACCTCCGCGACGAAGCCCGCGACGGCCGCGAAGGCGACGAAGGCCGCGGCGAGCAAGGTGAGCGCCAAGGCACCGGTGAAGAAGAAGGCCGTCGCGGTCAAGGCGAAGCCCGAGCCCAAGCCGAAGAAGCAGCCCGCGGGCCGGACGTGTCCGCTCTCCGGCATCTTCGTGCCCAAGCAGGCGCCGAACATCGCGCCGAAGACGCTCGAGAAGCTGCGCGAGCTCCTCATCGAGGAGCGGGCGCGCCACCTCCACCAGGCGGTCGAGCTGCAGAACGACGCCGACCTCCTCGTGACCGAGCGGGAGCAGGGCGACACCCAGTTCGACGAGGAGTCGGGCGAGGGCGACACGATCTCGGTCGAGCGTGAACGCGACCTCATGCTCTCGGCGAACGCCCGGCAGGCGGTGGACGAGATCGACCGGGCGCTCGAGCGGATGGAGAAGGGCACCTACGGGGTGTGCGTCCCGGCGGGCCGGCGGATCAACGTGGCCCGGCTCGAGGCGATCCCGTGGGCCGAGTTCTGCGTGGACTGCAAGCAGCGTGTCGAGCGGCCGCGGCGGTAGCGCGCCGCGCCCGGTCCCGCGCTGGCTGGCCCCGTCGATCGTCGGCGGGGTCGTCCTCCTCGATCAGCTGACCAAGGTCTGGGTCGTCGCGTCGCTGAGCGACGGTCCGCTCTCGATCGTCGGCAACGACGTCGAGCTGCACCTGGTGCGCAACAGCGGGGGCGCGTTCAGCTTGTTCACGAACGCCACCCTCGTGCTCGCGCTGCTCGCGATCGTGCTGTCGGTGGTCCTCGTGCGGGCGGTGCAGCGGGCGCGCGACCGGCTGACGGTCGTCGCGCTGTCGATGGTGCTCGCGGGCGCGCTCGGCAATCTGCTCGACCGGATCCTCCGGAGCCCCGGCTTCCTGCGGGGCGAGGTCGTCGACTTCGTGCACGTCGGCACGTTCCCGAGCTTCAACGTCGCCGACTCGTCGATCACGATCGGGGCGATCCTGCTCGTCCTCGCCGCGTTCCGCGAAGGTGCGGCCGCGCGCGAGGAGCACCCGGCGTGAGCGCAGGCCGGAGCGGGCACGAAGTGCGGAGGTCGGAGCGGCCCCGAGCGGTGGAGCGGGTGTGAGCGCGGTCGGCCCGCCGGCCGAGGCGCTCGTCGTTCCGGTCGCCCTGGCCGGGGAGCGGGTCGACCGCGCGGTCGCGCTGCTCACCGGGTGGTCGCGCGCCGAGGTGCAGGCCCTGATCGACGAGGACCAGGTCCTGGTCGACGGCCGCTCCGTGATCAAGAGCCGGCGGCTCACCGAGGGCGAGGTGGTCGAGCTCCTGGCCGAGCCGCAGCCGGTCGGGCTGCCGCAGGCCCAGGACATCGCCGTCGTCGTGGTGAGCGAGGACGACGACGTGATCGTCGTCGACAAGCCCGCCGGCGTCATCGTGCACCCGGGCGCCGGCCACCCCGACGGGACCCTCGTGAACGGCCTGCTCCACCGGTTCCCGGAGCTCGCCGGGGTCGGGGACCCCGCCCGCCCGGGCATCGTGCACCGGCTCGACGGCAACACGAGCGGCTTGCTCGCCGTCGCGCGCACGCCCCGCGCGTACGACGGCCTCGTGGGCGCGCTCGCGGCCCGTACGGTGCACCGCGGCTACCGCGCGCTCGTGTGGGGGATTCCCGAGGCTGCGAGCGGCCTCATCGACGCGCCGATCGGGCGTTCGATCCGGCGCCCGACCCGGATGGCGGTGCGCGAGGGCGGCAAGGAGGCGCGCACGCAGTACTCGGTGGACCGGATCTTCGCGGACCCGGAGGTCAGCCTGCTCCGGTGCGCGCTGGAGACGGGGCGGACCCATCAGATCCGCGTGCACCTCGCGGCCATCCGGCACCCGGTGGTCGGTGACCCGGCGTACGGGGGGATCCGCGCCGGTGTCGAGATCGGGCGGCCGTTCCTTCATGCCGCGACGCTGGGGTTCGCCCATCCCGTGACCGGCGAACCCCAGGAGTTCACCTCGGCGCTGCCGCGGGACCTCGAGCGGGTGCTCGACCGGCTCTCGGGCTGAGCGCGACGCTCAGTCGTCCTCGCCGTGGCCGGAGCCCGACGACCCCGAGCCACTGCCGGACGAGCCCGGGCCGGAGCTGTCGCTCCCGGGGCCACGGTTCGACGAGTCCGGACCGCGGTTGTCGCCGTGGTGGTCGTCCTCGGCGTGCGGAGCGGTGACGGTGGTCCCGGGACGGTCGACGCCGTGATCGTCGCCGACGTCGTGTCCGGGACGGTCGACGCCGTGGTCGTCGCCGACGTCGTGGGGGACGCTCGACGGCGTGGTGGCGAGCGGCGCGGGGATCGTGCTGGAGGTGGTGGTGGTGCTCGTCGCGTCGTCCAGTCGGCGTGAGATCTGACCGGTCGAGTCGATCGGGCTGAGCTTGCCGACCTTGTCGCCGCCGCCGGTGAGGCCCCACAGGCCGATGCCCGAGCCCAGCCCGAGGACGAGCGCGGTCGCGGTGATCGCGGCGGCCCCTCCGCTGGCGATCGTCTTGCGTCGATCCATGATCTGGCTCCTCGGTCTCGCGAACGGTTTCGAAGCGTCGCCTCACGGTACGGAAGCGCGATCCAAGGGCGGGGCCGAGGAGTGCAAAGAATCGGACAAGTCCCGCGGCAGTGGAGCCGATGTCTGTGCGAGGGTGACGGCGTGCGCGTGCTGATGGTCGAAGACGACGACGCGATCGCGGTGCCACTCGCTCGCGGGCTGGAACGCGAGGGCCTCGACGTGGCGCGCGCGGCGACCGGTGCCGACGCGCTGGACGCGACCGACTACGACGTCGTGCTGCTCGACCTCGGACTACCGGACATCGACGGCTTCGAGGTGTGCCGCCGTCTGCGCGCGGGCTCAGGCGTCCCGATCATCGTGGTGACGGCACGCGGTGACGAGGTCGACCGCGTCGTGGGCCTCGAGCTCGGGGCCGACGACTACATGGTCAAGCCGTTCGGGTTCCGCGAGCTGCTGGCGCGCATCCGCGCGGTGACCCGGCGGGCGCAGACCCGTTCAGAGGAAGCCGCGCCGAGCGTCGTCGGCTCGCTCACCGTCGACCGCCGCACCCACCAGACCACGCTCGACGAGCAGGCCCTCACGCTGACGCCGAAGGAGTTCGACGTCCTCGCGCTGCTCGCCGACGCGCCCGGCACCGTGTTCACGCGTTCTCAGATCCTCGAGGAGGTGTGGGACGCGCACTGGTACGGGCCGACCAAGACGCTCGATGTGCACGTCGCCGCGCTGCGCAAGAAGCTCGGCGACCCGCGATGGATCGAGACCGTACGGGGTGTCGGCTTCCGTCTGGTCGAGCCCGGCGCGCCGCCCGAGTCGTAGGCCGCGCCCGTGCGCCGCCGTCTCCTCCTGAGCTACCTCTCGATCACGGTGTTCGTCCTGCTGGTGCTCGAGATCCCGCTCGGCTTCGCGTACGCGCAGTCCGAACGGCGTCGGCTCACCGCGGCGGTGCAGCACGACGCGCTCGCGCTCTCCATCCGCGCGGGTGACGCGCTCGAGCGCGACGACGTCGTGCGGCTCGTGCGTGACGTCGCGCGCTACCAGCGCACGACGGGCGGTCGCGTGGTCGTCGTCGGTGCGTCGGGGATGCTGGTCGCCGACTCGAATGCACCCGGTGCTGGCACGAGGGATTTCTCGACCCGGCCCGAGCTCCGCGCCGCGCTGCGCGGCCACGAGAACCACGGCACCCGGTACTCGAACACCCTGCACGAGCGGCTCCAGTACTTCGCGGTGCCGATCGTGAGCGCGAACGCCCCGATCGGGGCGCTGCGGGTGACGTACCCCACGTCGTTCGTCGACGCGCGCATCCGCCGGACCTGGTTGGTCCTGCTCGCGCTGGGCGCGGTCATCCTCGCCGTCGTGTTCCTGGTCAGCCTGCGCCTCGCCCGCCAGGTGACCAAGCCGCTCGACGATCTGGAGGACGCGGCGGCGCGGCTCGGCGACGGTGACCTGGACGCACGCGCGCCCGTTCCCGCAGGGCCCGTCGAGCTGCGCGGCCTGGCCATGTCGTTCAACGGGACCGCGGCGCGCCTCGAGGAGCTGGTGACGTCGCAGCAGGCGTTCGTGGCCGACGCATCGCACCAGCTCCGCACCCCGCTGGCTGCGCTGCGGCTCCGGCTGGAGAACCTCGAAGGCGAGCTCGACGCCGACGCCGAACCGGCCCGCGAGGACGTCACCGGGGCGCTCGAGGAGGTCGCGCGGCTGTCGCGGCTCGTGGACGGCCTGCTGGAGCTCGCCCGGGCGGAGGCGAGCTCGGCGCCGTCGGAGCCGGTCGACGTCGGGGCGCTCGCCCACGGCCGCATCGACGCCTGGTCCGCGCTGGCCGCTGAGCGTGACGTCGGCCTGCTCGCGGACGTCGAGGAGCCCCTGGGCGTCCGTTCGGCCCCGGGCCGGCTCGAGCAGGTGCTCGACAACCTCCTCAACAACGCGCTCGAGGTCGCGCCCACGGGCTCGGTGGTGCGCATCACCGCCCGGCGGGTGCCGGCCGGCGTCGAGCTCACGGTGCTGGACGCGGGCCCGGGCATGACCGCCGAGGCGCGAGCCCGCGCCTTCGACCGCTTCTGGCGCCCGAACGGCGCGGACCGGGACGGCGGGTCCGGTCTGGGGTTGGCGATCGTGCGCCGGCTCGTCGCGGCCGACGGCGGCACGATCGAGCTCGACGAGGCCCCCGGTGGCGGTCTCGCGGCCCGGGCGCTGCTCAGGCCGGCGAGCTAGCGCGTCTCGGCCGCGACCGAGGGGTGGCCGATCCGGGTGCGGTCGACCAGCTCCGCGAGCGTGAACCCGGCGAGGATCTTGCCCATCTCCTCGGACACCCCGACCCAGACCTCCTGCAGGATGCAGTGGCCCTCGCAGTGGTCGTGCTCGCCCATCAAGGTGGTGAGCGGGCCGTCGACCGCGGCGAGGATCTCCGCGACGGTGATCTCCTCGGGCGGCCGTGCGAGCACGTAGCCGCCGCCGACGCCGCGCTTCGAGCGCACGAGGCCCGCGCCCTTGACCGCGAGGAGGATCTGCTCGAGGTAGGGCTGGGGGAGGTTGGTGCGCTCCGCGATCTCCTTCACGGACGTCGGGCGGTCCGACTCGTGCAGCGCGAGCGAGAGGAGCGCGCGAGCCGCGTAGTCACCCCGGGTCGAGACCTTCACCCCTCCATGGTCGCATACGAGGCTTCCGCAGTCGGCCGAGTGCCACCGAGTACGTTCGACCGATGGAACCGGTAGTG
The DNA here is from genome assembly GCA_036502405.1 of Acidimicrobiia bacterium. Classification (GTDB taxonomy): domain Bacteria; phylum Actinomycetota; class Acidimicrobiia; order IMCC26256; family JAENVU01; genus Chersky-806. Next base: position 48,014 of record DASXYP010000011.1, read on the forward strand.
GAGCCGGTGAAGGCCGCCTACGGTGCCGGATCCCTGGACCAGGTCGTCCCGTCGCTCCTGCAGGGTCGCGCCGCCACGTGGATCCCGGAGCCGGTCACGGACGCGTCGTCGGTCGTGCTCCTCGCCCTCGACGGTCTGGGCTGGGCGCAGCTGGAGGAGCATCGCCACGAGCTCCCCGAGCTCGGCGCGATGGCGGGTGGTGCGATCACGACGGTGACTCCGTCCACGACGGCGGCCGCGCTCACCTCGCTCGCCACGGGGATGGCGCCGGCCGAGCACGGGATCGTCGGGTTCCGCATGCGGGTCGACGACACGGTCCTGAACGTCCTGCGCTGGCAGGTCCCGTACGGGCGGCGAGCCCCGGACCCGTTCTCGGTGCAGCGGCACACCGCGTTCCTCGGCCGCCCGGTCCCGGTGCTGACCAAGAAGGAGTTCCGCAAGACCGGGTTCACGGAGGCGCACCTGCGCGGGAGCCGGTTCTTCGGGTGGAGCACGACGTCGGTCCTCGTCGAGCACTGCCGCCGCCTGGTCGGCCACGACGAGCGCTTCGTGTACGCCTACTACCCGGGTGTCGACACCGTGGCCCACGAGTTCGGGCTGCACGACGAGTACTACGCGTCCGAGCTCGCGTTCGCGGACGAGCTCGTGGGGCGGCTCCTCGAGGCGTTGCCCGCACACGCGACGCTTGTCGTGACCGCGGACCACGGGCAGGTGCACGTCGGCGACAGCTGGGTCCCGTTGCACCCTCTGCGCGAGCTCTACCGGTACTGCGCGGGGGAGGGCCGGTTCCGCTACCTGTACGCGAGCAAGGGCGCGGCCGCCGAGCTGCTCGAGGGCGCACGGGACGAATTCGGCGACCAGGCGTGGGTCTTCTCGCGCGACCAGCTGCTCGACGAGGGCTGGCTCGGTCCTGGTCCGGTGATCGCCTCGATCCGGCGCCGGATCGGCGACGTGATCCTCGCTCCGAAGGGATCGACCGCGTTCGTGGACCCGGACCTGCCCAACGAGGCCAACCTCGTCGGGGCCCACGGCTCGCTGACCGCGGCCGAGATGTTCGTGCCCCTGATCGCCGCCCGGGGCCGGGGACGGGGCTGAGCCCGGCGCAGGGGTTGTCCCCAGACGTCCACACGCCGTCCACAGGGCGCTGGGGACAAAGAACACCGGTGTAACTCGGCCGCTAGAATCCAGCCGATGAGCGGAGCGGGAACGCCGGGCCGGGAGCGGGTGTGATGGCGAGGTCCTTCGTGCACCTGCACGTGCACACCGAGTACTCCATGCTCGACGGCGCCTCGCGGATCGGCGACGTCGTCGCGGCGGCCGCGAGCGACGGGCAGCCCGCGATCGGCATCACCGATCACGGCAACATGTACGGCGTCCTCGACATGTACCGCGCCGCGCGCGACGCGGGGATCATCCCGATCATCGGCACCGAGCTGTACCAGGCGTACGAGCACCGCACGGAGCGGCCGGCGCGGCGCAACAGCAAGGTGGACGACTCGGGCGGCGAGGTCGAGGGTGGGCGCAAGGCCTACTACCACCTCACCGCGCTCGCCGAGACGCTCACCGGCTACCGCAACCTGATGCAGCTCTCGAGCCGCGCGTACCTCGAGGGCTACTACCAGAAGCCCAAGGTGGACTGGGAGCTGCTCCAGGACCACCACGAGGGCATCATCGCGACGACCGGCTGCCTCGGCGGGCAGGTACTGCAGGCCCTGCTGAAGGACGACGAAGCCGGTGCGCGCGCGGTCGCAGGGCGGCTCCAGGACATCTTCGGGCGCGACAACCTCTTCGTCGAGCTGCAGGACCACGGGATCGCCGACCAGCAGCGGACGAACCCGAAGCTGATGGAGATCGCGCGTGCCATCAACGCACCCCTGCTCGCCACGAACGACAGCCACTACACGCACCAGGGCGACGCGATGGCCCACGATGCGCTCCTGTGCGTCCAGACCAATGCGAAGATCCACGAGGAGAACCGCTTCCGGTTCCACGGCGACCAGCACTACCTGAAGTCGGCGGTGGAGATGCGCCACCTCTTCGACGAGGTGCCCGAAGCCTGCGACTCGACCCTGTGGATCGCCGAGCGCGCCGACGTCGAGCTCGAGTTCGGCCAGCCGGTGCTCCCCAGCTTCCCCGTGCCGGAGGGCCACACCGAGACGACGTACCTGCGCGAGCTCACCTTCGAGGGCGTGAAGGACCGCTACGGGCAGTCGCCGCCCCAGGTCGTCCTCGATCGCATGGAGTACGAGCTGGGCGTCATCGAGTCGATGGGCTTCTCCGCGTACTTCCTCGTGGTCTGGGACATCGTGCGGTACGCGAAGTCGCGCGGGATCAGGGTCGGTCCGGGCCGGGGGAGCGCAGCCGGCTCGTGCGTCGCCTACTGCCTGCGGATCGTCGACATCGACCCGATCAAGTACGACCTGCTGTTCGAGCGGTTCCTCAACCCGGGCCGCAAGCAGATGCCCGACATCGACATGGACTTCGACTCCCGCTACCGGGGCGAGATGATCAGGTACGTCTCGCAGCGCTACGGCGCGGACCACGTCGCGCAGATCGTCACGTTCTCCACGATCAAGGCGCGGGCCGCGGTGCGCGACGCGGCGCGGGTGCTCGACTACCCGTACGGGCTCGGCGACAAGATCGCGAAGCTCATGCCGCCGCTCATCATGGGTCGCGACACCCCGCTCAACGCGTGCTTCGAGAAGCACCCGAAGTTCGAAGACGGCTACAAGATGGCCTCCGACCTTCGCGAGTTCTACGAGGCCGACCCCGACGGCAAGCGCGTGATCGACGTCGCCAAGGGGCTCGAAGGCCTCCGCCGCCAGGACGGCATCCATGCGGCCGCGGTGGTGATCACCCGGGAGCCGCTGACCGAGTACCTGCCGGTGCAGCGCAAGCCCGAGCCGGGCGGGACGATCGAGGACGCGCCGGTCGTCACGCAGTACGAGATGCACGGCGTCGAGGACCTCGGCCTGCTGAAGATGGACTTCCTCGGTCTGCGCAACCTGGACGTCATCGAGATCACGCTCGACCTCGTCGAGCAGTCCACCGGGGTGCGGCCGGCGATCGACGACGTGCCGCTCGACGACCCGAAGACCTTCGAGCTGCTGCGCGCCGGCGACACGATCGGCGTGTTCCAGCTCGAAGGTGGCCCGATGCGCGCGCTGATTCGCTCCGTCGCGCCGGACAGCTTCGAGGACGTCTCCGCGGTGATCGCGCTCTACCGGCCGGGGCCGATGGCCCAGAACTGGCACAACGAGTACGCGGACCGGAAGAACGGGCGCAAGCCGATCACGTTCCCGCACCCCGTGCTCGAAGAGCTGCTCGCACCGACCTACGGGCTGATGGTGTACCAGGAGCAGCTGATGCGCCTGAGCCAGCAGCTCGCGGGCTACTCGCTCGAGGACGCCGAGAACCTCCGGAAGGCGACCGGAAAGAAGATCCGCGAGCTCATCGTGAAGGAGCGCTCGAAGTTCGTCGACGGCTGCGTCGCGCAGGGCCACGAGCGCGCGTTCGGTGAGCAGATGTTCGACACGATCGAGCCCTTCGCCGACTACTCGTTCAACAAGTCGCACACAGTGGGTTACGGCCTCGTCACGTACCAGACCGCGTACCTCAAGGCGAACCACTCGCACCAGTACCTGGCGGCGCTGCTCACGTCCGTGAAGGGCGACAAGGACAAGTCTGCGATCTACCTCAACGAGTGCCGCCAGATGGAGATCCCGGTGCTCGTCCCGGACGTCAACGAGTCCGCGATGGACTTCGTCGTGCGTCGCACCGTCGTCGACACCGATCCCGAAGGCGCGCCGATCGAGGTGGACGCGATCCGCTTCGGACTCTCGGCGGTGCGCAACGTCGGCGAGGGCGTGGTCGCCAGGATCATCGAGGCGCGCGACGAGGGCGGACCCTTCACGGACTTCTACGACGTGTGCGAACGGGTCGATCCGTCCGCGCTGAACAAGCGCACGGTGGAGTCGTTGATCAAGGCGGGTGCCTTCGACTCGCTCGGTCACCCGCGCCAGGGGCTCTTCCTCGTCTACGAGGAGATCGTCGACGTGATCCTGGCCCGCCGGCGGGAGCGTGACGCCGGGATCATGAGCCTCTTCGGCGATGCGCTCTCGGGCGGTGACGACGTCGCCGCGAGCTTCGACCGCCCGCCGATCCTCGACTCGGAGTTCTCCAAGAGCCAGCGCCTCGCGTTCGAGAAGGAGATGCTCGGGCTCTACGTGTCGGACCACCCGCTCATGGGGGTCGAGGGCGCACTGCGGCGCTTCGCGGACACGAACCTCACCGAGCTGAAGGAGATGCGCGAGGGGGAGATGCGCACCGTCGGCGGCGTCGTCACCGCGCTGGCCCGCAAGTACACCAAGCGGGGTGACCTCATGGCCACGTTCGTCCTGGAGGATCTCGGCGGCGCGGTCGAGGTGATGGTCTTCCCGAAGACCATGGCCGGCTACGGCGAGCTGCTCACCGAAGACGCGATCGTCTGCGTCAAGGGCCGCATCGACCTGCGCGAGGACGCGCCGAAGCTCATCGCGATGGAGGTCACCCAGCCGCCCCTGGTGATCGACGGCGGCCAGCCGGTCCGCATCCGGACCCGACCCGGCGTGCTCAACGACCTGAAGGTGGCCAAGCTCAAGGAGGTGCTCCTCGCGCACCCCGGGGACAACCCCGTGCTGGTCTACATCGAGGGGGCCGAGAAGACGACGGTGGTGAGCCTGGGTGACGAGCACCTCGTCTCGGACCGCAACGGCCTCTTCGCGGAGCTGCGGGTGCTGCTCGGCGCCGACTGCATCCTGGCGCCGGAAGTCGCTCAGGCGCTGATCACCAAGCGGTAGCCGACGTCGATCTCGGGCTGCTCGCGCAGGCCCGGGTGCCGAGCGTCCCACGCCCCCGACTCGAGGTCCGACGCGAGCTGGGCCATGCGCGCGTGCACGAGCGCCTGATCGAGCAGCGAGCAGCACGAGATGCCGGCCCGGACCGTCGGGTCGAGGTACGCCTCCGGTCGCGCCCAGTACGCGGCGAAGAAGCCGTCGCGGCAGTCGGCCGGGATCGGCACCGGCTCGACCCGGATGCCGCCCAACGCGTCGTCGAGCTCGGCGAACGTCGGCCCGTCGAACTGGTCGTCGGTCAGCGCCTCGGGCAGGTACTCGTCGGTGAGCCAGAACAAGCTCTGGATCCCGGGGTCCCACGTGAGCATCACGATCCGCCCCGCCACCCGCTGCACCTCGGCGATCCCGGCGCGCCAGTCCGACCAGTGATGGATCGTGAAGATCGCCAGCGCAGCGTCGAACGCGCCGTCGCGGAAGGGAAGGTGCTCAGCGACGCCGCGTGCCGCGGGCGCGGCGTCGACGCGTCGCTGCGCGAGCATCACCGGCGAGGGGTCGACCGCGGCGACGACCGGTCCCGCGGTCTCGTACGAGCCGGTGCCGCCGCCGACGTTCACGACCCGCCGGGCGTCGGCCAGCGCGGCTCGGATCCGGCGCTCGACGCGCGGGTCCGCCTGGCGGGTCGCGGTGTAGGTCGCACCGATGACGTCGTAGCGCGCGCTCACGCCGACACGGTAGGTCCGGCGCGCCCCCCGGAGTGTCGAGATCGTGTGCTTTTCCGGCGTCGTCCCCGTCCGTGCAAGGATCACGGTCGTGAAGATCGGAGTGTTGGGGGCAACCGGACCGGCGGGCAGGGGACTGGCGGCCCGTCTCGCAGATGTGGGGTACGAGGTCCTCGCGGGTTCGCGCGAGCGGGCCAAGGCCGAGGTCGTCGTGGACGAGCTGCGTGAGCGCTGGGGCGACCGCGTGGCCGGGATCACGCCCGCGAACAACCACGCAGCGTGCGACGCCGATGTGGTCGTGCTGGCGGTGAACGCCGACGCCGCCCTCGCGACCTCGAAGTACTTCGCCGAGGATCTCGACGGCAAGATCGTCGTGTCGATGGCGAACCACCTGGTGAAGAACGGCACCGAGTTCAACGCGGTCCTGCCGCCGCACGGCTCCCTGGCCAAGGAGATGCAGGCGCTGCTGTGGAAGTCGCAGATCGTCACCGCGTTCCACCTGGTCCCGGCCGCCGAGCTCGTCGACCTCGACCACAAGATGCAGAGCGACGTCGTCGCCTGCGGTGACGACGACCATGCCCGGGCCACGCTCATGGAGATCATCGAGAGCATTCCCGACCTGCGCGCGTTCGACGGTGGCTCGCTCGAGAACGCGGTCGGGATGGAGACGTTCGCGGCGGTGCTGCTCACGATCAACATCCGCCACAAGGTCAAGGCCGGTCTCCGGCTGAGCGGGATCTGAGCGCCCCTTGATCCAGCTCTACGACACCGCGCGGCGGGCGATCGTCCCGTTTGCACCGGAGCGGGTCGTGCGGATGTACGTGTGCGGGATCACCCCGTACGACTCGACGCACCTCGGGCACGCCGCGACCTATCTCACCTACGACATCCTCATCCGGCGGCTCGAGGAGCTCGGCCACGAGGTGCGCATGGTGCGCAACATCACCGACGTCGACGACTCGATCCTCCCGAAGGCCCGGGAGCTCGGCATCCCGTACCTCGAGCTGGCGGAGTCGGAGATCGCGCGGTTCCGCTCGGACATGGACGCCCTCGGCATGCGGCCGCCGATCGCGGAGCCGCGCGCCACGGAGACGATCGACGAGATCGTCTCGATCGTCGAGCGGCTCCTCGACTCCGGGCACGCGTACCTCACGCACGGCACCGCATACTTCGACGTGTCGTCGGCGCCGAAGTTCGGGGCGCTGTCGCAATACTCCCGCGAGCAGATGGTCCGCCTCGCGCGGGCCCGGGGGGGCAACCCGGACGACCCCCACCGGCGGGACCCGCTCGACTTCGTCCTCTGGCAGCCGTCGCTCGCGGACGAGCCCGCGTGGCGCGCGCCCTTCGGCGTCGGTCGGCCCGGGTGGCACATCGAGTGCTCCGCCATGTCGATGCAGGAGCTCGGTCCGACCCTCGACCTCCACGGCGGCGGGACGGACCTGATCTTCCCGCACCACGAGTGCGAGGTCGCGCAGAGCGAGGCGCTCTCCGGCAAGCCGTTCGTCCGCCACTGGCTGCACTCGGCGATGGTGGCGTATGAGGGCGAGAAGATGAGCAAGTCGCTGGGCAACCTCGTGTTCATCAGCGAGCTGCTCAAGGTGGCGGACCCGCGCGCGATCCGGCTCGCGCTCATGCACCACCACTACCGATCCGGCTTCGAGTGGCACGACACCGACATCCAGGACGGCTCGGCGCTGCTCCACCGCCTGTCCGCGGCGTCGCAGCGGGCGACCGGCCCGGACCCCGCGCCGTACGCCCGCCGGGTGCGCGCCGCGATCGACCACGATCTCGACGCGCCGAAGGCGCTCGAGGCGCTCGGTGAGCTCGCGGACGCCGTGCTCTCGGGCGGGACCGACGAGACCGCGCCCGACGCCCTGCGCGAGCTGAGCGCCCTGCTGGGCATCAACCTGACCGTCCCGGTCTCCAACTACACGGCCTGACCGTCTGGTCGCTCCGGACTCCGCCTCCTTCGGGTCGTTCCGGGCTCGCACTTCTTCCCGCTCGCGCCGTCACTCCTCCTCCGTGACCGGCTCCGGCCTCCGCTCCTGCACGAACGTCGAGCGGTGCGCCGCAGGAGAATGAACAAGGTCCCCTGGAGGGACGCCGGTAACCTCGTGGCTTCATGAGCGCCTCGGGAGACGTCACGATCAGGCTGCCGGACGGTTCCACCAAGGAGCTGCCCGCCGGTTCCACCGGTGCCGACGTCGCGGCGTCGATCGGCAGGGGCCTGGCCAAGGCGGCCGTCGCTGCGGTGGTCGACGGCGAGGAGGTCGACCTCACCCGCCCGATCGACGACGGGGCCGAGGTCGCGATCGTCACCGCCAACACGGACGAGGGCCGCGAGGTGCTGCGCCACTCGACCTCGCACCTGATGGCCCAGGCCGTCTTCGACCTGTTCCCCGGCGCGAAGTACGCGATCGGGCCCGCGATCGCCGATGGCTTCTACTACGACTTCGAGCTCCCGGACGGGCAGCACTTCACCGACTCGGACCTCGAGCGCATCGAGGCGCGCATGCGCGAGATCGTCGCCGAGGACGAGCCGTTCCTGCGCGAGGAGTACGACATCGAGCGCGGCCTGGAGCTGTTCGCGGACCAGCCGTTCAAGCAGGAGATCATCCGCAACGTCAGCTCCGGTGCCGCCGAGGAGGACGACGACGCCGAGGTCACCTCGAACGGCACGGTCGGGGTCTACAAGAACCTGCACCCCGACGGCACCGTTGCGTACGTCGACCTCTGCCGGGGCCCCCACGTCCCGTCGACGGGCAAGCTCGGGGCGTTCAAGCTGACGAAGGTCGCGGGCGCGTACTGGCGGGGCGACGAGAAGCGCCCGATGCTCCAACGGATCTACGGGACCGCGTGGGAGAACGACAAGGCGCTGAAGGACCACCTGCACCGGCTCGAGGAGGCCGAGCGCCGGGACCACCGCAAGCTGGGGGTCGAGCTGGACCTGTTCTCGTTCCCGGACGAGATCGGCTCGGGCCTGGCGGTCTTCCACCCGAAGGGTGGTGCGGTCCGTCGCGTCATGGAGGACTACAGCCGCAAGCGCCACGAGGAGGCGGGCTACGAGTTCGTGAACTCGCCCCACATCACGAAGGCGCACCTGTTCGAGATCTCCGGGCACCTCGACTGGTTCGCCGACGGGATGTACCCGCCGATGGAGCTCGACGGGGGCACGGACTACTACCTCAAGCCGATGAACTGCCCGTTCCACATCCTGATCTTCAAGAGCCGCACGCGCTCGTACCGCGAGCTGCCGCTGCGGCTCTTCGAGTTCGGGACGGTGTACCGGTACGAGAAGTCCGGTGTGGTCCACGGGCTCACGCGAGTCCGGGGCATGACCCAGGACGACGCGCACATCTTCTGCACCAAGGAGCAGATGGACGGCGAGCTGCGCTCGCTGCTGACGTTCGTGCTCGACGTCCTGCGCGACTACGGCCTGGAGGACTTCTACCTCGAGCTGTCGACCAAGCCCGAGGGCAAGGGCTACGGGACCGACCAGGAGTGGGCCGAGGC
>DASXYP010000012.1:0-26963 GCA_036502405.1 Acidimicrobiia bacterium
CGCGAACTTCGAGGAGAACTCGCCGAAGACGAGGTGCTGGCTGCGCGCCTCGATCAGCCCGAACGCCGCCGAGTCCCAGAACACGGTGGTGCCGCCGTTGCTCAGCAGGACCTCGTAGCCGTCCGGGAGCGAGAGCAGCGCCGCCATCCCCTCGCGCACACGGCGGACGACGGAGCGCACGCCGTCGCGCCGGTGCGAGGTGCCCATGAAGGTCGGCGCGGCGTCGGCGAGGGCGGCGACGGCTTCGGTGCGGACCTTCGACGGACCCGAGCCGAAGCGGCCGTCGCCGGGGACGAGGTGGACGGGGAGCACGAGGGCGGAGGGCGTCGGCGTCACCCACCGAGCCTATGCGGTGGGGTCCTGCGCACCTTCGGTCGTTTCCTCGTACCAGCCCGGCCGCTTGCTCCGGGCCCAGCGCGCGCTGACGCTGCCGCGCCACATCGCCCGGAGCGCCTCCGGGTCCGAGAACGCGAACCAGATGTGCCCGAGGACCGCGGCCCAGATGAAGAACGCGAACCAGTCGTGGACGAACGTCGCGCCGGTGCGCACGTCGATGGGGAAGGGCTCGAACCACTTCATGATCGAGCCGGTGCCCACCATCACCAGCGCGGCACCGACGATGAACGCGGCGTTGAGCTTCTGGCCCGCGTTGAACTTGCCGAGCCGGAGCCGCTTGTCGCGGCCGAGGGTGCGGAACCAGCGCTTGTCGTCGCGGGTCCACCGGTTGATGCGGCGGAAGTCCCGGCGCAGGGCGCGGCCCCAGCGCGGCAGGTAGGCCACCAGGAACACGACCGGGATCGCGAGCCCGCAGTAGACGTGGAGCGTGCGCACGACCTCGCGGTTGCCGAACAGGACGGACAGCTCACCGATGTAGAGGATCGAACCGGTGAACATCACGACGCCGAAGAGGCACGCGTTCACCCAGTGGGCGACCCGCTCGGTCCGGTCGAAGCGGAGGATCGGGGTGTCGGGCGGGAGACCCTCGGCGTCAGGTGGCGTTGTCGTCGCGGCCATTCGACCGTCCCACCCATCCGTCGACGTCGTAGCCGTAGTGCTCCCAGTACCCGGGCTCCACCGTGTCGGTCAGCTCGATCGCGTCGAGCCACTTGCAGGACTTGTAGCCGTACATCGGCGCGACGTAGAGGCGTACGGGACCGCCGTGCTCGGCCGAGATGTCCCCGTTCTCCATCCGGTAGGCGACGATCACGTCGTTGCGGCGGCCCTGGCTCAACGTGAGGCTCTCGGTGTAGGTGCCGTCGAAGCTCTTGAACCGGATCGCCTTCGCCTCGGGCTTGACCCCGGCCCGGTCGAGGAGGTCGGCCAGGCGTACGCCCTCCCAGTCCACGTCGTGGACCCGCCAGCCGGTGACGCACTGGAAGTCGCGGGTCATCTTGGTCGGCGGCAGCGCCCGGAGCTCGTCGTAGGTGAGCGTGTACGGCGTGTCGACGAGCCCGCCGACCTTCAGCCGGTACGCGGCCTTGCTCTTGCTCGGCAGGTCACCCGTGACCGTGTAGATCCGGAACCGACCGATGGGCAGGAACCCCGACAGGCCGGTGCCGTCCTTCGAGACGATCGGGGCGACCGTCTTCTCGAGCCAGTCCTGGGCCTTCGCGCCCCAGAGCACGCCGACCGCCCCGACGCCGAGGACGCCGAGGAAGACCCGGCGTCCGATCGGCGTGCCATCCATGCGCGTCCAGCGTACGACCGCCCAGCCACCCCGAGACCGCGCCAGTCCCTCAACATTCTCGAAACTCCCACCGTCCGGCCCCGCCCCGATGACCGCAGCCGCCAGAACGAGCTCGTCGACCTGGGTTGGACCGTTCACCGCTTTCCCTGGACCGACGTTCATCGGTACCCGGCCCGGGTCGCCGACCGCATTCGTCGTCGCCACTCCCGCCTTCTCGGCACGTTGGACCGCAGCATGGCCGGTCGAGCGGGCCGAGAACGGGGCCGAGAACGGGTCGGGTGAGGTGACGGTCAGGCGAGGGCGAGGATCTCGGCGAAGCCGTCGTCGAGGCAGCGCAGGAAGGCGTCCGAGTCGGGGACGGCGACCGAGTCGACGTTGACCCCGATGCAGCAGGTCCCGCAGCTGGAGAGCAGCGTGACGTTGACCGCGGCGCCGGCGAGGGGTGCGAACGCGTACATCCGCTCGAGGGCGGCCCCGGCGGAGAAGATCTCGAACGGTGCGCCGGGCACGTTGCTCGTCACGAAGTCCGCGCCCTTCAGCATCGAACCGAACAGCGCGGTCGTGATCGTCGTCGGCAGCTGGTTCAGGATCCCGGCGAGCGCGTCGGTCAGGTGGACCGCGGGCTCGGCACGGATCTCGCGGGTGAGCCGGCCGACCGCGACGATCCGCTCGGCGGGGTCCTTGATCGTGACCGGGACGAGGAAGCGCGCCGGCGTGAAGTGGTTCCCGCCGAGCGCGGATCCCTCCGCGCGGAGGTTGATCGGCATCACCATGCGCAGCTCGTCGACGCTCACCCCGTGGAGCTCGTGGTAGCGCCGCATCCCGCCGAGCACCGAGGCGACGAACGAGTCGTTGAGCGACCCGCCGACGGTCTTGGCCGCCTGCTTGAGCGAGTCGAGCGGGACGTCGAGCGTGCTGAGCTGCCGGGCCAGCGTGCGGGCGCGCATGATCGGCGAGTGGGGGTCGGTGGCGGGCTGCAGGAACCGGACGACGGAGCCGGCGGCGCGCCACGCCTCCTGCAGCGTGCGCACCGGGTCGTCGAGGATCGCGCGGGTGACGCCGACCGACTCGACGACGCCCCGGCGCGCGATGCCGAGCGCCCGTCGCTGGTTGTGCCCGAGCGCGCTCAGCACGAGGTCCATCGGCCCGAAGACGGGGACCGCGTCGACCCGGTCCGGCGGCGGCACCCGATCGGGCTCGCGCTCGAAGTCGAACAGCATCAGCAGGAGCTTCATCCCGCCGACGCCGTCGGTCATCGAGTGGTGGACCTTCAGGATCATCGCCGAACGGCCGCCCTCGAGTCCCTCGACGACCGTGTACTCCCACAGCGGGCGGGCCCGGTCGAAGCCGGCCATCGCGGCGGTGCGGGCGAGGTCGAGCACCGCGTCCAGCGTCGGCTCGCACGCCTTCACCCGGCGCAGGTGGTAGCCGAGGTCGAAGTTCGCGTCGCCCGACCACTGCGGCGGGCCCATGCGCAGCAGCGGTGTCGCGATGCGCTGACGCAACCGCGGGATGAGCCAGGTGCCACGCTCGATCTTGTCGACGAACCGGTCCCAGTCCGGCGCGCGGTCGAGGAGCAGCACCGTGACGATCGTCGACCGCAGCAGCGGGTCCTTCTCGATGTTCCACATCAGGGCGTCGGAGTCGCTCATGTGCGTCTCGAAGCGCTCGTCCCCCCTCACTGCTGGCCGCGTCCCCGCTCGACGATCCCGGTGCGACGTCGCTCGATCTCGGCCGGGTCGATGCGCCAGGCCCGGAAGATCTCCTGTTCGTGCTCGATGGCCTCCCCGGCGCTCACCTTCTCGTTCGAGTCGTAGAGGAGCTTGAGGCTGCGCACCGCCGCCTGGTCGTTGCCGGCGATGTCCGCCGCGAGCCGGCGCGCGGCAGGCAGCAGCTCGACGTGGGGAACGACGTGGTTGACGAGCCCGCGCGCGAACGCCTCCTGCGCACCCACGAAGTTCCCACTCAGGCTCATCTCCTTCGCCTTGCGCACCCCGACGACCCGGGGGAGGAAGACGCTCATGCCACCGGCGGGCATGACCCCCACGCGCGCGTGGGTGTCCCCGAAGGTCGCGTGCTCCGACGCGATGAGGAAGTCGCAGGCCAGCGCGAGCTCGAACCCGCCGGTGACGCACGGGCCGTTGATCGCGCCGATCACCGGCTTGCTCATCTTCCAGAGCGCGGCGAACGGGCTGAGCTCGGGATCGTCGGCGCCTCCGACGAGGTTCGAGGCATCCCGACCGAGCTCCCGGAGGTCGAGGCCGGCACAGAATGCCGGGTCGGCTCCCGTCAGGATCACGACGTCGACGGCGTCGTCGTCGTCGGCCGCGGCCAGGGCCGCACCGGCTTCGCGCTGCAGCGCGACGCTCAGTGCGTTGCGGGCCTCGGGCCGGTTGAGCGTCACGGTCCGCACCCGCTCCGCGGTCTCGATCTGGACGAGCTCGGCCATGCCCGACCGTAACGTCTCCGCGGAGACGGGAGAACAGGCATCACCACGAAACCCGGTAGGTTCCTTCGCCGTGACGATCCCGCCGGGTGCGCGTGACGGCTACGTGGTCACGAACGACGTCCGGCTCTACTACGTCGAGCAGGGCGAGGGTCCGCTGGTGCTGCTGTGCCACGGCTTCCCGGAGCTCTGGTACGCGTGGCGCGACCAGCTCGGGCCGCTGGCCGGCGCGGGCTTCCACGTCGTCGCCGTGGACCTGCCGGGCTACGGCCGGTCGGACAAGCCCGACGTGCACTACGACATGGAATGGGTGAACGCCTGCCTCGCCGGGGTGATCACCGGGCTCGGCCACGAGCGCGCGGTGATGGTCGGCCACGACTGGGGCGGGCTGCTGGTGTGGCCGTTCGCGCGCCGCTACCCGGAGCGCACCGCCGGGGTCATCGGCGTCAACACCCCGGACCTGCCCCGCACGCCGATCCCCATGGTCGAGATGCTGCGCCAGGTGTTCCCCGACGACCCGCCGTACATCGTGCAGTTCCAGGAGCCCGGCGTCGCCGAGTGGGTCCTGTCGTGGGGCCGCGGCGCGGTCGACTTCCTCGAGATGATGCTGCGCGGTCCCGTCACGGTGCACCCGGAGGTGTTCACCGACGAGGTGATCGCGGTCTACGCGGACGCGCTCGGCCCCCGCGGCGCGTTCACGCCGCCACTCGAGTACTACCGCAACCTCGACCGTTCGTGGCACCTCACCGCGGACCTCGCCGACCGCACGATCGACGTGCCGTGCCTCATGATCAGCGCGGCGGACGACCCGGTGCTCACGCCCGCGATGACCGCCGGGATGGAGGACCGGGTCCCGAACCTGGAGAAGGTCGTCATCCCGGACTGCGGCCACTTCACCCAGCAGGAGCGCCCCGCCCAGACGAACGCCGCGATGCTCGGCTACCTGCGCGGGCTGGAGCCCTGGGCCTGAACGTCGGCCCAGCCGTACCAGTCCCGCGGGGTCTCCCAGAGGACGGTGGCGACGTCGGCCTCGGACATGCGGTGCTCCTCGGACTCGTGCAGGAACGAGGTCACGGCTTCGGGGTAGAGCGCGTCGGGGTGCGGGAAGTCCGATGCCCACATGACGTGGTCCGCCCCCACCTCGCCGACGACCCAGGCGGCCAACGGGTCGTCGGGGTCCGTGCAGATCACGCATTGGCGGGCGAAGTACTCGGACGGGCGCAGCGAGAGCGATGCGGTCTCGCTCGCTTCCATCCACTCGGCGTGGCTGTCGAGCCGGGCGAGCCAGTACGGCAGCCACCCGGTGCCGGATTCGAGGAATGCGACGCGGAGGCCCGGGTGCCGTTCGAGCGCGCCGAGGAGCATCAGGCTCGCCATCGCGGCCATCTGCTCCATCGGGTGGCTCATCGCGTGCCGCATCGCGAACGTGTCGCTGCGGTCGCGCCCGATCGTGGGGCCCACGACCCCGAGGCCCTCGTGCACCGAGAGCGTGAGCTCGAGCTCCTCGAGCGCGCGGTACAGCTGGTCGTAGGCCGGGTCGCCGAGGTCGCGCCCGTAGAGCGCGTTCGGCCGGACCATGACACCGGGCAGCCCGAGCGCCGCCGCGTGCTCGGCCTCGCGCGCCGCGAGCGCGACATCAGCGGTCGGGACGAGCGCCACGCCCGTCAGCCGGGCCGGGTCCTCGGCCCGGTACCCGGCGAGCCACTCGTTGTACGCGCGGCACGCGCCCGCGGACTCCTCCGGCGAGAGGGACGGAAGGAACGGTACGAACAATCCGATCGACGGGTAGAGCACGACCGCGTCGATGCCCTCCCGATCCATGCAGCGGAGGTACTCCCGCGCCGAGCACCCGTCGGCGAGGAAGTCCTCGAGCACGGCGGGGTCGCCGCAGGGGACCATGGGGGTCGTGGCCGGGAGGTCGATGACCGAGACACCCGGCGGCGCCGCGGCGCCGAACAGGCCGGCCGGCTCGATGACGTGCGCGTCGGCGTCGAGGACCCGGAGACCGTCGTGCACCGTCAGCCCCGGCGCGCCGCGAGCCCGCCGTCGAGCGGGACGGTCGTGCCGCTGATGTACGACGCCTCGTCGGACAGGAGGAACATGATCGTCTCGACGACGTCCGCCTCGGTGCCGAGGCGGCCCAACGGCGTCCGCTCGGCCACCATCCGCTTGATCGCGTCCGGGTCCGGGGCGCGGGACACCATGTCGAGGAACAGGCCGGTCTCGCACGCGCTGGGCGAGACGACGTTGACCCGCACGCCGTCGGGTGCGTGCTCGATCGCGGCCTGCTTGGCGAGGTTCACGAGCGCGCCCTTCGACGCGCAGTACGCCGCGTAGCCCGGCGAGCCGATCGCGCCGAGCACCGATCCGAGCAGGACCACCGCCCCACCGCCCCCGCCGACCATGAGGGGGATGCCGTGCTTCATGCAGAGGAACGGGCCTTTGAGGTTCACGTCCAGCACCTGGCGCCACGCCGCGTCCGTCGTGTCCACCACCGATGCGCGCGTCTCGACCGCGGCGCTGCACACCAGCACGTCGAGCCGACCGTGCTGCTCCGCGATCGCCTCGAACATCGCCGCGACCTCGCCCTCGTGGGTGACGTCCATCGCGGTGGGCTCGGCGTCGCCGCCCTCGTCCGAGATCGAGATCGCGACGTCACGGGCATTGTCCTCGTCGATGTCGGCGACCACGACGGTGGCGCCATCGGCTGCGAGCCGCCGCGCGGTGGCGGCGCCGATCCCCGAGGCACCTCCGGTGACGACGGCGAGCTGACCCCGGCGCGCCTTCATCGGAATGCCGCCAACCCGCCGTCCGCGGGGATCACCGCGCCGGTCGTGTAGGCGGAGAGGTCCGAGGCGAGGAACAGCGCGATGCCCGCGACGTCCTCGGCGGTGCCCAGGCGGTGCAGGGGGATGGTCTGCTCGAGGCCGGTGACGAACTCCGGCGGCATCGTCTCGGCGACCTTCCGGAAGCGCGGCGTGTCGATCGAGCCGGGGGCGATCACGTTCGCCCGGACCTCGGGGCCGTACTCGGTGGCGATCTGGCGCATCAGGGCGACGAGCCCGGCCTTGGCGGGACCGTAGGCCGCGTAGCCCTCGGAGCCGATGAGGCCGAGCACCGACGCGGTGCTGATGATGCTCGCGTTCCCGCCGGCGACGAGGTGCGGCATCGCGGCCCGGCACGTCCAGAACACGGCGTCGAGGTTCGTCGTGATCGTGAGGTCCCAGTCGTCCTCGGACGTGTCGACGAGCCGGCCGGACATCTGGACCGCGGCGTTGTTGTAGAGGATGTCGAGGCGGCCGAACTGCGCGATCGCCGCCGCCACCATGGCGTCGCAGTCGGTGCGGCGGGAGATGTCGGCGTGGATCGCCATGCCGCTGCTCCCGGCGGCGTCCACGCGCGCGATGGTCTCGCCGGCTCCGTCGTCGTCGATGTCCGCGACGACGATGCGCGCGCCCTGGTAGCCGAAGAGCACCGATGCGGCGCGCCCCTGCCCGGATGCGCCGCCGGTGATCAGCGCGACCCGCCCCTCCAACAATCCACCGGACACGGTGAGACAGTAGGCACCGTCTTAGGCTGCGCGCCATGACGGAGCCCGAGTCCATCTTCGTCCCGGCCGGGGACGGCTTCGTCGCCACCGAGCTCGCGCGCGGCCCGTGGGACCCGAACGCCCAGCACGGAGGCGCCCCGTCGGCGCTGCTCGCCCGCGCGATCGAGCGTCACGAGTTGGACCGCTCGATGCGCGTGGCCCGCCTGACGATCGAGCTCCTGCGCCCGGTGCCGCTCGGCCGGGTGGATGTGCGGACGCGGACCGTACGTCCGGGCAAGAAGGTCCAGCTGGTCGAGGCGTCGCTCGAGGTCGGCGGTACCGAGGTCGCCCGCGCGACCGGGTTGCGCATCCGTGAGAAGGACGTCGTGCTGCCCGCCGCGAGCCGGGTCGACGAACGGCTCGGGTCCGGTCCCGAGGGCGAGCCCTACCGGTTCGAGCGGGTCGGACCGATCAGCTTCGGCGGCGCCATGGACATCCTCGTCACCGGAGGTGGCATCGACCGGGTCGGGCAGGCGACGGTCTGGTTCCGGCTGCGCGTGCCGTTCGTCGCGGGCGAGGAGATCTCACCGCTCATGCGGGTCGCCGCGGCGGCCGACTTCGGCAACGGCATCAGCTCGGTCGTGGACTGGAACGCGGGGTGGCTCTTCATCAATCCAGACCTGACCGTCTACCTCGACCGCCACCCGGTGGGCGAGTGGGTCGCGCTCGACGCGCGCACCTATCCGTCGGACGGCGGGATCGGGTTCGCCGAGTCCGCGCTCTACGACGAGCAGGGTCGCATCGGACGATCGGTCCAGAGCCTCCTGTTCGACCGCCTGGAGGGGTGAGCCCGGTCGGGCTTGACCCGACGAATCCGGATACTTATTATCCGGATAATGAAGATCTCCGATGGGGTCGAGTGGGGCCTGCACTGCGCGGTCCTGCTGGGGTTCCTGCCCGCGGACGCGTCGCTGCCGACGGCCCGCCTGGCCGAGTACCACGGGGTTCCCGCGGCGTACCTGGCCAAGCACCTGCAGGCGATGAGCCGGGCCGGCCTGCTCGCATCGGTGCAGGGCCCACGCGGTGGCTACCGCCTCGCCCGCCCGCCGGCCGAGATCTCGGTGCTCGACGTGGTCGAGGCGATCGACGGGCGCGAGTCCGCGTTCCAGTGCATGGAGATCCGCCGGCGCGGGCCCGCGGCGCGTCCCGCGCGCGAGTACCGCGTGCCGTGTGCCATCCATGCCGTCATGAACGACGCCGACTCGGCGTGGCGCGACTCGCTCCGGCGCGTGTCGGTTGCCGACCTGATGGACCGCGTGGTCGCGGCCGCGTCGCCGAAGGGGCTCGCGCTGGGCGCGGTCTGGATGCAGGGGGTGTTGGGATGAAGATCTTCGTCACCGGCGGGACCGGGGTTGTCGGGCGGCCCACGGTGGCCGGGTTGCTCGCCCGGGGGCACGAGGTCCGGGCTGCGGCACGAAGCGAGCAGGCCGTCACCAGCCTGCGCGCGGCCGGCGCGGAACCGGTCGACGTCGATCTCTTCGATCCGCACTCGGTGCGGGATGCGGTGGTCGGCGCGGACGTGGTCGCACACCTCGCGACCAACGTGCCGCCGTTCCCCGCGATGCTGAAGCCGGAGGCGTGGGCGATGCACAACCGCCTCCGCACCGACGCGACGCGCAACCTGGTCGACGCGGCGCGGGTGGCCGGCGTCCCCCGCTTCGTGAAGGAGTCGATCACGATCGTCTACGACGCCGGCGGACCGGAGTGGCTCGACGAGCGATCGCCGGTCGCCGCGGCCGGGTTGATGACGCCGGCGCTCGAGGGCGAGAAGATCGCGCTGGAGCTCGCGGACGTCGCGACCGTCGCGGTGCTCCGGTTCGGCCTCTTCTACGGCGGGGTCGGCAACCGTGGCACCGACGAGGCCCTCCGCCTGGCCCGCTGGCACCTCTCGATGGTCGCGGGGAAGTCGTGGGCGTTCACGACCGCGGTGCACGCCGACGACGCGGCCAGCGGCGTCGTCTCCTCCCTCGGGGTGCCGACGGGGATCTACAACGTGTGCGACGACGAGCCGCTGACGCGCGGCCGCGCGATCGACGCGTTCGCGAAGGCCTTCGGCACCGGCCGGCTCTTCCGGACGCCGAATTGGATGATGCGGCTCGCCGGTGGCGCGCCCGGGTCGGCGTTGACCGCGTCGCAGCGGGTCTCCAACCGGAAGCTCACGGCCCTCACCGGGTGGACCCCGACGTACCGGAGCCAGGTCGAGGGATGGCAGGCGGAAGCCCGGATGCGGGAGGCGACCCGTGCGTGACACGGTGCTGCGGATCGGACTGGCGGTGCTCGCCGTGCCCGCGCTGATCATCGGGTTCTGGGCGGCGTTCGCGCCCCGTTCGTTCTACGACGACTTCCCCGGGCTCGGGCGGACCTGGGTCGCGCCCGACGGGCCGTTCAACGAGCACCTCGTGCGCGACGTCGGTGAGCTGAACCTCGCGCTCGCGGTGGTGACGGTCGTCGCGCTCGTGGTGCTCGGCCCGGTGCTCGTGCGGGCGGTGCTCGCAGGCTGGCTCGTGTACTCCGTGCCGCATCTCGTGTACCACCTGCGCCACATGCAGCCGTTCACCACCGACGACCAGGTGTCGATCGGCACGAGCCTGGCGCTCGTGCCGCTCGTCGCGGTGGCGCTGCTCGTCATCGATCTCCGGGCACCGCGGGTGCCCGACCCGGTCGGCGGCTAGCGGGGGTCAGCGGCGGCCGACGTTGGGCCGCTTGCCGTGATTCGCCTTGTTGCGGCGGGCCCGCAGCTTGCGCTTCTTCGTCTTCTTGCTCACGTCGAGTCCTCCGAACGGCGAAGCGGGCCAGCGTAGTCGAGCGTCCTAGAGTCCTCCTCATGGAGCACCTCGGTCTCGTGGGCCTCGCCGATTCGGGCCACGCCCGGCTCTTCGCGGCGCTCACCGGCCTGGACGCGACGACGTCCTCGGACCGCGTGCTCGGCGTGGTCCAGCTCCCCGACGACCGCCTCGACGCTCTCGCCGCGATGTCCTCCTCCAAGCAGGTCGTGCCGGCGACGTTCGAGATCATGTTCATCCCGGGCCTGTCCACCGAGCCGGGCAAGGGTCTGGGCAGCCGCCTGCTCGGCTCGTTGCGGGACTGCGACGCGGTCCTCTTCGTGCTGCGCGCCACGGACGGCAACGACCCCGCGTCCGACCTCGCGACCCTCGAGTACGAGCTGGTCCTCGCCGACCTGGCCTCCGTCGAGCAGCGGCTGGCGAAGCAGAAGCGCCTCGCCAAGGGTGACAAGACCCTGGGTCCGGAGCTCGACGCGCTCGAACGGGCGATCGCGGTGCTCGGCGACGGCACGCCGGTGTACCGGTCGGACCTCACCACGGAGGAGCGCGAGCTGCTGGGCCCGGTGTTCCTGCTGACGAACAAGCCGGTGCTCGCGGTGATCAACATCGGCGTCGAGCAGCTCGACGACGCGGACGCGATCGCCAAGCAGCTGAGTGACGACGCGCTTTCGGTGTGCCTGGAGCTGGAGGCCGATCCCGACGTCGTCGCCGCGCAGGGTGCGGAGCGCGCCGAGCTCCTGGCGGACCTCGGCGTGCCCGAGAGCGTCGTCCCCCGGCTCGCGCGGGCCGCGTACCAGCTCCTCGGGCTCCGCACGTTCCTGACCACCGGGGACAAGGAGAGCCGCGCGTGGTCGTTCCGCGCGGGTGCCAAGGCACCCGAGTGCGCGGGCGTGATCCACTCGGACCTGGAGCGCGGGTTCATCCGGGCCGAGGTGATCCGCTGGGACGAGCTGCTGGAGGTCGGCTCGTGGTCCAAGGCCAAGGAGCAGCACAAGCTGCGCGTCGAGGGCAAGGAGTACGTGGTGGCCGACGGCGACGTGCTGGAGATCCGATTCAACGTCTGAGAGGAGCCCCGGTCCGCAGTGTGGTTGGTACGTGACGGTGAGGTGCTCGCAGCGGCGCAGACGGCGCGGACCCGGCGTGAGCGCACCCGCGGCCTGCTCGGGCGCGACGGCTTCACCGGAGCGCTCGTGTTCCGCCGGTGCCGGCAGGTCCACACCTTCGGAATGCGCTTCGCGATCGACGTGGCGTTCTGTCGCGCCGACGGGTTGGTGCTGCGGATCGCGAGCCTGCGGCCGTGGCGGCTCTCGCCCCTCGTCTGGCGCGCCGCGTTCGTGATCGAGGCCGAGGCCGGCGCCTTCGAGCGGTGGGGCTTGCTGGTCGGCGACCAGGTCGAGGTCAAGGAGTGACGCTTCCGGGAGCGGCGGTGTCGTGCCCCTCGTCCTGATCGGCACGCCGATCGGCAACCTCGGTGACCTCTCGCCGCGGGTGGTCGACGTCCTGAAGACCGCGGACGTGATCGCGTGCGAGGACACGCGACGGACGCGCAAGCTGCTCGCGCACGCGGGCATCGCCTCCGCGGGGCGACTGCGCGCCTTGCACGCGCACAACGAGGACGAGCAAGCAGAGCGCGTCGTGGACGAGGTGCGCGCCGGGCGCACCGTCGCCTACGCCACCGACGCGGGCATGCCCGGGATCAGCGACCCGGGCGCGCGGCTCGTGCGCGCGTGCCGGGCCGCCGGTCTCGCGGTCGAGGTCGTCCCGGGGCCCAGCGCCGCACTGGCTGCACTGGTGCTGTCCGGCTTCACGGCCGACCGGTTCGTCTTCGAGGGGTTCCTCCCCCGCAAGGGAGCCGAGCGACGGGCGCGGCTCGAGGCGATCGCGCGCGACGAGCGGACCGCGGTGGTCTTCGAGGCGCCGAACCGCGTCAGGGCGACGCTCGACGACCTGCTCGCGGTGTGCGAGGGGGATCGGCTCGTCTGCGTCGCCCGCGAGCTCACCAAGCTCCACGAGGAGGTGCTGGTCGCGCCCCTGTCCGACGCGGCCGGCGTCGCGCGCTTCGGCGAGCCGCGCGGCGAGCACGTCGTGGTGCTCGAGGGACGCACCGTCGACGCGATCCCGGTGACCGACGAGACCATCGCGGCTTCGGTGGAGGACGCGCTGGGCCGGGGGCTCTCGGCCCGGGATGCCGCGGCCGAGGTCGCCGCGACGCTCGGTGTCCCAAAGCGCCGCGCCTACGAGCTCGCGGTCACGCTTCGGCGGCGATGAGCTTCTCCACGCAGGGCTCGCAGACGAGCTTCTGCTGGAACTCCCGCAGCTCGGCATCGGGGGGTGTCGCGCCGCAGAAGACGCAGCGCAGCGCCACCTTCTGGAGCACGACCCGCTCGTCGTCGTCGACTGCGATCTCCATGAGGTCGCCCTCCCGGATCTCGAGCTGCTTGCGCAGCTCGGCGGGGAGGACGACCCGACCGAGGCGGTCGATCTTCCGGGAGACACCTGTGCTCACGGGCGCTCACTCCTATGAATGGGGGTCGAGCGGAACGAGGAGATCGGTAACCTGAGGGCGGTGTCCCGCCCCTTCTTCCTGACGACGCCGATCTACTACGTCAACGACGTACCCCACATCGGGTCCGCGTACACGACGGTTGTCGCCGACGTGCTCGCCCGCTGGCGTCGCCTCTGGGGAGACGACGTGGTCTTCCTCACCGGGACCGACGAGCACGGGCTCAAAGTGCAACGCGCGGCCGAAGCGCGCGGCGTCACCCCCCAAACGTGGGTGGACCAGACGAGCGAGCGGTTCCGCGAGACCTGGAAGCTCCTGGAGATCACGAACACCGACTTCATCCGGACCACCGAGCCCCGGCACCACGTCGCGGTGCAGGCGTTCCTCCAGCGGGTCTACGACAACGGCGACATCGAGCTCGACACCTACGAGGGCCTGTACTGCGTGCCCTGCGAGCTGTACTACACCGAGGCCGACCTGGTGGACGGCAACTGCCCGATCCACGGGACACCGGTCGACCGCGTGGTCGAGGAGAACTACTTCTTCCGCCTCTCGCGCTATCAGGACCGCCTGCTCGAGCACTACACCGCGCACCCCGAGGCGGTCGAGCCCGCGGGCAAGCGCAGTGAGGTGCTCGGGCTGATCAAGCAGGGACTGCTCGACTTCTCGATCAGCCGCACGTCGATCTCGTGGGGCATCCCGCTGCCGTGGGATCCGGCGCACGTGACCTACGTGTGGTTCGACGCGCTGGTGAACTACTGCACCGCGGTCGGGTACGGCACGGACCCCGAGCGGTTCGCGCGCTTCTGGCCCGCGGACTACCACCTCATCGGCAAGGACATCCTGCGCCAGCACGCGGTCTACTGGCCGGCGATGCTGATGGCGGCGGGAGAGGCCCCGCCGAAGTGCGTGTTCGCGCACGGGTTCCTGCTCGTCGGCGGCGAGAAGATGAGCAAGTCGCGCGCGAACCAGATCGCACCGGATGAGCTCGTCGCGGAGTTCGGCGTCGACGGCTACCGCTACCACTTCGTCGCCGACCAGCGCTTCGGCCCCGACGGGGACTTCAGCTACGAGGCGATGCTCGCCCGCTACAACAGCGATCTCGCGAACAACTTCGGCAACCTCGCGAGCCGAGTCCTGAACATGGCGACCAACTACGTCGACGCGACCACGCCCGACGCGCGCGAGGACGGCCCCTTGGTCACCGCATCGGCCACCGCGTTCGACGTGCTGACCGGCGCGCTCGACCGGCTCGAGGTCTCGTCCGGCTTCGGCGCGGTCTGGCAGCTCATCAAGGACGCGAACGCGTACATCGAAGAGCGTCAGCCGTGGGCGCTGCACAAGGCGGGTGACGCGAAGGCGACCGCGGCGGTGCTGGGCGACTGCCTCGAGGTGTTGCGCATCGTCGCGCTCCTCGCGTCTCCGGTGATCCCGAACGCGGCCTTCGAGCTGTGGCGCCGGCTCGGGCTGGAGGGAACGCCCGAGGAGCAGCGGCTGCCCGACGCCGCCGTCTGGGGGAGTGCGGCCACCGCGGGCAGCACCCTCGTGAAGGGCGACGCGCTCTTCCCCCGCCTCGAACGCTCGTGACCTGGGTCGACAGCCACTGCCACCTCCCCCCGGACGGGCCGGAGGCGGACCTCGTCCTCGACCGGGCCCGGGCCGGCGGGGTCGAGTGGATGGTCTGCGTGGGCACCGACCTCGAGTCCTCCCGGGCCGCGGTGGCCCTGGCCGCCCGGCATCCGGACGTCCGCGCCACCGTGGGTCTCCACCCCCATGACGCGAGCCGGCTGGAGGCCGAGTGGCCGGCACTGGTCGAGCTGGCCTCGGCCCCCGAGGTCGTCGCCATCGGGGAGGCGGGGTTCGACCTCCACTACAACCACTCTCGCTTCGACGAGCAGGAGGCCGCGTTCCGCGCCCAGATCCAGCTCGCCCACGCGACCGATCGCGCGCTCGTCATCCACTCGCGCGAAGCATGGGACGACACGTTCAGAGTGCTCGCGGACGAGCGCGTGCCGCGCCGCACGGTGTTCCACTGCTTCACCGGTGGCGCTGCGGAAGCCGAGCGAGGGCTCGACGCCGGCGCGTACCTCTCCTTCAGCGGGATCGTCACGTTCAAGAACGCGAACGACGTGCGCGCGGCGGCTGCGGTCGCGCCGCTCGAGCGCGTGCTCGTCGAGACGGACTCGCCGTACCTCGCGCCGGTGCCGCACCGCGGGAGCACGAACGAGCCCGCGTTCGTCGCGATGGTGGGCGCGGGTCTCGCCGCCGCGCGTGGTGCGACGGTCGACGACATCGCCGCCGCGACGCGCGCCACCGCGGCGTCGGTCTTCTGCGACTGACGGTTCGCTGACCCGGCCGAGCCGCTCGGTTCCGGGGAAAACCGGCTGGTCGTGGCAGATTCTGGAATTCGGGTTGACCCTCCGATGAACCCGTCGATACGTTCCGAGCTTCCCCGAGGTCGGTCGCATCCAGATCGCGATGCGGCCGCGCGAGGGGGAGGCGGAGTCACGCAAGGCGGAGCCACGGGAGGCGGACCCGATCGCCGAGCACGGAATTCGGAGACCGGCGCGCCATGCGCACGGACACAACCACGACGCACGCGCGCGCCACTACGCGCTGCGAGCGGTCCGACCGTCGCCCGCGCGCGTCGACGCACCCGAGCCCGACGCGTGGCTGCCGATCCTCGGGATCACCGGAGAGCTCGAGGCGCTGGACCTCACGGCGGAGCTCGAGGCGCTGGACCTCGAGGTCAGTCGCGCGACGTTCGACGCCGAGCTCCACGCGCTCGAATCCGACTTCTGGCGGACCGCGCCCGCCGGGCTCGAGGACGCGGTCGCCCGCATCCGCTTCGTCGAGCCTGTCATCGAGCCGATCGCGGCCCCGTCTGCCCCCGACGGAGCGACCGAAGCCCCGGTCCTCGGCCCACCGGCGCCGGTCCTCGGCCCGCCGGCACCCGAGGAGGCCCTCGAATCCGCCACGACCGGCGGCCTGGCGTCCCGGCTCCGGCTCGCGATCACCGGGACGGACGCCCGGACCCGGGTCGTCGGCACGGTGCTGGTCCTGGCCCTGCTCGGGACGCTCGCCACCGCGTTCCCCAGCATGGTCGGCGCCTCCGTGCCCCAGCGCTACGTCACGATCTCGCTCGACGGGCAGACCGTCGCCCGGTCGGTCCGGCTCGCCACCGTCGGCGAGGTGCTCGCCCACGAGCACATCACGGTGCGACGCGGCGACGTGGTCGTCCCGGACGCGAGCACGGAGCTCCGCGAAGGGATGCATGTTCGCGTTCTGCGCTCGTTCCCGATCGACGTCGACGTCGACGGCTCGGTCACGACAACGCGCACCACGCTGCGCTCGGAGGCTGCGCTCCGGCGCGCCCTCGGCATCAGCGGCGCGCTCGTCGCGACGACGCCGCGCGTCCTCACCGCGGGGGCGACGGTGACGTTCCGGTCGCCGCACGACGTGACCCTCGCGGTGGACGGGAAGTCGACGCCCGTGTCGAGCTCCGACGCACTCGACGTCGCCGAGCTGCTGCGTGACCGTGGCATCGCGCTGGGTCCGCGCGACGAGGTGACGCCGCCCGCGAGCACACGGCTGATGAACGGCATGCAGGTCGACGTGCTCCGCCTCGCCGACGACCAGGTCGCCGATCGGGTGGTCGTGCCCTTCACGACCGAGACCCGCGACGACCCGAACCTGCAGGTCGGCCAGACCCGCACCATCCAGGCCGGGGCTCCCGGGCTGCGCCGCGACATCTTCCGCGTCACGACCCGCAGCGACGGCGCGGTGCTGTCGAGGACGCAGGTCGGTTCCGAGCTGCTCACGCCGCCGGTCGCGCAGGTCGTCGTCAAGGGCACCCAGCCCATCCCGCCGCGCGCCAGCGGCTCGGCCACCTGGTACGGAACCGCGCCCGGCCGGGGGACGTGCGCACACCTGTCGCTGAAGTTCGGCACGATCGTGACGCTCACCAACCTCGCGACGGGCGCGGTCGCCCGGTGCCGGGTCGCCGACCGGGGCCCGGAGGCGTGGACCGGGCACATCATCGATCTCGCCCCGGACGTCTTCCGCCAGCTCGCTCCCCTCAGCCAGGGCGTCATCGGGCGCATCGCCCTCTCATACTGAGGCGCTCCCGAGGACCTGCGAGCATGGCCCCGTGGCGCTCCTGACCCCGGCCTCGATCACCGAGCTGCTCGAACGCCACGCCCTGCGGCCCAGCCGCGCGCTCGGCCAGCACTTCCTCGCCGATCCGAACACCGCGAGGCGGATCGTGCGGCTCGGGGGCGTGAAGGCGGGGGACCGGGTGCTCGAGATCGGACCCGGCGTCGGGTCGCTGACCGTCGCGCTCGCGGAGACCGGAGCGTCGGTCACCGCGCTCGAGCTCGATCGTCACGTCATGCCCGCGCTCGCCGAGGTCGTCGCGCCGTGGCCGGACGTGCGGGCGGTGCAGGGTGACGCGCTCGAGGTGGACCTCGCCGCGCTGCTGACCCCCCACAACCGCTCTTGCGTCGAGACAGCCACGTCACGCGGCTCTTCTGACGCAAGTTCGGGGGAGGGCGCGTGGAAGCTCGTCGCCAACCTCCCCTACAACGTCGCGACACCGCTCGTCGCGCGCGTGCTCGAGACCGCGCCCACGGTCGGGTCGCTGCTCGTGATGGTGCAGCGCGAGGTGGGCGAGCGCCTCGCGGCAGCGCCGGGGGGCCGCGACTACGGCGCGATCTCGGTCAAGGTCGCCTACTACGGCATTCCCCGGGTGGTGGGTGCGGTGCCGCGCACGGTCTTCCTGCCGCCCCCCAACGTCGACTCGGTCCTGGTGCGCATCGACCGTCACGCGGCTCCGCCCGTGGACGTGCCCTCCCCGGATGCGCTGTTCCGACTCGTGCGCGCGGGGTTCGGCCAGCGCCGCAAGATGCTCCGCCGCTCGCTGCAGCCGGAGCTCGCCGACCGCACCCTCGCGGTGCTCGACGCCGCGGGGGTGGACCCGCGCCAGCGGGCCGAGGCGCTCGACCTCGACGCGTGGGCTGCGGTCGCGCGAGCTGCCGCGTGACGTCGGAGCTGCTCGCCCCGGCCAAGCTGACGCTCTCGCTGCGGGTGCTCGGCGTCCGCGACGACGGATACCACGCGCTCGACGCGCTCACGGTCTCGATCGACGCGCCGTACGACGCGCTCCGTCTCGCGCCGGGACCTCCCGGCGTGCGCCTGAAGGTCACCGGCCCCGCGGCGGACGGGGTTCCCGCCGATGACGCCAACCTCGTCGTGCGCGCCGCGTCTGCGGTGCTGCCCGAGGGCGCGGGCCTCGACATCGGACTGCGGAAGCAGATCCGGCCCGGGTCGGGCCTGGGCGGTGGCTCGTCGGACGCGGCGGCGGTGCTGCGGGTCTGCGCCGAGACCTACGACATCGACCCCGGGACAGTGGCCGACGCGGCGGCGTCGGTCGGTTCGGACGTGCCGTTCTGCCTGCACCAGGGGCCGGCGTGGATGCGCGGCCGGGGCGAGGTGATCGACCCGGTGACCCTGGCCGAGCCGCTGCGGGTCCTCGTGGTGGTCCCGCC
The DNA here is from genome assembly GCA_036502405.1 of Acidimicrobiia bacterium. GTDB lineage: Bacteria > Actinomycetota > Acidimicrobiia > IMCC26256 > JAENVU01 > Chersky-806. Next base: position 18,555 of record DASXYP010000012.1, read on the forward strand.
GTTCCCGATCAGCACCCCCGCGGTCTACCGGGCCTGGGACGCCCTCGGCGGGCCCGTGAGCACCCGGGCGCTGCCGGCTCCGGCTGCCGTCGCCGCGATCGTCACATCGCTCGCCAACGACCTCGAGGCCGCCGCCGAGCACGTCGAGCCGCGGCTCGCCCCGTTCCGGGCCGCGCTCGAGCGCGCCGCGGGGTCGCCCGCGCTCCTCGCCGGGAGTGGCTCGGCGTGCTGGATCCCGTTCGACGACCCGCACGAGGGCCGGGCTGCCACGACCCGCGTCGAGCGGGAGCTCGGCATCGCCGCGCACCTCGGCACGACGCTGCCCGCGATGACGGCATCGTGACCGGTGGCCGCGGGGTCCGGACGCGACGGGAGCCGCCCGGAGGCGGCTCCCTGATCTCGTGGCGCGTGACCGGTGGCGGTGGCTCGCCTACCGGCCCTGCTGCCGGCGCTGCCAACGCGTCTTCTTCAGAAGCTTCTTGTGCTTCTTCTTGCGCATGCGCTTGCGGCGCTTCTTGATCAGCGAACCCATGAGGTTGCGGAGGGTAGCCCGAGGGCCTGCGGCTGTCACATTGTGCGCACGGCGCCGGGGATGGCCCGCGGTAAGGTCGCTCGGGTCGGTCGGGGGTGGTGTAACGGCAGCACGGGGTCCTTTGGAGTCCCAAGTCGAGGTTCGAAACCTCGCCCCCGAGCACCGGAGCAACCGGAGCACCCGGAGACCCCAGGGACGGTGCGAGATGGAGCGGAAGCAGCGATGAGTGGCTACCGGCCCCTGGCCGCGGTGGTCCTCGCCGCGGGCGAGGGGACGCGCATGCGCTCCGAGACGCCGAAGGTCCTCCACCCGCTCTGCGGCCGCCCGATGCTCCTGCACGTCGTCGACGCGCTGGTCGCCCTCCCGCTCGAGCGCATCGTGATCGTCGTCGGCCACGGCGCCGAGCGGGTCACGAAGACGCTCCAGGACCTGATCGCGAGCGAGATGCCGATCGAGTTCGTCGAGCAACGCGTGCAGCGGGGCACCGGCGATGCCGTCAGCGTGGCCCTCACCGCGTTCTCGGACGACCCGGACCTCGACGGCGATGTCCTCGTGATGCCCGGCGACGCGCCCCTCGTGCGCCCCGAAGTGCTCGCCCGGCTCGCCCGCGACCACCGGGAGGCCGACGCGGCAGCCACGATGCTCACCGCCGAGCTCGACGAGCTGACGGTGGACTTCGGCCGGGTCGTGCGCGACGACAAGGGCCGGGTCGACCACATCGTCGAGAAGACGGACGCCACCCCGGAGGAGCTCGAGATCGACGAGGTCAACACCTCGATCTACTGCTTCCGTCGCGGGCTGCTCGCCCCCGCACTGCGGCGCCTGAGCCCGGAGAACGCCCAGGGCGAGTACTACCTGACCGATGCGGTCGCGGTGCTGCGCCAGGCCGGCCACGGCGTGCTCGCGGTCCCGGCCGACGACCGGACCGCGGCGATGCACGTCAACGACCGGGCGCAGCTCGCGGCCGCGGAGGCGGAGCTGCGGGCGCGTATCAACGTGCGTTGGATGCGTGAGGGCGTCTCGATGGTGGATCCCGCGTCGACCTACGTCGACGCCGCGGTCGAGCTCGAGCCGGACGTGCGGCTGCTGCCGGGAACCATCCTCGAGGGGCGGACGGTGGTCAGCACCGGCGCGGTCGTCGGTCCCGACACCCAGCTCGTCGACACGATCGTCGGCGAACGCGCGGTGGTGCGCCAGACCGTCGCCCGCGAGGCCGACATCGGTGACGACTGCACCGTGGGCCCGTACGTCTCGTTGCGGCCGGGCACCCGCCTCGCCCCGGGTGCGCACGTCGGCACGTTCGTCGAGACGAAGAACGCAGAGATCGGCGAGGGCGCCAAGGTGCCCCACCTCTCGTATGTGGGTGACGCGGAGATCGGTGCCGGCGCCAACGTCGGTGCCGGGACCATCACGGCCAACTACGACGGCCGCACCAAGCACCGCACCATCGTGGGACCGGACGCGCGCATCTCGTCGAACACCGTGCTCGTCGCACCGGTCGAGGTCGGGCGGGGCGCGTACACCGGTGCCGGTGCCGTCGTGACCCGGGACGTCCCACCCGGCGCGCTCGCCAAGGGTGTACCGGCCGAGATCGAAGAAGGGTGGGCGGATCGCCGCGCCCGACGCGACGAGGAAGGCGACTGATGGACCTGGTCAGCAAGAAGCGGCTCCTGCTCTTCGCCGGCTCCGGGAACCCGGAGCTGTCCCAGGAGATCGCCAACAACCTCAAGCTGCCCCTCGGCGACATCAAGCTGTCCCGCTTCGCCAACGGCGAGCTCTACTGCCGGTACGGCGAGAGCGTGCGCGGCGCGGACGTCTTCCTGCTCCAGAGCTACTGCGACCCGATCAACGACCGGATCATGGAGCAGCTGATCATGATCGACGCCGCGAAGCGCGCGTCGGCGAAGCGCATCACCGCCGTGTGCCCGTTCTACGGCTACGCCCGCCAGGATCGGAAGGCCGAGGGTCGCGAGCCGATCACCGCCCGCCTGGTCGCGGACATGCTCACGGTCGCAGGCGCGGACCGCGTCGTCACGGTGGACCTGCACACCGGACAGATCCAGGGGTTCTTCGATTTCCCGGTCGACCACCTCACCGCGGTGCCGCTGCTCGCGAACCACATGGCGAAGGACCTCGAGACGAGCCACCGCGTCACCGTCGTGTCGCCCGATGCCGGGGGCGGCAAGCTGGCGCGGCGGTTCGCGAACTGCCTCGAGGAGCACAGCATCGAGGCCGACCTCGCGTTCATCGACAAGCGGCGACCCAAGGGCACCCACAACGTCGCGGTCGCCGAAGAGGTCGTCGGCGAGGTGGCGGGCCGGCAGTGCCTGCTCGTCGACGACATCATCGACACCGCAGGCACGGTGGTGAGCGCCGCCGAGCTGCTCACGAAGCGGGGTGCGGACTCGGTGTCGATCGTCGCCACGCACGCCCTGCTCTCCGGCCCCGCGGTCGACCGGCTGAAGAACGGCCCGATCCGCGAGGTGGTCGTCACCAACACGCTCCCGATCTCGGACGAGAAGCACTTCGACTCGTTGCGGGTGCTCTCGATCGCGCCGATCGTGGCCGAGGCGATCGACGCGGTCTTCGACGACACCTCCGTCTCCGAGCTCTTCAAGGGCGACAACGTCTGAGCGCCCCGGAGGCCCGGGGCGCGCGGTCCCGGAGCCCTGTTTGGATCGGGCCGGGCCCAGCAGGCACAATGGTGGGTCCCCCCGATTCTCCGAAGGACCTCACGCGCCATGCCCGACGTCATCATCCAGGCCGAGCCCCGCACCTTGCTGGGCTCCCGCAACGCCGGTCGCATCCGCCGCGAAGGGCTCCTCCCCGCGACCGTGTACGGCCTCCAGAGCGACACGCTCTCGATCACCGTGTCCGCCCGCGAGCTCGACCACGCGCTCCACACCGCTTCGGGCGCGAACACCCTGATCACGCTCAAGATGGACGGTCAGGACGACGCGCTGGCCCTGGCCCGCCAGATCCAACGGCACCCGACCCGCAACGAGCTGGTCCACGTGGACTTCGTGCGGGTCCGTCGCGACGTCGCGGTCGCCGCCGAGATCCCGCTCAACCTCGAGGGTGAGCCGCCCGGGGCGAAGGAGGGCGGCGTGCTCGAGCAGCTGTTCTTCACGGTCACCGTGGAGGCGCTCCCCGGCAACATCCCGACCGAGATCGTCGTCGACGTCTCGCACCTCGCGCTCGGCGACCAGCTCCACATCGCGGATCTGCCGATCCCGGCCGGAGTCACGGTGCAGCACGAGCCCGACGAGCTGATCGTCCAGGTCTCCATCCCCCGTGGCCTCAGCGAGGAAGAGGAAGCCGCCGAGGGCGAAGAGGGTGCCGAGGGCGAAGAGGGTGCCGAGGGCGGCGAGGCGAGCGCGTCCGACGACGGTGGCGGCGACGGCGGAGACTCCGAGGAGTAGTCGGTGGCCCTCCGGCGGTCGCGGTCCTCACCGCGCACCGGAACTCCGGCCGATGTGCTCGTGGTCGGGCTCGGCAACCCGGGTGAGGAGTTCACCCGCACGCGTCACAACGTCGGCGCGGAGGTCGTGGAGCTGCTCGCGGTCCGGCACGGTGCGAAGCTCAAGAAGGGCAAGGAGCGCGCCCGGGTCGACGAGGTGCGCATCGGCGAGCGGCGGGTGGCGCTCGCGATCCCGCTCACCTTCATGAACGACTCGGGCGAGTCCGTCGGGTTGCTGGCGCGCCGCTACGGCGTCGAGCCCGAGCAGGTCGTGATCGTCCACGACGAGCTCGACCTGCCGGTCGCGGCGCTCAAGCTGAAGTCCGGGGGCGGGCTCGCGGGCCACAACGGCCTGCGCTCGATCAAGTCGCACCTGCACAGCGACGCCTTCCAGCGCGTGCGGATCGGCGTCGGCAAGCCCGTGAGCAAGGAGCGCGGCGCCGACCACGTGCTCAACCGGTTCGGCAAGCGCGAGCGCGCCGAGATCGACGTCACCGTCGAGCGCGCCGCGGACGCGGTCGAGATGATCGTGGCCGACGGGATCGACCCCGCGATGAACAGCTTCAACACGACCGCTGCCGGCTGACCCCGGTTGCGGCGGACGCGAGCGCGCGGGGCGCGGTCAGGGTTGGTCGAGCAGCCAGCCCGCGAACGCCGCGAGGTCGTCCCAGACCGGGACGTCGGGGTGGTCACGCTCGGTCACCGCGCCCTTGCCGGTGCGGACGAGCGCCGGCTGCACTCCGGCGTGGCGCGCCGCTTCGATGTCACGGGTCGCGTCACCGACGAACCACGTCGCGGCGGGCACGAACGGCCACGCGACGCGCGCCTGCTCGAGCAGCCGGGTGCCCGGTTTCCTGCATGCGCACCCATTTTCGGGGGTATGAGGGCACACATGGAATCCACGGAGGGTGTTCCCGAGGCGGCGGTCGAGCTCGCTGTCGATCGTGTGCAGCGCGTCGAGCGTCAGCCGTCCCCGACCGACCACGGACTGGTTGGTGACGACGAGCAGCTGGTAGCCCGCCGCGCGCAGTGCGACCGTCGCGTCGGCGGCGCCCGCGACGACTTCGAGGTCTTCGACCGTTATGACCGAGTCGGTTCGGTCGACGTTGAGCACTCCGTCACGATCGAGGAGAACTACCCGGTTGCTAACCTCAAGCACAGCAGTGCGCCCGTCGAGAGACACTTCGTGGAATTCCAGCAGGCTATCGACGACCATCAGGTGGTGATGACGGCTCTCGCGACACTCGAACCGCAGGTCCGAAGCGTCGCCGACCGCATGGTCGCCGCGCTCCGTGGCGGCGGCACCGTGTTCTGGTTCGGCAACGGTGGAAGCGCCTCCCAGGCCCAGCACTTCGCGACCGAGCTCGTCGGTCGCTACCTGGTCGACCGGCCGGGTCTCGCCTCCCTCGCGCTGACGACGGACGGTGGCCTCCTCACCGCGGTCGCGAACGACGGCGCGTTCGAGGACGTGTTCGCGCGTCAGCTCGACGCGCTGTGCCGCGCGGGTGACGTCGCGGTCGGCCTGTCGACGTCGGGCACGAGCGCGAACGTCGTGCGCGGCATCGAGACCGCGAACGAGCGTGGCGCGTTCACCGTCGGGATCACCGGTGGCGACGGCGGCAAGCTTCCGACCGTCGCGCAAGCGACGCTGATCGCGCCGAGCACCGCGACCCCACGGATCCAGGAGGCGCACCTGTTCCTCGGTCACGAGCTCTGTCACCTCGTCGAAGCGGCGATGGCCGGCGAGGACGCCTGATGTTCGACCGTTCGGACCTGGTGCACGCGAGCGTCCGCGGCGGCTTCGCCGGCGCGCGCATGCTCGTCGTCGGTGACCTGATGCTGGACCGCTACCTCGTGGGTGAAGTCGCGAGGATCTCCCCGGAGGCCCCGGTACCTGTGGTCCGCCTCGGTCGCGAGAGCGCGTCGGTCGGCGGGGCCGGCAACGTCGCGCTCAACCTCGCCGGGCTCGGCGTCCATGCCGATGTCGCGGGTTGGACCGGTGACGACGCTTCCGGCGCGCGCATCCGCGAGCTCCTCGGCGCGTCCGGGGTCCGCGTGCACGGCGTCGCGGTCGTTCCGGGCCGCACGACGACCACGAAGACCCGCGTGCTCTCCAAGCACCAGCAGCTCGTCCGCATCGACGACGAGGACACGGACTTCCCCGAGAACACCGAGCGCTCGGGCTGGGACGAGCGCGTCATGCTCATGCTGGACGACGGCTACGAGGCCGTCGTCCTCTCGGACTACGCCAAGGGCGTGCTCGATGCGCCGCTCTGCCAGCGGCTCATCGAGCGCTGCAAGGAGCGGGGCGTGCCGGTGCTCGTGGACCCGAAGGGCCTGGAGTACGAGAAGTACCTCGGCGCCACCACGATCACGCCCAACGAGGGCGAGCTCGCGATCGTCAGCGACACCCCCGAGCACGACCGCGACGCGCTCACCGCGGCTGCCGGCGACCTGTGCGGTGCGCTGCAGCTCGACTTCGTGACCCTGACGCGCGGTGAGGCGGGCATCACGATCGTCGACTCGGAGGGTGTGCACCACGTGCCCGCCCGCGCTCGAGAGGTGTTCGACGTCTCCGGTGCCGGCGACACGGCGATCGCGACGATGGCTGCGGCGATCGCGGTGGGGCTCGAGCGCCACGACGCCGCTGCGCTCGCGAACCTCGCGGCCGGCATCATCGTCGGCAAGACCGGGACGATTCCGATCACCCAGGCCGAGCTGCTCGAGGCGCTCGGCCGGGGCGAGCAGCATGCCGTCGTCCCGCTGGCCGAGAAGGTGTCGGAGGTCGCGGCGCTCGCGGACACGGTCGAGCGGTGGCGCAGCGAGGGCGACGTCATCGGCTTCACCAACGGCTGCTTCGACCTGCTCCACGCGGGCCACGTCAACTACCTCGACTGGGCCCGGCGCCACTGCGACCGCCTCGTCGTCGGCCTCAACACCGATGAGTCGGTGCGGGAGCAGAAGGGCCCGCAGCGCCCGGTCAACGCCGAGGCGGCACGCGCCGCGGTGCTCGCCGGGCTGTCCGCCGTGGACGCGATCGTGCTGTTCTCCGATCCCACGCCGCTGCAGCTGATCGAAGCGCTCCGGCCGGACGTGCTCGTGAAGGGCTCCGACTACGCGGAGGGCGACATCGTCGGTGCGCCCGAGGTGCGCAGCTGGGGCGGGCGGGTGCTGCGTGCACCCCTGCTCGAGGGCTACAGCACGACGGACATCCTGGGTCGCATCGGTCCGGTCGCCTCGGGCTGATCGGCCCGCCCGTCGTCATGAGCCAGCCGGCCCAGCTGCAAGCCGACCGCGGGAACGCCCGCCTGAAATTCCTGGACCGCTACGCGGGGATCCCGGTCCTGGCCGGGCTCGGGATCGCCCGCCACGCGCGCGGCTTGCACCACGTCCCGCCGGGATGGAAGACGATCGGGCTGGTGAAGACGGTGGGGATCGGGGACACCGTGCTCCTGAGCGCGGTGATCCACGACATCCGCGACGCGCGCCCCGACGCGCGCATCGTGCTGTTCGTGAGCGCGAACAACGCGGGCTTCGCCCGGCTGCTCGACGACGTCGACGCGATCGTCGTGCTGCCGGTGCGCAACATCCCCGCCGCGCTCCGGCTGCTGCGGGCCGAGCACTGTGACGTCGTCGTCGACTTCGGCGCCTGGCCGCGGCTCGAGAGCCTGTTCACGGTGCTGTCCGGCGCCGCCTGCACCGTCGGCATGCGCACCAAGGGCCAGCACCGCCACTACGCCTACGACGTGGTGGTCGACCACGGCACCGGCCACGAGATCGACAACTACCGCCGCCTCGTCGCCGCAGTCGGGATCGACTCGACCAGCGTACCGATGCTTCACGCCGATCCGGCCGCGCCGCGCCCGCTCGCGACCCGGTACGTCGTGCTCCACCTCTGGCCCGGCGGCGCGAACTTCGACGAGCGCTCCTGGCCCGCCGATCGCTGGCGCGCGGTGGCTGCGGCGATGAACGACCGCGGGTTCGAGGTCGTGCTCACGGGGGGTCCGGGCGACGTCGGGCCGACCCGCGCGCTCGTCGCCGACTGGCGCGCCATCGGCATCCGGGCCCGGTCCGCGGCGGGGACGACCCCCACCGAGACGCTCGTCTGGCTGCACTTCGCGTCCGGCGTCATCAGCGTCAACACCGGCGTGATGCACCTCGCCGCGGCGGTGGGCACGCCGATCGTGGCGCTCAACGGCCCGACGCCCGTGGCCCGGTGGGGCCCGGTCGGCGCCCCGTCGCGCTCGGTCGTCTCGCCCATGGTCCCCGAGGGCTACCTCAACCTCGGCTGGGAGCAGGACGACCGGTTCCGGGACGCGATGTCGGAGATCACCGTCGACACCGTCGTGTCGGCGTGGGACGAGCTCATGGCCGAGGCCGACGACGGCGAAGGCGACGCCTCCGAGGAAGCCACGTC
>DASXYP010000013.1:0-47391 GCA_036502405.1 Acidimicrobiia bacterium
CCGGCAGCGTCCGGCGGTACACGAGCCGACCGGTGAGCTCGGGGTCGGACGCGATCTCCGAGAGGGTGTCGCAGGCGTCCACACCGTCGACGTTACGACGCGCCAGGGACAGCGATGGGAAGCGAGCGCGACCGGCGGAGATCTTCGAAAGGCCGCCGCCGCTCGTCCGGCACGGACGGTCCGGCGTTCGAGCGGCGGAGATCTTCGAAAGGCCGCCGCCGCTCGTCCGGCACCGACGGTCCGGCGGTGGAGCGGCGGAGATCTTCGGAGGATCAGTGGCTCTCGAGCACGGCGTCGTCGCGGAAGTCCGCGAAGAGCTCCTGGGCGCCGGGGCCGAGGTTCAGCCGGGTGCCGCCGCCCTGGACCACGGGGATGACCACGTTGCGGACGTTCGCGGGGTCGATCGAGAGCCCGAAGCGCCCGAGGTCGTAGAGGTCGTCCAACCCGAGGCCCGAGAGCTGGGTGTGGCGGCCGAGGTTCGCGAGGAGCTTGAGCGTGTCGACCGGGCCGGTGTTCTGCGCTCGGAGCTGCCCGAGTGCCGAGAGGATGAGGTAGCCCTGGTTCTCGGAGCGCTTGAGGTCACCGGTCGGGAACTGGTGCCGGTTGCGCGAGAAGGCGAGCGCGGTGGCGCCGCTCATCTTGATCGGGCCGGCCGGGATGTGTGCGCCGGAGTTCGCGTCGTTCATCGCCTCGGGCACGTTGACCTGGAGCCCACCCATGTCGTCGACCATGTCGACGAAGCCGCCGAAGCCGACGTCGATCGCGTACGGGACCTGCACGCCCACCGCGTTGCCGAGCGTCTGGGCTTCGAGAGCCGCACCGCCGTCCACGTGGGACGAGTTCACCTTGTCCACGCCGTGGCCGGGAATCGGCAGGCCGGTGTCGCGTGGGAAGTCGAGGATCGTCGCCTTGTGCTGGGCGGGGTTCACGCCGATGAGGTGGATCGCGTCACCGCGGGTGGACGTCTCGCCGGGACGGCCGTCGTTGCCCACCGCCAGCAGGAAGATCGGCTTGTCCGGGCCAGGCGTGTAGTCGGCCGCCGCGTTCTTCGTCACCGCGAACCACACCGAGCCAGACGCGTAGGGCAGCCGCACACCGTTCAGCCACAGCAGGAACCCGCCGGTGAGCGCGAGGGCGACGACGAGCGGGAACGCGACGGTCATCGTCACGAAGGGGTGGCGGCGCAGCGTGCCGATCATGGTGCGGTGCTCCCGGTCGAGCTGGTCGTGGGTTCGGGGAGGCCGGTGCCGGTCCGAGCGACCGAGAGCCGGTAGCTCGTGATCTTCCAGGCGCCCCCGTCGTGGCTCAGCACCACGTCGCCGGTGCGCAGGATGCGTACCGGGCCGCGGGAGGCCTTCGCGTTGACGTCGAGGAACAACGAGGCGCCGACGAGGCCGATCGCGCCCGACGGATCGCTCAGCGCGGTGAGCGGCACCGGGGGGTTCTTCGCGACGACGGTGCTCGTCGCCTTCGGCACCCCGTCGTCGACGGTCGCATCGCGGTTCGGGCCGATCAGCGCGGCGAGCGCGGCTGGGGTGAACACCTGGTCGAGGTTCCCGACGGGCTTGCCGTGCAGCGGGTCGATGGTCGCCGCGACGATGTAGCGGCGGAGCGTCGCCATGATCGCGGTCTTGTCCGCATCCGAGAGCGTGCCGGGGTTGCCGGCTGCGGCCACCTGCACCGCGCCCGGCGTCAGCGTGAGCTTCGTCCCCGCGGGTGACGGCGCCGCGGCCTTCGGGTCGCTGCCGCCGCCACCGCACGCGGCCAGAGCCAGCGCGACGACGGCGCACGCGACGGCGACGGGCGCGCGGAGACCAGGGCGAGAGAGTTCCATGACCGCTTCAGGATGCCATGCCGGCCAGGGGGATTCGGGTCACCGAGGTCCTAGTGGCCGGTCAACATCTCTCTGACCTGGTCCTCCGACTCCGGTGTGACCAGTGCCATGACCTCGTCGCCGGGCTCCAGCACGGTGTCGCCCCGGGCCATCACGACGTGGTCGTCGCGGATGATGGCGACGAAGGTCGCGTCCCGCGGGACGTCGAGGTCGCGGATCGCCTGGTTGGCCACGGGTGCATCGTCGGCGAGGGTCACCTCGACCAGGCCCACCTGTCCGCCCTCGAGCTGGAAGAGACGCACCAACCGACCCACGCTCACGGCCTCGTCGACCAGTGACGTGATGAGGTGCGGCGTCGACACCGCGATGTCCACGCCCCAGGTCGCGTTGAACATCCACTGGTTCTTCGGATGATTGACCCGCGCGATGACCCGCGGGACCGCGAACTCCTGCTTGGCCAGCAACGACACGACGAGGTTGTCCTCGTCGTCACCCGTCGCCGCGACGACGACGTCGCAGCGTTCGAGGCCGGCCTCCTTCAGGGTCGAGACCTCGCACGCGTCGCCGACCTGGATCTCCAAGCCGTCGACCGTGGGCAGCTTGGCCGCGACGTTCGGGTCGTTCTCGATGAGGAGGACCTCATGGCTGTTCTCGACCAGCGCATTCGCGATGAACCCACCGACGCTTCCTGCGCCCGCGACCGCGACCCGCATCAGCGGTGCATCGCGTCGTCTTGGCCGCTCAGCCGGGCCTGGAGCGCGTCGATCGCACCGACGTCGATCATGAAGGAGAGCACGTCACCCTCCTGGCCGACGAGGTCGGGCTCGACGACGCGCGCGGTGCCGAGCCGGGTGACCGCGGCGACGATGAAGCGGCCGGGCTCGTCCAGCTTGGACAGGCGCTGGCCGGCCCACGCCGCCGGCAGGTCGCGCTCGACCAGGGACACCTTGCCGCTCGAGTCGGTCCAGTCCGCCGGGTGCTCGCCGGGGAGGAGCCGCCGGATCACCTGGTCGGTGGTCCACGAGACCGTGGCGACGGTCGGGATGCCCAGGCGCTGGTAGATGGCGGCCCGGCGCGGGTCGTAGATGCGGGCGACGACCCGCTCGACCTCGAAGGTCTCCCGCGCCACGCGTGCCGACATGATGTTGGAGTTGTCGCCGCTCGTCACCGCCGCGAGCGCCCCGGCCTCCTTGATGCCGGCCTCCTCGAGCGTGTCGCGGTCGAAGCCGAACCCGACGATGCGGTAGCCGCCGAAGCCGGTGGGCAGACGCCGGAATGCGTCCTTCCGCTTGTCGACCACCGCGACGGTGTGCCCCTGCTTCTCGAGCGAACCCGCGAGCTCACTGCCCACCCGTCCGCAACCGACCACGACCACGTGCATGCGTGCACTCCTTCGACGCGGGCATCGTAGACGCGGCGTCGGGAGCTGCCCCCGGCCCCGAGCCGCGTTCGGCGCGCTAATTCTGCGTCAAGATCCGTCACCCGGCCTCCGCGCGCCGCCATGGCGCTGGTTGACTGACCCCGTGACCACCACGACCCCTCCGGCCGCGGTCGAGCCGCGGTCGAAGCCGGGTCCGGCGCCGTTCCCAGCAAAGGCCCCGGTCGAGCTGCCCGAGAGCCGCCGGTACCGCTTCAAGCGGAGGCTGCTCGGACCGCCGCTCGACACCGACCAGCTGGAGCACGAGCGACTCGGGATCCCGACCGCACTTGCGGTGTTCTCGTCGGACTGCATCTCGTCCTCGGCCTACGCCACCGAGGAGATCCTGCGCGTGCTGTTCGTGGCCGTCGGGGTCGCCGCGTTCAGCCTGGTCGTGGGGATCACCGTCGCGATGCTCGGCGTCCTCTTCTTCCTGATCCTCTCGTACCGGGAGACGATCAAGGAGTACCCGACGGCCGGCGGCGCGTACATGGTCACGCGCGACAACTTCGGCCTGCTCCCCGCGCAGGTCGCCGGCGTCTCGCTCCTCACCGACTACATCCTCACCGTCGCGGTCTCGACCGCCGCGGGCACCGCGGCGCTGATCTCCGCCTTCCCGGTGTTCAAGCCCTACGCGGTGCCGCTGGCGCTCTTCTTCATCGCCCTCATCGCGTTCATGAACCTCAAGGGCGTGCGGGAGTCGGGCAAGGTCTTCGCGGTTCCCACGTACTTCTTCATCGGGATCATGGGTCTCATGCTGATCGTCGGCATCGTGAAGCTCATCGGCGGGAACCTCGGCACGATCGACCCGGTGCACGGGATGATCCACGCGAAGAAGCAGGGCAGTGTGGGCGAAGGGCTCTTCTACGGCGCCGGTCTCGCCGCGATGCTGCACGCGTTCGCGGTGAGCGGCACCGCCGTCACCGGCGTCGAGGCGATCTCCAACGGCGTCACCGCGTTCAAGAAGCCCGAGTGGCTCAACGCCCGGCGGACGCTCGTGATCATGGGCAGCGTCCTCGGCACCCTGTTCCTCGGTCTCTCGTTCCTCGCCTCGCACGTGCACCCGGTGCCGTACATCTCCGGCTACCCGACGGTGATCTCCGAGGTCGGCAGGAAGGTCTTCGGCACCAGCACCCTGGGCACCGTGGCGTTCTACGCGTTGCAGGCCGGGACGTTCCTGATCCTGGTGCTCGCCGCGAACACGTCGTTCGCCGACTTCCCGCGGCTTGCGTCGTTCCATGCCGGCGACAACTTCATGCCCAAGCAGCTGACCAAGCGCGGGCATCGCCTCGTCTTCTCGAACGGGATCCTGTTCCTGGCCGGCACGGCGATGGTCCTGATCGTCGCGACGGGCGCGAAGGTCGAGCGGTTGATCCCGCTCTACGCGATCGGCGTGTTCGCGTCGTTCACGCTCTCGCAGGCCGGCATGGCCAAGCACCATCTGACGAACAAGGAGCCCGGCTGGCGCAAGGGCATCTTCGTGAACGGCTTCGGCGCGTTCCTCTCCTTCGTCGTCCTCCTCATCTTCATCCGCTTCAAGTTCATGGAGGGCGCCTGGGTCATCATCGTCCTCGTCCCGATCATGGTCGCCGTGCTCGTGCGCCTGAACAAGCAGTACGACGCAGAGGAGCACCAGCTCGAGGACGAGGCGCACACGGCGGTGACCGCACCGATCCTGAGCCGGCACGTCGTGCTGGTGTTCGTCGCCCGGCTCGACCAGAGCACCGCACGCGCCATCCAGTACGCCCGCACGCTCGTGCCCGACGAGATGCGCGCGGTTCACATCGCGTGGGACCGGCAGGCCGCCGAGGAGCTCGCGGACAGCTGGCGCACGCTCGGGCTCTCGCGCGTCCCCCTCGAGCTCGTCGACTGCCCGGACCGCCGGGTCGCCCGAGCCGCGCTCGACGTGGTCGCACGTGAGGTCGGCGACGCGCGCACCGAGGTGACGGTGCTGCTGCCGCACCGCTTGTACCGGCGGTTCTGGCACCGCCTGCTCCACGACCACACCGGCGACGAGATCGCGTCCGCGATCACGAAGCTCGAGCACGCAAACGTCACGATGGTCCCGTTCCAGATGGGTGAGCCGGTCGCGGCTGCCGTCCGGTGAGCGACGGGCCCCCGACGATGCTCGCGACCGACCCGGTGCAGACGCTCACCCCCATCGGTGACGTCCTCTGGCGCACCCGGGCCCGGGTGCGCGGCACGATCCGGTCGCTGCGGGTGCAGCCGTGGGCGGACGTCGCGTCGCTCGAATGCCTCGTCGTCGACGAGACCGGCGGGATCCTGCTCGTGTTCCTCGGCCGGCGGAAGGTCGCGGGGATCGAGCTCGGCCGGGAGGTCGTCGCGGAGGGCATGGTCGGCCAGTCGCGCGGATACCTCGCCGTCCTCAGCCCTGACATCGAGCTCCTCGCCCCCTGAGTACTCTGGCGGCGATGCCGCTGCGCAAGCTGGTCGACCGGGTCACCAAGGGAGTCGAGGAGTCCGACCGCGAGGCGCTCGCGGCCTTCTGCGACGACCTCGACGGTCTCGTCCACCTGGACCAGCTCCCGCTCCGGGTCCCGGTGCGGTTCGGCGGCGAGATCACGTCCGTCCGCATCGTGCCGCGCGCGGGCGCGCCGGCGCTCGAGGTCACGATCTCCGACGGGCGGGGATCGGTCGTCGCCGTGTTCCTCGGCCGCCGCAAGATCGCCGCGATGAAGCCGGGTCGCCGCCTGATCGCCGAGGGCGTCGCCACGGCGCGGGGGCCCGAGCGCCTCGTCTACAACCCCTGGTACCGCTTCATCCCCAGGTAGCCCCGCTCCAGGTGCTGCCGGCGCGCGGCGCGTCAGTCGCTCGAGCCGGTCAGGAGCTCGCGCATCTCGTCCTCCGAGTCGGGGGTCACGAGCGCGAGCACCTCGTCGCCGGGCTCGAAGAGGCTCTCGCCGCGGGGGACCACGAGGTGGTCCTCGCGCAGGATCGCGACGATGGTCGCCTCGCGGGGGATCGCGAGCTCGCTGATGGTCTTCTCGACGACGGGGGAGTCGGGCGCCAGCGTCACCTCGACCAGCCGGGCCAGGCCGTGCTCGAAGCGGAGGATCTCGATGAGCTTGCCGACGCTCACCGCCTCCTCGACCATCGCGGTGATCAGCTGGGGCGTCGACACGAACACGTCCACCCCCCAGTTCTCGGTGAACATCCACTCGTTCTTGGGGTGGTTCACCCGTGCGATGACCCGCGGCATCCCGAACTCCTGCTTGGCCAGCAGGGAGACCACGAGGTTGTCCTCGTCGTCGCCGGTCGCCGCGACCATCACGTCGCAGCTCTCGAGCTGGGCGTCCTTCAAGGTCGCGACCTCACAGGCATCCCCGATGTGCCAGGAGATCCCCGCGTGGGTGGCTGCCCGCGCGGCGACGTCACGGTTCTGCTCGATGATGAGGACCTCGTGGCCCGAGCGGGCGAGCGCGTCGGCCACGTGAAGCCCGACGTTGCCGGCACCGGCGATCGCGACCCGCATGGGCCGGAAACCTACCCTCCCGGTACCGGGCCCAGACCGAGGTGGCGCCGGGGCCGCGTGCCAGACTGACGCGCTTCGGGCCGGCGGTCAGTCAGAGTGCCGTCAGCGGACGTACCAAAGCGAGGAACGTGTCCGTCGTCAAACGGGTCCTGGTGGGGCGGCCCATCTCGTCGGCCGACCAGGAGCACCAACGGATCACCAAGACGATCGCGCTGGCTGTTTTCTCGTCCGACGCGATCTCCTCCACGGCGTACGCGACCGAGGAGATCCTGTTCGTCGTCGCCGCCGGATCGTCGAGCCTGCTGCTCGGGCTGAACGTCCTGATCCCGATCGCGATCGCGGTGGCGATCCTGCTCGCGATCGTCGTCACGTCGTACCGCCAGACGATCTTCGCCTATCCGAGCGGCGGCGGCAGCTACGTCGTGTGCCGCGAGAACCTCGGCGAGATGCCGTCGCTCATCGCCGGTGCGTCGCTGCTCGTGGACTACATCCTGACGGTCGCGGTGTCGATCTCCGCCGGCGTCGCGGCGATCATCTCCATTCCGGCGTTCCGCGGCCTGGCCGATCAACGCGTTGCGCTCGGGCTCGCGCTGATCGTCATCATCAGCGTGGCGAACCTTCGCGGGATCAAGGAATCGGGCCGCGTGTTCGCGGTACCGACCTACATCTACATCGTGATGGTCTCGCTCCTGGTGGGCATCGGGCTGTTCCAGAGCTTCTTCGGGCACCTCGGACATGTCCCCTTCAACGCGAAGGAATCGGAGGTGGCGTTCGGCGGGGGTTCGCTCGGGATCTTCCTGATCCTCAAGGGCTTCTCGTCCGGAGCGGTCGCGCTGACCGGTGTGGAAGCCATCTCGAACGGAGTGCCCGCGTTCCGGCGACCGGAGTCGAAGAACGCGGCCACGACCCTGATGGTCATGGCCTTCATCCTCGGCATCCTGTTCTTCGGGGTGTCGGTGCTCGCCCACCGCACCCAGCCGTACCCGAGCCACGACCAGACGGTCTTCTCGCAGATGGGCCTGCTCGTGTTCGGCAACGGACCCGTGTACGTCGTGCTCCAGTTCGCGACCGCGGCCATCCTCACGTTGGCCGCGAACACCGCGTACGCCGACTTCCCCCGGCTGTCGTCGATCATCGCCCGCGACGGCTACCTCCCGCGCCAGTTCGCGAACCGCGGCGACCGGCTGGTGTTCTCGAACGGCGTCCTGTTCCTCGCCGGAGCAGCAGGCGTGCTGATCATCGCCTTCGGGGGGCTGACCAACAAGCTGATCCCGCTCTACGCGGTCGGGGTGTTCACGTCCTTCACGCTCTCCCAGTTCGGCATGGTCCGCCATCACCAGAAGGAGCACGAGAAGGGCTACAAGCGCAACATCGTGATCAACGGCGTCGGGTCCGTGGCGACCGGGATCGTGACCGTGATCATCGCGACGACGAAGTTCACCGAGGGCGCGTGGATCGTCCTGGTCATCATCCCGTTGATCATCGTCCTGTTCAGGGCGATCCACCGGCACTACAAGTCCGTGCAGGACGGGCTCGCGGTCACGCCTGACTACAAGGTCCGCAAGATGAACCACACCGTGGTCGTCCTGGTCGGATCGGTGCACCGCGGCGTGCTGGAAGCGCTCGCCTACGCGAAGTCGCTGCGCCCCAACCGCCTGATCGCGCTCTCCGTCGTCTCGGACGAGGAGGAGCAGGCCAAGATCGAAGCGGCCTGGGAGGCCTTCGGGCTCGACGTCCCGCTGGAGATCCTCTACTCCCCGTACCGCGAGCTGGCCCGCCCGGTCCTGCGGTACGTGGACGAGCTGGACGCCCAGCGTGAGAACGACATCGTCACCATCGTCATCCCGGAGTTCGTCGTGGGCTCCTGGTGGGGCCAGCTGCTGCACAACCAGAGCGCGCTGTTCCTCAAGGGCCGGCTGCTGTTCCGGGAGAACACGGTGGTGACCTCGGTGCCGTACCACGTGGTCGATCCACCCCGGTCCAAGGCCAAGTCCGAGGATCCCCCGAGCGGTTAGGCGCGTTCGGCGGCGGCTGGCTAGATTGTCTCCCTCGTGACGGTCCCTGAACGCCGCGGCGACCGACTCGTTCCCCGGGGCGCGCCGTTCGCGCGCCCCGAGAAGACACCGAAGGAGAACAACGCTCGATGAACCTCGTCCTCGCGGTCGAAGGTGGTTACCAGGTCTTCACACTGGGTTCGAGCGAGTGGTTCTGGCTCGTGTTCTCGGCGGTCACCGCGCTGCTCGCCATCGGCGTCGGCTTCTTCCTCATGCGCGGGGTGATCGCGGCAGAGACCGGCACGCCCACGATGGTCGAGATCGCCGTGGCCATCCAGGAGGGCGCGATGGCGTACCTCCGGCGCCAGTTCAAGACCATCGCGGTCATCCTGATCCCCCTCGCCATCATCGTGTTCGCCACCGCCACCGAGGTCGCGAAGCCGGCTTCCTTCTCGGGCGGATCCCCCGGTCTGTCGTTTGCGGCCTCCGGGCTGTTCCGGACGCTCGCGTTCATCGGCGGCTGCGTGATGTCGGGCCTCACCGGATTCATCGGCATGAGCCTCGCGGTGCGCGGCAACGTGCGCACCGCGGCGGCGGCGAAGGCCGGGTCGCTTCCCGCCGCGCTCAAGGTGGCGTTCCGGACCGGTGGCGTCGCCGGCATGTTCACCGTCGGCCTCGGCCTCCTCGGGGCGACGGTCATCATCATGATCTTCCAGAACACTGCGTCGGCGATCCTGATCGGCTTCGGCTTCGGCGGATCTCTGCTCGCGCTGTTCCTGCGGGTCGGCGGCGGCATCTTCACGAAGGCGGCCGACGTCGGCGCCGACCTCGTCGGCAAGGTCGAGGCGGGCATCCCTGAGGACGACCCGCGCAACCCGGCGACGATCGCCGACAACGTCGGTGACAACGTCGGTGACTGCGCCGGCATGGCCGCCGACCTCTTCGAGAGCTACGAGGTGACGCTCGTCGCGTCGATCATCCTGGGCGTTGCCGCGTTCCGTTCCATCGGCATGAACCCGGCGCTCGGCATCATCTTCCCTCTCGCGGCTCGCGCGATCGGCGTGCTCGCGTCGATCCTCGGCGTGTTCGCAGTGCGTGCGACGGACAAGGACAAGTCGGCGATGGCGCCGATCAACCGCGGGTTCCTCACCGCGGGCCTCCTGACCGTGGTCGGCACCGCGATCGTCGCGTTCGGCTACGTCGGCAACGACCGGGCGAACGCGGGATGGAAGTGCTTCGGCGCCGTGGTTGCAGGCCTCGTCCTCGCACAGGGCCTGAGCCGTCTGACCGAGTACTTCACGTCGACCGAGACCGCGCCCGTCCGCGAGATCGCGGAGGCGTCGCGCACCGGTCCGGCCACCGTCGTGCTGTCCGGCATCAGCTCCGGTCTTGAATCCAGCGTCTACGCGATCATCGGGATCGCCATCGCGCTCGGTGTCGCGATCGCCATGGGCGACGGCAACATCCAGTTCACGTTCTACTTGGTCGCGCTGACCGGCATGGGCATGCTGGCGACCACCGGTGTCGTGGTCTCCGAGGACACGTTCGGCCCCGTCGCCGACAACGCGGCGGGCATC
Source organism: Acidimicrobiia bacterium (assembly GCA_036502405.1). GTDB lineage: Bacteria > Actinomycetota > Acidimicrobiia > IMCC26256 > JAENVU01 > Chersky-806. The sequence goes on from DASXYP010000013.1 coordinate 10,316, forward strand.
GCCGAGATGTCGGGCGAGTTCGAAGGCGAACCCGAGCGGATCATGGTGAGCCTCGACGCGGTCGGCAACACGACGAAGGCGGTGACGAAGGGCTTTGCCATCGGTTCGGCGGTCATTGCGTCTGTGGCCCTGTTCGCATCCTTCGTCGAGACGGCTGGCAACGAGCTCGGCCTCTCGCGACACGGACAGTTGCTGGTCGGGAACCCCCTCTTCAAGGCCGCTGCGTCGCAGATCAACGTCGCGGACCCGAAGACCTTCATAGGCCTGCTCATCGGCGGTTCGGTGGCCTTCCTCTTCTCTGCGCTCGCGATCCGCGCGGTGGGACGTACCGCCGGTGTCGTCGTGCAGGAGGTCCGCAGCCAGTTCAAGGACGGCGGGATCATGGCCGGCACCAAGAAGCCCGACTACGGGCCGGTGATCGACATCTGCACCGCGGCGTCGCTGCGGGAGCTCGCCACCCCGGCGCTCCTCGCGGTGCTCACGCCGGTCATCATCGGGTTCGGGATCAACTACCTCGCGCTCGGTGCATTCCTCGCCGGCGTCATCCTCACCGGTCAGCTCATGGCGAACTTCCTGAGCAACTCGGGTGGTGCGTGGGACAACGCGAAGAAGTACATCGAGGACGGCAACGAGGGCGGCAAGGGCTCGGAGTCCCACAAGGCCGCGGTCATCGGCGACACCGTCGGCGACCCGTTCAAGGACACCGCCGGCCCGGCGCTGAACCCGCTGATCAAGGTGATGAACCTGGTCTCGCTGCTGATCCTGCCCGCGGTGATCAGCCTCCGCCACGACGACGTCCGGTTCGTCGTCGCCGGCGCGGCCCTGATCGTCCTGATCGGAGCGGTCGCGTTCTCCAAGCGCAAGGGTGGCGCGTTCGGCGAGGAGTCCGAGGACTTCGTGGCGGCCGAATCGCAGACCGGCGTGACCGGCACGGCCTACTAGGAGTCGTTCCGCTCAGGGGCGCGGCTCACCTTCACCGCGGGCCGCGAGCGCAGCTCCGAGCTGATCGGCGAGTGCGACCGCGACCACACGGGCTTCGAGCGTCACGCCGACCGCGGGGTCGGGATCCAGGACCATGGCACCGAGCTGGTGGCCGTCGCCGACCACGGGAAGCCGGACGCCGAGCGCGGGCAGCGCGAGCTCGCCGTCCGCCCCGACCCGTCGGTATGGGCTCTCGATGCGGCCCGATCGCTCGAGCACCGGGAGGACCGGTCCCGAGGCGGCGGTCTCGAACCGGCACCCGAGCAGGGACAACAGCCGCGTGAGCTCCTCGACGGCGACCTCGACGAGCTCGGCGGCGCCGGCGCCCGCGGCGACCCGTTCCGCCATCCGCCGCATGCTCGCCAGCTCGTCCTGCCCGCGGCTCACCTCGCGCCGGGTCCGGCGCATGTGCACGGCGAGCTGGCCGACGCTGAGCCCGATCGCAAGCAGGATCAAGGTGGTGACGACGTCGTCGCCGCGGTTGATGCGCAGCGAGTTGAACGGGCGGGTGAAGAAGAACTCGAAGGAGATCGCGGCCAGCACCGCGCTGAAGGCGGCCGGGCCGCGGCCTCCGAAGGCCGCGGTGACCACGACGACGAACACGAGCACCAAAGCGACGTTCGTCGCGTCGATCCGCCCGCGCACGCCGACGAGCGCGGCTGCAACCCCGATCGGCGCCAGCCCGCCCACCGCGTAGGCGATCGTCGCCGGCCGTTCCCCGAACCTGGTGGGTTGCCGCATCGTCTGCACCGCGCACCTCCGGGCTGCTTCCTCCGTTACGAGTGTGACCCGAGTCGGGCGCGTCGCATCGACAGGCGCCCGTCAAAGTTCCGTTGCCTCACGCTAGGAAGCCGTCAAGGCCCGGTTCGGAGGGATGACGACATGAAGCTCCGGCTGCGGAGCGGGCGATCGAATGACAGGTGCCCGTCAATCGTTGTCGCGTCGGCGCTAGAAGGGCATCAAGGCCCTGTTCACGTGCGGCACGCGGGGTTACAACCGCAAACCGTGAACGACGACGAGCAGACCCGGCGCAGCGCACCTTCCGCGCTCTCCCCCCTTGCCTGGGTGGTCGCGCTCGCCGGGCCCGTCGTCGTCTCGGCGGTCCTCGTTCCCCTCCGCAGTGACATCCGTACCTCCAACGTCTCGCTCGTCCTGGTCCTCGTCGTCGTGGTGGCGGCGGTGCTCGGTGGCCGGCTCGGCGGGGCGATCGCCGCCCTCGTCTCGTTCGCGTCCTTCGACTTCTTCTTCACCCGTCCCTACTCCTCGCTGACGATCGACAGCCGTGACGACGTCGAGACCGCGGTGCTGCTCCTCGTCGTCGGGCTCGCGGTCGGAGAGCTCGTCGTTCGCAACCGGCGCAGCCGGACCCGCGCCGCGCAGAGCCGGGCCGAGGTCGTGCGCGTGCGGCGCCTCTCGGAGCTGGCCGCCGGCGGCGAGCCGGCGGGCCGCTTGATCGGGATCGTGAAGGACGAGCTGGTCGCGCTGCTGCACGTCGACGAATGCCGATTCGAGCCGCTCCCGTTCCGCGAGGACCTGCCGGAGCTCAGGCACCAGGGCGTGCGCATCCCCGCGGTCGATCTCCCGGAGCTCGCGGGCGACCATCGGGTCGCCTTGCCCGTCTACGGCGCCGGGCGACCGGTCGGGCGCTTCGTGATCGACCTCGAGGACGGAGCGACGGGCATCGCGCTGCCGCCCGAGGACCGTGCGCTCGCCGTTGCCCTCGCCGACCAGCTCGGCACCGTGCTCGGCCACGAGAGCCAACCCTGAAGCAGGAGTCCGCATGGCCGACATCGTCTTCATCGTCGTGGTGATCATCGGGTTCTTCGCCCTGTGCGCCGCACTCGTCGCGGGCTGCGACCGGATCGTCCGCAACGGCGACGACGGCGCCCCGGCGGCGACGGAGCCCACCCGGGAGCTGCGGTCATGAGCGCCGAGAACCTCGTCGGTCTCATCCTCTCGGTGCTCCTCCTCGGCTACCTGATCGCGGCCTTCCTGATCCCGGAGAAGTTCTGATGCAGGCGTCCGACTGGTTGCAATGGATCGCGCTGATCGTCGCCATCGCCATCTCGATCCCGCTCCTCGGTGGCTACATGGCCAAGGTCTTCGGCGGGGGCGCCGCACCCGGTGATCGCGTGTTCGGACCGGCCGAGCGGCTCGTGTACCGCATCTGCCGGATCGATGCGGAGCGGGAGCAGCGCTGGACCGTCTACGCGTACTCGGTCATCGCGTTCAGCGCCGTCGGAGCGGTGGTGCTGTACGGGATCCAGCGACTGCAGACCGTGTTCCCGCTGAACCCCACCGAGGCGCCACAAGTGGGGTCGGCGCTGTCGTTCAACACCTCGGTGAGCTTCCTCACCAACACGAACTGGCAGAGCTACCTGCCGGAGACAACGGTCAGCCACTTCACCCAGATGGTGGGTCTCGTCGTCCAGAACTTCGTGAGCCCTGCCGTCGGGCTCGCGGTGATGATCGCATTCGTGCGGGGCTTGGCCCGCCGGCGCTCGAACACGATCGGCAACTTCTGGGTCGACCTCACCCGTGGTGTCTTCCGCATCTTCCTGCCGGCCGCGCTCCTCATCGCGATCGTCTTCATCGCCCTCGGCACCGTCCAGAACTTCCACGGCTTCGAGGTCGTGAGGACGCTGGAAGGCAACCGGCAGGTGATTCCCGGCGGCCCGACGGCCAGCCAGGAGGCGATCAAGATCCTGGGCACGAACGGCGGCGGCTTCTGGAACGTCAACTCGGCTCATCCGCTGACGAGCTCGTCGGGCCTCACGAACTTCCTCGAGATCTACCTGCTCTCGGTGATCGGCTTCTCGCTGACGTACACCTACGGGAAGCTCGTGGGGAACAAGCGCCAGGGCTACGTCCTGCTGGCGGTCATGGTCACGATCTGGATCATCGTCGCCGGCCTCACCACCCTCTTCGAAGTCAACGGCAATCCGAAGCTCGACGCGTTGCACGTGAACCAACAGGTGACGTCGTCGCAATCCGGCGGGAACCTCGAGGGCAAGGAGGTCCGTTTCGGCGCCCCATCCTCGGCGCTGTTCGCGGGTGCGACGACGGGCACCTCGACCGGGGCCGTCGACTCCATGCACGACAGCTTCACGCCACTCGGCGGGATGATGCCGCTGATCCACATGAAGCTCGGTGAGGTCAGCCCCGGCGGCGTCGGGGTCGGCATGAACGGCATGCTGATGCTCGCGCTCCTCGCCGTCTTCATCGCCGGGCTCATGGTCGGGCGGACGCCGGAGTACCTCGGCAAGAAGATCCAGGCCACCGAGATCAAGCTGGTCGTGATCTACATCCTGGCGATGCCGGTCGCGGTGCTCGTCGGCGCGGGAATCGCGATCGTGACGCCCACCGTCTTGAACGTGTCCCTCTTCAACCCGGGTCCGCACGGGTTCACCGAAGTGCTCTACGCGTTCACGTCCGCGGCGAACAACAACGGCTCCGCGTTCGCGGGAATCACGGCGAACACCCAGTGGATGAACACTGCGCTCGGACTCGTGATGCTGGTCGGCCGGTTCTTCCTCATCATCCCGACGCTTGCGATCGCCGGAGCGCTCGCTCGCAAGGACAAGGTGCCCGCATCGGCGGGAACGTTCCCGACCGACACCCCGCTGTTCGCCGGGCTGCTCTTCGGCGTCGTCGTCATCGTCGCCGGACTCACGTTCTTCCCGGCCCTTGCGCTCGGGCCCATCGTCGAGCAGCTCGGGATCTAGGAGGATCTGGTGACCGCGACTCCCACCCCCGCTCCCACCATGGCGCCCGGCGAGACGAAGGCCGAGCGCGTGCGGTCCTCGACGTCGCTGCTCAACGGCCCGATCCTCCGGCGCGCCGTGCTCGACAGCATCGTCAAGCTCAACCCGCGCACGCTCATGAAGAACCCGGTGATGTTCGTCGTCGAGATCGGAAGCGTCCTCACGACGATCCTCTTCTTCACCGACCTCAGCACGTCGAGCGCGAACCAGAACGTCTTCGCCGCGCTCGTGGCGGCGTTCCTGTGGTTCACCGTCCTCTTCGCCAACTTCGCCGAGGCGGTCGCGGAAGGACGCGGCAAGGCCCAAGCGGACACGCTGCGCAAGACCCGTTCCGAGACGATGGCGAACCGACGCCGTCCGGACGGGTCGATGCAGGAGGTGCCTGGTACCCAGCTCGATGTCGGCGACGAGGTCGTGGTCGTCGCGGGTGAGGTGATCCCGAGCGACGGCGACGTCGTCGAAGGCATTGCCAGCATCGACGAGTCGGCGATCACCGGCGAGTCGGCGCCGGTCATCCGTGAAGCCGGCGGGGACCGCTCGGCCGTGACCGGTGGCACGCGCGTGCTCTCGGACCGGATCGTCGTTCGGATCACGGCTCGACCGGGCGAGACGTTCATCGACCGGATGATCGCTCTGGTCGAGGGTTCGGAGCGCCAGAAGACCCCGAACGAGATCGCGCTCAACATCCTGCTCGCCGGACTGACGATCATCTTCCTGCTCGCCACCGTGAGCTTGCAGCCCTTCGCCATCTACGCGAACGCCGAGCAGTCCGTCGTGGTGCTCGTCGCGCTGCTCGTGTGCGTGATCCCGACCACGATCGGCGGTCTGCTCTCGGCGATCGGGATCGCCGGCATGGACCGGTTGGTGCGTCGCAACGTGCTCGCGATGAGCGGTCGTGCGGTGGAGGCCGCCGGCGACGTCAACACGCTCCTGCTCGACAAGACGGGCACGATCACCTACGGCGCCCGTCAGGCCGCCGAGCTCCGCCCGGCGCCCGGCGTCGACCAGCGCGAGCTGGCGGATGCCGCGTTGCTCTCGAGCCTCGCGGACGAGACCCCCGAGGGCCGCTCGATCCTCGAGCTCACCGAGCGCGAGTACGACATCGCACCGCGAGGGGTCCCCGGTGCGGAGCTCATCGAGTTCACCGCCCAGACCCGGATGAGCGGACTCGACTACGAGGGGCACAGCATCCGCAAGGGTGCGGCCGACTCGGTGCGTCACTGGGTCGAGGAGAACGGCGGGACCGTTCCGATCGAGCTGATGGACGAGGTCGAAGCGATCGCGGGTCTCGGTGGGACGCCGCTCGTCGTCGCGACCAAGAACGGTGCCGGGGCGAAGGCGCTCGGCGTGATCTACCTGAAGGACACCGTCAAGCCGGGCATGAAGGAGCGGTTCGACGAGCTCCGCACGATGGGGATCCGGACCGTGATGGTGACGGGCGACAACCCCATCACGGCCCGGTTCATCGCCGCGGAGGCCGGGGTCGACGACTTCATCGCCGAAGCCACCCCGGAAGACAAGATGGCCTACATCAAGGGAGAGCAGGCGGGCAGCCGCCTGGTGGCCATGACCGGCGACGGGACGAACGACGCCCCGGCGCTCGCGCAGGCCGACGTCGGCGTGGCGATGAACACCGGAACGCAGGCGGCGAAGGAAGCGGGGAACATGGTCGATCTCGACTCCGACCCCACGAAGCTCATCGACATCGTCGAGATCGGCAAGCAGCTGCTGATCACGCGTGGTGCGTTGACGACGTTCTCGATCGCGAACGACGTCGCGAAGTACTTCGCCATCGTCCCTGCGATGTTCCTGGCTGTGTTCCCACAGCTCGATCGCATCAACATCATGGACTTGAGCTCGCCCCGCTCGGCGATCCTGTCGGCGGTGATCTTCAACGCGCTGATCATCGTGCTGCTGATCCCACTCGCGCTGCGCGGAGTCAAGTTCGTGCCCTCGGGCGCCGCCCAGCTCCTGCGTCGGAACATCTTGATCTACGGGCTCGGCGGGATCATCGCCCCGTTCATCGGGATCAAGCTGATCGATCTGCTCGTCACTGCCCTGGGGGTGAAGTGATGCGTCGCCAGATCCTTCCCGCAATCATGATGATGATCGTCTTCACGGTCGTCCTCGGGATCGGCTATCCGCTCGTCGTCACCGGGATCGGCCAAGGCGCGTTCGGCGACAAGGCCAACGGATCACCGCTGAAGGTGAACGGCACGACCGTCGGGTCCAAGCTGCTGGGCCAGACGTTCACCAAGGCGAAGTACTTCCACGGCCGGCCCAGTGCCGCCGGCGCCGCGGCGACGGGATCGGATGCGACGGATCCGAACAACCCGAAGCAGACGGTGCCGAACGATCCCGAGGACCTGACCCAGGACATCAGCTCCGGCTCGAACCTGGGCCCGACCAACCCCGACCTCCTTGCCGCGGTCAAGGAGCGGGCGATCGCCTACCGCAAGCAGAACGGCCTCGCCAAGGATGCCGAGGTGCCTGTCGATGCCGTCACCGCTTCCGGGTCGGGACTCGACCCCGACATCTCGATCGCCAACGCGCGCATCCAGGCTCATCGGGTGGCCCGGGTGCGCGGAGTGTCGCTGGCGCAAGTCGACAAGCTCGTCGATCAGCACACTGACGACCGCTCGCTCGGCTTCCTCGGTGAGAAGGGCGTCAACGTCCTCGAGCTCAACGTGGCCCTGGACGAGTTGCAGTGACCGTAGGCTGACGCGATGGCACGCGGGAAGCTCCGCATCTACCTCGGAGCGGCTCCCGGCGTCGGCAAGACGTTCGCGATGTTGAACGAGGGCCGGCGGCGCCAGGCGCGCGGCACCGACGTCGCGGCCGGTTTCGTCGAGACCCACGGTCGCGTGAACACCGCGGAGCAGATCGGCGACCTCGAGATCATCCCGCGTCGTCGCGTCGAGTACCGCGACACGTCCTTCGAAGAGATGGATGTCGACGCGGTGCTGGCGCGGCACCCCGCTGTCGCGCTGGTCGACGAGCTCGCGCACACGAACATCCCGGGGTCGCGCAACGAGAAGCGCTGGCGGGACGTGGAGGTGCTGCTCGCCGCGGGCATCGACGTGATCTCGACCGTCAACGTGCAGCACCTCGAGTCCATGAACGACGTCGTCGAGGAGATCACCGGGATCGAGCAGCGCGAGACCATCCCCGACGCGGTGGTGCGCGCGGCCGACCAGATCGAGCTGATCGACCAGACGCCCGAGGCGCTCCGCCGCCGCATGGCGCACGGCAACATCTACGCGTCCGAGAAGATCGACGCGGCGCTCGGCAACTACTTCCGGGTCGGGAACCTCGGCGCGCTGCGCGAGCTCGCCCTGATGTGGGTGGCCGACCGCGTGGACGAAGCGCTGGAGGAGTACCGGGAGCTCCACGGGATCTCCGGCACCTGGGAGACGCGAGAGCGCGTCGTGGTCGCGATCACCGGTGCGCCGGGAGGGGAGGACGTGCTCCGGCGTGCCGCTCGCATGGCGATGCGGACGCGTGGCGAGCTCCTCGGAGTGCACGTCCGGCCTGCGGACGGGTTGGCCGGCCCGTCCACCGAGCGGCTCGGTGAGCTCCGCCGGCTGCTGAGCGAGCTGGGCGGCGAGTACCGCGAGATCAGCGGCGGGGACGTCGGTGAGGCTCTGATGGCGTTCGCGCGGGCCGAGAACGCGAGCCAGCTCGTCATGGGGGCGAGCCGGCGCTCCCGCTGGAGCGAGTTCACGCGCGGCTCGGTCGTCAACGGTGTCCTGCGCGCGTCCGGCCCGATCGACGTCCACGTGATCTCGACCGAGCTCGGTGACCGCACCTCGCGACCGTGGGTGCGCCGCCCGGCGCGCCGCAGCTACCTCTCGCGCCGGCGACTGCTCGCCGGCTGGCTGCTCGCGGTCCTCGCTCCCCCACTGCTCGCGTTGACCCTCGAGATCGGCCAGGAGGGCTTCGGGCTCCCGAGCGTCCTGCTGCTGTTCCTCCTGCTCGTCGTCGTCGTCGCCGCAGTCGGGGGCTTGCTCCCCGCCGTCCTGGCTGCGGTCTCCGGGTCCCTGCTCGCGAACTTCTACTTCACGCCGCCGCGACACACGTTCACGATCGCCAAGGGCGAGAACCTCCTTGCGCTGTGCGTCTTCCTCGTCGTCGCCGGGGTCGTGAGCTGGCTGGTGAGCATCGCGAGCCGGCGGACCGCGGACGCGGCGCGCGCCCGCGCCGAGGCCGAGACGCTTGCCGCGCTCGGCGGCACGCTGGTCACCGCGGAGGATCCGCTGCCGCAGCTCGTCGCCCAGCTGCGCGCCGCGTTCGCCGCGGACTCGGTTGCGGTGCTGCGGGAGCTCCCCGAAAGCGGCTGGGTGGTGGAGGCCGCCACCGGCGAACCCGTGCCGGCGCGGCCCGAAGATGCGTCGTTCGCGGTCCCGATCGGGCCGCTGGAGCAGCTCGCGGTGGTCGGCCCCACCCTGTCGCAGGAGGACGTCGAGGTGCTCCGGGCGTTCGCGGCGCAGGTACAGGTCGCGGTCGAGCGGCGGCGGCTGCGCGCCGACGTCGAGGCGGCGACCGTGCTGGCCGAGGGCAACGAGCTGCGTACGGCGCTGCTTGCCGCGGTGTCCCACGATCTGCGGACCCCGCTCGCGTCGATCAAGGCCTCGGTCACGAGCCTGTTGCAACGGGACGTGGTGTGGACGCCGGACGCGACCTCGGAGTTCCTCGACACGATCGACGAGGAGACCGACCGGCTCGACGCCCTCGTCGGCAACCTCCTCGACATGAGCCGGCTCCAGACCGGGGTGATGCAGCTCGTGATGCGGGACGTCGGGCTCGAGGAGATCGTCCCGCGTGCGCTCGACGGGCTTCCGGATCGTCCGGTGCAGGTGGTGCTCGACCTGCCCGAGACGCTGCCGCGCGTCAACGCCGACGCCCCCTTGCTCGAGCGCGCGGTTGCGAACGTCGTCGACAACGCGCGGGCATGGTCGCCCGTTGGCGAGTGCGTCCGCGTCGAGGCCGGCGCGGTGGCCGGCCGGGTCGACCTGCGCGTCATCGACCACGGTCCGGGCATCCCGGTCGACGAGCGCGAGCAGATCTTCCTGCCCTTCCAGCGGTTGGGCGACAACCCGAGCCACGGCACCGGCGTCGGGCTCGGCCTCGCGGTCGCGCGCGGGTTCGTCGACGCGATGGGGGGCGAAGTCGTGGTCGAGGACACCCCGGGCGGCGGGGCCACGATGGTGATCAGCCTCCCGGCCGCCGCCGGGACGAGCAACGGGAGGACGTCGTGACCGGATCGGCGAAGCGGTGAGCCGGGTTCTCGTCGTCGACGACGAGCCGCAGATCCGGCGGGCGCTCGGCATCAACCTCCGCGCGCGGGGCTACGACGTCGACCTGGCCGAGACCGGAGAGGAGGGTCTCGAGCTTGCGGCCCGCCACCACCCGGATGTCGTGGTCCTGGACCTCGGACTGCCTGGCATCGACGGCGTCGAGGTCATCCAGGGCCTCCGGGGCTGGAGCCAGGTGCCGGTCATCGTCCTGTCGGTACGGGAGGCCGAGAGCGACAAGGTCGCCGCGCTCGACGCGGGCGCCGACGACTTCGTGACCAAGCCCTTCGGCATGGACGAGCTGTTGGCCCGTCTGCGCGCCGCACTCCGCCGCGCCGCACCGTCGGAGGAGGAGGCCGTCGTCGAGACGCCGGACTTCACGATCGACCTGGCCGCGAAGCGCGTGGTCGACGCCGCGGGAGCCGAGATACGCCTCACCCCGACCGAGTGGCACATCGTCGAGGTGCTCGTGCGCAACGGGGGCAAGCTCGTCGGTCAGAAGCAGCTGTTACAGGAGGTCTGGGGTCCGGCGTACGAGACCGAGACGAACTACCTCCGCGTCTTCATGGCTCAGGTGCGGCGCAAGCTCGAACCCGAGCCGGGCCGTCCGCGGTACTTCTTCACCGAGCCAGGCATGGGCTACCGCTTCGAGGTCGCCGAGCCGTGACCCGCGCTACTCGTCAACGACGTGGCGCAGGTCCTCGGTCAGCGCGCTGGCTTCGGTCTCGTCGAGCGGGTGCTCCGCCTTCTGCTGTCGCTTGTGCTTGCGGTACTCGAGGAGGGGCGGGATGAGCGAGATGAGGATGATCAAGCCGATGATCGGGAGCAGGTACTTGTCGACGTTGGGGATCGACTTCCCGAGTGCGAAGCCGGCAAGCGTCACTCCGGCGGCCCAGAGTCCGGCTCCGATGACGTTGTAGGTGAAGAACGTCCGCCGGTTCATGTCCCCGATGCCGGCCATCATCGGGACCAGCGTGCGGACGAACGGCACGAAGCGAGCGATCACGATCGTCTTGGCGCCGTGCTTGTCGAAGAACTCGCGCGAGCGGTCGACGTACTCCCGTTTGAAGATGCGCGAGTCCGGTCGCTTGAAGAGGCTGGGACCGTAGCGGTGGCCGAGCCAGTACCCCACCTGCGCGCCGGCGACGGCCGCCAGGAACGCGCCGCCGGCGACGAACCAGATGTTGAGGCCGAACTTGTGCTCCGAGGCCAGCAGGCCCGCGGTGACGAGCAGCGAGTCGCCCGGGAAGATCAACCCGAGCAGCAGCCCGGACTCGGCGAAGATGATCAGGATCAACCCGATCGTGCCGAACGTTTCGATCAATGATTTCGGGTCAAAGAGATCCATGAGGGCTTCAGGTTAGACGGGGCCTTTTGCGAACCTCGGGCCGGTCCGTTTGACACGGACGGGATTCCCGTGGCACCACGGAATTGGGGAGCGGCGCTACGGTCGCTCCGTCTCCGAGCCGAAATCGAGTCCCGTGCCCAAGCCTCTCGTCATCGTCGAGTCCAAGACCAAGGCCGACACCATCGGCAAGTTCCTCGGCCGCGACTACACGGTCATGGCCAGCGTCGGCCACGTCCGCGACCTGCCCCGGAAGGGCCTCGCGATCGACGTCGAGAACCACTTCCAGCCCGAGTACGTCATCTCGCCCGAGAAGACGAAGGTCGTCGGCGGCCTGCGGCGGGCGCTCAAGGACGCCGACGAGCTCTACCTCGCGACCGACGAGGACCGCGAGGGCGAGGCCATCGCGTGGCACCTCCTCGAGGTGCTGAAGCCGAAGGCCAGCTTCCCGGTCAAGCGGATGGTCTTCCACGAGATCACCGAGCAGGCCATCGAGGAGGCCATCGCCCATCCGCGCGAGCTCGACATGAAGCTCGTCGAGGCCCAGGAGGGCCGCCGGGTGCTCGACCGACTCGTGGGCTACGAGGTCTCGCCGGTGCTGTGGCGTCGCGTCGGCGGCGCACGGTCCGCCGGACGCGTGCAGAGCGTCGCGACGCGCCTGGTCGTCGAGCGCGAGCGCGAGCGGATGGCGTTTCGCGCCGCGGAGTACTGGGACCTCGACGGACGGTTCGCCGCGCGCGGCGTGTCGTTCGGGGCGCGCCTCGTCGAGCTCGACGGCCGTCGCGTCGCGACGAGCCGGGACTTCGATCCCGCCACCGGTGCGCTCGCGGACGGCTCGGGGGCCGTGCACCTGCGCGAGGCCGACGCGGGCGCGCTCGCGTCGCGGTTGCGCGATGTCGCGTACACGGTCGCCTCGGCCGAGTCGAAGCCGTTCACCGAGCGGCCGAAGGCGCCGTTCAAGACGACGACGATGCAGCAGGAGGCGGGCAACAAGCTCCGGTTCAGCGCGGGGCGGACGATGTCCGTCGCGCAGGGCCTCTACGAGCGCGGCTACATCACCTACATGCGGACCGACTCGGTGAAGCTCTCCGAGCAGGCCGTCGACGCCGCCCGCGCCCAGATCGTCGAGCGGTTCGGCCAGGCGTACCTGCCGCCCGCGCCGCGCACCTACGCCAACAAGGTGAAGAACGCGCAGGAGGCCCACGAGGCCATTCGCCCGTCCGGGGCCCGGTTCCGCACCCCGGAGCAGGTGCGGGGCGAGCTCAGCCGGGACGAGCAGTCGCTGTACGAGCTGATCTGGATGCGGACCGTCGCCAGCCAGATGCCGGACGCGCGTGGCCGCAGCCTCACGCTGCGCCTGGCCGGGACGTCGAGCGCGGGCGAGCAGGCGGTGTTCCGCGCCTCGGGTCGCACGTTCGAGTTCCTCGGCTTCCGCATGGCGTACGTCGACGTGAGCGAGGAGCCCGAGACCGAGGACGGCGAGGCGAACCTCCCCGCGGTCGGCACCGGCGAGGGCGTCGCGTGCGACGGGATCAACGCGAGCGGCCACTCGACGCAGCCGCCCGCCCGCTACACCGAGGCGAGCCTCGTCAAGGAGCTCGAGGACCGAGCGATCGGCCGACCGTCGACGTACGCCTCGATCATCAACACCATCACCAACGAGCGCGGGTACGTCTGGAAGAAGGGGAACGCCCTCGTCCCGTCGTGGACCGCGTTCGCGAAGACGCAGCTGCTCGAGCGCTACTTCCCGCACCTCGTCGACTACGACTTCACCGCCACCATGGAAGAGGCGCTGGACGAAGTCGCAGCCGGGCGAGCGGAGTCCGAGAAGTGGCTCCACGCGTTCTACTACGGCAACGGCAGCGCGGGCCTCCACGAGCTCGTCTCCGAGGAGAACCTCGCCAAGATCGACATGAGCGAGGTCAACGCGATCCACATCGACGGCGGCGGTGACACCGGCCGGCCCGAGATCGTGGTCCACGTCTGGAACACCGGCGAGTCACTGCACCGCGGCGACGAGAAGTGCCCGCTGCCCGCGGACATGGCCCCCGACGAGCTGACGGTCGAGCGGGCCGAGGAGCTCCTCGCCCGCGGCGCCGCCGGGCCGCGCGAGCTCGGCATCGACCCCGCGACAGGCCAGAAGGTCCTCTCGCTGAACGGCCGGTTCGGCCCGTTCGTGCAGCTCGGGGAGCTCGAGGAAGGGTCGAAGGCCAAGCCGCCGCGCGCGTCGCTGTTCAAGTCGATGGACCCGGAGTCGGTCGACCTCGAGACCGCGCTGAAGCTCCTCTCGCTGCCCCGGGTGGTCGGCAAGGACGCCGACGGCGCGGAGATCACCGCCCAGAACGGGCGGTACGGCCCGTACCTCAAGAAGGGCACCGACAGTCGCAGCCTCGAGTCCGAGAGCCAGATCTTCGACATCGGGCTCGAAGGCGCCGAAGCCATCTTCGCCCAGCCCAAGCAGCGCCGGGGGCAGGCCAAGCCGCCGATCGCGGAGCTCGGGACCAGCCCGGACACCGAGAAGCCGGTGCGCGTGCTCGACGGCCGCTTCGGCCCCTACGTCACGGACGGGACCACCAACGCCACCGTCCCCCGCGGGCTCGACCCGGCCGCGGTGACGCTCGAGGAGGCGATCGAGCTCCTCCGTGAGCGCGCGGCCAAGGGCCCGGCCAAGAAGAAGGCCAAGAAGAAGGCGGTCAAGAAGAAGGCGAAGAAGACCGCCAAGAAGACGACCGCGAAGAAGGCCACGAAGAAGACGGCCAAGCGGCCCGAGAAGCGCGTCGCCCCGACGGTCGAGCCGGTCGATCCCGCGCCGTTCTGATGGCGCTCGGCGTCGCGACCTCGGCCACGCCCGAACCCAGCCGCCCCCCTGCATAGTCTGAAGCGTGCGTGAGCCCGGAGCCCGCACCTTTCATCCCGCCCTCGTCCGAGGAGCACTCGATCCCGCCGGCTCCGTGGCGGCTCTTCGGGACGCGCCCGTTCTTCAAGCTCTGGCTGGCCCAGTGCTTCTCCAGCCTCGGCGACTGGGTGGGGTTCTTCGCGATCCTGCAGCTGACCGGTCGCGTCTCGAACGACTCCGCGGCCGCGTTCAGCCTGGTCATCGCGGTGCGGATGGTGCCGGGCTTCTTCCTCGCCACCCTCGGCGGCGTGATCGTCGACCGGTTCGACCGGCGCAAGGTGATGGTGTGCTGCGACCTCGGGCGCGCCGCGCTCATCTGCACGCTGCCGTTCGTGAACACCCTCTGGCTCCTGGTGATCGTCTCCTTCTTCGTCGAGATCCTCACCTTGCTCTGGGGGCCCGCGAAGGATGCGTCCGTCCCGCACTTCGTGCCCGAGGAGAACCTCGCGACCGCGAACTCGCTGTCTCTGGTCGCGTCGTACGGCACCTTCCCGCTGGGCGCGCTCATCACCGGGGTCCTGACGGTCGTCGCGGGCTGGCTGGGCGGGTTTCAGGCGCTGCACTCGCTCCAGGAGAACGCCGCCATCCCGGCCTTCTGGTTCGACGCGGTCACGTACGTCGTGTCCGCGATCATCGTGTTCGGGCTTCCCATCCCACGCCGCCGGAAGCGGGACGACCAGAAGTTCGAGTGGACGTCGACCTTCTCCGAGATCAAGGACGGGCTCTCGTTCATCCGCACCGACCGCTTCGCCCGCGCGGTGATCGTCGGGCTCGGTGGTGGCGTGATCGGGGCCGGCGCGATGGTGCCGCTCAGCACCGTGTTCGCCACGGAGGTGCTGGGGAGCAAGTCGGAGTACACGGTGCTGCTGTTCGCACTGGGCACCGGCGCCGCGATCGGTGTGTTCACGCTCCTCGGGTTCCAGAAGCGGCTGCCGCGCGACACGGTGTTCGAGTGGTCGATCATCACGGCCGGGATCTGTCTCGCGGCCGCGGCGGCCTTCAACGTGGGTGGTCTCGCCGCGGTGGCGATCGCGGGAGTCGGCGCGTGTGCGGGCGGCGCCTACGTCACCGGGTTCACGCTCATCCAGGAGCATGTGACCGACGAGCTGCGCGGCCGGACGTTCGCCACGCTGTACGCCGTGGTCCGCCTGTGCCTGCTCCTGTCACTGACCATCTCGCCGCTGTTCGCGGACCTCTACGAGTGGTTGTTCAGCCTGGCCGCGGGCGCGCCCCGCATCACGCTCGGCGGGTTCAGCTACGGGTTCCCCGGTGTGCGGCTCGCACTCTGGGGTGGCGCGGTGCTCACGGTCGTCTCGGGCCTCTACGCGCGCCGTGAGCTGCGGGCGATGCGCGCCCTCGCGGGTGTGCCCCGACATCCGTCGAACGGTCATCCCTCGCCGCACCTCAAGCCCAAGCCGCCGGAAGCGGAGCAGCCGGCGCCGGAGCCACCACCCGCTCCCGAGCCGCCCGCAGCGGAGGCGAGCGGATGACCGGACGCTTCATCGTCCTCGAGGGCGGCGACGCCAGCGGCAAGAGCACGCAGGTGGCGCGGCTCGTCGCCCGGCTCCAAGGCCTCGGCAAGGACGTGATCCAGACGTTCGAGCCCGGGGCCACCGCTGCCGGTGCACGGATCCGGTCGCTCCTGCTGGACGGCGACGAGCCGTTGGTGCCCGCAGCGGAGGCCCTGCTGATGGCCGCGGACCGGGCCCAGCACGTCGCGGAGGTCGTGCGGCCGGCCCTCGCGAGGGGCACCTGGGTCGTCAGCGACCGGTACGTGCCGTCGACGCTCGCGTACCAGGGGGCCGGGCGCGCGCTCGACCCGCAGATGTTGGAACGGATGAGCGAGTGGGCCACCGACGGCCTCGCCGCGGACCTCGTCCTGGTGCTCGACGTCCCTGACGACGTCGCGGCCGCGCGCCGGTCGGCGAGCGATCGGATGGAGCGGGAAGCCGAGGAATTCCACTCGAGGGTCCGGGATGCGTACCGACGCCTCGCCCGGCTCCGGGACTGGACGGTCATCGACGGCTCCGGCGACGTCGACGCGGTCGAGGAGAAGCTGTGGAGCGTCGTCACCGAGCGCCTCAGCCCGTAGTGTCGCCAGATCGGGTCGCTCCGGCCTCCGCACTCCGTGCCCGCTCCGCCCTACGCTCGCCACATCGGGTCGCTCCGGCCTCCGCACTTCGTGCCCGCTCCGCCCTACGCTCGCC
This sequence comes from Acidimicrobiia bacterium, assembly GCA_036502405.1. Classification (GTDB taxonomy): domain Bacteria; phylum Actinomycetota; class Acidimicrobiia; order IMCC26256; family JAENVU01; genus Chersky-806. The sequence goes on from DASXYP010000013.1 coordinate 26,803, forward strand.
CTCCATGTGGGAGCAGGTGATCGGCCAGGAGCACGCGGTGGCGATGCTGCAGCGCGCGGCCGAGCGCCCGGTCCACGCGTACCTGCTGGTGGGGCCGCGCGGCTCCGGGATCGAGGTTGCGGCGCGCTGCTTCGCCGCACTGCTCATCGGCGCGGACGGCGACGAGCGGGTGCTGCGGGGGCGTCATCCGGACGTCGTCGAGTTCCGGCCCGTCGCCACGATGTACTCCGTCGAGCGCGACGTGCGCGAGGCGATCCTCCCGGCCGTCCACGCGAGCCCGATCGAGACCGAGCGCAAGGTGGTGATGCTGCTCGAAGCCGACCGGCTCAACCCGGAGTCGTCGAACACGCTCCTGAAGAGCATCGAGGAGCCTCCGCCGCGCACGATCATCATCCTCGTCGCCGAGTCGGCCGCGGAGCTGCTCGACACGATCCGCTCGCGCACGCAGCAGATCGACTTCGGCGCGCTCGGCACCGACGTCCTGCTCGCCGAGCTCGAGCGGCAAGGGGTGCCCGAGGCACGGGCGCGGCTCGCGGCGGCGCTCGCCGGCGGGCGGCTCGACCGGGCCGTGGCGCTGTCCGGTCCGATGGCCGGGCTGCGCGACGCGTTCGCCGACGTGCCTGCGCGCATCGACGGCTCGGGCGCGAACGTGCTGGCGCTCGCGGAGGGCCTGAGCGAGGTCATCAAGGACACGCTCACGGCGCTCGAGGCCGGGCAGGAGAACGAGCTCGAGGAGCTCGACGCCGAGATCGAGCATCAGCAGTATGCGGCCCGCACCGCGAGCGCAATGCGCAAGCGGGTGACCGATCGTCAGAAGCGCGAGGCGCGTCGGGCGCGTGTCGACGCGCTCCTCGAGGGGATCACCGCGATCGAGTCGGTCTACCGGGACGCGCTGGCGGCCGGCGTCCCCGCGCTCAACGCGGACCGGGCCTCGGTGTCGGTGAGCCCGGCGGCCGCGACCCGCGCGCTCGATGCCTGCCGTGAGGCTCGCGCCGCGTTCGAGTTCAACCCGAACGAGACCCTGCTGCTCGAGCGCCTGCTGCTGCACCTTCCAGCCGGGGGCGGGAGCGCGCCTCGCTAAACTCCCCGATTCGGCCGGGATAGCTCAGTCGGTAGAGCAGCTCACTCGTAATGAGCAGGTCAGGAGTTCGAATCTCCTTCCCGGCTCCACGTCAGTCGTCGTCGACGATGGTGCCCGCAACTCGGACGTTGGCAGCCGGGATCGACGCGTTGGCCGGGCCGAAGTACCGCACGGTGAACGTCTCCGTGTGCTCGCGCACCCGGTCGTCCCGGATCCACACCTTCGCCATGCGCTGGGTGGAGCCGGGTGGGAACGTCAGCACGCCCGTCTTCGTCACGTAGTCCGTCCCCGGCTTCGCGGTGCCCCGCGACGTCGTGTACCCGACGGAGACCGTCTTGCCGGACGGAGCCGAGAGACGCACCGGGAAGTCGAGCTCGTGGCCGGAGTCGTCGCTCTCGCGGGTCGACGCGCCCTGGGTGACGATCGACGGTCGCGTGTCGTTGTCGACGATCGTGACCGTCCCGTCGTGGCCCAGGGTGACGTTCGTCGGATTTGTCATGTGGATGTGGAAGCGCTCGTTCGGTTCGTCGAGCAGATCGCCCTTCACGGTGACCTGGATCGTCATGTCGGCCTGCCCGTTCGTGAAGCCGGCGAAGATGTTCGAGAGCCCGGTGAAGTCGGCGGGGCTCGTCGCGCTGTCGGCGACCGTCGACCAGGCCAGGAGCATCGGGGCCTTGTACGGCCGCGACAGGTGCAGCGGCACGGTCACCACCTGGAACGCGGCATCGCCCTCGGTCACGGAGACCGACCCCATCGAGATGATCGGCAGGGGTGGCGCCGCGCGCTCGTAGGCCCCCAGGTCCTCGCCGCCGATGCCGTCACCGTCGCCGTCGTCGCTCCGTGGGCCCTGGTCGAAGTCCTTCTCCGGCGCGTAGTCGTCGGTGCCCTGGTCGATCGCCGGCGAACCTGCCTGCAGGTGGAAGTCCGTCGCCGCGTCGACGAAGCGGGGATCGGCCGAGAGGTTGGCGTTTGTCCCGGTCGCGTTCGTCGTTCCCGCAGCGAAGTCCGTGTCGTTCCCGAACACGAGGTTGTGGTTGAAGATCGGTCGGTCCGCCGGCGCCAGCGGCAGGTCAACCCCGACGGTGTTGTCCACGACGATGTTGTTGACGAACGCCCGTTGCTTCGTCGAGTCGAAGAGGTCGCCGACGATCCCGGCCCGGTTCCGCACGATGGTGTTGTTGGCGACGATGCCGGCCGCATCCTCCGGCTCGATGAGGTTGATCGCCGCACACGGGTTGTCGACGACCACGTTGTCGGTGACGTACGGCGAGGAGCTGTTCACGAACGTCATCACCCCGGCGCCGAACTGGTTGTCGCAGCTGTTGTGCCGAAAGACGTTGGCTTCGATCGTGGGCGACGCGCCGTTGCCGAAGATCGCTGCGCCCCAGCCCCCGGTGTCGAGCACGTTGCCGTCGAAGACGTTGCCCTTGATGACCGAGCCGGCGCCGAGCACCTTCAGCCCCGCGCCGAACGTGGCGCGACCATCGGTGATCGTGAACCCGCTGATGACCCCCGCGGGACCGATCGAGACGCCGGTCGTCCCGTCCGCGTCGATCGTGGTCACGGAAGGCCCACCGGTGGCGACGAGCGTGAGGTTCTTGCCGCTGAAGTCCACCGACGCGTGGTAGGTCCCCGGCGCGACCTGGATCGTGTCACCCGTGGTCGAGGCGGCGATCGCCGCACCGATGGACGCGTACTGGCCGGGCACGGTGCGCACGGCGGCGGCTCCCGCGGCGGTCGGTGAGATGCCGCCGGTCCCGAGGGCGACGATCAGCACGACGAGGGCGGCTGCCGCGATCCGTCGCCGCGCTTGCAGCCGTCGCGCGTGCCCGCCTGCCACCTGCCCGAGCTCCTTGATCGGTACGAAAGGAGCAATCAGGGTAGCGCCCGGCAGCCCGGGTCCCGCGCCGGCTGGGTCGGGTCCCGGCGACCCGCCGTTGGGCGCGCCTGACAAGATCCCTGGCCGGTCCAGCCTTCGTCCGCCGAACCCCGGGGCACCCGTGTCGTCACAGCCGAACGTCCTCATCGTGATGACCGACGAGGAGCGGTACCCGCCGCCCTACGAGACCGACGCCGTCGCGACCTTCCGGCGCGAGCAGCTCCCGGCTCGTGAGCACCTGCGCGCCGGAGGCCTCGAGTTCCACCGCCACTACGCGGGGTCGACCGCGTGCCTCCCGAGTCGGGCCACGCTCTTCACCGGCCAGTACCCGTCGCTGCACGGCGTCACCCAGACCGACGGCGCCGCGAAGAAGGCCGACGATCCCGCGATGCACTGGCTCGACCCGAGCTCGGTGCCGACGCTGGGCGACTGGTTCCGGGCCGGCGGCTACCGCACGCACTACCGCGGCAAGTGGCACATCTCGCACGCCGACCTCCTGATCCCCGGGACGCACGACAGCCTGATGGCGTCCGACGCCGACGGCACCCCGATCGCGGCGGGAGTCGACGCGTACCGGAGGGCCGACCGGCTCGACTCCTACGGCTTCTCCGGCTGGATCGGGCGCGAGCCGCACGGCGCCGCGAAGCCCGACTGCGGAGCCGTGCGTGACGGGGTCTTCGCCGACCAGGTCGTCGAGCTGTTCGGCGAGCTCGCGCGGGCGCGCCGCGACGGGCCATGGCTGGCGGTCGCGTCGTTCGTCAACCCGCACGACATCGGATTCACCGAGTTCGGGTGGGAGCAGATCCTCGGGTTCGAGCCGCCGGACGACACGGTGCCCGAGATCGGGGAGGCGCCCTCGCAGCCCGACTCGTTCGCGGGTCGACCGGCCTGCCACGAGCAGTTCGTCGACGTGTGGCCGCAGATGTTCTTCCCGCAGGCCGCCGACCTTGCGTACCGCCGCCTCTACTACTACCTGCACAAGGTGGTGGACCGGGCGATCGGTCGGATCCTCGATGCGCTCGACGACGCGGGGCTCGCCGACGACACCGTGATCGTGTTCACCTCCGACCACGGGGACCTGCTCGGCGCGCACGGCGGGATGATGCAGAAGTGGTACAACGCGTTCGACGAGGCGCTGCACGTGCCGCTGCTCGTCACCGGGCCCGGCGTCTCCGCGGGCCCGGGCGGGATCACCATCCCCACGAGCCACGTCGACCTGCTCCCGACGCTGCTCGGGCTCGCCGGGGTCGACGTCGAGCGCGCGGCCGCCGGCGTCGCGGAGCACCACGACGAGGCCCAGCCGCTCCCCGGGCGCGACCTCAGCGCGTTCGTCGGCGGCTCGGGTGAGCCGGTCGCGGCTCCGGTGTACTTCATGACCGACGACGACATCTCGAGGGGGAGCACCCAGGTGGGGCTCGTCGGGGGCCGGCCGTACGAATCGGTCGCGGCACCCTCGCGGGTCGAGTCGGTGGTCGCAACGGTGCCGACGGGTGGTGGCGGGGCTCCCGAGCTCTGGAAGCTCAACCACTACTACGAGCGGCTCGACGACTGGAACGAGGCCCACGGGCTCGTGCGGAACCCGTTCCTGCCGCCTGCCGCCGACCCGGTCTTCGAGCTGCACAACCTGACCACCGACCCGGAAGAGCGTCGCAACGTCGCCGACACCGAGCCGGAGACCCGGCGCACCCTCCTCGCCGTCCTCGAAGCCGAGCGCGACGCGAAGCGCCTGCTCCCGGCGCACCGCAACCCGGTCGGCTGACCCCCGGGGACGCCCGGCGTCCCGTGCGCACGATCCGGCGCCCCTCCTACACTCCGCACGGGGGAACGGGGATCGGGGATGTCGAAGACCGCGCTCATCGCACTCGCGCTCGTCGCCGGCTACGTCGTGATGCTGCCCGTCCTGCTCTGGGGCCTGCGGGACATGGATCGCATCCCCGGCGGCGTCTGGCGTCACGCGGCGCGCCGGCCGCTCGTCCAGTGGCGGACGGGCCTGGTCAGCGCCTACGCGCTGGCCGGGTGGCCCGTGATCGTCGCGGTGGGCAAGTGGCGCCGCAGCCGTGAGCGAGCCGATCTGCTCGAGGAGTGGGCCGACCTGAGCGCACGCAAGCGCCGGACCCGGCGCCACGCGGTGGCGACCGCCGCGGCCGATCCGGCCGTGGCGACCGCCGGTCTCGACGACCCGTCGCGTCGAACGGGACACACCGACACCTAGGGTTGGGCATGTCCCGGCTCCTCCGCGTCGAAGTGCTGATCGGCCTGGTCGTGCTCGGGTACGTCGTGGGGCTGCCGTTCCTGATCTGGCTGATCCGCGACGGGCGGACGATCTCCCGCCGTGTGTGGGCCGCGTGCGGTCGCCGCCGGTCCCGCTGGGAGCACCACATGATGCTCGGGTACGCCGCGGCCGGCTGGCCGGCCGTCGCCCTCGCGTTCGCGTGGCGCCGGGGTGGGCTGCGCCTCGAGCTGCGGCGCGAGCGCGCGGTCGAGCGTGAGCGGGGGCGCTACTGAGGCCGCGGGCGGCGGCGCGCCAGCTCCCAGCCGTACCAGAAGAGGAATGCGAAGCAGGCGAGCGCGATGACCTTCGGCCCGCCGATGCCGTCCTGGATCGTCGAGACCGCCTCGGCCACGAGCCCGATGAGGGCGGCGACGAGGATCACCAGGCCGCGCGTCCGCTCTCGCATGCCGCCGATCCGCGCTTGCATCGTGGCCTTTCGGGGTGGGAATGGCGCCTCGAGGAGCAGTTCGACGCTACTGCGGGGATTGCCGGGCTTTGCTCTCAACCCGTCCCAATTCGCTGCCGATGATGGCGGAGCGCGGTTGGGACATCTTCGAGGGGAATTGCAAACCATGGGACCACTGCAGATCATCGGCATCCTGGCCATCATCGGGCTGATCGTCGTGCTCGTCGTCATGCGCAAGAAGGACGGGGCCGCCACCGCGAAGACGACGAAGTCGTCGTCGACGCGCATCTGACGGGCAGAAGCAGCGGAGCGCGACCGCGTCAGCGGTCTCGTGCTCCGGACCACTCGTCGCGGATCAGGGAGAACACGACCGCGTCGTGCGACACGTCGTTGACGTGCAGCCGGCGCCGCAGCACACCTTCTCTCACCGCGCCCACCCGTGCCGCGACGCGCTGGCTCCGGGCGTTGCCGGTCGCGGCCAGGATCTCGATGCGATCCAGGCCGAGCTCCGCGAAGCCGAAGTCGGCGACCAGGGTCGCGGCGCGGGTGGCCGCGCCGCGTCCGGTCGCGGAGGTGCGGACCCAGTAGCCGAGGTTCGCCCACCGGTTGAGTCGGTCGAGCGCGTTCAACCCACAGCCGCCGAGCAGGTGTCCGTCCCGACGGTCGACGATCACGAACGCGTGCTCCGTGTCGTCCGTCCAGGCCTGCTCGGTGGACCGAACCCAGTCCACGGTCTCGTCGCGTGCGTATCCGGGGTGGCACCACGTCATCCAGGTGGCGAGCTCCGGGAGCGACTCGGACACCGCGGCGTAGATCGCGTCGACGTCAGCGGCCGTCGGCGGTCGGAGCTCCACCTCGTCGTCGGATCGTCCCTGCGCGCGCGCCATCGGGTCGTTGTAGCCGGTGACCCCGCGGTCCCGCCCCCGAATTGGTGGTCGGTGGTCCGGCCGCGCGACGGGAGGCGCGCACCGGGCGCGGGGTATCCTCCGGCCCATGGCCGATCAGGCGCAGTTCGCTGAGCTCGCAATGCCGTTCATGTCGGCCTTGTACTCGGCGGCCCTGCGCATGACGCGCAACCCCACCGACGCCGAGGACCTCGTCCAGGAGACGTACCTTCGGGCCTACCGGGGGTTCCCGGGCTTCAAGGAGGGGACCAACCTCAAGGCCTGGCTCTACAAGATCCTCACGAACACGTACATCAACTCGTACCGGGCGAAGAAGCGGCGTCCCGAGCAGGTCGAGCTCGACGACGTCGAGGACTTCTACCTGTACAAGCGCATCGGAGGGCTCGAAGCGGTCGAAGCGGACAAGGGCCCGGAGGCCGAGGTCCTGGACTCCATCCCCGACGAGACGGTCAAGCAGGCGCTCGAGGACCTGCCCGAGCAGTTCCGGATCGCCGTGCTGCTCGCCGACGTCGAGGGCTTCTCGTACAAGGAGATCGCCGAGATCATGGACGTCCCGATCGGTACGGTGATGAGCCGGCTGCATCGGGGAAGAAAGCAGTTGCAGAAGCGGTTGTGGGATTTGGCCGAGGATCGTGGTCTCGTCCCGAGTGGTTCTTCTTCAGGGGGATAGGTCGGGGGATCGACGGATGGATTGCGAAGGCGCGGTACCCCGCGTGTACCACTACCTCGATGGTGAGCTGACGGTCTGGAAGCGTCGCGCCATCACCCGGCACCTCGACGAGTGCCCGCCCTGCGCCCAGGGCTTCTACTTCGAGATCGAGATCCGGCGGGTCGTCGCCACCCGGTGTCACGACGAGGCCCCCGAAGCGCTGCGGCGACGCATCGCCGAGGCGCTCGGCGACGCCTGAGCCTGCGAGTTCACTCTCCGCCGGAGCCCCGCCCTACGATGCACCCACGTCCATCGAGCCGGTCCGGGAGCCCCGAGTGAGCAGCGTGAGTCGCACAGCAGCAGTCGCCAAGGGTGCAGCGTTCCTGGCGGTGGTCACCGGCCTGCTGATCGCCACCACGCTGCCCGCGAGCGCGAGCACCGGGGCCAGCGTCGCCGACGCCCAACCCTGGCACTACTGGATCGCGTTCGTCCTGCTCGCGAGCGCGCTCGTCATCGCCCTCGTCGCGCTGCCCCTCGGGTACTACAAGCGCGTCTACCGGCTGAAGCATCCGAAGCGGTAGTGCGCGCGCCGGCCCCCGCATCGCTGAGCACCACGCCGGAGCCGGTGGACTGGGGCCTCGCCGAGCGGGTCGCCCGCCGGATCGCCGGCCGCGAGCCGATCGCGACCTCGTACCTCGGGGTGTCCCTCCAGCGGGACTTCGAGGACGTCACCGCGCAGGCCGAAGCCGCGGTCACCGCGCTCACCGGGCTCCGCCCGCCGACCGCCGCGGTGGCGACCGTCCTTGACCGGGGTGGGTGGGTCGGCGCGAACGTCGGGTCCATGCGGCGCCTGCTCGCGCCCTTCAGCGAGCGCGTCGGGGCGCGGATGGCGCAGAGCCCGGTGGCGCCGGTGGGGCGCCGGGTCGCGGGGGCCGAGCTCGGCTTCCTGCTCGGCTACGTCGCCCAGCGGGTGCTGGGCCAGTACGACCTGCTCGTGCCCGAGGACTCGTCGAGCGCGATCTCCGAGGACGCCGTCTACTACGTCGGGCCGAACGTGCTCGGGCTCGAGAAGCGCTTCGCGTTCCGGCCCCGTGACTTTCGGCTCTGGATCGCGCTGCACGAGCTGACGCACCGGGCGCAGTTCACCGGGGTCCCCTGGCTGCGCGACTACTTCCTGTCGCTCGTCGGGGACCTGGTGGGCGCGGCGGACCCGGACCCGAAGCGCCTGCTCACCGCGGTCGTGCGCGCGGTGGAAGAGATGCGACGCGGCCGCAACCCCATCGACGAGGGCGGCGTGGTGTCGCTGTTCGCGTCGCCCGAGCAGCGCGAGACGCTGAGCCGGGTCCAGGCGCTGATGTCGTTGCTCGAGGGTCATGGGAACGCGGTGATGAACCGGTTGGGCGCAGATCTCGTCGACGGGCAGGAGCGCATGGCGAGCGTCCTGCAGGCCCGGCGCAACGCGCGCGGCGCGACGGCGATGGTGCAACGGCTGCTCGGCCTCGAGCTGAAGATGAAGCAGTACGAGGTGGGCGAGGCGTTCGTCAAAGCGATCGAGCGTGAGGCCGGGATGCACGCGATCGATCCCGCGTGGCGGAGCCCCGACCATCTCCCGACGCTCGACGAGCTCACCGACCCGATGCGCTGGCTCGCGCGGGTCGACGGCGCGAACCTCGCCGCCCGGTAGGAGCACCGGTGCCGGCGCAGCGGTGTGACGGCGCGGATCTGGACGGCCTCGTCGCACCGGTCGTGGTGGCCTGCTCGGGTGGCCCCGACTCGCTTGCCCTGCTGATCCTCGCCGCGGACGCGGGACTCGACCCTGTTGCGGTGCACGTCGACCACGGCCTGCGCCCGGGGAGCGCGCGCGACGCGGACGTCGTGCGGGAGGCGGCGCGCCGGCTCGGCGTCACCGCGCGGTCGGTGCGCGTGCGCGTGCCGCCGGGCGGCAACCTCGAGGCGCGCGCACGCGACGCACGGTACGAGGCGCTCGAACGCGAGCGTGCGGTGATCGGCGCCGACGCGGTCCTCGTCGCGCACACGGCCGACGACCAGGCCGAGACCGTGCTGCTCAACCTGTTGCGGGGCAGCGGCTCCCGAGGGCTGTCGGGCATGGCGACGCGGCGCGGGCACATCGTCCGGCCGCTGCTCGGCGCGCGGCGCGCCGACGTCCACGCGGTGTGTGTTCAGCGTGGCTTCGTTCCCGCCATCGACCCGACGAACGACGGGCGGGTGCACCGTCGGAACTGGGTCCGTCACGACGCGCTGCCGTCCCTGTGCGCGGGCGCGGACCGCGACCTCGTCCCCGTGCTCAACCGTCAGGCCGCGGTCATGCGGGCGGAGGCGGACTTCCTCGACGAGCTCGCGGACACTCTGCTCGACGAGGCCGGGGGAGCCCGGCCGTCGGTGCGCGTGCTCGCCGCCGCGCCTCCGGTGCTGGCCCGCCGGGCGGTGCGCCGCTGGCTCGGAGCACCGCCGCCGTCGCTTGCGGAGGTCGAGCGCGTGCTGACGGTCGCGCGCGCCGAGCGCCGGGCCGCGGAGCTCTCGGGAGGCCGCCGGGTGTGGCGGGCGGCCGGGGTGCTGCACCAGGCGGTACCGTGACGCCCGTGACGGACCCGTTCGGTGCAGTGGTGGTCCCGGCCGAGGAGCTGCGCGAGCGGATCATCGGCCTGGGCAAGGAGATCACCGCGGACTACGCGGACCGGCCGCCGTTGCTCGTCGGCGTGCTCAAGGGCGCGTTCATGTTCATGAGCGACCTCGCCCGCGCGATCGACCTGCCGGTGGAGTTCGACTTCATGGCGGTCTCGTCCTACGGGTCCGCGACGCGCACGAGCGGCGTGGTCCGGATCATCAAGGACCTGGATCTCGACCTCACCGACCGCCACGTGCTCATCGTCGAGGACATCGTCGATTCGGGTCTCACGCTCGCGTACCTGCGCCGGAACCTCGAGGCCCGCCATCCCGCGTCGCTCGAGATCGTGGCGCTGCTGGTGAAGGACGGGTTGCAGAAGTCCGATCTCGACATCAAGTACGTCGGGTTCCCGATCCCTCCCGCGTTCGTCGTCGGCTACGGACTCGACGCCGGTGAGCGCTACCGGAACCTTCCCGACGTCGTCGAGTACCACGGCCCCGGCGCCCAGTAACCGGCGTTCCTCGGGGTCGGATGGCCCGGGTAGCCTGGGCGCCCCGACTGTCTCGCCGATCCGGTGCCTGTGACCCCGCGACGCCGCCTCCTGATCCTCGGCATCGTCCTCGCCGTCGTCTCGGCGTTCGTCGTGACGCGCATCGTCACGAGCGGCTCGGGACGCAAGACGCTCGATCTGGCCACGTTCGAGCAGCGACTCGCTGACGGGAAGGTCCGCAGCATCACGTTGCTCGACCGCGACAACGAGGTCAAAGGGACGCTCACCAACGGAGTCGAGTACCAGAGCCGGTTCCCCGCGCAGTACGCCGACACGATCACCAAGGAGATCCGGCGAGCGAAGGTCCGCGACTTCAAGGTCGACGGCCAGTCGGAGAACCCATGGGTCTCGCTGCTGCTGAGCATCCTCCCGTTCGTCCTCGTGCTCGGGCTCGTCCTCTGGTTCGTCAGCCAGGCCCAGGGCGGGCGCGGCGTGATGGGATTCGGCCGGTCGCGCGCGAAGCCGGTCGGCAAGGACCTGCCCACGGTGACGTTCGCGGACGTCGCCGGCCTCGACGAGGCGGTCGAGGAGCTCGGTGAGATCAAGGACTTCCTCACCGCGCCGGCCCGCTTCGAGCAGCTCGGCGCCAAGATCCCGCGCGGGGTGCTGCTCTTCGGGCCGCCCGGCACCGGCAAGACGCTCCTGGCCAAGGCGGTGGCCGGGGAGGCCGGCGTGCCGTTCTTCTCGATCAGCGGCTCGGACTTCGTCGAGATGTTCGTCGGGGTCGGCGCGTCCCGGGTCCGCGACCTCTTCGGGAAGGCGAAGGCCGCGGCGCCCGCGATCGTGTTCGTCGACGAGATCGACGCGGTCGGGCGGCACCGGGGCGCCGGCGTCGGAGGTGGCCACGACGAGCGCGAGCAGACCCTGAACCAGCTCCTCGTGGAGATGGACGGGTTCGACCCGAAGACCGGGGTGATCCTGCTCGCGTCGACGAACCGGCCGGACATCCTGGACCCGGCACTGCTCCGGCCCGGGCGCTTCGACCGCCAGATCGTCGTGGACCGCCCCGACCTCGAGGGGCGCAAGGCGATCCTCGCGGTGCACGCCCGGGGCAAGGCGCTCGCCGCCGGGGTGGATCTCACGATCATCGCCCGCCGCACCCCGGGCTTCACCGGCGCCGACCTGGCGAACCTGATGAACGAGGCCGCGCTGCTGGCCGGCCGGCGGGGTCTGGACCAGATCGGCGTGCACCAGCTCGAGGAGGCGATCGACCGGGTGATGGCCGGTCCCGAGCGCCGCAGCCGGCTGATCTCCGAGGCCGAGCGCCGCGTGATCGCGTACCACGAGGGTGGCCATGCGCTGGTGAGCCACGCGCTCCCGTACACCGACCCGGTGCACAAGGTCTCGATCATCCCGCGCGGGCGCGCGCTCGGGTACACGCTCACCCTGCCGACCGAGGACCGGTTCCTCGTGCGCCGCAGCGAGCTCGTGGACGAGCTGGCCATGCTGCTCGGCGGTCGCTCGGCCGAGGAGCTGATCTTCGAGGACCCCACGACGGGCGCGCAGAACGACATCGAGCGGGCGACGACCATCGCGCAGCAGATGGTGACCGAGTGGGGCATGAGCGAACGGCTCGGCCCCCGTCGCTTCGGCCACCCGCACGGTGAGGTGTTCCTCGGCCGCGACTTCACCTCCCGGCCGGACTACTCCGAGGAGATCGCCGCGAGCATCGACGAGGAGGTGCGCGTCCTCATCGACGCCGCCCACGACGTCGCTCGGACGATCCTGACCGACAACCGGGCCGCGCTCGACCGCCTCGCGGCGGACCTGATGGAGCACGAGACCCTCGAGGCCGACCAGGTCGTGCGGGCGCTCGACGACGTCACCCCCTGGACCCACCCGCACGAGGCGGGTGGCACCCGGCCGAGCGCGGTGGCGACGAGCGAGCACCCCTCATCCGGCCCCGTACCCCCGGGCCGGTCCCCGAACGGGAGGAACAACCCGTGACCGATCCGAACTCGCTCCACGCCGTCCCCGGGACGGGCGACGATCGTCCCGTCGACAAGGAGCGCATCGAGCACGCGGTGCGCGAGATCCTCGAGGCGATCGGGGAGGATCCCGACCGCGACGGCCTGCAGCGCACCCCGGCGCGCGTGGCGGCGATGTACGAGGAGATCTTCTCGGGTCTGCACGAAGACCCGGCGAAGCACCTGACGGTGACCTTCGAGGCGGACCACGACGAGATGGTCATGGTCCGGGACATCCCGCTGTTCAGCGCGTGCGAGCACCACCTGACGCCGTTCCACGGCATGGCCCACGTGGCGTACATCCCCGGCAACGACGGCCGGATCACCGGGCTCTCGAAGATCGCCCGGCTGGTCGAGGGGTTCGCCCGCCGGCCGCAGGTCCAGGAGCGCCTCACGACCCAGATCGCCGACGCGCTCGTCGAGACGCTCCAGCCGCGCGGGGTGTTCGTGCTGATCCAGTGCGAGCACCTGTGCATGTCCATGCGCGGCGTGAAGAAGTCCGGGACGCTGACCGTCACCTCGGCGGTGAGGGGGCTGTTCAAGGACAATCCGGCCACGCGGGCCGAGGCGATCAGCTTCATCGGATCACCCGGAAATCGGCTCTAGCGGCGGGGTCCCGGCGACCCGACCCCTGTACGCTGCCTGACCTGATGTTCGACTGGGGTGAGGTCGCGGGGGCGGTGATGGGCATCGTCAACGTGACCCCGGATTCGTTCTCGGACGGCGGGTTGTACCTCGATCCCGACGCCGCGATCGCCCACGGGATCGCCCTCCGCGATGCCGGTGCCGCGGTGCTCGACGTCGGGGGCGAGTCCACCCGCCCGGGCGCGGCAGCCGTCTCCGCCGACGAAGAGGCCGCCCGGGTGCTGCCGGTGATCCGGGCACTCGCGACGCAGACGTCGGTCCCCGTCAGCGTCGACACCACCAAGGCCGAGGTCGCCGCCCGCGCGATCGAGGCCGGCGCGACGATCGTCAACGACGTGTCGGCCGGACGCCTCGATCCGGAGCTCATGGGTGTGGTCGCCGATGCCGGCGCGGGCTACGTCGTCATGCACATGCAGGGCGAGCCGCGAACGATGCAGGACGACCCCCGGTACGACGACGTGGTCGAAGAGGTCGGCGCGTTCCTGGTGCAACGGCTCGACGCCGCACGCGCGGCCGGCATCCCGGATGGGTCGCTCATGGCGGACCCGGGCATCGGGTTCGGCAAGCGACCGGCGCACAACCTGGCGCTGCTCGCCGCGGTGCACCTGCTGGTGGAGCGGGTCGGCGTGCCCGTGCTCGTCGGTGCGTCGCGCAAGACGTTCATCGGTCGCACGCTCGGAGTCGACGAGCCCGCGGCACGCGACGACGGCACGCTCGCGACCGTCGTCTGGGCGCTCGATCAGGGCGCCACCATGGTCCGGGTCCACGACGTGGGCGGCGCGCGCCGCGCGGTGGACCTTCTCGATGCCCTCGAAGGAGCCGCCGCGTGATCGGGAGCCAGCTGTGACGACGTTGCGAGGGCGCTGGGCGCAGGGGCTCGAGCCCCGGTTCTTCTGCTGGATCGTGCGCGACCGGCTCGCGGCGTCCGAGCGCCCGGGTGGGTTCGCGCGCAGCCACCGCAAGATCCGCCGCCAGGAGGAGCTCATCTGGCTGGGCCAGAACGGCTTCACCCGGATCATCTCGCTGCTCGACTCGCCGCACAACCTCCAGGCCTACGAGGAGGCGGGGATCCCGTACGAGCACGTCCCGCTCGGTCGCCACGACGAGCTGCCCGAGCGGCTCCCGGTGATCTACGAGACCATCGCGCGCCGCCTCGACATGCCGGCGGAGAAGGTGCTGCTCCACAACGAGGAGTTCGGCGACCGCCTGCTCGGCGTCATCGCCGGGTACCTCCTGTACTCGGGGCTGATGGACGAGGGTCCGCACGCGATCGTCGCGAGTGAGCGGCTCGCGGGGCGCGAGCTCGGCGCCACCGGCCGGGAGATCGTCGCGATCACGGTCGAGGAGCACATCCTGCGCACGCGCGCACGCGCGGACTCCTGAGCCGTGGGCAGGATCATCGTCGCGGGCCTGCGTGAGCTCGGGATCCACGGGGTGCTCCCCGAGGAGCAGAGTCGACCGCAGCCGTTCGAGGTGGACGTGGAGCTCGAGGTGGACGTCGTGGCCGCGGGCCAGAGCGACGACCTGGAAGACACCGTCGACTACGCGGCGGTCTCCGAGGCCGTCAGCCGCGTGGTCAAGAACGAGCGCTACCAGCTGCTCGAGCGCCTGGCCACGCGCATCGGCGAGGTGTGCCGGACCGATGAGCGCGTGAGCTCGGTGACCGTGACCGTGAGGAAGCTGCACCCTCCGGTGCGCGCCATGCTGGATCACGTCGCCGTGCGCGTCACGGTGTGACCCGCGCGTACCTCGGCCTGGGCTCGAACCTCGGCGATCGCCTCGCCCACCTGCAGGACGCGCTCGACGCCCTCGGTGCGACCGACCGGATCGAGGTGCTCGCGGTGTCGGACGTCTACGAGACCGCGCCGGTGGGTGGTCCGGACCAAGACGACTTCCTGAACGCGGTCGTCGAGATCGAGACCGATCTGGCGCCCCGCGCCCTCCTCGCGGTCGCGCTCCACGTCGAGTCGCTCGAGGCGCGCGTACGCACCGTGCGGTGGGGCCCGCGCACGCTCGACGTCGACGTCCTGCTCTACGGCGACGAGCGGGTCGACGAGCCCGACCTCCAGGTCCCGCACCCGCGGATCGCGGAGCGGGGGTTCGTGCTCGCGCCGCTCCACGACGTCGCGCCGGACCGGGTCACGGTTCCGGACGGAGGCTGGGAGGGCGTGGCCACGACGCCACTAGCATTGCGACTCCCTTGATCCAGTCCGGACCGTTCGGCCGGAACCGCGAGGAAGGGTGCCACCGGTGAGTCGCGTCGAACAGCCAGGGACGCTTGCGCTCGTGGGTCCGGGCCGCGCCGGCACGACGGTCGCGGCCGCGCTCGCGGCGCGCGGGTGGGACGTCGTCGCGGTGGCGGGCCGCCGTGTCGATGCTCCCAGCACCCTCGCCGCCGCCGCCCGACTCGGGGCTTCGGCGGTCGAGCTGGCCGGGTCGGGCCGCGGTGCCGACGTCGTCATCATCGCGACGCCGGACGGAGTCGTCGAGACGGCGGCGGCCACCCTCGCCGGTTCGGTGGGCCCGGACGCGCTTGTCGTCCACCTGTCGGGCGCGCTCGGCCTCGACGCGCTCTCGGCGGTGCCGGGTCGGGTCGGTGCCCTGCACCCGCTCCAGACGTTCCCGTCGGTGGATGCCGGACTCGTCCGGCTCGCCGGCTCGTGGTGCGCGGTCGCCGGCGACCCCGAGGTGCGAGCGATCGCCGTGCAGCTCGGTCTCCAGCCCGTGGAGATCGCTGACGCCGACCGGGTGCGCTACCACGCGGCGGCATGCATCGCGTCGAACCACCTGGTGGCGCTGCTCGACCAGGTGCAACGCCTCGCGCCCGTGCCGCTCGAGGCGTTCCTCCCCCTCGTCCGGGCGACGGTCGACAACGTCGACGACCTGGGCCCGGCGGACGCGTTGACCGGTCCGGTCGCGCGGGGGGACGCGAGGACCGTGGCGCGCCACCTCGACGCGCTCTCCGGTGACGACCGCGATGCATACCGGGCGCTCGCGCGGCTCGCGCGGTCCCTGTCGGGGCGCGTCGATCCCGCGCTGGCCGAGCTCCTCCGATGATCGTCCTCGAACGGGCGCCGGAGCTGCGGGACGGTTGTGAGCGGGCCCGGCGCGACGGCCGGTCGGTCGGGCTGGTGCCGACGATGGGGTCGTTCCATGAGGGGCACCGCTCGCTCATCCGCGCCGCGCGCGCGGAGACGGACTTCGTCGTCGTCACGTTGTTCGTGAACCCGACGCAGTTCGGTCCGCACGAGGATCTCGCCGCCTATCCGCGCGACTTCGAGGGCGACCGGGCGATCGCGGCGGCCGAAGGTGCCGACGTGCTCTTCGCTCCGAGCGTCGACGAGATGTACCCCGACGGCCCGACGTTGACGACGGTGCACGTCGCCCGGCTCACCGACGGTCTCTGCGGCGCAGCGCGCCCCGGCCACTTCGACGGCGTCACGACCGTGGTGACCAAGCTCTTCTCGATCGTCGGGTCGTCGAGTGCGTTCTTCGGCCGCAAGGACTACCAGCAGCTCGCGGTGATCCGGCAGCTCGCGGTCGACCTCGACCTGCCCGTAGCGGTGCGCGGGTGCCCGCTCGTGCGCGAACCGGACGGCGTCGCGATGTCCAGCCGCAACGGCTACCTGAGCGACGAGGAGCGGGTCGCCGCTCGGGTCCTGTCGCAGTCGCTGCGCGCGGCGGCGGACGCCGTGATCGCGGGGGAGCGCGACGCGCGCGAGGTCGAAGCCGTGGTGCGCCGGATGGTCGACGCCGAGCCGCTCGTGGCGCTGGAGTACGACGAGGTCCGTGACGCCCGGACCCTCGAGCCGCGCGAATCCATCGCGGGCGAGGTGGTGCTCGCCGTCGCGGCCGGAGTCGGGCGGGCCCGCCTGCTCGACAACGTGGTGCTCACGGTGACCGGCTCCGAGGTCACGGTCGACCTCGGGGTCGGCGCGGGTGAGCACGCACCCGGCTCGGTTCCGTAACCTCTCGCCAATGGCCGACCTCCTCGTGCTGGGCAGTGGCATCGCCGGCCTCTCGGCCGCGATCCACGCGGCCCGCCGCGGCCTGTCGGTCGCGGTGCTGACCAAGGGTGAGCTCGCGCTGTCGGCCACGCGCTACGCCCAGGGTGGGGTCGCCGCCGCGCTCGAGGCGCCGGACTCGGCCGAGCTGCACCTCTCGGACACCCTGGCTGCCGGCGCGGGGCTCTGCGATCCCGACGCGGTGCGCGTGCTCGTGACCGAGGGTCCCGGCCGCGTGCGCGACCTGATGGCGCTCGGCGCGGTGTTCGACCGCACCGGTGACGGCGCGACCGCCGCGCTCGCGCTCGCCCGCGAGGGCGGGCACTCGCTCTCCCGGGTGGTGCACGCAGGTGGGGACGCGACCGGCGCGGAGATCGAGCGCGCCCTCGTCGCCGCGGTGCACGCGCTCGACCTGGTCGCGGTGCACGAGCGCTGCTTCGCGGTCGATCTCGTGGTCGAAGGTGGGCGCTGTGTCGGAGTCCGGGCGCTGGACGCCACCGGTAGGCCCATGGAGGTGCAGGCCCGCAACACGGTCGTCGCGACCGGAGGCGCCGGCCAGCTGTTCGCGGTGACCACCAACCCCGTCGTCTCCACGGGCGACGGGATCGTGCTCGCGATGCGCGCCGGCGCGGCGGTCGCCGATGTCGAGTTCATGCAGTTCCACCCGACCGCGCTCCATCACCCGTCGATGCCCCGGCCGTTGCTGTCGGAGGCGCTGCGGGGTGACGGCGCCGTCCTGCGCGACGAGCACGGCGCGGCCTTCATGGCCGACGAGCATCCGCTCGGCGACCTGGCGCCCCGGGATGTCGTGGCGCGGGCCATCGCCCGTCGGCTCGTCGAACGCGACCTCGACCACGTGTGGCTGGACGCGACGAGCATCACCGACTTCCCGAGACGCTTCCCGACCATCTGGCGTTCGACGCAGTCGGTCGGCCTCGATCCCCGGCGCGAGTGGCTCCCGGTCGCGCCCGCAGCCCACTACCTGTGCGGTGGCGTGGCCGCAGACCTCGACGGCGCGACCACGCTCCCGGGCCTGTGGTCGTGCGGGGAGGCGGCGTGCTCCGGCGTGCACGGCGCGAATCGGCTCGCGTCGAACTCCCTGCTCGACGGGCTCGTGTTCGCGCCCCGGGCGGTGGACGCGATCGTCGACGGCAAGGACGCGGCCCAGGCGACCGGGGTGCTGCGCGCCCGGCGCGACGTGGACGACGGGAGCGGGCAGACCGACCCGGTCCGTTCGCGGGGTCGCGCGGGGCCGATCACGCTGGTGGAGCTCCAACAGCTGATGACGACCGGCGCCGGCGTGCTGCGGGACGCGTCGAGCCTGCTCACGGTGTTGGACCGCCTGCCGGCGGACGTGCCCGCCGACGACCCCGCGGGCTACGAGCTGCGGAACCTGGTCACGGTCGGTGCTGCGCTCGCGACCGCCGCGCTCGCCCGCGAGGAGTCCCGGGGCACGCACACCCGCCTCGACCACCCGGACCGCTCCGCCGCGCTGCTCGGGCGGTTCTTCCGCTCCGGGACCGCGGTGACCTTCCGGCCGCTCCCTGCCGACGTCCGCCAGCCCAGCGCATGAGCGGAGACCGGAACGGGCACGAAGTGTGGCGGAGAGCATGAGTGACTTGGATCCGCCCGTCACCGCGGTGCGAGACATCGTCGCCCGCGCACTGGCCGAGGACCTCGGCCTGCTCGGCGACCTCACGTCGATCGCGGTGATCGACGCCGGCGCGTCGGCGACCGGGCGGTTCGTCGCCCGCTCGGAGGGCGTGCTTGCCGGGACCGCGGCCGCGACGGAGACCTTCGGCCAGCTCGACCCCGAGGTGCGCGTCACCTGGGCACTCGGCGACGGCGAAGCGATCCTCGCCGGGCAGGTGCTCGGCGAGGTCTCGGGCTTGCTGCGGTCGATCCTCGGCGGTGAGCGGACGGCCCTGAACCTGTTGCAGCACTGCTCCGGGATCGCGACGCTCACCCGCCGCCACGTGCGCGCGGCGCGAGGCAAGGCGCGGATCCGGGACACCCGCAAGACGCTGCCGGGCCTTCGCGCGCTCGAGAAGGCCGCGGTCCGGGCGGGCGGCGGGTTCAACCACCGCGAGTCCCTGTCCGACGCGGTGCTGATCAAGGACAACCACCTCGCGCACCTGGACCTGCGCCAGGCCGTGGAGCGGGCGCGGGCGCGCTGGCCCGGGCGCGTCGTGGAGGTCGAGTGCGACACGGTCGAGCAGGTCGCGGCGGCGGTCGCGGCGCGCGCGGACCTCATCCTGCTCGACAACATGAGCCCCGAGCGCGCGGGTGAGGCCGCCCGCCTCGTCGAGGGTGTGGTCCCGCTCGAGGTGTCGGGCCGGGTCTCGGTCGAGACCGTCGGCGCCTACGCCGAGACCGGCGTCGACTACATCTCGGTCGGCGCGATCACGCACTCCGCTCCCGCGCTCGACATCGCGCTCGACCTCGACTGACGGAAAGCCGACCATGCTGCTCGCGCTCGACACCGGGAACACCCAGACCGTCATCGGTCTGTTCGACGGTCCCGAGCTCGCCGACCACTGGCGGATCGCGACGATCGCGTCGCGCACCTCCGACGAGCTGGCGTTGATGATCCAGCAGTTCCTCGGCTTCCACGGGTTCTCGTTCGACGCGCAGGTCACCGGCGTCGCGATCGCTTCGGGCGTCCCGAGCGTCACCGCGGCGTTGCGTGAGATGACGAAGCGCTACTTCGGTTTCGAGGCGCTCGTGCTCGAGCCGGGTGTGCGCACCGGCATGCCGATCCTCTACGACAACCCGAAGGAGGTCGGCGCCGACCGAATTGCGAACGCCGTCGCGGCCTACGACGGCTACGGTGGCCCGACGATCGTCGTGGACTTCGGCACCGCGAACACGATCGAGGCCATCAGCGCAAAGGGTGAGTACCTTGGCGGCGCGATCTTCCCGGGGATCGAGATCTCGATGGACGCGCTCTTCGGGCGGGCGGCCGCGCTGCGCCGGGTCGAGCTCGTCGCGCCGAAGAACGTCATCGGCAAGACCACGGTGGAGTCCATCCAGTCCGGCTCGGTGTACGGGTTCAGTGGCCAGGTGGACGCGCTGGTCGACCGGTTCCAGGACGAGCTCGGCGACTGCACCGTGATCGCGACCGGCGGCCTCGCGGAGCTGATCATGCCGCACTCCCGCACGCTGCAGCACCACGAGCCCTGGCTGACCCTGCGCGGCCTCCAGATCATCTTCGAGCGGAATCGGTGAGCGAAGCGATGCGCACACAGCATGGCGGCCGATGCACCAGCGGCGCGGAGCCTGAGCGGCTCGGCCCGCAGGGCCAAGAGTGGAATCGGTGAGCGAAGCGTGAACGAGGAGCTCGAGCGGCGGTTCGCCAAGGTCGAGAAGGCGCGGGCGGCCGGCGTCGACCCCTACCCGGTCCGGTTCGACCGCGACCGCACCATCCGCGAGCTGCGTGAGGAGTTCGACGGGCTGGAGCCGGGCGCGGAGACCGACGTCTCCGTGCGCGTCGCGGGCCGGCTGCTGCTCATCCGGCGCCAGGGCAAGCTGAGCTTCGGTCGCCTCCGCGACGGCACCGGCGAGGTGCAGCTCTTCGTGTCCCGGCAGGTCGTCGGTCCCGACGG
>DASXYP010000014.1:0-26402 GCA_036502405.1 Acidimicrobiia bacterium
CCCTAGGTCGTCGCGGCGAGTGCGTCCGCGGTGACCTGCATGTGGCCGAGGTGCTGGTAGAGCTCCTCGAGCACGTGCAGGACGAGCGCGGCGTCGGAGGCGTCGGCGTCCTCCAGCGTCTGGCGCAGCGATGCGTGCGCCGGACTCGCCTCCCCCGCGTCGAGCGCACGCACGTCGGCCACGATCTGCGCCCGCATCCCTGCGAGCATGTCGTGCAGCTCGGGCACGGTCGCGGTCGCGGTGAACTCCTCGTCGCGCACCCGAGAGGTCGGACGACCGAGGCCGACGTGACCGAGCCAGAACTCGCTCACCCCGCAGCAGTGGGTCACGAGCACGGCAACGCTGTTGGTCTCCGCGCCGAACGGCGCCTGGTTCACGCGGTCGTCACCCAGCCGGTCGGCGACCCCGTGCATCTGCGTCACCGCGAGCCCGAGGTACGTCTCGGCCGTGCGCGTCTCCAGGATCATCCGTGACTCGACGCGTCGGGCGCGAGGACCTGCCCGTTCGGCGATGCCGGGTCACACCCGCCGGCCGGTCGCGCCTCGATCGCCATCACGCCATGGTCGCGCCTGCCCCTACGCTGTCGAGCGATGGGGTCAGTGCAGGCGGACGACGGCACGCGCATCGAGTACGACGACGTCGGCAGCGGACCGCCGCTCGTGCTCGTCCACGGCATCACCGAGAACCGCCACGCGTGGGATCCGATCCTCCCGGCGCTCGGCGAGCGGTGGCGGGTGATCGCACTGGACCTGCGCGGCCACGGTGCATCGGAGCGGCGAGCGCCGTACGACCCGGTGACGATGGCCACGGACGTGCACGCCGTCGTGCGGGACGCGGGCGCCGACGCGCCGCTCGTCGTCGGCCACTCGCTCGGCGGCGTCGTGGTGAGCGCGTACGGCGGCGCGCGCTTCCCGTCCCGGGCGATCGTGAACGTGGACCAGCCGCTGGCGCTGGGCGGGTTCAAGGAGGCGCTCGAACCACTCGTCCCGATGCTCCGGGGCACACGCGAGGAGTTCGACACCGCCGTCGGCATCATCTTCGAGGTGCTGGACGGCCCGCTGCCGGCGGAGGAGCGGACCCGGCTCGACGCGCTGTCGAGTCCCGAGCCCGAGGTCGTGCTCGGGGTCTGGGGAACCGTGTTCGACACGTCGGCGGAGGATCTCGACCTGCTCGCCGGCGACCTCGCGGCCGGCATCGACGTGCCGTACCTCTCGTTGCACGGCTCCGATCCCGGCGACGACTACCCCGACTGGCTCGGAGCGGTCGTCCCGGACGCGATCGTGGAGATCTGGCCCGCGGCCGGCCACTACCCGCACCTCACGGAGCCCGACCGCTTCGTCCGCCGCCTCGCCGCGTTCGACCCGGCGCGCTCCGGCTGAGGACTCGAGCGGAGAGGCCCGGGGGATGGGCCGGGCGCAGAGCTTCGACGCCGTGATGTGCGCACGGCGCCGGACCTGAATCCGCGCGGGTCCTACGCCGTCCGCTTCTTGGGTGGAGCCTTCTTCGTCGCGGCCGGCTTGGCCTTCTTCGCGGTCTTGGACGCGGCTTTCCGAGGGCGCGTCCTTGCGGTCGAGTGCGCTTCCCGGTCCTCGCCGTCCTCCCCGTCGGTGCCGGCGCGCTTGAGGCTCGCCTCGAGCGCGGCCATGAGGTCGAGGACCTTGGCGGGCGCCTCGGGCTCGGGCTGGGCCACGATCTCCTGGCCGGCGGCCTTCTGGTCGATCAGCTCGAGCACCTGCTCGCGGTACTCGTCGTGGTACTTCTCGGGCTCGAAGTCGCCGGAGAGGGTCTCCACGAGCTGCGTCGCCATCGCGAGCTCGCGCTCGTTCACCTCGACGTCGTCGCCGGGCAGCCCCTCGAGCTTGTCGCGAGCGACGATCTCGTCGGCGTAGCGCATCGTCTCGACGCAGAGCATCCCGTCGAGCGGCCGGATCGCCACCAGGCGCTCCTTGGCCCGGATGACCACCCGCCCGACCGCGACCTTCTGGAGCTCGGTCATCGCGTCGACGAGGAGCTTGTACGGCTTCTGGGCCTTCTCGTCGGGCAACACGTAGTAGGGCGAGTCGAAGTAGATCGGGTCGATGTCGTCGAGGTCGACGAAGTCCTCGATGTCGATCGTGTGGCTCGCCTTCGGGGCCAGCGCGTCGAGCTCCTGCTTCTCGACCACGACGTAGCGACCCTTCTCGACCTCGTAGCCCTTCACGATCTTGTTGGTCGGGACCTCCTCGCCGGTCTGCTCGGAGACGCGGCGCAGCCGGATGCGGGAGCCGGTGTCCTCCTCGAGCTGGTTGAACGAGACGTCACGGCTCTTGGTCGCCGGCGTGAGCTTCACGGGGACCGTGACGAGCCCGAAGCTGATGGATCCGGTCCAGATCGTGGTGGGCACGGCGGGGAACCTCCGGCGCTCTCGGGGGGTGGGCGGGACGCTGGCCCACTAGGTTCGCGCAGTGGACGAGGTCCGGGTCGAGGTCGAGGGCCGGCAGCTCACCGTCTCCAACCTCGACAAGGTGTTCTACCCCGCCTCGGGGTTCACGAAAGCCGCGGTCGTGGACTACTACGCCCGGATCGCGCCGACGATGGTGCCCCACCTCGCCGGGAAGGCCGTGACGCTGGTGCGGGCGCCGGACGGCGTGGACGGGCCGCGGTTCTTCGAGAAGCGGTGCCCACCCCACGCCCCCGCCTGGGTGCGGCGTGGCGGCCGGCTCGGATCGTGCGTCGTGGACGATGCGCCGACCCTCGTCTACCTGGCGAACCTCGCCGCGGTGGAGCTCCACACGCAGCAGCACGTCGTCGAAGACCCCGAGGCGCCGCACGCCGTCGTCTTCGACCTCGACCCCGGTCCGCCCGCAGGTGTGCTCGACTGCGCCCGCACCGCGCTCGACCTCCGCGCCCTGCTCGACCGGCTCGGTCTCGTCGCGTGCGTGAAGACCTCCGGCTCGAAGGGACTCCATCTGACCGTCCCCGTCAACGGTGGTTCCGGACCGCTCACCGACGAGATCAGCAAGGGGTTCGCGCTCGCGATCGGCCGGGTCCTCGGGGAGGCGGCACCGGATCGGGTGACGGTCGCCATGGCGAAGGAGCGCCGGCCGGGGAAGGTCTTCGTCGACTGGAGCCAGAACGACGCCAACAAGACGACGGTCGCGGTCTACTCGCTGCGGCTCCGGCCGGAGCCGACGGTCTCGACCCCGGTCACCTGGGACGAGGTGTCCGACGCGCTCGACGCCGGGGACGAGGCGGCGCTCACGTTCGAGAGCCGCGCGACCCTGGCGCGGGTCGAGCGACACGGTGATCTCTACGCCGAGAACCTCACGCTCCAGCAGGAGCTTCCCGCGCTCGCGTAGCCTGCGCGCCGTGAACTTCGAGGACCGAGTCGCCATCGTCACCGGAGCCAGTCGGGGCGTCGGCGCCGCCACCGCCGTCGCCCTCGCGTCGGAGGGCGCGCTCGTCGCGTGCGCGGCCCGCGCCACGGACGCGTCGCCACTTCCCATTCCGGGAACGCTCGACGCGACGGTCCGCCAGATCGAGGCGGCCGGAGGCCGGGCGATCGCGGTGCCGACCAACCTCGCCGACGACGACGACGTCCTCGCGATGGTGGCGACCACAGTCGAGCAGCTCGGCCCGGTCGACATCCTCGTCAACAACGCCGCGATCACGTTCCCCGGTGACCTCGAGCTGCCGATGAAGCGCTTCGACCTGATCTTCACGGTCGACCTTCGAGCCCCGGTGATCGCGACCGAGGCCGTCATCCCCGGGATGATCGAGCGCGGCGTCGGCGCGATCGTGAACGTCTCCTCCGCCGCGGCGCTCAACGCCTACCCCGGCCAGATGGCGTACGGCATGGCCAAGGCCGCGCTCGAGCGCTTCACCGCGTCCGTGGCCGAGCACCTGCGCCCGCACGGGATCCCCGCGAACACGTTCCGCATCGACATCCCGGTGGCGTCCGAGGGCTTCCTGGCGGCACTGCCGGACTTCGACCACTCGGACTGGGAGCCGCCCGAGGTGGCCGCGGAGGGCATCCTCTGGATGCTCCGGCAGCCGCCGTCGTACACCGGGAACCACGACGGGATGGCGCACCTGCGGGCCGAGCACGGGATCATGGCGAGCCGGGCGGAGCGCGAGCACGTGCAGGCCCCCGGGATGGTGACGTCCTCAGTGATCGGCCGCGGGAACGTCGCCCGCGACTGACGTCCGCTCGCCACGGCGAAGGCGCAACCACCAGGCCAGCAGCCCCAGCACCAGGAAGAGCAGGAGCACGAGCAACGCGAGCTTGGCGTTGGTCGAGAGTGAGGAATCGGGCGTCGCGGCGACCCGTCGGCTCCGCATGACGAAGCCACCGAGAACCACGCGCGCCGCGGGTTGGCGTGCCGGCGGTGTGAGGACCGCAGTCAGGGTGTGGCGCCCGCTCGAGAGGGAGCTCACGTCGATCACCGCGTGGTGACCGGACGCGCCCGACCAGACGGCCGCGGTGGCGAAGACCTGCCGGTCGTCCAGCCAGACGCCGAGCTGGGAGCCGGGACGGGGTGAGGTGAACCGGTCGTCGAACTCGATCGCGAGATCGCGGGGGTTGTGGTCGAAGCCGACCTGCCAGAGTCGTTGGCCGGGCGCGGTGAGCACGACCCCGTCGGGGCGGACCGACGTCACCGGCCCCCGCAGCGGCTCCACGTCGAGCGCAGTCTGCTCCTCGGCCCGGGCGGTCGTCACCGGGATCCGGGTGAGGTCCAGCTCGCGCGCGGGATCCACGTCGCCGCCGGGCAGCACCCAGTCCTGGCGGAAGAAGCAGACGAGGCAGTCCGGCGGGGCGCCCACCAGCGGCGACCAGGAGAAGCCGACGTCGGCGGCCCGGTCGTTCGCCGAGTCCGCGTACCAGGCCACCGGGTAGCTGTGGCGGGCGATGAGGTCGTCGACGCTCAGCAGGCCGAGCTGCGCCGGGTCGAGCTGGACGTCCAGGACGGACTGGAGCGACGGGAACGTGTCGTAGCGCTCACCGGCGATCGAGAAGTAGCTGTCGACGAACGTCTGGCCGGGCGCGCGACCGATGGGCAGCAGCGGGAGGTAGCCCTCGAGGTGGTTGGCCGCACCCGGCAGCCGGGCGAGCAGGCTCTCCGGCGAGTCGAGCAGCGTGAGCTGGGCCGGGGGCCGGTCGAGCGCGACGGCCGCGACCGTCGCGACCTTGGCGCCGTGGCTGTGGCCGATGAGGTGGATGCGGCCCCCGTCGGCGAGGAACGTGGGCGCGACCACCTGGCCCAGAGCAGCGGCCAGCCGCTGCCCGTTCAGGTCGGTGCGCGCCTCGGACTCCCACGCGTCGAATGGCGACAGTGCCGTCGCGGAGTCGTCGAGCCACGAGAACCCCAGCACCGTCGCCTCCGGGTCCTGACGGGTGATGGCCGCGGCCAGCGGGAGGAAGCTCCCGAACATCGGCTGGCCCGCCGCGTTCACCGCCTGGGGCGACCACGCGAGGAGCGGCCCCGGGCCCCGGTACCGCCGGACCGCCGCGAGGTAGCCCGCGGCCCACCCGTGGACCAGCACGTAGAGGTCACCCGACCGCACCGATCCCGCCGAGACGGGGACGAACGTCGTCCCGTCCCAGCGCCCGAGCCGCTCGATCGGGGGCACCTCACGCTCGGGACGGAACGCGAGCGCGTCGTGGGCCACCGGCCCCTCGGTCGTCCCGCACGCGGCCGCGAGCACCGCGAACCCGAGGACGACGACCAGCGCCGCGGCCCGGAAGCGAAGGTGCCGCTTCGAGGTTCCCCGTCGACCGATCACCGGACCGCGATCGGATGACGGCCGACGGCGTCCCCGTGCTCCACCGGCGGAGAGTACGTGCTACTCAAGGTGGGTGAGCGACGCCCGCCCCCCTCGCGACTCGCAGCGCAGCCGCGTCTACCGCGCCGAGACGCCGGTCGGCGGCGGCCGGTTGCCCCACCTCGACCAGTGCGCGGCGTTCGTCGACGAGGTGGTCGGCTCGCTCTGGTGGGTCGCCCGGTTCCCCGAGCACGGGCTGGCCGACGTGCCGCGGCTGCGTCCCGGTCAGGGCGCACGCCAGGCGTTCTACCGTGAGGACCCGGGCCGGCCGACGATCACGCTCCCCCGTCGCTACCGCACGACCGGCGTCGTGCTGCACGAGCTCGCGCACTGGGCGCTGCGGACCGCGCACGACCTTCCGGTGCACGGCCGGACCTTCACCCGGCTCCTGCTCGACGCGACGACGGAATTCGGCGGCACCGGACGCGCGGAGCGCCTCGCGGCCGGGTACGAGGAGCACAACGTCCGCGTCGGGAAGCCCGCGCGCCTCGGCACCGACGGCCGCTGGTCCTACGACTGGGACGAGCGCCTGCGGCTCGGCCGGGACAAGGCCCTCACCGTCCGGTTCGGCGTCGATGGCGTCGCGACCGGCGTGCTCGTGTCGCGGGCCCACGCGTCGGCGACGCTGCGCACCGCCGACGGCACCCTCGTGCGCGTCCGCGAGCGCGACATCTGGTCCGTCGGCCCCGCCTGATCCTCCCGCACCCCCCTTTTGGCGTCGCCGCGGACCCCATACGGGTCCGGAGCGCCGCCAAGACAGATTGGAGGTTGCAGCTAGATCCTCTCGACGATCATGGCCATGCCCTGGCCGCCGCCGACGCACATGGTCTCGAGGCCGACGGTCTTGTCCGCGTCCTCGAGGCCGTTGAGCAGCGTCGTCATGATGCGGGCGCCGGTCATGCCGAACGGGTGACCGAGGGGGATGGCCCCGCCGTTCACGTTGAGCTTGTCGTAGTCGATCTTCAGCTGGCGGGCGGATGGGATGATCTGCGCGGCGAACGCCTCGTTGATCTCGACGAGGTCGATGTCGTCGATGGTCATCCCGGCCCGGGCGAGCACCTGCCGGCTGGCCTCGATCGGCCCGAGCCCCATGATCTCCGGGTCGAGGCCGGTGACCCCGCTCGCGACGATGCGGGCTCGCGGCGTGACGCCGAGCTCGGCCGCCTTCGTGTCGCTCATCACCACGACCGCCGCGGCGCCGTCGTTGAGCGGGCACGCGTTGCCCGCGGTCACCCTGCCGTTGGGCCGGAACGCGGGCTTCAACGACGCGAGCTTCTCGAGCGTCGTGTCGGGCCGCGGCCCGTCGTCCTTCGCGACCACGGTGCCGTCGGACGTCGTGTACGGCGTGATCTCGCGCTCGTAGAACCCGCGGTCGATTGCCGCGCCGGCTCGCTGCTGCGAGAGCAGCGCGTACTCGTCCATCTCCTCGCGCGACACGTTCTCGACCTCGGCGACGTTCTCCGCGGTCTCGCCCATGTCGATGTAGACGTCGGGCAGCCCGACCGCCGGAGTCCACGGACCCTGGTCGCCTGCGGCGCGCGCCACCGAACGTTCGTGTGCGGCTGCGAACTTCGGGTTCTGGGTGTTCGGCGTGTGGTCGGAGCTGCCGCCCACCATGAACCGGCTGACGGCTTCGACGCCCGCGGCGATGAACACGTCGCCTTCACCGGCCGTGATCGCGTGCGACGCCATCCGGAGCGTCTGCAACGAGCTCGAGCAGTACCGGGTGATCGTGCAGCCGGGCACGTTGCGCATCCCTGCGAGCACCGCGACCACGCGGCCCATGTTGAAGCCCTGCTCGCCCCCCGGCAGGCCGCAGCCGAGCATCAGGTCGTCGACCGTGGTGCGATCGAGCTCGGGCAGCTGGTTGAGGACCGTGTCGACGATGAACGTCGCCATGTCGTCGGCGCGCTCGTTGACGAGCGACCCCTTGAACGCTCGGCCGATGGGCGTGCGGGCGGTGGCGACGATGACGGGCGTGGGCATGACGGCTCCTCCAGGCTGGACCGGAAGCGAGGCTAGGTCACGTCCCGCGCATCGGCGCAGTCGACCGCCGCGAAGGCGCGCCTCCCGGGGTTCAGTCGATGCGGCGGAGCTCCTTGCGGTACCGGGCGCCGTTGTGCACGTAGTTCGCGGCGCCGAGGGCGATCATCAGGTCGTAGTCGACGGCGTCGGGCCGGAGCTTCGCCGGGACCCCGAGCGCCATCGCCCGGCTCGGGACCTCCATGTCGTTGGGGACGAGCGCGTTCGCACCCACCAGCGCCTCGCTCCGCACGATCGCGCGGTGCAGCACGACCGAGCCCGATCCGACGAGCGCTCGGTCCTCGACCGTGCAGCACTCGAGGTGCGCGAGGTGACCGATCACGCAGTCGTCCCCGATCACGGTCGGGTGCATCGGCGTGGTGTGCAGCACCGTGCCGTCCTGGATCGAGGTCCGGGCGCCGATCGTGATCGTCCCGTAGTCCCCCCGGAGCACCGCCTGGGGCCAGATCGTGGATTCGGGGCCGATGGTGACGCTGCCGATGACGGTCGCGTCCGGATGGACGTAGGCGGTCGGGTCGATCGAGGGCACCTGGTCACCGAGCGCGTAGAGAGCCATGGCAGCCGAGCGTAGGCCGCACGCAGTCGCGAGCACGTTGGTACCCGGGAGCCGCGTGGAGGCGGCGGCGCTACCGTGGTGAGGTGCTCGACCCCACGGCGTTCGCGGACCATACGAAGCGCCTCGACGAGGACGGCTACACGATCGTCGAGGACGCGATCGAGCCTGGGCTGGTCGACGAGCTCTCGGCCGCGCTGGTCGACCTGGAGGCGTTCTTCGCGGTCGAGCCCGCGGGCAACTCGTTCGAGGGTGCACGGACGCTGCGGGTCTACAACCTCCTCGCCCTCGGCCGGGTCTGGGAGCAGGTCCCGGTCCACCCGAACGTCCTCCCGCTGGTCGAGGCGGTGCTCGACCCGGGCTGCCTGATCTCGTCGCTCAGCTCGATCACGATCCTGCCCGGCGAGGTCGCGCAGCCGATCCACGCCGACGACCAGCTCCTGCCGATCCCCAAGCCCCACGTCCCGACCGTGTGCAACTCGATGTGGGCGCTCACGGACTTCACCGAGGCCAACGGTGCGACCCGGCTGGTCCCGGGCTCGCACCGCGCCGACCACTCCCCCGACTACGGCCGGCCCTACGACTCGATCGCGGCCGAGATGCCCCGGGGCAGCGTCCTGATCTGGCACGGCAGCCTGTGGCACGGCGGTGGGGCCGACACGGCCGACACGCCGCGGGTCGGGATCGCGATGAACTACTGCGCCGGGTACATCCGCCAGCAGGAGAACCAGCAGCTGGGCATCCCGCGTGAGGTCGCGGCCCGCTTCGAGCCGCGCCTGCGCGAGCTCGTCGGCTACAGCGTCTACAACGCGCTCGTCGGCCACATCAACAAGCACAGCCCGGTCGAGATCCTCGACGCGGTCTCCGCGGACGACTCGGACCCGACGTCGTTGTCCATGGTCTGGGACGCGCTCTCCTAGGTGCTCCGTCCGGTGACGATGGCGATGTTGACGGCGAGTCAGGGGCGCTGGTTCGCAAGGACGCAGGAGGAAGGCGCAGTGGGGTCCTGCGTCGAGGACGAGGGCGCTGCGAGCAGCGTTCCTGGCCGGCGGGAACGCGGCAATCGTTGCCGGACGGGCCACTAGGTGGAGCCCGGATCCAGCGAGCACAGCACCCGGCGGGCGATCGTCGCCGCGTTCCTGGCCAACATGGGGATCGCGATCGCGAAGCTCATCGCGTTCGCGATCACCGGCTCGACGTCGATGATGGCCGAGGCGATCCACTCCTTTGCCGACACGGGGAACCAGGGACTCCTCTTCCTCGGCGGGGCGCGCGCGAGGCGGCCGGCCGACGAGCAGCACCAGTTCGGCCACGGGGCCGAGCGCTACTTCTGGGCGTTCGTGGTCGCGCTCGTGCTGTTCTCGCTCGGCGCCCTGTTCTCCCTCTACGAGGGGATCGAGAAGCTCGTCCACCCCCACGAGCTCGAGTCCCCCGCAGTCGCGTTCGTCGTGCTCGCCGTCGCCGCCGTGCTCGAGAGCCTGTCGCTCCGGACCGCACGCCGCGAATCCGCGCCGCACCGCGGTGGCCTGTCGTGGTGGCAGTTCATCCGGCGCACGAAGACGCCCGAGCTCCCCGTCGTGCTGCTCGAGGACGTCGGTGCGCTGTGCGGTCTTCTGTTCGCGTTCGTCGGGCTGGGCCTCGCGACCATCACGGACGAGACCCGGTTCGACGCGATCGGCAGCATCGCCATCGGCCTGCTCCTCGGCGCAATCGCGATCGTCCTCGCGATCGAGATGAAGAGCCTGCTCATCGGCGAGTCCGCGGGACGCAAGGTCGATGCCTCGATCACGGCTGCGATCGAGTCGGGGGCGGAGGTCCGGCGCCTCATCCACCTGCGTACGCTGCAGCTCGGGCCCGACGAGCTGCTCGTCGCGGCGAAGGTCGACATCGACGCCCCGGACATCGCCGCGCTGGCGGACGCGATCGACACGATCGAGGTCCGGATCCGCGCGGCAGTGCCCACCGCCCACCTCATCTACATCGAGCCCGACCGGTACCGGGCCGACGCTCCCGGCCACGGCTGACGGGCCCCACGCGGGGGTGTGCGGCGCCCCGGTCCGCGCGCAGGGCAAACTGCTCCCCCATGACGACGATTCTGGGCATCGACATCGGCGGCACCGGCATGAAGGGCGCACCGGTCGACGTGGAGACCGGGAGCTTCACGGCCGACCGGTTCCGGGTCCCGACGCCGCCCGGCGGATCCCCGGCTGACGTCGCGCGCGTGGTCGGAGAGATCGTCGCCCACTTCGACACGATCGGTCCCATCGGGTGCACGTTCCCCGCAGTGGTCCAGCGCGGCGTCACCCTGACCGCCGCGAACGTCGACCCCCTGTGGATCGGGACGGACGCGGAGGCGCTGTTCGAGAGCGTCGTCAACCGGCCCGTCACGGTCGTCAACGACGCCGATGCCGCCGGCGTCGCCGAGATCGAGCTCGGCGCCGGCAAGGGCCGCAAGGGCACCGTGCTCCTGCTCACGCTGGGCACCGGCATAGGAAGCGCGCTCTTCGTCGACGGGAAGCTCGTGCCGAACACGGAGTTCGGCCACCTCGACATCCGCGGCAAGGCTGCGGAGCTCCGCGCGTCGGAGAAGGTCCGCGAGGACAAGGGCCTCAGCTGGGCGAAGTGGGCGACGCGACTGAACGAGGTCATCGCCCACCTCGAGGCGCTCCTGTGCCCCGACCTCATCATCCTCGGCGGCGGCGTGAGCAAGAAGACCGACAAGTTCGTCCCGTTCCTGAACAGCCGCGCGGAGATCGTGCCCGCCCAGATGCTCAACCAAGCCGGGATCGTCGGCGCCGCGCGTCTCGCCCACCGGAAGGTCGAAGCATGAGCACCCTGATGAACGAGGCCGTCGTCGAGACCACCGCGGGCACCGTGCGCGGCCGGACCCGGGACGACGTCCAGGTGTTCCGTGGCATCCCGTTCGCGGCGCCGCCGGTGGGCAAGCGTCGGTTCCGGCCTCCGGCACCGGTCGAGCCCTGGGAGGGCGTGCGGGACTCGACGCACGCGGGCCCGTGGGCACCCCAGCTGCCGTCGCCGCTCGAGAAGATGCTCGGCGCCCCGCCACCGCGCTGGGACGAGGCCGAGTGCCTCACGCTCAACGTCACGACCCCGGCACTCGACGGCGCCCGCCGGCCGGTCATGTTCTGGATCCACGGCGGCGCATTCGTGAACGGCGCCGGATCGAGCCCGATCTACGACGGGGCGAAGTTCGCACGCCACGGCGACGTCGTCGTCGTGACCGTCAACTACCGGCTCGGCGCGTTCGGCTTCCTGCACCTCGAGGAGCTGTTCGGGCCCGACTTCGCCGGCTCCGGCAACGCCGGCATCCTCGACCAGGTCGCGGCGCTCGAGTGGGTGCGCGACAACATCGCCGCGTTCGGCGGCGACCCCGACCACGTGACGATCTTCGGCGAGTCCGCGGGCGGGATGAGCGTCGGCACCCTGCTCGGGATGCCTCGGGCCGAGGGCCTCTACCACCAGGCGATCGTCCAGTCCGGCTCGTCCTCGTTCGCGGTGCCCGTGGCCACGGCGACCGCGACCGCGCGCACCGTGCTCGAGCTCGCGGGGATCACGACCGCAGAGGACCTGGAGACCGCCCCCGCGGAGGCGCTGCTCGGCGCGCAGGGTGAGCTGATGAAGCGCGGCGCGCGGACGGATCTGAGCTTCCAGCCCGTCGTCGACGGCGATGTGCTCCCCGAGCTGCCCCTGAAGACCATCGCTTCAGGCGCGACCGGCGACGTCACGACCATGGTCGGCACCACCGCCGACGAGATGACGCTGTTCCTCGCGCTCGAGCTCGGCGTCGGCTCGATCGACGGCACGGTCCTCGAACGGCAGCTGCAGAAGGTCTTCGGCGAACGCGCCGCGGAGGTCGTCGCCATCTACTCGGGGAACCGGCCCGACGGGAACCCGGGCGACCTGCTCACCGCGATCTCGACCGACCGCGTGTTCCGCATCCCGGCCATCCGGCTCGCCGAGACCCAGGCCCGTCAGGGCCGGTCGACGTTCATGTACCTCTTCACCTGGGCGACACCGGTGATGGACGGCAAGCTCAAGAGCTGCCACGCACTCGAGCTGCCCTTCGTGTTCGACGCGATCGACTCGCCCGGCCTCGCCATGCTCACCGGCGACGGCCCGGAGCGCCAGGCCATCGCGGATGCGATGCACGCGGCCTGGATCGCGTTCGCCCGCACCGGCGACCCCGGCTGGCCCGGGTACGACCTCGATCGCCGCGCGACCAAGCGGTTCGACGTGACCACCGAGGTCCTCGACGACCCTCAGGGCGACGAGCGCGCCCTCTGGGCCGGCATCGGCGACCCCGCCGCCTCCACCTGACCCGGAGGGCGGGCTACTGGATGACGGACCCGCCGTCGACCGCGAGTGCGTGGCCGACCACGAAGCTCGCGGCGTCCGAGCAGAGCCAGACGATCCCGGCCGCGATCTCCTCGGGGCGGCCGAGCCGGCGCATCGGCACCGCGTTGCGCATCATCTTCTCGACCTTCTCGTCGCCGCCCATGAACCCCTCGAGCATGGGGGTGCGGGTGCTCCCGGGGCAGATGCAGTTGATCCGGATCCCCTGCGCTGCGTACTCCAGCGCGCTCGCTCGGGTGAGCCCGACGACGCCGTGCTTGCTCGCGACGTACGCCGGCAACCCGGCGAACCCCACGAGGCCCGCGCCGGAGGCGACGTTGACGATCGCGCCGCCCCCCTGGTTCAGCATCACGGGGATCTCCGCCTGGAGGCAGTGGAAGACGCTGTCGAGGTTGAGCGTGATCGTCCGGCGCCAGTCCTCGGGGTCGTAGTCGGCGGTGAGCCCGCCCTTCCCGGTGGTCCCGGCGTTGTTCACCGCGTAGTCGAGCTGCCCGAACGCGGCGACCGTCGCCGCCACCATCGCGCCGACCGCCCCAGGATTGGTCACGTCGGTCGCCACGAAGAGCGCTTCGCCGCCCGCAGCACCGACCAGGTCCACGGTCTCCTGCCCACCCAGATCGTCGACGTCGGCGACCAGGACCTTCGCGCCGCCTGCCGCGAACGCGACTGCGGTCGCGCGCCCCAGCCCCGACGAACCGCCGGTGACCAGCGCGACCTTCCCCGCGAACGTCCCCGCGCCCTCGGTCATACGAAGAACTCCCCGCCGTTCACGTCGAGGGACTGCCCGGTGATCATCCGCGACATGCCCGACGCGAAGAACAGGATCGCCTCGGCGATGTCCTCCTGGGGCGGGATCTCGCCGAGTGGGATCCCGGCGGTGATCTCCGCGATCACGTCCTCCGGGGTGACGCCGCGGTCGCTCACCTGCCAGTCGACGTAGGTCTGCACGTTCGGGCCCCAGATCCACCCGGGGACCACCGCGTTGACCCGGATCCGGTGCGGCGCGAGGTCGATGGCCATCGATCTCGTGGCGGCGAGCAGTGCGCCCTTCGACGTCGAGTAGCCGCCGTCGTTCGGTCGGACCAGGCGGGCGCTCATCGAGGCGATGTTCACCACCGACCCCCCGCCCCGGGCCTTCATCGCGGGAACGCACGCCTGCACGAGCTGCAGCGGTCCCCACAGGTTCACCTCGAACACCTTGCGCCAGAACGGCAGGTCCGCAGCCTCGAACGGCTCGGAGCGGTCGCCGCGGAACGCGCTGTTCACGACGGCGTCGATCCCGCCCAGCTCGTCGGCGACCGTCGCCGCGATCCGGGTGCAGTCCTCGGGACTCGCCACGCTGCCGGGCACCACGAGCGACCGTCCGCCGGTCGCCGCGATCTCCGCGGCCACCTCATCGAGCCGGCTCTCGGTGCGGGCCACGAGCGCCACCGTCGCGCCTTCGCGGGCGAGCGCGACTGCCGCGGCCTTGCCCAGTCCGGCGCCGACCCCGGTGACGATCGCGACCTTGCCCGCGAGCAGCATGGGCTCCCCCTCTCCCGGGAGCGTCCCGGGATCTGGCAGGGTGTCAGGCGCGCCAGCCCGTGGGCAACCTGATGAGGAGCAGCATGATCAAGCGGATCGCCTTCGTGTGTCGGAACCCGAGCCTCTCCGTCGACGAGTTCCACGCGCGCTGGCGCGGGCCTCACGCCGAGCTGTTCGCCAAGAACCCCGCGGTGCAGGACCACGTGCTGCGGTACGAGCAGAACCACCGCAAGCCCCGTGACTACGACCGGGCCGACTGCCCCTACGACGGTGCGATCATCCAGTGGTTCGAGAGCATCGAGAGCGTCCAGGCGATGCGCAGCGACTCGCGCTGGGGCGAGGTCGCGACCGACGCGGCGGCGCTGCTCGACACCGGCCGGACGCTCGAGATCTTCACCCACGAGGAGCAGATCGTGATCGCCGGACCTGACGAGCGCCCGGACCCGCTGACCAAGCTCGTGTGCGGGGTGCGGCGCAAGCCGGGAATGGACCGGGACGCGTTCCACACCTACTGGTGGGAGGTCCACGGGCCGCTCAACCGCGACACCCCGGCGGTGCGCAAGTACTTCATCCGCTACGAGCAGAACCACCGGCTCGAGTCGGACTTCGCCCGGACCGACGTCGACCTCGAGGGCGTGACCTGCGAGTGGTTCCCGTCGACCCGGGACTTCTTCGCCATGGCCACGGACCCCGACAGCCGCGACGTCATCCGCGCCGACGAGGAGAACTTCCTGGACGTCGACAACCTGACCTGGATCCTCACCGACGCCGAAGAGGTCATCTTCGACCGCCGCTGACCCCGACCCCTCCCGCCGTCGGTTGCGATTCCGTCGCTCTGCGACCGATCTGCAACGGGCGGAGCGGGGATTTCGAGCGGGAGGGAGCTAGAGGACGAGCTCGGCCATGGTCTGGAGCGTGTGGGCGTCGCCGTAGAGGAGCAGCGTCGTGACGCACGACTCGCGCCAGGCCTCCAGGTCGTCCCGGATCTTCTCCTTCGGGCCGATGAGCGCGGTCTCCTCGATCAGCGACATCGGGACGAGCGCGGCCGCCTCGTCCTTCTTCCCCTGCAGATACAGGTCCTGGATCTCGCGCGCCTCGGCCTCGTACCCCATGCGCCCGAACACGTTGGCGTGGAAGTTGACCTCGCGCGCGCCCATGCCCCCGATGTAGAGCGCGAGCACGGGGCGCAGGAACCCGGCCGCCTCCTCGACGTCGTCGTGGATGATCACCGGAACCGTCGCCGCCACCTCGAACGTGTCCGCGGTCCGCACCGCGCCCGGTCGCGCGAAGCCCTCGGCCAGTGCGTCGCGGTAGAAGCCGTCGACCCGGGGCGAGAAGTAGATCGCGAGCCAGCCGTCCGCGATCTCGGCACTCAACGCGACGTTCTTCGGGCCCTCGGCGGCGAGGTAGATCGGGAGATCCTTCCGCAGCGGATGGGTGATGGACTTCACCGGCTTCCCGAGCCCGGTGCCGCCGGGATACGGGAGCGTGTAGTGCTCACCCGCGTAGCTGACCGGCTCCTCGCGCGCGAGCACCTTGCGGATGATCTCGACGTACTCGCGCGTGCGCCCGAGCGGCTTCGGGTAGGGCTGGCCGTACCAACCCTCGACCACCTGCGGGCCGGACGCGCCGAGGCCGAGGATGAAGCGACCGCCGCTGAGGTGGTCCATCGCGATCGCAGCCATCGCCATCGCGGTGGGCGTGCGGGCCGCGATCTGCGCGATCGACGTGCCGAGCTGGATCCGGGTGGTCTGCGATCCCCACCACGCGAGCGGCGTGAGCGCGTCCGAGCCGTACGCCTCGGCGGTCCACGCCGAATCGAACCCGAGGCGCTCGGCCTCGGCGAGGAGCTCCGGCGCGTTCAGCGGCGGTGCCGCGCCCCAGTACCCGATCATGAACCCGAGCTTCAGCTGCTTCGACATGGCGAGGGATCCTAGGGGGCCGAGCGCAGCGGGGAGCGGGCACGGAGTGCGGACACCGGAGCGACCCGGCGGTCAGAAGGGTTGCGGTCGGACCTGCGCCGACGCGCGCACCTCGTCGTCGACGACGAACCACAGCGACAGCACCTCACCGTCGCCGGGATCGATCCGGAGCTCGGGTTGGTCGCCCGGGTCGATCCCGGCCCGGAACTCGATCTCGCACCGGCCGATCCGGCGCCCGTCGAGCCAGCCCGCGATCTCGTCCTCGACCGCCGACCAGTACACCGCGTTGTTGACGTGGCCGAAGATGTCGAAGTCGGCCGTGCGCAGCGGCCAGGGGCGGCGACGCGCATCCGCGGGCGGCGGCGGGTGCTGCAGTCGGGCGCTCACCTTGTGGTCGCGCACGCCCTCGCCGTACACCGCGAAGAACGACGGGGCGAGGGCCATCGGCGTGCCGGTCTCGAGGTTCACGTACACCCAGACCGCGCGGGCGACCGCGCAGATGCCGCCCTCGAGCTCGCGGGTGTCGGCGATCGACGTCGACCGCTCGGCCCAGCGGCCACCGACGCCGGAGCACCACGTCGTGAGCTCGACGTCCTCGTAGATGGCGGGCAGGCGGTGCACGTCGAGCTCCATCCGGCGCAGGATCCACCCCCGCCCGTGGTCGAGGTTGGCGTCCTCGGCGTCGTTGGTCGCGAGGTCCTGCAGGTACTGCGCGACGGCGTCGAGCCGCAGCCGGCCGGTCATCGACGCGTCGCCGAGGAACACCCGCCGCCCGCTCGTGAACCTCCGGGTCGGCTCAGCCACGAGCCGGCCCGTCGCACCGGGCGGCGTCGGCGAGCGCGGCCACCAGGCGGTCGACGTCGGCCTGGCTCCCCCGCGGGCCGAGGCCCCGCACCCGCGGTGGCAGCTCGACCTGGACACCACCCCCTCCCGTGCGGTTCACCGGGTTCTCGGGGTGCAAGCCGCGCAGTGCGAGCGGGATCTGGTCGACCTCGTCGACCACGGTGTAGCCCTCCAGCCCGGCGCGCAGGACGGCCGCGACCCGGGACGCGAGCAAGCGGTCCCGGCCGCCCAACAGCAGCGTGGTCCAGCACCCCTCGCGGCCATACCCGTGCAGCGAGACGACGTCCTGCACGTGGTCGAGGAACTGCGTGAGGCCCGCGGAGCACTCGGGGACCACGAGGTGCGAGGGAAGGTGCCAGCGGAAGTCGTCCGGCTGCTCGACGCTGTAGAGCGACGCGCCGGCCGCGTCCGCGGCCCTCGCCGCCACCTCCGCCGTCCCCCGCTCCAGCGAGCCACCGTGGATCGCCATGAACCCGAACGCCGAGCGCAGCACGACGCGTTCGGTGACACCCGGGTGCGCGAGGAGATCGGCGAACACGGGTGCGAGGCTACCGGTGGGCTTGGAGGTCGAAGCGCTCCGCCGAGAACGGGGAGATGTCCATTGCCGGCGTGCGGCCGGCAACGAGCGCGGCGACGAGGTGGGCGCTGTAGGGCCCGAGCAGCAGGCCGTTGGCCCCGTGTCCGGTGCAGACGAACGCGTTGTCCCAGCCCGGCACCCGGCCCAGCACCGGTGCGTCGTCCGCGCTGACGGGCCGCAGCCCGGCCCGGATCTCGACGAAGGTCGCGTCGGCGAGGCCGGGCGCGAGCCGCAGCATCTCGCCGAACAGCTGACGCATCCCGCCCGCGGTGGGCCGGGCGTCGAATGCGGCGTCCGGCTCGACGGTCGCCCCGACCGCCACGCGGCCACCGGCCCACGGGACGAGGTACTGGCTCAGCAGCGGCGACACGATCGGCCAACGATCGGACTCCGCTCCCTCGAGCCGGACGTGCACGATCTGCCCGCGGACCGGCCCGACGGGGATGGCGACTGCGAGCTCACGGGCCATCGCCGGGGTCCAGGCGCCGCCCGCGATCGCCACGGCGTCGCACGCGATCGGCCCGTCGGGGGTCACGACCTCGGTGACCCGCCCTCCGGCCGTTCCCAGCCCCTCGGCCGACCCGGCGACGACCTCCGCGCCCGCGGCGCGCGCGGCATCGAGGAGCGCGGCGGTGATCGCGCGTCCGTCGATGCGGGCGGCCCGCGGGCTGTACCAGGCGTTGCGGATGTCGCCGAGCGGCGGGAAGCGGCGGCGCGCCTCGTCCGTCGTGACCAGCTCCACCTCGTCGGGGCACCGCTCGCGCGCGAGCGCGATGTTGTCGGCGAAGAGATCGTCCTCCCATTCCCGGAACCCGACGCGCAGGAGCCCGGTCACCGCGTATCCGGTGCTGCGCCGGTCGCCGGCCTCGAGCGAGGGCACGAGCGTGCGGTAGTGGTCCCCGGCGCCCATCGAGAGCTCGAACCAGGCCGGGTCCGGGTTGCTCATCGTCTCCGGCGAGAGGATGCCCGCGCCCGCATCGGTCGCGCGCGACGGGTCGTGCCGGTCGACGAGTGCCACGCGCGCGCCCGCGGTGACGAGCTCGTACGCGAGCGCCGTGCCGACGAGCCCGCCGCCGACGACGGCCACGTCGAACCCCTTCCCGGTACGCACCGCGTCGGGCCGGGCTACGCCGCGCGCTTCCGGCGCCGCGTCGAAGCCGCGCTGATGTGCGTGCTCAGGTCCACCACCAGACCGAGGACCACGAAGAACCAGCCGAACCCGGTCACGCCCCGCACCGGCGCGTAGACGACCGCCCAGGCGAGCGTCGTCCACGGGAGCAGGATGAAGCCGAGGAGCCCTTCCCAGAAGTGCTCGAAGGCGACGCCCATCCGGTCCGTGAACAGCCACACGAAGAAGATCGCCACCCGCGGCGAGAGCATCGCGAGCAGCGCGAGGAGACATCCGCAACCCATATCCGCGGGACTTTAGTTCTCGGAGATCACGGTGAGGAGACGGTCCAGCTCGTCGATGTCGAGCGTCGTGGGGACCAGGACGAGCTCGTCGCAGCCGGTTGCCCGCAGCGCGGTCAGCGCCTCGCGCAGCGCCGCCGCGTCCGAGAGCCGGCACAGGCCGGACATCGCGCGCGCCGCGGTGTCGCCGAAGCTGGCGAGATAGTCGTACGCGTAGCCGGCCAGGCGGTCGGCCGCACCGTCACCGAGCGCGAACCACGAGCTGGTCGAGAGCCAGGGACGGTCGGTCCGGCCCGCCGCCGCCCACGCCGCTTCGGCGCGCCGGAACGTCGCGTCGACGCCCGCGGGGTCCGGCCCGAGGTCGAAGCCGGCGAGCCCGTCGGCCCAGATCGCGCTCCGGGCGAGGGACTTCGGTCCCATCGACGCGGTGAGCAGCGGCGGTCCCCCGTCCTGCACCGGCACGGGACCGATCGGCGGGAGCCCGTCGACGACGGCCGCGCCGCGCCACACGTCGCGCATCATGGCCACCTGCTCGTCGAGGCGGGCGAAGCGCCGCTCGAACGGGACCCCGAGCGCGGCGTAGTCCTGGTCGCGACCGCCGACGCCCACCCCGACGGTGAGCCGCCCGCCCGAGAGGACGTCGATGGTCGCCATCTGCTTGGCGAAGCGCACCGGGTCGTGGATCGGGAGGACCGCGACCGTCGACAGGATCCGCACCCGCTCGGTCGCCGCGGCCGCGAACGCCAACGTCGTCACCAGCTCGTGGCTCGGGTACGCGATGCGCTCGCCGACCGAGACGCTCGAGAACGGGCCCTCGTCGACCCGGCGGCACCAGGTGAGGATCGCGTCACGGTCCGCGCCGTGCACGAACGACGGCAGCGTGATCCCGATCTTCATCGCGGGCGCGTTCGGGCTGCTCGTCAGGCGTTCTTCGGGACGTCCTTGAACGGCGCCCCCTTGTTGGGGTCGGGCTCCTTCGGCAGGCCGAGCACCCGCTCCCCCAGGATGTTGCGCTGCACCTGGTCCGTGCCGCCGTAGATCGACGGACCGGGCGAGAACAGGATCATCTCCTGCACTCCACCGCCGTGCGCGGCGTCCTCGCCCATGAGCATCGTCTCGGCGCCGAGGATCTGGGTCCCGACCTCGCGGTTCAGGCGCAGCATGTCGCTCATCATGAGCTTGGCGATGTTCGGCGCGCCGGGCGCGGCCTTGCCACCCTTCCCGCGCAGTGACGAGTACTTGCCGATCTGCTGCAGCGAGTACATCCGCGCGAGGTTCTGGCGCACCGTCGGGTCGCTCGAGCGGCCGGTGTCCTTGGCCAGCTTGATGAGGTGCTGCGCCATGTTCAGCCCGCCGCCCCCGGTGCCGCCGGTACGGACCTGACCGACGAGGTCGCCGACCCGCTTGCCGAGCGCACCCGCCTTCGGACCCGGGAACGCGGATCCCGCCGCGCCGCTGCCCCCGCTGCCGAGGCCGGCGCGTTCGGCCGCAAGTGTCGTGTTCGTGACCGCCCACCCGTTGTTGAGCCCGCCGATCATGTTCCAGTCGGGCACGCGCGCGCCGTCGATGAACACCTCGTTGAACATCGCGCGGCCGGTCATCTCGCGCAGCGGCCGGACCTCGACCCCGGGTTGGTCCATGTCGAACGCGAAGTACGAGATCCCCGCGTGCTTCGGCGCGTCGGGATCGGTGCGTGCGATCAGCATGCCGAGGTTGCACATCTGCGCAGTCGAGGTCCACACCTTCTGACCGGTGATGACCCACTCGTCGCCGTCACGTTCGGCCTTGCACTGCAAGCCGGCGAGATCCGAGCCCGCGCCCGGCTCGGAGAACAGCTGGCACCACGCGTCCTGCCCGTTCAGGATCCTGGTCAGC
Organism: Acidimicrobiia bacterium; assembly: GCA_036502405.1. Taxonomy (GTDB): domain Bacteria; phylum Actinomycetota; class Acidimicrobiia; order IMCC26256; family JAENVU01; genus Chersky-806. The sequence continues at coordinate 20,924 of DASXYP010000014.1, forward strand.
CACAGGTCCTTCTGCTCGCGGGTGCCGTGCGCCACGATCGTCGGGCCCGCGAGCAGGTAGCCGAGGCCGGCCGGCGGCCCGACCGCCCCGGCCCGAGCCAGCTCCTCGTTGACGACGTTCGCAAGCGCCCGGTTGTAGCCGCGGCCGAAGTCGTCCTCCGGCCAGGTCGGCGCGCCGTAGCCGGAGCGCATCAGGCGCTCCCACCACTCCGAGACGGTGATGTCGGGGTCCCAGCTCTCGGCCAGCCAGGCCCGCACCTCGTCGCGCACCGACTCCGTCGTGATGACAGCCATGGGTCTCCTTCGGTCAGAGCAGCTCGAGCACGATCTCCGACGGGCGCGCGATCACCGCACGCTCCCCGCGGAAGACCACCGGGCGCTCCATGAGCTCGGGGTGTCGGAGGAGGAGATCGACGACCGCGTCCCGGGTCTCGTAGTCCCTGCTCGCGAGGCCCAGCTCCTTGAACCGCTTGTCCTTGCGCACGAGCTCCGCGGGCGGGTTCGGGATCGCGTCGACGATGCGCTCGAGCGTGGCGCGGTCCGGGGGCGCCTTCAGGTACTCGACGACGTCGGTCTCGACGCCCTTCCCCTGCAGGATGTCGAGCGCGCCCCGGGACTTGCTGCAGGACGGGTTGTGATACACGACGTACTCCACGGCCAGCACAGTAGTGCCGGGCTCATTCCGAGTTCCCCACGGCCGAACGCCGAACCGCGTTTCGCCCGAGGGGTCGTCGGCGGTCAGCCTCCGAGGCTGTCGCGCAGTGCCGCGAGCTCGTGGCGCAGCGCCGCCACCTCGGCCTCCAGCGCGGCGATCCGCGCCTCGATCCCGGTCGACGCCGGCGCCTCGGCCTCCGGATCGGTCGCCGGCACCGGATCCGGCTTCCATTCGACCGGCGCGTCCTCGGGCACCTCGGCAGTGACGTGGGCGGTGGCGTCGGTGAGGAGCTCACCGACCCTCGCCTCCTTCTGGCCCGGCTCGCGGGCGAGCCGGCGGACCAGTGGCTCGTCGCGGCCCGCGAGCCGGTCCAGCCCGTCGTTGACCTCGACCACGTCCCGGAACCCGTAGAGGCGCTCGGTGCGCGTCTTGAGCTCGCCGACGGTCTGCGGGCCGCGCAGCAGGAGCACGCCGAGCAGCGCCAGCTCCGCGGGATCCGCCTTGAGGGCCTCGTCGAGCACGTGTCGGTACTTGATGACGCGGCTGCCCGGGTAGACGCCCCGGCGCACGAAGCTCCGCTCGCGGAGCTCGTCGAGCGCGGACTCCACCGTCTCCTCGCGGTAGTGCACGACCGGGTTGCGGTTCGTCGACTGGTTGCACGCGTTCACGAGCGCGTTGAGGCTGAGCGGGTACGCGTCCGGCGTCGTGCGCTCCTTCTCGAGCAGGCAACCGAGGACGCGCGCTTCTTCGGGGCTGAGTGGCACGGCGCGTCAGCCTACGGGGACACCGGCTTCGGCTCGGGCCACTCCGGACCGGCCCGGCGCACCGCATCCGCGGCCCGGCGGACGTATTCGGCGCGCGGCATCTCCACCGCGCCCAGCGACTCGAGGTGCGGCGTGACCCACTGGACGTCGAAGAGCTCGGTGCCCGCCGTTCGGAGGAGCTCGACCGAGTTGAGGAGCGCGACCTTCGACGCGTCCGTCACGTGATGGAACATCGACTCCCCCGCGAACAGGCCACCGATCGAGATGCCGTACAGCCCGCCCACGAGCTCGTCGTCGCGCCAGGTCTCGATGCTGTGGGCCCAGCCCAGCCGGTGGAGCTCGCCGTAGGCCTCGACGAAGGACTCGTCGATCCAGCCGTGCGGGCGGGACGGGTCGGCGCACGCGCGCATCACCGCCTCGAACGCGGTGTTGACCCGCAGGTCGAACCGGCGCTGGGACCGGCGCAACGACCGCGAGACGATCATCCCGTCGAGCGGGATCACGCCCCGCGGATCGGGCGACCACCAGCCCACCGGGCCCCGGAGCCCGACCCGCATCGGGAACAGCCCGGTCCGGTAGGCCGTGAGGATCGTTCCCGGAGCGAGGTCCGCGCCGATCCCGCAGATCTCCCGCTCGTCGGCGGCCTCGGGTGGTGGCAGCTGCCAGGCGCTCGGAGGCGGCTCGATCGGCACGCGCCGCAGCATCGCGCGCCCCCCTGCTCCTTCTCGGCACGCTCGACCGTGCTCTGGGCGGCCGAGCGTGCCGAGAACGGAGGGTGGGCCGCCGCCGGCCGCCCGGCGATTGCAGCCAACGTCGTCGGCCGGCAGAGATCTTCGGACCGCCGCCGGCCGTCACGCGACCGCGGCCAACGTCGTCGGCCGGCGGAGATCTTCGGACCGCCGCCGGCCGTCACGCGATCGCGGCTGACGTCGTCGGCCGGCAGAGATCTTCGGACCGCCGCCGGCCGTCACGCGATCGCGGCTGACGTCGTCGGCCGGCGGAGATCTTCGGAAGCGCAGCTCTAGCGGGCCATCATCGGCGTGGCGTCGGGCGCGATCGGTGCGGGGAGGTCGGTCGTGCCCATGAGCCACTCGTCGACCGCGGCGGCGCACGAGCGACCCTCGGCGATCGCCCACACGATCAGGCTCTGCCCGCGTCCCATGTCACCGCACACGAACGCGCCGTCGATGTTGGTGGCCCACCGGTCGTCGCGTGCGACGTTGCCCCGGTCGGTCAGCTCGACGCCGAGCTGCTCGAGCAAGCCCTCGCGCTGTGGCCCGAGGAACCCCATCGCGAGCAGCACCAGCTCGGCCGGAAGCTCGAAGTCGCTGCCCTCGATCTTCTCGAACACGGGACGGCCGTCGACAACCTTCTGCTCGACCTCGTGCGCAAGGAGGGCACGCACGCTCCCGGACTCGTCGCCGAGGAAGCGCTCCGTGTTCACCGCGAACACCCGGTCGCCGCCCTCCTCGTGGGCGCTCGCAGTCCGGTAGACCAAGGGCCAGGTGGGCCACGGCGTCGAGTCGGGACGGGCGTCGGGCGGCCGGGGCAGGATCTCGAACTGGTGCACCGACGCGCACCCGTGCCGGTGGACGGTCCCGAGGCAGTCCGCGCCGGTGTCGCCACCGCCGATGATCACGACGTGCTTGCCCGCGGCGGAGAACGGGTGCTCGTCGAGGTCGCCCTGCTGCACGCGGTTGGCCGGCGGGAGGAACTCCATCGCCTGGTAGACGCCGGTGAGCTCCCGGCCCGGGATCGGCAGGTCCCGCCACGCGGTGGCCCCGCCCGCGAGCACGATCGCGTCGGCACCTTCTTGCAGCTCGGCCAGGGTGATGTTGCCGCCGACGTTGGCGTTCACCCGGAACTGGGTGCCTTCGGCCCGCATCTGCTCGAGCCGGCGGTCGAGGACGCGCTTCTCCATCTTGAACTCGGGGATGCCGTAGCGCAGGAGCCCACCGATCCGGTCCGCCCGCTCGAACACCGTGACCTGGTGGCCGGCGCGCGTGAGCTGCTGCGCGGCGGCCAGCCCGGCCGGGCCCGAGCCGACGACCGCGACGCGCTTGCCGGTCTCGATCGTCGGGAGCACCGGGGTGATGACGTCCTCGTCCCAGCCGCGGTCGACGATGCCGACCTCGACCTGCTTGATCGTGACCGGGTCCTCGTTGATCCCGAGGACGCACGCCGGCTCACAGGGCGCGGGGCAGAGCCGGCCGGTGAACTCGGGGAAGTTGTTCGTCGCGTGCAGGCGCTCGATCGCCTCCGCCCAGTCGTCGCGGTAGACGAGGTCGTTCCACTCGGGGATCAGGTTCCCGAGCGGGCAGCCGGTGTGGCAGAACGGGATGCCGCAGTCCATGCAGCGCGCCGCCTGGGTCCGGAGCCGGTCGGGCGCGAACGGCTCGTAGACCTCCTTCCAGTCCCGCAACCGCACCGGCACCGAGCGCCGGCGCGGCAGCTCCCGGTCGTACTTCATGAACCCGGTGACCTCACCCATGAGAGGCCGCCATGATCGCTTCGTCCACCGACAGTCCTCGCTCCTCCGCGACGCGGGCCGCTTCGAGCACGCGCTTGTAGTCCTTGGGCATGACCTTGGCGAAGTGCTCGACCTCGCGCCGCCACTTGTCGAGGATCCGCTGGGCGACCGGCGAGCCGGTCTCGTCGAGGTGGCGACGGATCGTGGCGCGCAGGAACTCGCGATCCTCGTCCTCGAGCGGGTCCAGGTCCACCATCTCGAGGTTGACGCGGCCCGGGAACGTGCGGTCGGGGTCGTGCACGTAGGCGATCCCGCCCGACATCCCAGCGCCGAAGTTGCGCCCGGTCGATCCGAGCACCACGACGCGTCCGCCGGTCATGTACTCGCACCCGTGGTCGCCCACGCCCTCGACGACGGCGGTGGCGCCGGAGTTGCGCACGCAGAACCGCTCCCCGACCACGCCGCGCAGGAAGACCTCGCCGCGGGTCGCGCCGTACAGGATGACGTTGCCGGCCACGATGTTGTCCTCGGCCACGAAGGGCGCGTCGGGGGACGGCGAGACGACGATCCTCCCGCCGGAGAGCCCCTTGCCCAGGTAGTCGTTCGCGTCGCCGACGAGGCGCAGCGTGATCCCCGACGGCACGAACGCGCCGAAGCTCTGGCCCGCGCTCCCGGTGAACCGGATCTGGATCGTGTCGTCGGGCAGGCCGCCGCCGCCGTACCGCGTGGTCAGCTCGTAGCCGAGCATGGTCCCGACGGTCCGGTTGACGTTGCGGATCGGCAGCTCGAGCGTCACCGGCTGCCCGTCCTCGAGCGCGCCTTCGCACAGCTGGATCAGCGTGTTGTCGAGCGCCCGGTCCAGCCCGTGGTCCTGAGCCTTGGTGCAGTGCCGGTCCTGGATCGCCTCGTCGAACTCGGGGACGTGCAGGATCGGCGTGAGGTCGAGGCCGGATGCCTTCCAGTGATCGACCGCCTTGCGCGTGTCGAGCACCTCGGCGTGGCCGATCGCCTCGTCGAGGCTGCGGAACCCCAGCGCGGCGAGATGCTCGCGCACCTCCTCGGCGATGAACTCGAAGAAGCTCACGACGAACTCGGGCCGGCCGGTGAACTTCTTGCGCAGCTCGGGGTTCTGGGTCGCGATGCCCACCGGGCACGTGTCCAGGTGGCAGACCCGCATCATGATGCAGCCGCTCACCACCAGCGGCGCAGACGCGAACCCGAACTCCTCGGCGCCGAGCAGCGCGGCGATGATGACGTCGCGGCCGGTCTTCAGCTGACCGTCGGTCTGCACGACGATGCGGTCGCGCAGGCCGTTCAGCAGCAGCGTCTGCTGGGTCTCGGCCAGCCCGAGCTCCCACGGCGCGCCCGCGTGCTTGATCGACGTCAGCGGCGACGCGCCGGTCCCGCCGTCGTGGCCCGAGATGAGCACCACGTCGGCGTGCGCCTTGCTCACGCCCGCGGCGACCGTGCCGACCCCGACCTCGGCGACGAGCTTCACGTGCACGCGCGCCCTCGGGTTCGAGTTCTTGAGGTCGTGGATCAGCTGCGCGAGATCCTCGATCGAGTAGATGTCGTGGTGCGGCGGCGGGCT
>DASXYP010000015.1:0-5323 GCA_036502405.1 Acidimicrobiia bacterium
TGCGGCCAACGGCGGCGGGCCGCCTCGCGATGTGTACGGAAACCCCGACGGCGGCGGCGCGTTCCAGATCACGGGCGCGTCGAACTCGACGAAGGGGTTCTGGGCGCGCTACCGCCTCGTGGCCGCGCAGGCGCGAGCCCGGCTCGCGGCCGCGGCGGCAGAGCGCTGGGACGTCCCCGCCGACGAGGTCGAATTCGAGCGGGGCAGCGTGCGTCACGCGAGCGGCAGGCAGGCGACGTTCGCGCAGCTCGCGACGCGCGCCGAGCAGCTCCCGGTTCGCGACGGCGTCCAGCCGAAGGACCGGTCGGACTACCGGCTGATCGGCCGCGAAGGACGGCTTCGCGTCGACGCGGTGCCGAAGATCCTCGGCACCACTCCCTTCACGATCGATACGACCCTCCCCGGGATGCTGACCGCCGTCGTGCTCCACCCGCCGCGGTTCGGCGCGAGGGCCGCGTCGGTCGACGATCGGGCGGCGCTGGCCGAGCCGGGCGTTCGGGCGGTCGTGCCGATCGACGCCGGCGTCGCCGTGGTCGGCGAGTCTGTCGGGGACGCGCAGCGCGGGCTGCGCGCCCTGTCCGTGGAGTGGGACGACGCCGGCGCCGAGCGGCGGAGCTCCGCCGAGCTCCTGGCCGAGCACCTCCGGTTGTTGGAATCGGGCGAGCAGGCGGTGGTCGCGCGGGACGACGGCAGCGTGGAGCAGGTGCTCGCAGACGCACCGACCGTCGTCGACGGGACGTACGCGCTGCCGTACCTGGCCCACGCCGCGATGGAGCCGAACAACGCGGCGTGCCGGATGCGCGAGGACGGCGTGCTCGACGTCTGGGCGAGCACCGAATCGCCCGAGTACTCCCGCATGTCGGCCTCGGAGGCCGCCGGCATCGACAAGGACCAGGTCGAGGTTCACGTCACCTTCGCGGGCGGATCGTTCGGACTGCACACCACCTCCGAGCGCGACCCCATGGCGGAGGCCGTCCAGGTCGCTCGGGCGCTCGACTGGAAGCACCCGATCAAGCTCCAGTCGCTGCGCGAGGAGGACTTCAAGTCGGGCCGCTACCGCGCGATGGCCGTGCACCGCGTGCGCGCCGCAGCCGGCGCAGACGGCCGGCTGACCGCGTTCCACCAGCAGATCGTGGCCGAGCCGACGTCCGTGAACCTGCCGTACGTCCGCGACGCGATGTTCACGAACGGGGTCGACTTCTTCACGACGACCGGTGCCGCCGACCCTCCGTACGCGTTCGAGAACTTCAAGCTCGAGTCGACGAACTTCGAGTCCGGGATCCCGACGATGGTGTGGCGATCGGTCGGCAACTCGCACACCGAGTTCGCGCGGGAGTCGGCGATCGACGAGCTCGCACGTGCGGCCGGCCGCGACCCCGTCGACGTGCGGCGCGAGCTGCTCGCCGCCAACCCACGCACGCTGCGCGCGCTCGAGCTCGCCGCCGAGATCGCCGAATGGGGCACGCCGGCAGCGGAAGGTCGCGCGCGTGGGATCACGTGCTCCAGCTTCCTCAGCCACAGCGCCAACGTGACCGAGATCTCGCTCGATGCCCGCGGGCGTGTCCGGGTCGATCGGATCGTGTTCGCGCTCGACTGCGGCATCACCATCAACCCGGACCTGGTCCGAGCCCAGGTCGAGGGCGGGCTCCTGTTCGGGCTCACCGCGGCGGCGTGGGGCGAGGTCGTGCTCGGAGACGGCGGCGAGATCGTCACCCAGAACTTCGACCGCTACCCGATCGCCCGCATGCGCTCCGTCCCGCAGATCGAGGTGCACCTGATCGAGTCCACCGAGAAGCCGACCGGCGTCGGCGAGGTCGCCGTCCCCTCGGTCGCTCCCGCCCTGGCGAACGCGATCGCGGCGCTCACCGGTACCCGGATCCGCGAGCTCCCGTTCTCGAAGACGATCAAGATCGCCTGAACGGCCGAGGGAGGAACCCGATGGAACCAGCGGACATCAAGAGCGTCGGGATCATCGGCGCCGGCCGGATCGGCAAGGCGATGGCCCAGATCGCGAGCCGTGCCGGCCGGACGGTCGTCATCTCCAACCGGCACGGGCCGCAGTCGCTCGCCTCGGTCGTGCACGGGCTCGGCGACCGGGTGTCCGCCGGGACGGTCCCGGAGGCGGCGGCCGCGGACATCGTCGTGGTCGCCGTGATGTGGCCGGACGTTCCCCGGGCCGTCGCGGGCCTCGGATGGGAAGGTCGGATCGTGGTCGACCCGACCAACGACTTCGATCCCAGTGACCTGAACGGGCGCACGTCGAGTGAGGTCGTCGCCGATCTCGTCGCCCCTGCGCGCGTGGTCAAGACGGCCAACATCCTGGGGGCCCAGTTGCTGGCCTCCGACCCGCACGAGGCGGGCGGTCGGCGCGTGATGTTCCTGTCCGGTGACGACGCCGACGCCAAGTCCGCGGTCCGCGCGTTGCTCGAGGCTGCCGGGTTCTTCGTCGTCGACCTCGGCGCGCTGCGGGACGGCGGCCGGATGCACCAGTTCGGCGGTCCCTTGGCCGGCCAGAACCTGATCCGTCTCCCTTGAGCTTCCGTGGGATCGTCGCCTTGCCGCTGCTAGGCGTAGGTGACACGTGGCTCGGCGTCGATGGGCTCGGCGAGCGGCGCGCAGACCGCGGCCGGCGACGATTCGCGCCGGAGGGTGTTGCGTAGCTGGACGAAGGCGACGCTTCCCAGGACCGCGGGCACCCAGATCGCGATGCTGTGGTAGGCCAGCACCGCCGCGGTCGTGGTGGCCAGAGGCTGGTGGTAGAGGACGAAGGTCGCGATGAGCCCGCCGTCGACGCCGCCGATGCCGCCCGGTGTCGGGAGGTTGCCGCCGAGCTGGCCGATGAGGTACCCGAGCACGACCACGCTCAGCGGCGGTGTGTGGCCGAACGCCGCGAAGCAGGCTGCGAGCACGGCGATGTCGAACGCGGTCGTCCCGACCGAGCCGCCGATCACGCCGCCCGGGCGGCGGCGCAGCAACAGCAGGGCGTCGCCCACGCCCTGGCCGGTGGCGTCGCGCGCGAAGCGCGTCGCGCGCGTGAGCCTGCCCGACGGTCTCGGCGCCCTGTGCGCGCCTGCCCGGCGTCTGAGGATGCTGCCGAGCGCGAGCACGATCACGATCGACGCCACGGCTGCGAGGCCGAACACGTAGGTGAGGGCGGGGTTGGGGTCGTCGATGACGCCCAGGAGCGAGAGCGCGGCCAGCACGATCACCCCGGCGACGTTGGCCAGGCTGGTCAACAGGAAGAACGCCACCGTCCGCCGTCCGATGTGCTCGGCGTTCATGCCTCCGCGCCGCAACGCCCAGACGCCGAGGGCGAGGCCGCCGGCCCCGCTGACCGACAGCACGGAGTTGGCCGCCTGCTCGGACATGCCGATCTGGTAGCTCAGCCGCCAGCTCATGCGCCGGCAGAAGACGGCACGGAAGAGGACGACGTACGACAGCGCCGAGAGCACCTCGAGCAGAAGGCCCGCCGCAACCCAGCCCGGAGATCCGTGGGAGAGCCGGTCGCGGAGCTTCCCGAGCCCCGGCCCGAGGAGCACCACCACCGCGACCACCGCCCCCAGTGCGGCCAGCTCGACCATGCGACGGCCGAGCCGCCATGGGCTGAGCTCGGCGGGCACGTCGTGTCCCTCCACCACGTTCACCGCGCCGGACGACCCCGTCTCCACGCCAGCCAGGCTCCCGCCGCACCCACGGCCGCCAGGCGGCCGCGCCGCGCCGCTCTCCACTCGCGCGGATCGACCCGATCGGCGGCGATGAGCTCCGCGACCCCGTTGACCGCCGCGGCAACCAGGACGCTGGCGGCGATGCGGTTGCCGAGACGCTCCGCGCGCGCGACGAGCGGCTCCACCTCGTCGGTGCGCAGGTGGAGCTCCAAGCTCCCGGTGCCGAGGACATCGAGCAGCTGGTGCACCTGGCCCGGCAGGTCGACCGCCAGCTCGGCGACGTCGACGCCGAACGTCTCCAGACGGCGGGCGAGCGCGCCCGGAGCGAGCTGGGCGGCCAGATGCCGCTGCGCGTACGGGGCCAGCGCCTCGCCGATCCGGAAGCCCGGATCGAGCTCGGCGGCCATGCCCTCGTCCATTGCGATCGCCTTCGCGAGCAGGGCCAGGTCGCGCGGCAGCCGGAGTCGATGCCGACGCGCGATCTCGAGCAGCTGCGCGATCGCCGTTCCCAACTGGACTTCGCCGACGGGGACGCCGTCGTAGCGCGCGAGCAGCCCACGCAGGTCCGCCTCGAGCCCCGCGCGGTCCACGCGACCCGGCGCGGCGCCGAGCGCCAGCAGCGCTCCCGCGAAACGGGTGGGGCTTCCGCGCACGATCGCGATGAGGAGGCTGGTCAACCGCTCGCGGAGGCGCTCGTCGAGCTCACCGACGAGCCCGAAGTCGATGATCCCGATCCGGCCCTCGGGCCCGATGAAGAAGTTGCCCGGATGCGGGTCGCCGTGGAAGAACCCGTGCTCGAAGACCATCTTCGCCGTGATGCGGACGGCCCGGTCGGCCAGCTCGTGTCGATCGACGCCGGCGGCATCGAGCGCGACGGCGTCGGTCACCTTCATCCCGCCGATCCGCTCCAACGTGATGACCTGCGAGGAGGTCGTCTCCCAGAACACGCGCGGGATCTGCACCTCCGGGTCCCCGGCGAAGTTGCCCGCGAACCGTTCCGCGTTGCGTGCCTCCGACTGATAGTCGAGCTCGCTGCGCAGGCCGTGTGCGAACTCGTCGGCGAGCCCGACGACATCGATGCCGGCCGCCGGCCCCCAGTGCCGGCTCAGGCGCAGCGCCCAGTGCTGGAGGATCTCGAGGTCCTGCTCGACCTGGTCGACGGCACCCGGCCGCCGGACCTTCACGACCACTTCGGTGCCGTCGCGCAACACCGCGGCATGCGCCGTGCCGATGGATGCCGCGGCAAGGGGTTCGAGCTCGATCGATGCGAACTCTCTGCGCGAGCGTTCCCCGAGCTCGTGCTCGATCGTCTGCTCGACGGCGCCGGGCGAGACGGGCGAGGCGGCGTCCTGCAGTCGGGCGAGCTCCGTCCGGTACTCCGATCCCAGCAGATCCGCGCGCGAGGACAGCAGTTGACCGAACTTGACGAACGTCGGCCCGAGCTCCTCGAGGGCCAACCTCAGCTCGCGCGGGGCGGCGAGCGCCACGTCGCGGTCGTGCCCGCGCGAAAGCCTCCCCCCGCGCCCGAGCGCGGCCAGCAGTCCCGTCATGCCGTGGCGCGCGAGGACCTCGACGATCTCGCGCTCGCGTTCGTGCCGAGGACGCATGCCGATGCAGTGTCCCGCGCCCTGGGGTGAGCGGACATCGCTTGGTCCGGG
>DASXYP010000016.1:0-5059 GCA_036502405.1 Acidimicrobiia bacterium
GGTGCGTTCATCCTCCACTCCTTCGCGCTGCGGTACCAGCAGGGCCGGGCCCGCGAGGTCACCGGCGGCCTCGAGACGCCCGAGTCCGGGCACCCGCGCATCCTCGCCGGGCTCTCCTTGCTCGCCGCCGCGCTCGTCGCCGCCGGGCGGGTGCGCGACGCCCGCCTCATCCTCGACCGCACCGCGGTCGGCGAGACCATCCGGCTGCCGAACGACAACCTGTGGCTCGGCGCGACCGCGCTCTACGCCGGCGTTGCCGCCGCGACCGGCACCCCCGAGCAGCGGGGGCTCATGGACCGCACGCTGCGCCCGTATGCGGACCACTGGTGCGTCTTCGGCGCCGGCGGCGCCGTCTTCGGCACCGGCAGCCACTGGCTGGGCCAGCTCGCGGCGGCGGCCGGAGACGTCACGTCCGCGCATGCACACCTCGAGCGCGCGGTGGAGCTGTCGGAGATCGCGAAGGCGGACTACTGGGCGGAGATCGCGCGCGCCCAGCTCGACGCGGTCAGCTGGCCTTGACCGTGCCCCCCATGCCGCTCAGCGTGTGGAGGATGCAGTAGTAGGGGAACTTCCCCTTCGCCGGCACGACGTCCGTGAAGGTGCGCGCCGCCTTCGGTGGGGGCCGGCTGTCGGGAGGTTGGATCACGCGCCGCGCCCGGGCCACGTTGACACCCGACCCGTCCGGCGGGAAGCCTGCGCCCCATGATCCTCGCCGACGTCACCATCGAGGTGGACGCGGGCGCGCTCCTCATCCTCCCGCTGGTGATGCTGATCGGCTGGTTCGCGTCCCGGGTCCTCGGCGTCCGCCAGACCTGGTTCCGCACCTTCGTCACCGGGTTCTTCGGATGGCTGCTCGGCGTGCTGGTCGCGGGGATCTCGGCCGAGCCGCACGCGACGACCGCGGAGCTCCTGCTCCGCATCATCCCCTACAGCATCCTCGCCACCATGGCGTTCGCGATCGCGTTCGACTTCATGGCCCGGCCGGGTTCGAAGGACCCGTACGAGCGACTCGGGCGGCTGCCGCAGGTCCCGCACCCGGTGCGCCGCGTCCAGCACACGATGGCGCCCCCGCTGCGCTTCCGGCAGGTGCTCGGGATCGCGCGCCGCGAGGGCCTCCTGCACCGCCGCTTCGCGTCCGCCGCCGGCATCGCCGACCCGGAGTTCGGGCCCCGCCTGCGCTCGACCCTCGAGCAGTGCGGCGGCATGTTCATCAAGCTCGGCCAGGTCGCGTCGACCCGCAGCGACCTCCTCCCCCCACCGGTCATCACCGAGCTGACGCAGCTGCAGGCTTCGGTACCCCCGGCCGAGCCGGGCGCGATCCGCGCCGTCGTCGAGGAGGAGCTCGGCCGCCCGGTCGAGGAGGTGTTCGCGACGTTCGACTGGACGCCGCTCGCGGCCGCGTCGATCGGCCAGGTGCACCGCGCCACCCTCGTGTCCGGCGAGGGCGTCGTGGTCAAGGTCCAGCGCCCCATGGTGGCGGACGTCGTGAGCCGCGACACCCAGGCCATGCTCAGCCTCGCGTCGTTCGTGCAGCGCCGGACGTCGATCGGCCTGCGCACCGACGTGGTCACGCTCGTGGGCGAGTTCACCGACGCCGTGAACGCCGAGCTCGACTTCACGAGCGAGGGCCAGGCCGGCGAGCGCGTGCGCGCCGACCGCGGCGGTGACGAGGGCATCCACATCCCGGCGGTGCACCTCGACCTGTGCACCCGTCGCCTCCTCGTGCTCGAGGAGGTCTCGGGGGTCCCGGTCTCGAACCAGGCCGCGCTCGACGCGAGCCCGGTGTCGCGCGAGGTGCTCGCGGACCGCCTGTTGCAGTGCTTCCTCGCGCAGATCCTCGAGGACGGGGTCTTCCACGCCGACCCGCACCCCGGCAACATCCTGCTCGCCGAGGACGGCACGCTGAACCTCCTCGACTTCGGGTCGACCGGCATCCTCGACCCGGCGACGCTCGAGGCCCTCGGCGGGCTGCTGCTCGCCTCGTCGCTGAACGACCCCGAGCTGCTGCAACGGTCGGTGCTCGAGATCTCCCCGCCGCCCCCCGGCACCGACCTCGCCGCGCTCGAGGCCGACCTCGGTCGCTTCATGGTCGTGCACATGAACGCCGGCACCGGCTTCGACGTCGAGATGCTCAAGGCGATGATCGAGGTGCTGCAGCGCAACCACCTCGCGGTGCCCGTCTCGCTGACGTTGCTCAGCCGCGCGCTGATCACGCTCGACGGGACGCTGCGCACGATGGCGCCCGGGTTCGCGTTCGCCGAGCAGGCCCAGTCGCTCGCCGGGCCGATGGTGATGCCCGCGGGCACCGGGGACGTCCAGAACCAGATGCAGAAGGAGCTGCTGCGCGCGATGCCCTCGCTGCGGACGCTGCCGGGGCACGCCGAGGCCATCGGCGCCCAGCTGCGGTCGGGCCAGCTGACCGTACGGACCGCTCGATACGCCGACGCCAACGAGGCGATGTTCGTGCGCGACCTCGCCAACCGGGCGATCCTCGCCGCGTCGGGCCTGGTCGGCATCCTCACCGCCGCGGTGCTGCTCCTGGCCGCGGCCAGCACCGGGGACAGCAACGAGGCCGCAACGCTCGAGGGGATCGGCTACGTCGGGCTGTTCCTCGGCACGATCATCACGATGCGCGTCGTCGCGCTCGTCGTTCGCGACCGATCCGCCTGAGGTCGCCCTGCCGGTTCTTCAACGCTTCTCACCTCGTTGCGACGTTCGTCTCGCGCGCCACTGCGACCCTGGGGCGGTGCACGCCACCGCGCTCCGGTCACCGACGCTCCTGCGGGCACTGCGGTGCCTCCTGGTGTCGGCGGCAACCACGCTGCTCAGCTCGCTCGTGCTGGTCGCCCTGGCCGTCGGCCTGGGATTGCCGGCGGGTCTCGCGAACATCGTCGGGTTCGGCTGCGGCGTCCCGGTCTCGTACGTGGCGAACCGGCGCTGGGTCTGGCGGCGGCGGGGCCCGTCCGACCCGGTGCGCGAGGTCGGTGCGTTCTGGGCGATGAACGTGGCCGGCCTGCTGCTCTCGACGGTCGCGGTCGCAGCCGCAGGCGCGCTCACCGCCTCGTGGCCGGCCGGGTCGCGCGCGGTCGCGCTCCCGGCCGCGAGCGCCACGTCGCTCGGGCTGCTCTGGGTCGCGCAGTTCGTCCTGCTCGAGCGCGTGATCTTCCGTACCTCACCGAACGTGCGTCAGAAGAGCCGCGTGGAGCGGCTCTCGTGACGCAGGTTCGCTCGGGGTCAGGTCGTCAGGGCTTGCCGGTGGCGGTGGCCTTGGCCCATCGGTAGTCGGCCTTGCCCGACGGGGAACGCTGGACCTCGTCGACGAGGTGGACCTCGCGAGGGACCTTGTAGCCCGCGATGTGCTCGCGCGCGTGAGCCGCGAGGTCATCGACGGTCGGCGCGCTTCCGGGCCGCGCCTTCACCACGGCCGCGACCCGCTCGCCCCAGCGCTCGTCCGGCACGCCGACCACCACGACGTCGAACACGTCGGGGTGGCTCTTCAGCGCGTTCTCCACCTCTTCGGGAAAGACCTTCTCGCCACCGGTGTTGATGCTCACCGAGCCCCGCCCGAGCAGCGTGATGAGGCCATCGGCCTCGACCATGGCCATGTCGCCGGGCAGGACCCACCGCTTGCCGCCCGCTTCCGCGAACACGGACGCGGTCTTCTCCGGGTCCTTGTAGTACCCGATGGGCACGTACCCGCCGCGGGCGAGCCGACCGACGACGCCGCTGCCCGGCTCGACCGGCATCCCGTCGTCGTCGAGCACGGTCGTGTGCTCGCCCATCGTGAACCGGGGCCGGCCCTGGTCGTCGGCGCCCGCGAACGTGCCCTGGTACCCCGTCTCCGAGGCGCCGATGCTGTCCGAGACGATGACGTCCGGCAGCCGCGCCGCGATCCTCTCCTTCACCGCGGGTGACAACATCGCCCCGCCGGAGCCGATCACGTACATGCCCGAGAGGTCGTAGCTCGCGCCCGGGTCGTCGAGCGCCTCGATCAGCGGCCGGGCCATCGCGTCGCCGACGATCGTGATCGCCATCACCTTCTCGCGCTCGACGGTCGCCCAGATCGCGTGCGCGTCCATCTTGTGTTGCGACGTGAGCACCAGCGTGCTGCCACCGAACATCGCCATGAGCGCGACCCAGAGCGCCGCGCCGTGCATGAGCGGCGGGATCGGGAACGCAACGGTCGGGGTCCCCTCCGCGGCGTACCTCACGACGTCGGCGGGCTCGGAGAGCTTGTTGCCGCTCAGCTCGAGCAGCGGGCCGACGGTCGAGAGGAAGAAGTCCTTCTGGGTCCACATGACGCCTTTGGGCATCCCGGTCGTGCCGCCGGTGTAGAGGATGTACAGGTCGTCCTCCGAGCGGGGCGGGAAGTCGCGCTCGGGCGATGCCGCCTTGAGTGCGGCCTCGTACTCGACCGCGCCGATCGTCGCGAGGTCCTCGCCGCTCCCGTCCTCCACCGCCACGAACGAGACCAGCTTCGGCAGCTCGTTGCGCACCGCGGCGATGCGGGGCACGAACTCGCGCCCGTGGATGACGCCGACGAGATCGGCGTTGTCGAACAGGTACCGCAGCTCGGCCTCGACGTAGCGGTAGTTCACGTTGATCGGAACCGCGCGCAGCTTGTACGCGGCGAACAGCCCTTCGAGGTACTCAGGCCCGTTGTAGAGGTAGAGGCCGACGTGGTCGCCGGGCTTCACGCCGGTGGCGGCGAGGTGGTGGGCCAGGCGGGTGGCGCGCTCGTCGAGCTCCCGGAACGTCAGGCGCCGGTCGCTCACGATGACCGCGGTGCGGTCGGCGACCGCGTCGGCAACCGCCTCGAAGAGGTCGGCGAGGTTCCACTGCTTCGGTGTGCTCATCTCTCCCCAAGTTCTCCGGAGGGCGATTCATGGGAGCCGGGTTGGACGGGCGCCCTCCGGCGGCCCCAAGTTCTCCGGAGGGCGATTCATGGGAGCCGGGTTGGACGGGCGCCCTCCGGCGGCCCCAAGTTCTCCGGAGGGCGATCGGTGGGAGCCGGAGTGGGCGGGCGCCCTCCGGCGGCCCCAAGTTCTCCGGAGGGCGA
>DASXYP010000017.1:0-21418 GCA_036502405.1 Acidimicrobiia bacterium
TGCCGGTGGGTGCCGACGCGTCGGTCCGGTGCTTGCGGCGCTCCGGCATCACGAGGAGCACGCCGAACGCGACCGATGCGACGAAGCCGGGCACCAGCAGGATCAGCGCGCTCGACGCGGTCTGTGCCATGCCTGCCACGCGCGTCGCGTAGAGCACGAGCAGCACTTGCGCGACGAGCAACGTCGAGCGCGGCCGGCCGATCGGATATCGGTGCAGGCGGGTCCGCCCTTCGAGCTCGCGTGCGAGCAATCGGCCGAGGGGCTCGCCGACGAGCAGCGCGAACGCGCCCGCCGCCCCGACGATCGAACCCGCGCGGCCGATGCCCTCGATCGGTGCGATCCAGAGCAGCAGCCCGACGGCCGCGTACGCGCCGCCGGCGCCGAGCGATGCCGCGGCGTAGGGCCACGCGAGGAAGACGAGCGCGAGCGCGACCCCGACGACCGCGCGCATGAGCTCGGTGTCCGGCACGGTCGCGTAGATCCCGCCGACCGAGACGAAGAGGAGCAGCGGTCCGAGCCCGAAGCGACCGGTCCGGCGGTCGAAGTCCGCTGCGGTCGCGCCGATCACGACCGTCCCTGCCCCGATCAGCAGCGGGACCCAGCCGGCGGCGAGCCCGTCGTTCGCGCCGGCGAGCACGATCGCGCCGGGCAGCGCCGCGACCGGCCCGATGAGTCCCGGCGCCGGCGTTCGGGACGCGATCGTGCCCGCGAGCCACAGGAGGACCAGCCCGGTGACGACGTCGCTCGGGACCGCGGCGATCGGATCGGTGCCCAGCGCTCCCCGGAGCGCGAGGACCACGGCGACGGCGAACGCGGGCCCCGCGACCCCCGGGCGGTGGCCCCGTCGAGGGAAAAGGGCCGAAAGGCCCAGCGCCATGGGCAGCGCCACCACCAGGGCCAGGAAGCCCACCAGCAGCCCCGTCGAGAACTGGCTCGCCTCGAGGAGGTCCGTGATCGGCCGCATTTTCGACTCCTCGGACGGCGGCGGCCGTCACCCTAGGGGGCCGCGCCGCCCGAATCGAGGCTTTCGGCGCCAACGCGGGGCGTGAGATCGACCCTTGCACCTGGTCACGGTTCGCGGCGATAATGCCCGGGCTGCGATCGTCTGGGGGGCCGAGGTGCGGGCAGCGTCGGGAAAACAGCGTGCTCTTGACGGTCCTTGGGACCGTTCGTGAGCGACGGACCGATCGCTCCGGGGCTGTCGCTGCGCGCGTACCAGCACCGGCGCCTGCTGCGGGTCCTGGTGGACTGCGGCGTCTGGGTCGTCGCCCTGTACGCCGCCTCCCTGCTCCGGCTCGACTTCGACCCGGCCCGGCTCGACGGCTTCGAGATCGCGATCCTGCTCCCGGTCGCGTGGGGTCTCCAGGCCGGGCTCGGCTGGTACTACGGGCTGTACCGCGGCCGCTGGATCAACGGTTCGTTCGACGAGGTCGCGGCGCTCGGTCGCACGGTGTTCGCGACCACGGCGATCCTGCTCGTCGTCGACCTGGTCTGGCCCGAGCTGCGCCCCGCACCCGCGAGCTCGGTCATCGGCGCGGGGATCCTCGCGTTCCTCGCCATGGGCGGTGCCCGGTACGCGGCGCGGCAGATGCTCGAGAACCGCCGGCGCCAGAAGCCGGACGCGCGCCGGAAGCGGGCCATCATCTTCGGCGCCGGTGAGGGTGGCGACCGCACCATCCGCTCGATGCTCTGGGACGAGGAGAGCCCGTACGTCCCGGTCGCGCTGCTCGATGACGACCCCAACAAGCGCAACCTGACGATCCGCGGGATCCGGGTCTTCGGCGACCGCGGCAAGCTCCGCGCGGTCGCCGAGGAGTGCCGGGCCAAGGCGCTCGTGATCGCGGTCCCGACCGGTGACGGCGCGCTCGTGCGCGAGCTGAGCGACCTCGCGCGCACCGTCGGGCTCGAGGTGCGCGTGGTGCCATCGGTCCGCGAGCTGCTCGGCGGCGAGGTCAGCGTCGACGACCTGCGCAAGCCGACGGAGTCGGACCTGCTCGGACGGCACACGGTCGAGACCGACCTGCACGCGGTCTCCGAGTACATCACGGGCAAGCGCGTGATCGTCACCGGTGCGGGCGGATCGATCGGCTCCGAGCTCTGTCGCCAGCTCTCCACCTTCGCCCCCGAGACGCTGATCATGGTCGACCGCGACGAGTCCGGCCTGCACGCGGTGCAGCTCTCGCTCGACGGTCGGGCGATGCTCGACTCCGACAGCCTGGTGCTCATCGACATCCGGGACCGGGCGCGGGTCGCGCGGCTGTTCGCGGAGATCAAGCCCGACGTCGTCTTCCACGCCGCCGCGCTGAAGCACCTGCCGCTGCTGCAGGCGCACCCGTCGGAGGCGCTGAAGTCCAACGTCTGGGGCACGCTCTCGGTGCTCGACGCCGCGGCCGCCGCCGGCGTCAAGCACTTCGTCAACATCTCGACCGACAAGGCCGCCAACGCGGTCAACGCGCTCGGCTATTCGAAGCGCGCGGCCGAGGGTCTCACATCGCACTTCGGCCAGAGCTTCCCGGGGACGTACCTGAGCGTGCGGTTCGGGAACGTGCTCGGCAGCCGCGGCTCGGTGCTCACCGCGTTCCGGGCCCAGCTCGAAGCCGGGAACCCGCTGACCGTCACGCATCCGGACGTCACCCGGTACTTCATGACGATCGAGGAGGCCGTGCAGCTGGTCATCCAGGCCGGCGCGATCGGCAGCGACGGCAGTGCCCTCGTCCTCGACATGGGTGACCCGGTGCGCATCTACGACGTCGCCCGCCAGCTCGCGGGCAGCGTCAGCCCCGAGCTGCCGATCGTGTTCACCGGCCTGCGGCCGGGCGAGAAGCTCCACGAAGACCTGTTCTGCGAGCGCGAACAATCGAGCCAGAGCGCGCACGAGCTCATCCGCTGCGTCGACGTACCCCCGCTCGAACCCGCGGTCGTGCGCGACCTCGACCCCACGTGTTCGAGCGAGCAGGTCCTCGCGACCCTCGAGCGCCTGGCCCGGTCGATCGACGAGAGCATCGAGGCCGACTCGCCCGAGACCGTCGACCTCGTCATCACCGAAGTCCTGGAGGCCGAGACCGCGTAGCGGCACGGGCTCGAGCTCCCGCAACGGAGCCCGCGCCTGTACTTGCTCGCCACGCTCGGCCGCCCTCGGCACCGCCACCCGAGGATTGGCCGACCTGATCCCCGGCGAATACGTTCGACGAACGTGGTCGTGCGACGCGAGCTGCTGCGGGGTCTCGGGCGGCTGGACGCCACGACCACCGTCCTGCAGCGCGCTCGCCGGGCTGATCCTCTCCGTGGGATGTGGGAGGCCGCCGACGCGCAGTGGTGGTGGCGACGCCCCCGGGCCACCGACGATCTGGCGCTCCCGGTCTGGTTCGACGAGGTCGGCCCGGTGGCGGCGGCAGGGCTGACGGCCTGGGGTGACACCTGGCAGGCCGACGTCTTCGCCGTGCCGACGATCGTCGACGAGGAAGACGTCTGGGCCGCGACGTTGGAAGCCACCGCTGGACTTCGGGACGAGGCTCTCACGGTGCTCGTCCGCGAGGACGATGCCCCGCTCGCGGGCCTCGCCGTCCAGAGTGGATTCGCGATGACTGAGGAGCGGTCGGGCACCGCATGGATGGACGCCGACCAGCGCGCGCCCGTTGCCCGGGTCGATGGGTTCGCAGTCGTCGATCGCGTGACCCGGGCGGATCGTCCGCACCCGATGATCGCCCGCAACGGTGAGCTGGTCGAGCCGCGGCTGCGCCAGTGCTCCCTGTACGATCCGACGCTTGATCTCGCGGTCGAGGACGCGGATGGCAGGATCGCCGGCTACGCGTTGTTCTGGTTCGACCGCACGACCCTGGTCGGACTCCTCGAACCGATGCGCGTCGAGGACGACTACCAGCGACGCGGCCTGGCCCGCATGTTGCTGACGAACGGCCTCGATCGGCTCGCACGCAAGGGCGCACGCCGCCTGAAGGTCGGATTCGAGACCGACGCCGCCCGCAACCTCTACCTCGGCGCCGGATTCGTCCAGACGTCGACCGATCGGCTGCTCGTCCGTCCAGCACCGCACGACCAGAGCGGGGGGTGACGCTGTTGCCCCTGTCGGGTTCAGGCTGCCCGTCGCCGACCGTACTGGCGGGCAGACTGCCTCTGTGATCTCGGCGGGGGCGCGTAGGGCAGGCAGGTGCGCGTCGTGCGTCGGTGCTGTGGCGTTGATACTCGGTGGTTGCGGCGCACCGGGAGCCGTCGCCAAGGCCGGCCCTGCGGGGGTTGTCGTCCTCGACGCCCACCGCGGGAAGGAACGCTGGCGCCTCTCGCCACCCGCATCGAAGCAGTCCTATTCCACGGCCGTCGGGCCCGGGATAGTGCTCGCAGCCAAAGCGCCATGCGGCGGCGATGGCGGCCAAGACCAGCGCAGCGAGATCAGCGCATACGACGCCAAGACGGGTGAACATCGCTGGACCGCGACGGGCGAAAGTGGGGTTGCCACCAAGACGATGACGTGGCAGGAATCATCGACGGTCAACGCTGCGGCTCACGGGATCGTCGTAGCGACCGGTGGTCGACTCGGGTCTCCGATCCCCGGCCTCGACGCAACGACCGGCAAGCTCCGTTGGAAGATCACCGAGCGGTTTCTCGGCGTGTCGGACTCCTTGGTCTTCGCGACCTCTGCGAACTTCGATGCGGATGGCACCCTCGATGCGTTCGACCGCCAGCTCGGACGTCGGCGCTGGACCTTCCCGACAACCAACGAGACGGCGTGGGGAAGGACCTTCGACGTCGTCGCCGCCGACCGCACCACGGTGGTCGTCGCGAACGGGTCGTATCTGATGAAGTCGGGGCCTTCGCAGAGCCCGACGACGATGTTCGTCCTCGACGCCCGCACGGGCATGGAACGCGCGCGGTTCGCAGTTGCCGAGCCTGCGATCCCGTTCAGCGACTTCGCCATCAGCAACGGCGTGCTCGTCTACGCCGATGGCGCGAACGCGGTGGCACGCGACGTGCGCGATGGGAGCATCCTCTGGACCCATCCGAGCGCGCAAGCGACGCCTACATCGGACGGAGGAGTCCCTCGCTCGACGATCCACGTGTCGTCCGGCGCTCGCACGGTCTTCGTCGGGAGCACCCACGGCTTCTCCGATGTGCTCGACGCGCGTACGGGAGCTCTCCGATGGACCGCCGACCCCGTCAGGTACTTCGAAGCGGCGACAGGAAGTGACGTCGTGGTTGCCGACACGGATCAGAAGATCACCGCGCTCGACGTGGCGACCGGCAGACCGCGCTGGGTACGGCGCACGCTTCCGTTCTTCGACCAGAAGCCCGGGTTCGAGATCGCAGTCGCAGCATCGAGCTCGTCGGTCGCGGTGAGCCCTACCTGTGGCGAGGGGTAGGCCGCAACATCAACGGACGCCACCCGCGGCGCGAGACACCGGCCGGAGCCGGCGTCGACGATGACGCGACCGCCGGCGGAGGTCTCGGCCGTATGGACCGGAGACCTCCACCGCGGCTCGCGCTCAGCCGAGTCGACGGTAGATGGACGCTTGCGTGGTCATGGCGTCCTCGACGAAGCAACCCTTGGTCGAGTCGATCAGCTTGACGAAGCTCGGGTCGGCCGCAACGGCGTCTTCGGCTTTCTCCATGGCGGTGATGCTCTCGTAGCCGGTCAGCCAGCCGACACCGCCGTACGGCCCGGTCAGGGAACGCATGAACATCGTCGGCAAGCCGGTGATGGCCTCCGACTTCTGCGCGATGTCGACCCCGAGACCCATGGCGCGTTCGATGTTGCCTGCCGCACACACGGCGACGGCGCCGCCGACGTATTGCGCGTCGGCTCCGGCGGTGGGATCACCGTAGATGGGTTGGAGGAGACCGTCGTCGAGACTCCCGTCGGTGAACTCGTCCCCCGCGTTGCTCAATGCGCCCATTGCGGGATCCGCGTTCAGCTTGTCGCCGACAGTCTCCAACGCAGCGAGATCTTCGAACCAGGCGGTCCACGAGATCGTGCCGAAGCCGGCCGAGTAGACGGTCGACCACAGCTGAACCTCGTGGCCGGTCACCTGCTTCACCTTCTCGGTGATCGACAACGCCCACGCCACACCCGCTGCTCCGTCTCCGCGCGCGAGACGGGTCCTTCGCGTAAAGAGGTACATGCTCTGCCCTTTCCTCTCGGCAAGCCCGAGTGGGCTCGCACCACTCACCGTCGCGCCGGTCCGGTTCCAATGCAAGGGGTGCATTACGCGCGCGCCCCGGTGCCACCACTGGCCGAGCGACCGGTCACGCTGCGTCGACCTCGGGCATACCGCCCGAAGGCCCACCGCCGGATGTCCCGGTCGACTGGCACAGCTGATCCGGGCGGATGCGTCGCCGAGTGCCACACGCCTTTCGGTGCGGGATCGCGTCGCTTTGACGGCGCGATCCCCAACCGAGACCAGGGGCGTCATCTGACGCACACTGGCCGTTCGCCGTCAGTCGTCAGGTGCGTCGTGGAACGGCGGGGTGTAGCAGACGGCGACGAGCAATCCGTCCGGGCTCAAGAGCCGAGCGGTGACCTGGCCCCACGGCTCCGTGCGGGCGTCGTGGATGAGCCGATGGCCCTTGGCCGTGAGCTCCGCGGCTGCCGCCGCGACGTCCGCGACCTCGAACTCGATGCTCGCCTGCGGGACCGGGACCTCAGCGGGCCATTCGGTGGTTCCGAAGCACGCGCTGGCCGCTTCCGAGAGCGGCCACAGCCCGAAGTGCTTCGTCCCGTCGAGCTTCTGCGTGAAGACGTACTGGCCTTCTTCGCCCTCGAAGGACAGGCCCAATCCGTCCCGGTAGAACGTCCGAGCTGCGGCAGCGTCCTGCACGATCGGTGCGACACTCGCGACGAACTGGATGTCCATTGTCTGCCACCTCCCGTGAGCGTTCCTTCGGCGCTCCTCTGAGAGTGCCCGCCGCGGCGGCTCACGAATCGCGCTTCGACCGCGTCACGAGAGCAGGTCCAGCGCCGGAGCGGTGACCCGCTTGATCTCCCCGGCAGTAGCAGGTCGCGACCGACCCGAGACCCAGGTCGCGTCGCCCGTACGACACACCGTCAGCTCGCGGACGTCTCTGAAGGTCCAGCGGATGATCGTCACCGTGCCGGGAAGCTGGCGACTGTCGTGCAGCTCGTGGGCGAGCTGAGCGTAGGACTCGCCGGAGCCGAGGATCGTGGCCGTGGACGAGAGGCGGACCGTGTCGACCGTGCGGGAATCCTCGTCCGGCGGTGTGAACCGCATGCGGGAGTACTCGACCCCGGAGGGGTCCTCCTCGTAGCGGGTGTTGGTCATCTCACCCGCGACGACCATGGACGTGAAGTCGAACGGATGGTCGTGCACCGGCGGGTCTTCCATGTCGGAGCTCGGGTCCCACACGTGGAGCCGGTACTCCCGGCGGTCGTCGAGGCGCAGGCCCAGGAGCCCGATGTCCTGCATCTTCCAGGGGTAGTCCCCGGCGTGCTCGAGGATCGTGCGCACCAAGGCCCGGTGCAGTGAGACGTCCAACGGATCCTCCTCGTGGAGCTCAGGTGCCGGGCGGTTCCGGGGTGACGAGCTGGGCGGTGATGCCGCTCATGAGCTCGATGACGTCACGACGGGGCATGCCGCGGAACGCGGCCTCGGCGGCCCGGTTCGCCGCGCCGGCCGCGATCGACGGGATCGTCCCGAGCGCGGCGAGCGCGTCGCGCACGACGTCGGCCGGCTCCATCACACCCCGGAGATCACCGTCCGCCGGCTGCGAGCTCTGCCAGCCCGGTGTCCGCGTCGACCCCGGGCGGATCGCGACCACGTCGACCCCGTGGTCGCGCAGCTCGTACCAGAGACCTTCGGCGAGCACGAGGTCGAATGCCTTCGTCGCGGAGTAGAGCGCGACCTTCGCGGTCCCGGTCTCGGCCGCGATCGACGACATGACGATGATCCCACCGCGCGTACGCGCGGCCATGCGTCCACCGAGCTCGTGGACGAGCACGACGGGCGCGCGGCAGTTGATGTCGATCGCGGTGAGGAGGTCGTCGAGCTCGGTGTCGAGGAACCACCCGACGGGCGACCACGCCGCGTTCGCGACGAGCAGGCCGATCTCGAGCTCGCCGACGGCCGCGCGGACGGCGTCGAGCAGCGTCCCGGCCGGCTGCGCGAGATCCACCACCGCGGTGCGGACGTCCACGGCCTCCGCCCCCGACCGCAGCTCCGTCGCCACCGCGTCCAGCCCGGTCGCGTCGCGGTCGATGATGAGGAGATCGAGACCGGTCGCGGCGATCTGCCGGCAGTACTCGGCGCCGAGCCCCGTCGCACCCCCGGCGACGAGCGCACGCGGCCCGTACCGGCGGGCGAAGGTGGCGCCATCGAGCTTCGGCAGCTCGACCGGGTCGGCAGGCATCGCCCCGCACGGTACCGGCCGGAGACGATGCGCACGGCACAAGCGTCATGCCACTGCAGAACCAGACCTCGGCGCCGAGGACCTACGCGACGGTCATGACCTCGGGGCCGTCATCGGTCAGCGCGATCGTGTGCTCGAAGTGGGCCGAGCGGCGCCCGTCCGAGGTGACCACCGTCCATCCGTCCGCGAGCGTGCGCGTCCCCGGCTTGCCCGCGTTCACCATCGGCTCGATCGCGACGACCAGCCCGCTGCGGAGCTTGTAGCGCTGGTTCGGGCCGCCGGCGTAGTTCGGGATCTGGGGATCCTCGTGCATCGCGGTGCCGATCCCGTGGCCCACGTACTCGCGGACCACCGAGAACCCGCCCCCCTCGGCGACCGCCTGCACGGCCGCGCCGACCTGCCCGAGGGTGTTGCCCACCTGCACCTCCTCGATCGCGGCTTCGAGCGACCTGCGGGTGACGTCCATCAGCTGCTGCGACTCGTCGTCGACCTCGCCGATCGGCACCGTGATCGCCGCGTCGGCGTGCCAGCCCTGGATGATGGCGCCGCAGTCGAGCGAGAGGATGTCGCCCTCGGCCAGCTCGACGTCACCGGGGATGCCGTGCACGATCACGTCGTTCGGGGAGGTGCAGATCACGGCGGGGAAGCCGTGGTAGTTGAGGAAGTTCGAGCGAGCGCCGCGCTCGCTCAGCACCTCCCGGGCGACCGCGTCGATCTCGGCGGTCGTCACGCCCGGCTTGGCGGCGCGGGTGCAGCGCTCGTGCATCTCGGCGACGACTCGGCCGGCCTTGCGCATCAGCGCGATCTGGTCCGGGTTCTTGCGGGTGATCAAGATGTGACGCCTTCCAGGGTTCAGGAGCGCGAGCTCAGGACGCGCCGGGCACGTCGATCGCGTCCAGCAGGCGTTTGAACACCTGGTCCTCGTCGCCTGTTCCGTCGACCTGCACCAGCACGTCCCGCTTGGCGTACAGGTCGATCAGCGGCTTGGTCTCCTGCTCGTAGAGCTCCAGCCGGCGCCGGATCGACTCGCGGGTGTCGTCCTCGCGGCCCCGGCCCAGGAGGCGCTCGATCGCCATGTCGGTGGGGACGTCGAGGTCGACGACGAGGTTCAGCGGGTAGTCCGTCCCGAGGATCCGGTCGAGCGCCTCGGCCTGGTTCTCCGTGCGCGGGAAGCCGTCGAGCACGAAGCCGTACTCGACCTCGGACGGGTTGGAGAAGCGCTCCTCGACGACGTCCACCACGATGTCGTCGGGGACGAGCTCACCGCGGTCCATGTAGGCCTTGGCCTCGAGCCCGGCCGGGACGCCGACCGCGGCCGAGTCGCGGAAGAGCTGACCGGTCGAGAGGTGCTGGATCGAGAAGTGCCGGGCCAGACGCTCACCCTGCGTTCCCTTGCCGGCACCCTGCTTGCCGAGGATCACCAGCCGCGTCCCGCGCTTCACAGCAGCATCATCTCCACGCGCCTCAGGTGAGGAAACCCTCGTAGTTGCGCATCATCAGCTGGCTGTCGATCTGCTTCATCGTCTCCAGCGCGACGCCCACGGTGATCAGCAGCGCGGTGCCACCGAACGGGAACTGCTGGATGTCCCACACCGCGAAGACCACGAGGGGGAGCAGCGCGATCGCGGCGAGGAACAGCGAGCCGGGCAGGGTGATGCGGTTCAGGACCTTCGCCAGGTACTTCTCGGTCGGCGGCCCCGGCCGGATGCCGGGGATGAACCCGCCCTGCTTGCGGATGATGTCCGCCTGCTGGGCCGGGTTGAACGCGATGGCCGTGTAGAAGTACGCGAAGAAGATGATCAGCAGCGTGTAGAGGCCCATGTAGATGAGGCTGCGCTGGTTGGTGATGTTGTCGTTGACGAACTGCTGGAGGCCCTTCCAGTTCGTCGCAGTGGCGATCAGCGCCGGGAACGCGAGGATCGAGCTCGCGAAGATCACCGGGATCACGCCGGACTGGTTGACCTTGAGCGGGATGTAGGTGCTCTGGCCGCCGTACATCCGTCTGCCGACGACCCGTTTGGCGAATTGGACCGGGATGCGCCGCTGCCCGGATTCCACGAACACGATCGCGGCGATCATCCCGATGCCGATGATGCAGATCACGACGC
This sequence comes from Acidimicrobiia bacterium, assembly GCA_036502405.1. Lineage (GTDB taxonomy): Bacteria > Actinomycetota > Acidimicrobiia > IMCC26256 > JAENVU01 > Chersky-806. Next base: position 10,482 of record DASXYP010000017.1, read on the forward strand.
CCTTGAACCAGCCGCCGCTGGCGAAGATCTCGCCGCCCTGGGCCGGCAGGCGCGAGACGACCGACGCGAAGATCAGGATCGACATCCCGTTGCCGACGCCGCGCTGGGTGATCAGCTCACCGATCCACATCACGAGGGCGGTGCCCGCCACCCACGTCATGATGATGAGCGAAGCGCGCGCCGCGTTGAACCCGGGGATCATGTTCGTGCCCGTGAACCCGGCGAAGCCCAGGAGGCCCTGTTTGCCTTCCTTCAACGCGAAGACGAACCCGGTCGACTGGATCAGCGCGAGGGCGACGGTCAGGTACCGGGTCCACTGCGTGATCTTCTTCTGCCCGCTCTGACCCTCCTGCTGCCACTGCTCGAGCTTCGGGATGACCACCCCGAGGAGCTGCATGATGATCGATGCCGTGATGTACGGCATGATCCCGAGGAAGAAGACCGAGACGCTCGTGATCGCGCCACCGGAGAAGAGGTCGAGGAAGCCCACGACGCCCGCGTTGGTCGAGCTGTCCTGCAGCTTCTGGATCTGCGCGAAGTCGACGTACGGGACGGGGATGTGCGTGCCCACCCGGTAGACCCCGACCATCAGGATCGTGAAGATGATCTTGTTGCGCAGGTCCGCTACCCGGAACATGTTCTTCAACCGGGAGAGCACGTGGGTGGGACCTCCTCGTACGGCGCAGGGGCGGGGAGGACCCGATGCTACCGGGTCGTTCCGCCGGGGCTTCTAGCGGTTGGTGAGCGCGTTCCCGCGGGCGGGCGGGCGCCGGTCACCCCACGGGGCGGGCACGATCTCGACCCGGCCGCCGGCACCCTCGATCGCGGTCCGGGCGCTCCGGGAGAAGGCGTGCGCCCGCACGGTCAGGGCCTTCGTGAGCTCGCCCCGGCCGAGCACCTTGACCAGGCCCTGCTTGGCGACGAGGCCCCGGGCCCGGAGCTCGTCGGGGCCGATATCGGTCCCGCCCTCGAACGCCTCGAGCGTGTCGAGGTTGACCACGTGGTACTCGACCCGGAACGGGTTGTTGAAGCCCTTCAGCTTCGGGGTGCGGCGGGCGAGGGGGGTCTGACCACCCTCGAACCCGGGCTTGACCGAGCCGCGCGCGCCCTGGCCCTTGCTGCCCCGGCCCGCGGTCTTGCCACCCTTGCCCCCGATGCCGCGACCGACGCGCTTGGGCGCCTTCTTCGAGCCGGGCGCCGGCTTCAGATCGTGGATCTTCATGCTCCGTCACCTTCCGTCACCGTGACGAGGTGCGGCACCTTCGCCAGCATCCCCCGGATCACCGGTGTGTCGTCGTGCTCGACCGTCGTACCGATCCGCCGCAACCCGAGCGCGCGGAGCGTCCCGCGCTGCTTCGGCTTGATGCCGATCGCGGACTTCACCTGCGTCACCTTCAGCGCCTTGCTCGCTCCGTTTGCAGCCATCACGCGACCTCGGTGACTTCCGTCTTCTTGGTGTTGCGCTCGCGGTAGGCCCGCAGCATGCCCGCGGTGCTGACCTCCTCGGCCGACTTGCCGCGCATCTTGGCCACGTCGTCCGGGCGGCGCAGGCCCTGGAGGCCGGCGATCGTCGCGCGCGAGACGTTGATGGCGTTCGCCGAGCCGAGCGACTTGGCGAGCACGTCGTGGACGCCCGCGGCCTCGAGGATCGCCCGGGCCGCGCCGCCGGCGATCACACCGGTTCCGGGCGCCGCCGGCTTGAGCAGCACCTTCGCCGCGTCGTGGATGCCGAGGATCTGGTGCGTGATGGTCGAGCCGGCGAGGGCGACGGGAAAGGTGTTCTTCTTGGCCTCTTCCATGCCCTTCTGGATCGCGGCGGGCACTTCCTTGGCCTTGCCGTAGCCGAGGCCCACGTTGCCCGCGCCGTCACCGACGACGACGAGCGCGGTGAAGGAGAACCTCCGTCCACCCTTGACCACCTTCGCGACCCGGTTGATCGCGATGACCCGCTCTTCGTACTGGCCTTCGGCCATGACGACCTCTCCTGTGCTGGCTAGAACTCGAGGCCCGCGCTGCGGGCACCGTCGGCGACCGCAGCGACGCGACCGTGATACTTGAACCCACCGCGGTCGAAGACGACCGCTTCGATGCCGGCCTGCTTCGCCCGCGCACCGAGTCGCTCGCCGACCGCCTTGGCCGCGGCGACGGTGCCGGCCGAGCCAGTGGCGCCGTCCTGCTCCACCGTGGACGCCGACGCGACCGTGCGCCCCGCGACATCGTCGATGATCTGGGCGTAGATGTGCTTGCTCGACCGGAAGACCGCGAGACGCGGGCGCGCGGCGGTGCCGCGGACCTTCTTGCGGACCCGGAAGTGCCTCCGTGACCTGGCGACCGGCTTGGTGTGGCTCATCTGTGTTCCTCTACTTCGCTGACTTCCCGGCCTTGCGCAGCACGCGCTCGTCCGAGTAGCGAATCCCCTTGCCCTTGTAGGGCTCGGGCTTGCGGACCTTGCGGATGTCGGCCGCGACCTGGCCGACGAGCTGCTTGTCGATGCCCCGGACCGTGATCCGGTTCGGCGCGGGCACCTCGAAGGTGATGCCCGCCGGCGCCTGCACCGGGACGCTGTGCGAGTAGCCGACCTGCAGCTCGATCTTGTCCTGGCCCTGGGCGATGGCCCGGTAGCCGACGCCGACGATCTCGAGGTCCCGGCTGAAGCCGTCCGAGACGCCGACGACCATGTTGTTGACCAGCGACCGGGTGAGGCCGTGCAGCGCGCGGTGCTCGCGCTCGTCGTCGGGACGCCCGATCATGATCTCGTCGCCGTCGCGCGCCACCGTGATGTCCTCGGGCGTGTCGAGCTCCAGGCTCCCCTTCGGACCCTTGACCGCGACGTGGCGGCCGCTGATCGTCACGTCCACGCCGGACGGGACCGTGATGGGCTTCTTGCCGATTCTGGACATGGCCGGGCTACCAGACCTGACAGAGGATCTCGCCGCCCACCCGGCGCTCGCGCGCCTGGCGGTCGGTCAGGAGACCCTGGTTCGTGGACAGGACCGCGATGCCCATGCCTCCGAGCACCCGCGGCACCTGGTCCGCGGCGGTGTAGACCCGGAGGCCGGGCTTGGAGACCCGCTTGATGCCGGCGATCGTGCGCCGGCGGTCGGGCGTGTACTTGAGCGTGATCGTCAGCTTGCGCCCGGGCCGCGTCGGGTCGTCCGCCGCGTCCCACCCCTCGATGTAGCCCTCCTGCAGGAGGATGCGCGCGAGCGCCTCCTTCACCTTCGAGGACGGCATGGAGGTGACGTCGTGCATCGCGATGTTCGCGTTGCGGATGCGGGTGAGCATGTCCGCGATCGGATCAGTCATCGTCATCGGCTCGCCCCCCTCACCACGATGCCTTCGTCACGCCAGGGACCTCGCCGGCATGCGAGAGCTCGCGCAGGCAGATGCGGCAGAGCCCGAACTTGCGGTACACCGAGCGCGGCCGGCCGCACCGGCGGCACCGGGTGTAGGCACGGACCTTGAACTTCTGCTCGCCCTGCTGCTTGTTCACGAGCGCCTTCTTCGCCATCGTTACCCCTGTGCTTCGGTGCGGCGGAATGGGAAACCGAGGGCGCGCAGGAGTGCGCGACCCTCGTCGTCGGTGCGGCCGGACGTGCAGATGGTGATGTCCATCCCCCGCACCGTGTCGATCTTGTCGTAGTCGATCTCCGGGAAGATCAGCTGCTCGGTGACCCCGAACGTGTAGTTGCCGCGGCCGTCGAACGACCTCGGGTTCAATCCGCGGAAGTCACGGATGCGCGGGATCGCCAGGCTGACGAGCCGGTCGTAGAACTCCCACATGCGGTCGCCGCGCAACGTCACCTTGGCGCCGATCGGGTTGCCCTCGCGGAGCTTGAAGCCGGCGATCGACTTCTTCGCCCGGGTGACCACCGGCTTCTGCCCGCTGATGACGCCGAGGTCCACGAGCGCGCCGTCGAGCAGCGACGCGGTCTGGGTCGCCTGGCCGACGCCGCAGTTGATCACGATCTTCTCGAGGCGCGGCACCTGCATCACGTTGCCGAGCCCGAGCTCCTGCTGGAGTGCCGGGCGCAGCTCGGCGGCGTACCGCTCCTTCAGCCGGGGCGCCATCAGAGGTCCTTCCCGCACTTGCGGCAGACCCGCACCTTGGTGCCGTCGTCCTCGAACCGGTAGCCGATGCGGCTCGGGCTGTCGCACGAGCTGCAGATGATGGCCACGTTCGAGACGTGCAGCGGCATGTCCTTGTCGATGATCCCGCCCTGCATCGTCTGGCCGGTGGCCCGGGTGTGACGCTTCGCCACGTTGACGCCGTCGATGATCACGCGGTCGGACTCCGGGAAGGCGCGGGTGATCTCGCCCTCCTTGCCGACGTCCTTGCCCGCGATCACGCGCACGCGGTCACCCTTCTTGAGCTTCATGTTCACAGCACCTCCGGCGCGAGCGACACGATCCGCATGAAACGCCGGTCCCGCAGCTCGCGGCCGACGGGGCCGAAGATGCGGGTGCCACGCGGCTGCATCTGGTCGTTGATGAGGACGGCGGCGTTCTCGTCGAAGCGGATGTAGCTGCCGTCCGGGCGCCGTCGCTCCTTCTTCGTGCGCACGACGACGCACTTCACGACGTCACCCTTCTTGACTGCCGCACCCGGGACCGCGTCCTTGACGGTCGCCACGAAGATGTCGCCGATCGCCGCGTAGCGACGCCGCGTCCCGCCGAGCACCTTGATGCACAGGACTTCGCGCGCGCCCGAGTTGTCGGCCACCTTGAGCCGAGACTCCTGTTGGATCACCGCGCACGCTCCAAGATCTCCACGACGCGCCAGCGCTTCGAGCGCGACATCGGGCGGCACTCGGTGATGCGGATGCGGTCGCCCTCGCGGACCTCGTTCGCCTCGTCGTGGGCGTACAGCTTGCGTGTGCGCTGGAGCGTCTTGCGGTAGCGACGGTGCTGCACGCGGTCGACGACCGCGACGACGACGGTCTTGTCCATCTTGGCGGACACGACGAGCCCCTCGCGCTGCTTGCGCGAGTTGCGCTCGGTCTCGGGCTGGTCGCTGGTCTCGGGGTCGGTCACTGCTGCTCCTCGGCGCCGGCCTCGGCCGCCGCGATCTCGCGCTCACGAAGGAGCGTCTGCAGCCGCGCGATGTCCCGGCGGACGGTGCCGAGTCGCGCGGAGTTGTCGAGCTCACCCGTCGCGTTCTGGAAGCGGAGGTTGAAGTGCTCCTCCTTCGCCTCCAGCAGGCGCTGGATCAGCTCGCCGTCGTTGTACTCGCGGAGCTCAGCCGCCTTCGATGGCATCGCTATGCCTCTTCCTGTCGAACGACGAAGCGCGTCTTGATCGGGAGCTTGTGCATCGCGAGCCGCATCGCCTCGCGGGCGACGGGCTCCGGCACCCCGGAGAGCTCGAACATGACCCGGCCCGGCTTCACGACCGCGACCCAGTGCTCGGGATTGCCCTTGCCCGAGCCCATGCGGGTCTCGGCGGGCTTCTGGGTGACCGGCTTGTCGGGGAAGATGCTGATCCAGACCTTCCCGCCGCGCTTGATGTAGCGGGTCATCGCGATTCGGGCGGCCTCGATCTGGCGGTTGGTGATCCATCCGGGCTCGAGGGCCTGGATCCCGTAGTCGCCGAACGTCACCTTCGTGCCGCCCTTGGCGGTGCCGGACATCCGACCGCGCTGCTGCTTGCGGTGCTTGACCTTGCGGGGCATCAACATGGTCGCACTCGCTCCAGATCGCTCTCAAACGCGACCTTCGTGGTCGCTCGTCGCTCGGCCGGCATGGTCAGTCTTCCTCGCCACCGTGGAACTTCGGCGCCTCGTGGTGCTGGCGCGTGCGCCGCTCGATCTCCTCTTCCTCGGCGAGGAGGCGCTCGAACTCGGGGTCGGCCTCCTTGACGACGTTCGTGGCCTCTGCCGGCTCTTCGTCGCCGACCGCGGCCGCGTCGACCGGGGTGGACTCCGCCGCCGGCCGTCGGCGACCGCCGCCCGCGCTCACGACCCGGCGCTGACCCGGCGCACCGGACGTCTCGCCCACGGCCATGGCCGCTTCCTTGGCGATCTTGTCCTCGCCGGCCTGCTTGTAGGGGAGGATCTCACCCTTGTAGATCCAGACCTTCACGCCGATGCGACCGAACGTGGTGCGCGCCTCGGCCTGGCCGTAGTCGATGTCCGCCCGCAGCGTGTGCAGCGGGACGCGGCCCTCGCGGTACCACTCCTTGCGGCTCATCTCCGCGCCGCCCAGGCGCCCACCGCACTGCACCCGGATGCCCTGCGCGCCCGCCTTCATCGCGGTCTGCACGGCGCGCTTCATCGCGCGACGGAAGCTCACGCGCCCGGCGAGCTGGTCGGCGACGCCCTGAGCGATCAGGGTCGCGTCGAGCTCGGGCTGCTTGATCTCCTGGATGTTGAAGTGGATCTTCGGGTTGCCGGTGATCTTCAGCAGTCCGGCACGCAGCCGGTCCGCCTCCGCGCCGCGCCGGCCGATGACGATGCCGGGGCGGGCGGTGTAGACGTCGACCCGCAGGCGGTCGCGCGTGCGCTCGATCTCGACGCGGCTGACCATCGCGCGCTCGAGCTGCTTCTTCAGGTAGTCACGGATCTTCCAGTCCTCGATGAGCTGGTCCGTGTACTCCTTGTCCTCGGCGAACCACCGTGACTTCCAGTCGGTGGTGACCCCGAGGCGGAACCCGTACGGGTTGACCTTCTGGCCCATTACTTGCTCGCTTCCGGTTCGGTGCCTTCGTTGCCGTCCGCCGCGTCGTCCGCGACCTCCGGCTCGTCCTGCGCCTCGGCGGCGTCATCCGCCTCGGCGTCCGCTTCCGTCTCGGCCCCGCCCTCGATCTCGGCAGCTTCCGCGTCCGCCTCGACTTCGGGCATGTCGGCCTCGCCGATCAGCTCTTCGACTTCCTCGTGCTCATGGTCCTCGTCGTGGTCGTGGTCGTGCGCACCGGTCTCGGCCGCGGTGCTCGCGGCGACCCGGCGGCGGCGGGTGAGCCGGCGCCGGCGGTCCGCCGCCGCGCCCGTGCCCGACGCGGTCTCGCGGGCGGTGCGGGCGACGAGGTCGTCCTCGGAGTAACGGGCCACGATGATCGTCACGTGGCTCGTGCGCTTGCGGATTCGGGTGCCGCGACCGCGGGCACGAGGGCGGTACCGCTTCGCGGTCGGACCCTCGTCGGCCCAGGCCCGCGAGACGAACAGCTCGTCGGGCGGCAGCTGGTCGTTGTGCTCGGCGTTCGCGACCGCGGAGTCGAGCAGCTTGGCGACATCGTCGGCCACACCGCGCTCGCAGAACCTCAGGATCTCGCGCGCCTCGTTGACGTCGAGGCCGCGGATGAGGCCCAACACCTGCCGGACCTTGGAGGCCGACACCCCGCAGTGGCGGAGGGTCGCGCGCGTCTCGGGCACAGTGGTCTCGGCCATGGCTACCGCCGTCCCTGACGCTCTTGGCCCGCGTGGAAGCGGAACGTGCGGGTCGGTGCGAACTCGCCGAGCTTGTGCCCGACCATCGCCTCGGTGACGTAGACGGGGACGTGCTTGCGCCCATCGTGCACCGCGAGGGTGTGGCCGACCATGTCCGGGGTGAGCGTCGAGCGACGGGACCACGTCTTGATGACCTTGCGGTCGCCGACCGCGTTCATCTTCTCCACCTTCAACCGCAGGTGCTCGTCGACGAACGGGCCCTTCTTCAGGCTGCGCGGCATCTTCTGCTACCTCCGGCTGCCGCGGCCGCGGCGACGACGAACGATGAGCTGATCCGAGGCCTTGCCCTTCTTGCGGGTGCGGCCCTCGGGCTTGCCCCAGGGAGAGACGGGGTGGCGGCCGCCCGAGCTCTTGCCTTCGCCACCGCCGAGCGGGTGGTCCACCGGGTTCATGGCGACACCACGGACGTGCGGGCGCTTGCCCTTCCAGCGGTTGCGGCCCGCCTTGCCGATCGAGATCAGGCCGACCTCGGCGTTGCCGACCGAGCCCACCGTGGCCCGGCAGTCGATCGGGACCCGGCGCATCTCGGTGGAGGGGAGACGCAGGGTGGCGAAGAGGCCCTCCTTGGCGACGAGCTGGATCGCCGCGCCGGCGCCCCGGCCGAGCTTCGCGCCGGCGCCCGGCTTGAGCTCGACGTTGTGCACGACCGTCCCGACCGGGACGAAGCGCAGCGGCAGTGCATTGCCGGGGCGGATCTCCGAGCCCTGGCCGCTGCGCAGGACGTCGCCGACCTGCACCGATGCCGGAGCGAGGATGTAGCGCTTCTCGCCGTCGACGTAGTGCAGCAGCGCGATGCGCGCGTTGCGGTTGGGGTCGTACTCGATGGCGGCGACCTTGGCGTCGACGCCGTCCTTGTTGCGCCGGAAGTCGATGACCCGGTACTGCTGCTTGTGGCCGCCACCACGGTGACGCGCGGTCATGCGGCCGTAGGCGTTGCGGCCGCCGGTGCGCGGCTTCGGCTTGACGAGCGCGCGCTCGGGACGGTCCTTCGTGATCTCGGAGAAGTCCGACGCGGTCTGGAAGCGGCGACCGGCGCTGGTGGGCTTGCGCTTGCGGATCGGCATCGTCAGCTCCCGAAGATCTCGATGCGGTCACCGTCGGCCAGCGACACGATCGCCCGCTTCTGGTTCGAGCGCTGACCCCAGGTGCCGGTGCGCCGGTTCTGCTTGCGCTTGCCGCGCCGGGTCAACGTGTTGACGTTGGTGACCTTCACGCCGAAGATCGCTTCGATCGCGTGCTTGATCTGGATCTTGTTCGCGCTCGCGAGGACCTCGAACGTGTAGACGTTCGCGTCGTAGCTCGCGTACGACTTCTCCGAGACCACCGGGCGCAGGATGATGTCGCGCGGGTCGTGCGTGATCATTCGTCCGCCCCTTCATCTCCGGCATCGTCCGAACCGGCGTCGTCCTCGGCCGCGGGTGCGGTGCTGATCGCGACGTCGGTGGCACCGTCACTCGCGTCGGATCCGGGCACGCTGCCGAGCCGGGCGACGGTGGTGTCGAGCGTGGCCCGGGTGAACACGAGCCAGTCGCTCACCAGCACGTCGTAGGTGTTGATCTCCTCGGGCAGGATGATCTGCACCCGCTCGCCCAGGTTGCGGAACGACTTCCACGCGTTCTCGTCGGTCCGGTCGAGGACCAGCAGCACGCGGGGCTCGCGCTCGCCCTTGGTGCGCACGCCGAGCGCCGTGAGCGCCGCCAGCGCTTCCTTGGTCTTCGGGACGTCCCAGCCCCATTCGTCGACGACGAGGAGCTTCGACTCCGACGCCCGGTCCGACAGGGCGCCGATCAACGCGAGCCGCACCATCTTCTTGGGGGTCCGCTGCTTGTAGCTGCGGGGCTTCGGGCCGTGGGCCACGCCGCCGCCACGCCAGTGCGGGGCCCGGATCGAGCCCTGGCGGGCCCGGCCGGTGCCCTTCTGGCGCCACGGCTTGGCCCCGCCGCCCTTGACCTCGGCCCGGGTCTTCGTGCTCTGCGTCCCGGCGCGGGCCGCCGCGAGCTGCGCGGTCACCACCTGGTGCATGACCCCGACGTTCGGCTCGACGCCGAAGATCTCGTCGGGCAGCTCCGCGGTTCCCGAGTCCTTGCCCGCAACCGACTTCACCTTCACCGAGCTCATGTCAGTGCCTTCACTGCGTTGCGGATGAAGATGAGGCTGCCGTTGGCGCCCGGGACGGAGCCCTTCACGAGGAGCAGCCCCCGCTCGGCGTCACCCTCGACGACCTCGAGGTTCAGCGTCGTGGTGCGGGCGTTGCCCTTCTGGCCCGCCATCTTCATGCCCTTGAACACCTTGCCGGGCGTCGCGCACGCGCCGATCGAACCGGGCGAGCGGTGCTTCTTGTGGTTGCCGTGTGACGCGCCCTGGCCCTTGAAGTTGTGGCGCTGCATCGCGCCGGCGAAGCCCTTGCCCTTGGAGATCCCCGTGACGTCGATGCGGTCGCCGGCGCCGAACACGTCGGCGCGGACGACCTGGCCGACCTCGAAGGTCGAGATGTCGTCGACCCGCAGCTCGACGAGGTGCTTGCTGGGCTCCACGTTCGCGGTCTTGAGGTGGCCGAGCTCGGGCTTGTTCAGCCGGGCGGCCTTCGTCTCACCGAACGCGAGCTGGACCGCGGAGTAGCCGTCGCGCTCGGGCGTCTTCAGCTGCACGACGCGACAGGGCCCGGCCTGGATGACCGTGACCGGTACGACCCGGTTCTGGTCGTCCCAGACCTGGGTCATGCCGAGCTTGCGCCCGAGGATCCCTTTGGTAGCCATTGTGCGCTCTCTCGTCGTTGGCGCGAGGGGGGCGGGGGCGATCGTCTTCGCTCACGCGAACGCTCCACCGGAGGGTTCCGGCGGAGCGCTGATTCGGTTGTGCCGTGCGGTTCCCGCTCCGAGCGGCGGAGTGGGCCTGCGCGGACGTCGATTGGAAAGCCCCGAGATACTACTCAGGCGGTGGGCCCGAGTGCCACCCGGGTGGGCTAGACGCCCTGGATCTTGATCTCGATGTCGACGCCGGCCGGGAGGTCCAGGCGCTGCAGCGACTCCACCGTCTTGCTCGCCGGCTCGACGATGTCGAGCAGGCGCTTGTGGATCCTCATCTCGAAGTGCTCGCGGGAGTCCTTGTCGACGTGCGGGCCCCGGACCACGCAGTAGCGGTGGATCTCGGTGGGAAGGGGGACGGGTCCACGAACCCGGGCCCCCGTGCGCACGACGGTCTCGACGATCTTCTTCGTCGACTGGTCGATGATCTCGTGGTCGTAGGCCTTGAGGCGGATCCGGATCTTCTGGCCCTTGGCGTCGGGCACGGCTACTTGCTCACCTTGATGACCCGGCCGGCGCCGACGGTGCGGCCACCCTCCCGGATCGCGAACCGCAGGCCCTCTTCCATGGCGATCGGCTTCTGGAGCTGCACCACCATCTCGGTGTTGTCGCCCGGCATCACCATCTCCGTGCCCTCCGGCAGCTGGATGTGACCCGTCACATCCGTCGTCCGGAAGTAGAACTGCGGGTGG
>DASXYP010000018.1:0-12276 GCA_036502405.1 Acidimicrobiia bacterium
CCCGAGGACGAACGCGATCAGCACGAGCGCGACGAGCGAGTCGGCCCCCGTGATCACCAGCACCGCCAGCACGCACACCACCAGCATCCGGAACCCGTCGACCAGGACCATGGTCCGTCGCCGGTCGAGCCGGTCGGAGAGCGCGCCGGTGACGAGCGCGAAGAAGAGCCAGAGCAGGGTCCCGGCGAACGAGATGGCCGCGATGCTCGTGGGAGAGCGGGTGAGCGAGGCCGCGAGCAGCGGCACTGCGGCGAGCGTCACACCGTCGCCGAGGTTCGAGACCGTCGACGCGCTCCAGAGGCGCACGTAGTTCGCGCCGAGCCGTGCCTTCGCCATCGACGGCCGAGCCTACGAGCGCACCCCCGGTACCCTGGGCGAAATGGCAACCCTCGAGGAGCTGGCGCTCGTCCACACCCCGGTGGCCGGCGATGCCCTCGCTCACCTGCAGCGCCTCGCGCTCTCGTGGCGGTTGCTCGCGGACCTCTCGTTCGCCGACCTGCTGCTGCTCGCGCCGATCGCGCACGAGGACGGGCACCGGTTCGTCGTGCTGGCCCAGGTGCGCCCGACGACCGGGCAGACGCTGTACGTGACGGACCTCGTCGGCCACGTCGTCGACGAGGTCGAGCGCCCGCTCGTGACCCGGGCGTGGCGCCGTGGGGAGCAGACCGACGGCGAAGCCAACGTGCTCGGCGGCAAGGAGCGGGTGCGCCTCCACTGCATCCCGGTCCGCTACCGCGGGCGGCTGATCGCGATCCTGACGCGTGAGGCGCCGACGACCTCGGGCCGCCGGCCCGGCGAGCTCGAGCGCTTCTACCTCGAGGCGTTCGACCGGCTCGCCCGCATGGTCACCGAGGGGACCTTTCCGTTCGCCCGCGAGGAGATCGAGCTCGAAGGGGCGCCCCGCGTCGGTGACGGGGTGATCCTGCTCGACGCCGACGGCCGGATCCGCTACGCCAGCCCGAACTCGGTGAGCTCGCTGCACCGCATCGGGATCCACGCGTACACCTCGGGGGTGCACCTCACCGAGATCGGATTCGACGAGGGCGCGGTCGACACCGCGGTGCGGGCCCGGATGCCGGTGATCGAGGAGGTGGAGCGGGACGAGGCCTCGATCCTGCTGCGCGTGATCCCGTTGCTCGAGGACCACAAGCCCGCGGGCGCGCTGATCCTGCTGCGCGACGTCACCGACCTGCGCCGCCGGGACCGGATGCTGATGTCGAAGGACGCGACGATCCGTGAGATCCACCACCGGGTGAAGAACAACCTGCAGACCATCGCCGCCCTCTTGAGGCTCCAGGGCCGGCGGCTGGACTCACCCGAGGCCCGTCAGGCGATCAAGGAGTCCGAGCGGCGCATCCGGTCCATCGCGATCGTGCACGAGACCCTGTCGCGCGACGCCCGCGAGGTCGTGGAGTTCAGCGACGTCCTGCGGCCCCTGCTGCGTGTGGTCGAGGAGACCGTCTCGGCCGGCGAGGGTGGCGTGCGCTTCGAGATCGAGGGCGACGCCGGCGAGCTCCCGGGGGAGGTTGCCACCTCGCTCGCGGTCGTGCTGAACGAGCTCATGCAGAACGCGGTCGACCATGCGTTCCCGCACGACGAGACGGAACCGCCGGTGAAGGGGTCGATCACCGTGCGCCTGTCGCGCCGGCTCCAGGACCTCGTCGTCGAGGTGGTCGACGACGGGGTCGGCCTGCCGGAGGGGTTCTCGCTCGACCGGGCGCAGAACCTCGGGCTCTCGATCGTGCACGCGCTGGTCACCGGCGAGCTCGCCGGGACGATCGAGATGCACGACGAGAACGGCACCCGCGTCGAGGTGCGGATCCCGCTGGCCGCGACGGCGGCGACGAAGGTGGTGGAGCCGCCGGCCTGAGAGCTCCGGGGCGCGTGTCCGGCGGTCGGCCGTCGGAGATCTTGGGACGAGGGGCCGCTGACGGCCCCAGGGGCGACGGCGGTCCGGCGGTCCGCCGTCGGAGACCTTGGGACGAGGAGGCTCAGCTCGCCCGCTGCTTGGCCAGCCAACCCTTGCGGAGCTTGCGGCGCTCCTCCTCCGTGGTCCCACCCCAGACGCCGGCCTCCTGGTTGGTGGCGAGGGCGAACTCGAGGCACTCGGGGTTCACGGGGCACACGGCGCAGATCTCCTTGGCCGCGTCGATCTGGTCGAGCGCGACACCGGTGGCGCCGATGGGGAAGAACAGCTCGGGGTTCGAGTCCCGGCACAGCGAGCGGTTCCGCCAGGCGTCTTGGTCCCAGTCGTGGGTGCGGATCCAGGTGAGGGCCACCCGACTCCCTTTCGGTCAGAGACGTGCGATTGACCCGGTATGGGTGCTCATGCGCACGTTCACAAGCGTCCCCGGGCCTCGGCCGGCCCGCCGGGGCGGGCGGGACGACGTCGTTCCTCGGGGCGACCTCCAACCTACGAGGCAACTAGAACGTGTTGCAAGGGGTCTGACCTGCGGTTCCGCGGGCTGCAGCCGTTTGCCTACGCTGACCGGCCGTGACCGGACCCGCACCCCGCCCCCTCGTGCTGGGCCACCGTGGGGCACCGCGTGACGCGGTCGAGAACACACTCGACGCGTTCGACGAGGCCCGCGAGCAGGGTGCGGACGGGATCGAGCTCGACGTGCACCGCAGCCTCGACGGGACTCTGGTCGTCCACCACGACGCCGAGGTCGCGGGCTTCGGGATCCTCGCCGAGCACGACTTCGGCGCCATCCGCGCCGCCCGACCCGGGATCCCGACCCTCGACGAGGTGTTCGACGCGTGCGCCGGGATGCTCGTGAACGTGGAGGTGAAGAACTCCCCCCGGGACGCCGACTTCGACCCCGCCGACCGGGCGGCGGAAGCTGTCGTGGAGCTCGTCCGCCGGCGGAAGCTCCACGACTCGGTGCTCGTGTCGTCGTTCCACCTCCCGACGATCGACCGGGTCCGGGTGCTCGACCCGGACGTCCCGACCGGCTACCTCGTCGTGGTGGACCCGCTGCCGGTCCCGGCGCTCGAGATCGCGCACGAGCACGGTCACGGCGCCCTCCACCCGCACGTCGCCGCGCTGGGCGAGGCGTACGCCGGCGACGCGGTCGCCCGGGCCGCGGAGCTGGGTATCGACCTCAACGTGTGGACGGTGAACGAGCCAGGGGAGATCGTGCGGCTGGCCGGGCTCGGCGTCCACGCGATCATCACCGACACGCCACGTGAGGCGCGGCGCGCGCTCGGGGGCGAGTGACGCGCCGAGCACGCGGATCACGGGACGACGATCGTCAGCACCCCGGGCTCGTAGCCGAACTCCAGCCGGTCGACCTCGCCGAGGTAGTCCCCGTCGACCTGGTACGGGAACGGCTCCGCGCCGGTGATCGTCACCGCCGTCACACCGTCGCGGTGCTCGACGTTCGGGTGGCGGTGCAGCATGTCGGGCGAGAGCATCGCCGCCGCGGCCAGGGTGAGCATCGAGGGCGCGCGCCGGGCCTGCACGACGGTGACGCTCAGGGGCGAGTCGAGCCCGGCGGCCGGCGCGACGACGAGCGGACGGTTGCCCAGGTATGTGTACGGGCTGGTCTTCGACACGATCGCGAGGGTGCCGCCCTCGATCACCTCGCCCGAGTCGAGGGCTACCGCGAACCGCCCGTGCGAATGGTCGTACGTGCGGAGCCAGGTGTCGAACGACGCCAGGACGAACAGCGGGTGGGCCGCGTACCGCTTGATCGCGGCGTGCCGCTCGACCCAGGCGACGACCGCGGCGTCGAAGCCGATCCCCGAGTGGAAGAGGAAGTAGCGACCGTTCACCTGGCCCAGCCCGATCCGCTCGAACGACCGCCGCTCGAGCGAGCCGAGCAGCTGTGCGGTGGCGTCCACCGGGTCGTGGGCGATCCCGAGTGTGCGCGAGTAGACGTTGGTGGAGCCGCCGGGGAGCGGTGCCAACGCCGCGTCGGTCCCGACGAGACCGTCGGCGGCTTCGTTGAGCGTCCCGTCACCGCCGAGCACCGCGACGACCTCGATGCCCCGGCGGGCCGCGCCCCGGGCCAGCCGCGCCGCGTGCCCGCGCCGGGAGGTCTCGGCCACCTCGAGGTCGTGATCCGCGCCGAGCGCCTGCTGGATCTTCACCCGCTTGCGTGCGGTCACCGACGACGCCGTGGTGTTCACGATGAGCAGCAGGCGCACGACGAGGCAGGCTAGCGGGATGCCTTCGGACTCCCTGGCTCGGCTCGAACGCGAGATCGTCGAGTGCCGCGCCTGCCCGCGCCTGGTCGCGTGGCGCGAGGAGGTCGCGCGCACGAAGCGCGCGTCGTTCCGCACCGACGACTACTGGGGGCGCCCCGTCCCGGGTTTCGGCGACCCGCGCGCCCGGGTGCTGATCGTCGGGCTCGCCCCCGCGGCGCACGGAGCGAACCGCACCGGTCGCATCTTCACCGGGGACCGCTCCGGCGAGTGGCTGTTCGCCTCGATGCACCGGACCGGGTACGCGAACCAACCCACATCGATCTCGGCCGACGACGGGCTCGAGCTGCGCGACGCGTACATCGCGGCGGCGGTGCGGTGCGCGCCGCCGGAGAACAAGCCGACGCCGTCGGAGCGCGACCGGTGCCGGCCGTACCTGGACCGGGAGCTCACGCTGCTCGACCGGGTGGCGGTCATCGTGACCCTCGGCGCGTTCGCCTACGAAGCGCTGTGGGCCGGTCTGCGGGACTCGGGCGTCGACCTGCCCCGGCCCCGCCCGCGCTTCGGGCACCTCCTCGAGGTGCCCACGCCGCGCGCCACCATCGTCGGCTGCTTCCACCCGAGCCAGCAGAACACGTTCACCGGCAAGCTCACCGAGCCGATGCTCGACGCGGTCTTCGAGCGGGCCCGGGAGCTCAGCGCAGCGCCCACAGCTCGCCTGCCGCGTAGATGACCGCGATCGAGCCGAGGACGATCGCCACGGAGAGCCGCAGCCCCCGCTCGGACGAGCGGATCGCGAGGTGTGCGCCGACGCGGGCGCCCGGGATCACCGCGATGCACAGGGGGAGCGCGAACGCCCAGTCGATGTGCCCGAGCAGCTGGTGGGTGATCGTCCCGGGCACTGCGAGGATGCCGACACAGGCGAGCGAGCAGCCCACCGCCTCCTTGATCGGCAGACGGACCCAGCTCGCGAACGCGGGGACCATGATGATCCCGCCGCCCACGCCGAGCAGCCCGCTCAGCAGCCCGGCGGCGAGGCCGATGACCGCGAGTCGCCACCACTCCGTCCGGGGCGGTCCCGCGGGAGCGGCGGCGTCGGCGAAGTCGGGGTCGTGTGCCGGTGCCGGCTCCTCCGCGTCGGCCGGGTCCGGCCGGGCGGGCGACCTCCCGGTCCGGTACGCGGTGAACATGAGCAGCAGCGCGGTGAGCACCATGAGCAGGTGGCCGTTCCCGGGGACGACGTCCGCGAGCAACGCCCCACCCACCGCGGCCGCACAACCGACGAGCGCGGTCCAGAGCACCACCCGCCAGTGGACGAGCCCGTCACGCTGGTAGCGCATCGACCCGCTGATCGCCGACGGGATGATCGAAGGGAGCGTGCTGCCGATCGCTTCGATGGGCGTCGCGCCGAGGGCCCGGATCGCGGGCGTCGAGACGACGGCGCCGCCGACGCCGAACATCCCCGACAGCATCCCCGTGAAGAACCCGGCGACGAGGACGAGGACGGTCTGCAGCGGTTCGGACACGAACGGCAACCCTACGCAACGCCCTCCCGGGTACCCTGTGGCGATGAGTGCAGGTGGATGCCGGCCGGTACGAGCTCGGGCATGACGGCGGGCGACCGGAAGCTGCGCGGGCTCTACGTCCCGCTGATCACACCCTTCACCGCAGAGGGCTCGGTCGCGGTCGACGCCGTGATGCTGCTCTGCCACGAGTACCTCGACGCGGGAGCCACGGGCATCGTCGCGCTCGGGACCACGGGTGAGGCCACCGCGCTGAGCGCGGAGGAGAAGCGCGCGGTCGTCGATGCGTGCGCCACCGTCTGCGGCGAGCACAACGCGCAGCTGATCGTCGGCGCAGGGTCCAACAACACCGCCGCGACGGTTGCCGCGGTCGAGGCGCTGGCGGACACCCCCGCGCTCACCGCGACCCTGATCGTCGTGCCGTACTACGTCCGTCCGTCCGAAGCGGGCATCGTCGCCCACTTCCACGCGGTCGCCGACGCGAGCCCGGTTCCCGTCGTGCTCTACAACATCGGGATCCGCACCGGCCGCCACCTGAGCGCCGCGGGCGTGATCGACGCTGCGGCGCACCCGAACATCACCGGCATCAAGCAGGCCGCGACCGGCCTCGACCTCGACACGCTGCAGCTCCTTGCCGACGCGCCCGACGGATTCGCGGTGCTCGGCGGCGAGGACCCCTTCCTGTTCCCGATGGTGCTCATGGGTGGTGCCGGCGCGATCTGCGCGTCCTCGCACGTCTGCACGGAGCGGTTCGTCGCGATGATCGAGTGCGGGCTCGCGGGCAAGGTCGACGACGGCCGCAGCCACGCCGAAGCCCTGCTCCCGGTCACGCAGGCGCTGTTCACCGAGCCCAATCCCGCGGTGTTCAAGGGCGTGCTCCACGCGCAGGGCCGGATCCCCACGCCCGACGTCCGGCTCCCGCTCGTGAACGCGAGTGACGCCGCAGTGCAGGCGGCCCTCGCCGCCGTCCACACCGCGTCGTAGCGCCTCACGCGGAGTAACGCAACGGTTGCGTTTCGGAAATTCAGGGGATAGACCGTCGCGACCGACGAGCCACGAAAGGGCAGCATCGTGGGGATCAACGAACGAGTGCAGGAGCACGCGTACCGCCGCCGCTGGCTGATCCTCGCCGTGCTCTGCTTCAGCCTGCTGGTCATCGTCCTCGACAACTCGATCGTCAACGTCGCGATCCCGACGCTGATCGACCAGCTCCACGCCACCAACAGCCAGGTGCAGTGGATGGTCGACTCGTACACGCTCGTGTTCGCGGGTCTGCTCCTCACCATGGGCGCGCTCGGCGACCGCTACGGGCGGCGGGGCGCGCTCCAGGCCGGGTTCGTCGTCTTCGGCCTCGGCTCGCTCGCGTCGGCGCTCGTGAACACGGCCGACCAGCTGATCGCGACCCGGGCGTTCATGGGCATCGGTGGCGCGCTGATCATGCCGGCGACGCTGTCGATCATCACCAACGTCTTCCCGTCCAACGAGCGGGGCAAGGCGATCGGCGTGTGGGCGGGCACCGCCGGACTGGGCGTCGCGCTCGGGCCGCTCACCGGCGGATTCCTGCTCGAGCACTTCTACTGGGGCTCGATCTTCCTCGTGAACATCCCGATCGTGTTCTTCGGGCTGATCGCCGGCTTCTTCCTCATCCCCACGTCGAAGGACCCGAGCGCACCGCGGCTGGATCCCTTCGGCGCGGTCCTGTCGATCACCGGTCTGAGCGCCCTGCTCTACGGGATCATCGAGGCGCCGACCGACGGCTGGGGCAGCTCCACGATCATCGGCGCGTTCGGCATCGGCGTCGTGCTGATCGCCACCTTCGTCTGGTGGGAGAGCCACACGGATCACCCGATGCTCGACGTGCGGTTCTTCAAGAACCCCCGGTTCAGCGCTGCGAGCTCGGGGATCGCGCTGCTCTTCTTCGCGCTCTTCGGCTCGATCTTCCTGCTGACCCAGTACCTGCAGTTCACGCTGGACTACTCGCCACTCGCGGCCGGCATCCGGCTGCTCCCGTTCGCGCTGACGATGATGGTCGTGGCCCCGCTGTCGGCGAAGGTCGTGGAGCGGATCGGGACGAAGGTCACGGTCACCTCGGGGTTGACGATCGTGACGGTCGCGCTCGTGACGTTTACGGGGCTCCAGGCGAACAGCAGCTACGCGAGCGACGTCGTGTGGCGGTTCGTGCTGCTCGGCATCGGCATGGCGCTCACGATGGCGCCCGCGACCGAGTCGGTGATGGGCTCGCTGCCCCTTGCCAAGGCGGGCGTCGGCTCCGCGGTCAACGACACCACGCGCCAGGTCGGCGGTGCGCTTGGTGTCGCGATCATCGGCAGCGTGCTCTCGTCGACCTACGGGTCGAAGATCTCGGACTTCTTCGCGTCCCGGTCCAAGAACGTCCCCGCGAACCTCAAGCCGCAGCTCGCGACCGCGCGCGACGCCGCGCACAGCTCGCTCGGCGGCGCGAAGGCGGTGGCCGAGAGCCTGCCGCACCAGAAGCTGCCGCTTCCCGCGTCGCTGGTCGAGCAGCTCGCGCGCGACCTCAACCACGTCGCCAACCAGGGGTTCGTCGACGCGATGCACGCCGGCGTGCTGGTGGCCGCAGGAGCCACGCTCATCGGGGCGGTCGTCGCGGTGATCTGGCTCCCGGCGCGGGCGCGGGCGGACGACGTCGAGGAGCAGGCCGGCGAGTACGCCGAGGAGCACGCCGGCGACCTCGACCGCGCGGATGCCTCCGTCGCGGACGCGCCGGCCGAGATCAGGTGACGACGGCGGGCGCGACCCGGGAGCGGCGGCCGGGCCGGCCCCGCAGCGTCGAGGCGGACGCGGCGATCCTCGACGCCGCGATCGACGCGTTCATCGCCGGGGGCTGGGACGGGCTCTCGATCGAGGGTGTCGCGGCGGCCGCCGGTGTCGGCAAGACCACGATCTACCGCCGATACGCGTCGCGCCTCGACCTGATCCTCGCCGCGGCGCAGAAGCTGTGCGAGGAGAAGGGCGCCGCACCCGACACCGGCACGCTGCGCGGCGACCTGCGAGCCCTCGCCGACTCGTACCTGCGCATGGTGGCCGAGACGCGCGCGGGCCACGCCATCCCGGCGATGGTCGCGGCGACCGACCGGAACGACGAGCTGGCGGCGGCGTACCGGTCGTTCATCGGGGACCGCCGACGGACCTCCGCGGTGCCGCTGGCGCACGCCGTGCGACGGGGCGAGCTCGCGCGGGAGGCCGACCCGCAGCTGGTCCTCGACCTGCTGGTGGCGCCCTTGTTCTATCGGGCGTTCGTCAGCCGGGAGCCACTCGACGACCGCTACGTCGACGCGCTGGTCGACGCGGTGCTCCGCGCCTTCGCCTGACCGCGCCTCCGGCGGTCCGAAGATCTCCGGAGGGCGAGCACCGGACCGCGCGGCCTCGGCGCCCTCGGGCGGCTACGTGAGGTCGGCGAGCGCCTCGGCGAGGAGCTGCTCCTGCTCGCGCTCGTGCACGGTGAGGCTCCCGCTCGCCGGGCTCGGGCTCGTCGGCCGCGCGATGTGGCGAAGCTCGGCGCGGTCGCGCAGGATGCGATGGAGGCGGGCGTGGACGAAGCTCCACGCACCCATGTTCGCCGGCTCCTCCTGGACCCACCACACCTCGGTTGCCGCCGGGTAGCGGTCCAGGATCGCGAGCAGCTGCTCCTCCGGCCAGGGGTAGAGCTGCTCGACGCGCACGACCGCGGCCGGGGCGCCGAGCTCGTCGCGGCGGCCGATCAGCTCGTGTCCGAGCTTGCCCGAGCACAGCAGCACGCGCGTCACCGCGTTCGGGTCGAGGTCGGTGGACGGGTCGTCGAGCGTCTCGCGGAACGCGCCGCCGGTGAGGTCCTCGATCTGCGAACGGGTCTGGGGCATGCGGAGGTAGCGCTTGGGCGTGAAGCAGACGAGCGGCTTGCGGGTGAGCGCCTTCGCCTGGCGGCGCAGGACGTGGAAGTACTGCGCCGCGGTGGTGGGGTAGACGACCCGGAGGTTGTCCTCCGAGGACAGCGCGAGGAAGCGCTCGATGCGGGCGCTCGAGTGCTCGGGACCCTGACCCTCGAACCCGTGCGGCAGCAAGAGGGTGAGGCCGGAGGTCTGCCCCCACTTGTCCTCGGCCGCGACGATGAACTGGTCGATGATGATCTGCGCGCCGTTCATGAAGTCGCCGAACTGCGCCTCCCACCCGACCCACGCCTGCGGGTCGGCGACCGAGTAGCCGTACTCGAAGCCGAGCGCCGCGTACTCGGAGAGCACCGAGTCGTAGAGCATGAACGGCGCCTGGTCGTCCGCGACGTGTGCGAGCTGGAAGTACTCGGTCTCGTTCTCGGTGTCGACGAGCACGCCGTGACGCTGGCTGAACGTGCCGCGCCGGGTGTCCTGGCCGGCCAGGCGGACCGGCGTGCCCTCGAGGGTCAACGACCCGAACGCGAGGGCCTCGCCGAGCGCCCAGTCGATGTGGTCCGCGTCGAACTCGTGACGCCGGGCGCGCAGGATCTTCTCGAGCTTCGGGTTGACGTGGAAGTCGGCGGGCCAGGTGACGAGCGCGTCGACGACCCGGTCGAGGACCTCCCGGTCGACGCCCGTCGGCGGCGAGGTCTCGACGGTCTCGGGCAGCTCGGGGTTGACGCGCGGCTCGGGCGCCGTGCTCGCGTGCGTCTCCTCGAAGGCGCGGGTCAGGCGGGCGCGGAAGTCGTCCAGCGCCGCTTCCGCCTCGTCGAGGGAGAGGTCGCCGCGGTTCACCAGCGTCTCGGTGTACAGCTTGCGGACGCTGCGGTGCGCGCGGATCAGCTCGTACATCTTGGGCTGGGTGAAGGCCGGCTCGTCGGACTCGTTGTGCCCGAACCGCCGATAGCAGACCATGTCGACGACGACGTCCTTGCGGAACTGCTGGCGGAACGCGAACGCGAGCTCCACGACGCGCACGCAGGCCTCGGGGTCGTCGCCGTTCACGTGGAAGATCGGGGCCTGGACCATCTTGGCGACGTCGGTCGCGTACACGCTGGAGCGGCCGAGCTCCGGTGCGGTCGTGAACCCGAGCTGGTTGTTCACGACGATGTGCACGGTGCCGCCGACCTCGTAGCCCGGGACCTCCGAGAGGTTCAACGTCTCGGCGACGACGCCCTGCCCCGCGAACGCGGCATCGCCGTGCACGAGGACGGGGAGCACCTGGGACCGGTTGGACGTGTCGCCGCGGCGGTCCTCCTTGGCCCGGGCCATCCCCTCGACCACCGGGTCGACCGCCTCCAGGTGACTCGGGTTCGACGCGAGCGACACGACGATCTTGCCGCCGGACGGTGCGGTGTGGGTCCCGGCCGAGCCGACGTGGTACTTCACGTCGCCCGAGCCCTGGACCGACGCCGGGTCGAGCGCGCCCTCGAACTCGCGGAAGATCTGGCCGTAGCTCTTCCCGATGATGTTGACGAGCACGTTCAGGCGGCCGCGGTGCGCGGTGCCGAGCACGACCTCGGCCATGCCGGCGTCCGCGGCGTCGGTCAGCAGCGCGTCGAGCATCGGGATGAGGCTCTCGGCTCCTTCGAGGCTGAAGCGCTTCTGCCCGAGGTACTTCGTGTGGATGAACCCCTCGTAGGCCTCGGCGGCGTTGAGGCGCTCGAGGATCCGCCGCTGCTGCGCGCCGTCGGGCGGCACCGGCGGCGTCTCCACGTGGGCCTGGATCCAGTCCTTCTGCTCCGGCTCCTGGATGTGCATGTACTCGACGCCGATGGTGCGCGAGTAGGCGTCGCGGAGGATGCCGAGGATGTCGCGCAGCGGCAACGTCTTGCGCCCGAGCGCGCCGGAGCCGAGACCGCCGGCGGGGAACTCACGGTCGAGGTCCCAGATCGAGAGGCCGTAGTGGTTGACGTCGAGCTCGGGGTGCGTGTGCGGGGGGCGACGCCCGAGCGGGTCGAGGTTGGCGATGAGGTGGCCGCGCACGCGGTACATGTTGATGAGCTGGTGGACGTTCACGACCTTCTCGAACGCCGTGTTCGGGTCGTCGAGCGGGCTGACGTCGGTGCTCCACCGGGCCGGTTCGTAGGGCACGCCGAAGCTCTGGAAGATCTCGTCGTAGAAGTCGTCCGCGCCGAGCAGGAGCTGGTGCATCCACCGGAGGAACTCGCCGCTCTCGGCGCCCCCGATGATGCGGTGGTCGTAGGTGCTGGTGAGCGTGAACACCTTGCTCACCGCGAGCCGGGCCACGGTCTGGGGGTCTGCGCCCTCATACTCGGCCGGGTACCCGATCGTGCCGACGCCGAGGATGAATCCCTGACCGGGCATGAGCCGGGGCACCGAGTGCACGGTGCCGATCATCCCGGGGTTGGTGATCGTGGCGGTGGTCCCCGCGAAGTCGTCCGGGGAGAGCTTGTTGGTGCGGACCTTGCGGATGAGCTCCTCGTACGCGCCGAAGAACGTGGAGAACTCCATCTCGTCGGCGTGCCGGATGTTCGGCACCAGCAGGGTGCGCGCACCGTCGGGGCGCTCGGTGTCGACCGCGATGCCGAGGTTCAGGTGGTCGTGGTGGACGACGACGGGCTTGCCGTCGGCGAGGCCGAACCCGGAGTTCATGACCGGCATCCGGGCCACGGCCTTGGTGATCGCGTACGCGA
>DASXYP010000019.1:0-27090 GCA_036502405.1 Acidimicrobiia bacterium
GGTCACCGCGGTTTCCCGCTTCTTCGGCTACCACAAGCCCCTCGTCTGACATCTCGAAGATCTCCGGAGGGCGACCGCCAGACCGCGGCTTCGTGGTGCCCTCCGGCGGCTCTTTGAAGATCTCCGGAGGGCGACCCGGGCCTCAGCTCAGGGCGACGAGGTGGTCCCGCAGCGTGAGGGCTGCGGCGCGCGGGTCCGGGCACGGCCAGCCGTGCTCGGGCAGGTCGAAGTACTCGACCGAGATCGCTCCGTCGTAGCCGAGGTCGCCCAGCCGGCCGAGCACCGCGGCGAAGTTCACGTCGCCCTCCCCCGGCGCGACCTGGGCCTCACCGGGGCGCGCGTCCCGGACCTGGACGTGGCCGGCGTACGGCAGCAGCTCGAGGATGTCGCCGCCCCACGCGGTGACGTGGCCGGTGTCGATCAGGAAGCGGACCCCGGGGACCGCGTCGGCGAGCGCGCGCACGTCATCGATCGAGCGCACGGATGCGCCCGCCCACGGCTCGCAGAGCGCGTCGGGCGCGGCGGTCCACCAGCGCACGGTCCGGTCCCACGCGTCGGAGCCGGCGGGCGGCGCGGGCGTCGAGCACCAGACGGGACGTGGCTTCGGGAACGCGGTCGGGCAGCCGACGGGCAGCGCGAGCGTGCCGTCGTCGGCCTCGAGCAGCACATCGACGTGGGCGAACCCGTCGGCGCGGGCGAGCTCGGCGCGCCGCGCAACGATCGGCTCGGTGCCGTACGCGAGGTCCACGACACCGATCGGAAGAGCCATTGGGCGGAGCGTAGGGCGCGGACGCGACAACCCGGCCCGTCGTCCATGCCGAACTCGGAGCCACCCCGGCCAAGGCCGGCGTCGGGCGCACGTCAGTGCGGACGTAGGTACGGGCTCAGCTCGAGATCGGCCGCGGCCACTGGGCGGCAATGCCGTTGGCGAGTTCTGCCTGTGGACGGCGTCCCGCGGAACTGCATCCACAGGGATACTTCGGGCGCCTGTGGATGAGTGATTCACGCCGAGCGAATTCCTTTCCGAGGAGCCTGGCCAAAGCTGGCTTCGACGCTCGAGAACACGCATGGACAGGCAGACCTGCGTTACGGCCAGTGTGCGTCAATCACGCCACCCAAACGTCTCGGGCAACGAGCCAACCGGCTCCGCGCATTGAAGCTGAGCCACTCGCCGGACGTGCGAGGCTGGCGCCGTGAGCGTCGACATCTCCGGGGCGATGGACCTGCACTGCCACTTCGGACCGGACGCGCACCGCGCCCGGTCGGTCACCGCGCTCGAGGCCGCGGCCCAGGCGCGCGAGGCGGGTCACGCCGCGGTGCTCCTCAAGTCGCACACCGAGCCCACCGCGCAGCTCGCGCGCATCGTCGACGACGTCGTGGACGGCATCGACGTCTACGGCGGGGTGTGCTGCGACCACGAGATCGGGGGCCTCAACCCCGCCGCGGTCGAGACCGCGCTCGGGCTCGGCGGCCGCATCGTCTGGCTCCCGACGCTCTCCTCCCGTCAGGACGTGCTGAACGGCGTGGCCGAGCAGCTGGGGATCCCCGGGCCGGGGCTGGTCGTGATCGACGACGACGGCGAGATCCTGCCGGTCGTCGAGGAGATCGCCGCCCTCTGCCGGGACCATGACGCGGTGCTCGCCACCGGCCACACGAGCGCGGCCGAGCACGCCGCGGTGGCGCGCGCCTTCGGCCGTCGCCAGCGCGTCCTCGTGACGCACGCGATGGAGGACATGGTGGGGCCCAAGCTCGAGGCGCCCGCGCTCGCGGAGCTCGCCGACCTCGGCGCGTGGATCGAGCTGTGCGCGCTCACGTGCGTCGGTGCCCTCGCGACCCGCCCGGTCTCGGACCTTGCGGGCGCGGCGAAGCTGATCGGACCGGAGCGCTGCACGCTGGCGAGCGACTACGGCCAGGCCGCGAACGTCGCGCCGGTCGAGGGGCTGCAGCAGTTCGCCGACCTCATGGCCGGTGACGGGCTGGCCGCCGACGCGATCCGCACCATGGTCGTGGCGAACCCGGCCACGCTCGTCGCCCGCTGACTCAACCGTCGGCGCGCCGGGCCGCGAGCGCCTCCAGCGCGTCGGTCAGCTCGGCCGCGGCCGCGGCGCTGAGGTTGCGGCCCAGGTGCTTCTCGAGCGCCCCCACGTAGACCTCGTGCGCGCGCCGGAACCGGTCGCGTCCCGCGCGCCGGAGGGCCACGACCGTCCCGCGCCGGTCCTCCGGGTGGACCCGGCGGTCCACCAGCCCGTCCGCCTCCATGCGCTGGACCAACCGGCTCAGGCCGGGCTGGCTGTAGCGGACGCGCATCAACGCGTGCAGGTCCCGCAGCTGCATCCGTCCGCCGGCGCGGTCGAGGTACGCGAGCGCGGAGTAGGTGCCCGAGTCGATGCCCGCGTCCCGCTCGAGGACCGCGACCACGTCACGCAGCACCGGCTGGTAGACGTCGACGAGCGCGCTCCAGAGGCGTTGCGCCGCGTCCGGCGAGCTCGCCATCCCTTCAGCGGCGCGGGTCGGCGAGCACCAGCTCGAACTCGCCCGGGACCCGGCGGCCGATCGCGGCCTGCACGGTCTCGGCGAGCTGGTCGGGCGGGAGGATGCACTCCTCGCAGCTCACGTCGTCGAACCGCAGCTCGAGCCGTACCCGGAGCGTCTTCGGGTCCGCCTCGACGAGCAGGAGGTCCGCCCCGTCGGCGCGCAGGATCCGGCCGACCTCGTCCACCGCCTGTGCCACCGCCTCCGTGTCCACGATCAGGCGGACGGACGGACGACGGCGCTCTGCATCTGGCTCTCCCCGAAGCTCGGCAGCGCGATGGCGTGCAGGCTGCCGAGCCCGCCGCACACCATCGGCACGATCTGCTCGGGCGTCGCGGTCAGGTACACGCGGTCCGCGTCGCCGACGCGGCCCTTGTCCCGCAGGATCACCTGGTTCGGGTCGGGCCAGAGAGTCAGCGGCTGCCACGCGTGCCCGTGCACGAACGCCTGGAGGTCGGCGACGTCCGGGAACGCGGCGGCGAAGCGCTCGGCCCACATCGGGTTGATCGCGAGCACGACCTCGCCGTTCTGCGCGTTGCCGAGGAACATGTTGGCCAATGGGTACGCCATGCTCCGGGCGAGAAGCTCGAGCAGGCCGCGGGGGTCGTCGTTGTGGATGTCCGCCATCGGGAACGTCCCCTTGCCGCCGTGGACCGTCACCACGTCACGATCGGTCGGGAGGCCACGCCGCGCCGCGAGCGACGGCCACGGGGAGCGCTCCTCCCACTCGCCGAAGCACAACCCGAACCGGGCGGGCTGGCCGAACACGGTGCGCGAGGTCTCTCCCGCACGCTGGCCGCCGATGTTGCGCAGGCACAGGGCGACCGCGCGCCCGATGGTCATCGAGCCCCGGCCGCCGGCCCCGCCCATGCAGCCGGCGCGGTAGTCGATGCCGAGCGCATCGCGCGACGGACCGTTGACCAGCAGCATCGGGAACACGCTCGAGGTCGTCGTGGTGAGCCCGAACGCGTTCCACTCGGGGACGAGCAGTGCTTCGAGCGCGGCGAGCACGTGGGGGAAGGCCGCCGGCTGCACCCCGGCCATCGCTGCGTTGGCGGCCACCAGCTCGATCGTGGCGACCCCGCCGCGGGGCGGCAGCACGCCGACGACGTGGTCGGCCGGGTCCGGGCTGCTGGCGAGCAGCGCCTCGATCGCCGCGTCCGTCGGGGGCAGGACCGGGGCCCCGTCTCCCCACTGCTGCTCGAGCGAGAGCTCGTAGAACGCCGCCGGGTCGGCGGGCACCTCGACCCTCGCGCCGGTGAGCGTCACGATGCGACCTCCACCCCGAGGAGCTCCAGCGCCCGCGGGTAGGCGTCGGCCGCGATCTCGAGCAGCTCCTCGCGGGGGCGGGCCTCGAGCGGATACGGCAGCACGAGGATGCGCAGGTCCCCGTGGCCCAGATGGTTGGCCATGTTCGCTCCGTGCGTCGCGAACTCGTCGGTGACCACAGCGACGACCGGGCGCTCGCGCTGCTCGATCGCGACCGCGTCCGCGATGGCGAACGAGGTGCACGAGCCGCAGGTGCCCAGCCCGACGATGCCGAAGTCGACCGCCTCGGCCAGCGCCCCGATGTGGCTCCGGTCGGTCGCACCCGCCTCCCCCACCTGACCGTGGGTCTCGACGGTCTCGACGCACGCCACGCCGTCGGCCCGGAGCCGCTGCTCCCAGTCGGCCGCGATGAGGCGCCACGATCGCCAGGCGGCGTCGGTGCGGATCCCGGCGCGCAGGCCCTGCAGGGGCGCGCCGACCCGGAACGTCGGTGCGGCGGTCTCGACGGCCGGCGGCGCGGTCGGGGTTCGGATCCAGACGGTGCTCATCGGCCCAGCCTAGAGATCCATGCGCACGCATGCAATCAGTCGTTCGTCCCGGCTTCCGCTGCGTATCGTGGGGCGATGGAACGGCCCATCGCCTGCTCACTCGACGATGCGGCGGCGCGCGACCGGCTGGCCGAGTGGCAGACCGCGCTCGGCGCCCTGGTGACGGCGGTCGAGTGGCCCGCGCCGAACCGGGTGCGCATGCCGCTGCGGGACGACCCGGTCGCCCTCCTGGATCTCGCCCGCCGCGAGGTCGCGTGCTGCCCGTTCTTCGAGTTCGGGATCGAGGTCACGGCGGAGGGGTCCGCGCTGACGGTCGCGGTGCCGGACGAAGCCGCGGCCGTCCTGCGCGACTTCGCCGCTCTGGCCTCACCGTAGCTGTGGCCGTCACCATCTACGGCGTCGTCGCGGTCACGTTCATGATCACGATGTACGCGCTCGAGCGCCGGGGCCGTCGCTTCGTCCTGGCGTTCGCACTCGGCTGCGTCCTCTCGAGCGTGTACGGGTTCCTCTCGGGGGCCTGGCCGTTCGGCATCGCGGAGCTGATCTGGGCCGGCGTCGCGTTCCGCCGCTACCGGGCCCCGCTGCGAGCCGCCTGACCCGCTGCCGGCCGCGGCGCGTGGTCCGGCGCGCCCGGTCGACCGTGTGCCAGGTTGGAGGGACCCGCCCGTCCTCAGCAGGGAGCACCGATGGCCACGTCGCCGATCCGCCTCATGCTCGCCGACGTCGACGGCACGCTGGTGACCAAGGACAAGGTGCTGACCGACCGTGCGGTCGCGGCGGTCCACGCGCTGCACACGGCCGACATCCGGTTCGCGGTCACGAGCGGGCGCCCGCCGCGCGGCATGGAGATGCTGATCGAGCCGCTGGCGCTCGACACGCCGATCGCCGCGTTCAACGGCGGGCTCTTCGTCAACCCCGACATGTCCGTGATCGAGCAACGCGTCCTCGCCACGGACGAGGTGCCGCCGACCATCGATCTGATGACGTCGTTCGGACTCGACGTCTGGGTCTACCGCGGGGCCGACTGGTACGTGCGCGACCCGGCAGGCCCGCACGTCGACCGCGAGACCTGGACGGTGAAGTTCTCCCCCACCGTCGTGGCGAGCTTCGACGGGCTCACCGACGACGTCGCGAAGATCGTGGGGGTCAGCGACGACCTCGACGCGGTCGCCCGCGCCGAGGCCGCGGCACACGACCAGCTCGGCAAGCAGGTCTCGGCCGCGCGCTCACAGCCGTACTACCTCGACGTCACGCACCCCGAGGCGAACAAGGGTGGGGTCGTGGCCTACCTCGCGCAGCACTACGAGATCAGCCCGGCCGAGATCGCGACGATCGGGGACATGCCCAACGACGTGCTCATGTTCACGCCGTCCGGGCTGAGCATCGCGATGGGCAACGCGAGCAAGGACGTGCAGCGGGCGGCGACGAAGGTGACCGCGTCCAACGAGGACGAGGGATTCGCCCGGGCCGTCGACGAGTTCGTGCTCGGCGAGCGCTAGCGGTCCCGGCCCCACGGAGTGCGGCCCCGTGGCTTGAGCACCGACAGCAGGGTGGCCGCCCCGAGCACGACGGTGTGCGCGATCGTCGGCCCGTAGAGGTCGCCCGGCGCCGTCGCGTGCACCAGGTGATCGTGCGCGGCCGCGCTGATGACCAGCGCATCGGTGACGATCACGACGATCGCGATGAGGATCTTCGCGACGACCCACCAGTGGCGGACCAGACCCCACTTGGTGCCAAGGCTCAGCACCACACCGGTCGCGACCGCCGCGGCGCCGACCGGGATCGAGAGCCACGGGATGGTCTCGATCGTGCGCAGCATCCCCGTCGCGAGCGCACGGTCCCCCGTCGCTTCGGACACGACGAATGCGAACAGCACGAAGACGGCGATGCCGAACCACCCCACCGAGCCGAGGATGTGCGCGGTGAGCACGAGCTTGTGCGCCCGGCCTCGGAGCCGGAACCCGCGGGGGCGGCCGGCGGCCCGAGCGGGCACCGGCCGCGGCGTCGACACGATGGAAGCCATCACCGAAGGATAGAGATCGAATCCTTCGAGGTCAAACCCTTCGACGTCTATGATTTTTCGGCTAGGATCGGCGGATGCCTCCTCCAGCAGACCCTCCCGTCGGTCTCCAGCTCGCCCGCACCCAGAAGGCGGTCAGCCGGGCGTTCGCGGCGGCCATCGCGGCCGCCGGGGGCTCGCTCCCCACCTGGCTCGTCCTGCTGGCGCTGAAGACCCGGAAGCCCGCCACCCAGCGCGAGCTGGCCGACGCGGTCGACATCCGGGAGGCGACGCTCACCCACCACCTCAACGCGATGGAGGCCGACGGGCTGATCACCCGCGAGCGCGACCCCGGCAACCGCCGGGTCCAGCGGGTCGAGCTGACGCCGTCCGGCGAAGCGCGCTTCCGGCGGCTCCGGGACGCGGCCCGGGACTTCGACCTGCAGCTCCGTCGCGGCCTCACCGACGCCGACGGCGCGCGCCTGGCCCGGTTGCTCGACCGGCTGCGCGAGAACGTCGGTGAGGTGCCCGCCCCTACGTGAGCACCGGTGCCCCGTTGACGATGGCGAACCGCACGACGAAGAGGTTCCGCGCGCCCTGCGGGTAGCCGACCTTGTTGCCGACCCACGAGTGCAGCGCGAGCCAGCTCGCGCCGTGATCGTCGAAGAACACCGACGGGCTGCCCGGACCCTGCGCGGTCGGGCTGGACGTGAGCCACGGGGTCTGGCGCGGCTTCACGCACGGTCCGAGCGGCGACGTGCACACCGCGTAGCTGATCGCGTAGTTCGCCGTGTTCCAGTCGTTGCCCGAGTAGAAGAGGTAGAAGCGCCCGTCCGGCGCCGCGAGCATCGTGGGGGCCTCGACGATGCCGAGCTCCCACGGCTGGTCGGCCTGGAGCATCGGCCGCGCGGTCCCCACCAGGCTCCGGCCGTCGGCCGCGAGCGGTTGGCCCATGATGCCGGTGAAGCCGTCGGAGCTCTTCCAGAGCAGGTAGGCCGTGCCGGTCGCGTCGACGAACGGGTTCGGATCGATCGCGGCGCCGCCAGCCGGGCACACCAGCGGACCCGAGGTGTGGTCCACGAACGGGCCTTGCGGATCGGTTCCGAGCGCGTACGAGATGCACTCGTTGCCGGTGCGCTTGTCGAGCGTCGTGTAGTAGAGGACGTAACCACCCGGGCGGGCGAGCAGCGCCGGCGCCCACACGTATCCCGGGGCCGACCACGCCGGCAGCTCGGGCAGCGCGTCGGCGCGGCGCGCGGTGCCGAAGAGCCCTCCCGACGTGAGCACCGGGACGTGGTCGGACTCGGTGTTCGTGGAGTAGGCGTAGTACGAGCTCCCGGTGCGCAGGACGAACGGGTCGGCGAAGTCGTGGCAGTACACGACCGGCGCCCCGCGGTTGAAGAGCGAGCGCACGTGGCCCGCGAACCCTCCCGCGCCGCCGATGGGTGGGACCACGTTCGCGTGCGGCTGGTCCTTGACCGGCGCGCGGAACTGGACCCCGGCGCACGGGAGCTCCTGCGTGGTCGGGATCAGCACCGCGATCACCACCCACAGGGCGACCGCCATCGCGACGAATCCCCCGACGAACAGCAGGACACGCTTCGACCTCGGTCGGCGGGTGGCGGCCGCGGTCACCCGCGTCGTTCCCGGTTCGGGTCAGCGTGCTCGAGCACCCGGATCCGGCGCACCACGAGGCCCCCTGCGGTCGTCAGCCCTCGAGCCTACGGCCGGGGTGCGTCCGGTTCGGGCATCCACTGGGGACGCGGCGCGTCGACGCGCGGGAGATCGCTGCGCACCGTGCCGAACCTCGCCGCGCGAGCTTGCCAGTCGCGGTACGCCGCTTCCATCTCCTCGCGCGTGCGGGCCACGAAGTTCCACCACATGAGGATCTCCTCGAACGGCTCACCGCCGAGGAGGAGCACCCGCGTCGGCCCGGACGCGCGCAGCATGAGCTCGTCGCGCGCCTCGCCGAGGTACACGAGCTCGTCCGGCCCGACGGTCGTGTCGCCGATCGTCACGGCACCCTCGAGCACGACCAGACCGTGCTCGTGCGCGGGGACGAGCGGCACCTCGATCGCACCGTCCAGCGCGAGGTCGACGCCGAGCAGCGGCGAATCGGTGCGGGCCGGGGATCGGGAGTTGCCGAGGGTGCCGACGAGGACGACCGCCTCGCCCGACCCGAGCTCCACGCGCGGGAGCTCGGCGTGGTGCTCGAAGGCCGCCGCGCCGTTGCGGGTCACCTCGGGTTGCGCGACCCACAGCTGCACGCCGTGCCCGGCCCGGCCGGCGCGTCGGCCGTCCTCGGCGTGGGCGACGCCGTGCCCGGCGCTCATCAGGTTCAGCTGGCCGGGGCGGATGAGCTGCTCGGAGCCGAGGCTGTCGGTGTGCAGCGTCTCGCCGTCGAGCAACCAGGTCACGGTCTGCAGCCCGAGGTGGGGGTGCGGGCCGATCATCGCGGGCGGGTCGTCGGGGCGCTCGGCGCGGAAGTGGTCGAGGAAGCACCACGCGCCGATCGTCCGGCGCCCCCGCCGCGGGAGGGCCCGGTGGACGCGGGTCCCGGCAACGTCCGCCAGCCGGCTCGGTCGCACCTCGAGCACCGGTGCCGGCTCCGGCGCGAGTGGCTCGGACGCGGTGTCCACACGGTCGACCGGTCCGCTCATGCGCGACTCCACTCGTCCAGGTTTCTCGGGCTCGGGCCGAGGATCGACGGTTCGTTCACGGGATGTCCGGGTAGGGCCGAGTACCGTGCGCGGTCGTCCGTCGGACACCGATCGTCCCTGCTGCCTGCCCTCGAGACCTCATGACCACCACTCCGGACCCCTCCGCGAGCATGGCCCCGCACGTCGTCATCATCGGCGCGGGGCCTGCCGGTCTCACCGCGGCGTACGAGCTCGTCACCAAGTACGGGATCACGTCGACGATCCTCGAGTCCGACGACCAGGTCGGCGGCATCAGCCGGACGGTCGAGCGTGACGGCTGGCGCTTCGACATCGGAGGCCACCGCTTCTTCACCAAGGTGAAGGAGGTCGAGGCGTTCTGGCACGAGATCCTCCCGGACGAGGACTTCATGCTGCGACCGCGCATGAGCCGGATCTTCTACGAGGGCAAGTACTACGACTACCCGCTCAAGATACCGAACGTGTTGGGGAACCTCGGGCTGTGGGAGGCCTTCCTCTGCGTCGCGTCCTACCTCTGGGTGCGCATCCGGCCGCCCAAGGACCAGGACACGCTCGAGGGCTGGATCGCGGCTCGCTTCGGCTGGCGCCTGTACCGCCACTTCTTCAAGACGTACAACGAGAAGCTCTGGGGAGTCCCGACGAGCAAGCTGCCCGCGGACTTCGCCGCGCAGCGCATCAAGAACCTCTCGTTCATGAACGCGGTGATGACCGCGTTGATGCCGAAGCGCAACCAGAAGGAGATCACCTCCCTCATCGAGGAGTTCCAGTACCCCAAGTACGGGCCCGGGATGATGTGGGAGCGCTGCCGCGACCTGGTCGAGGAGAAGGGCTGCACGGTCGTCATGAACAGCCGCGTCGTCGCGGTGAACCACGAGAACGATCGCGCGGTGTCGGTCACGGCCCAGGACCGCGACGGCAACCGCACCGACTACCCGTGCGACCACGTGATCTCGTCCATGCCGATCTCGCAGCTGCTCCAGGCGATGGAGCCTGCCGCGGCCGACACCGCCGAGGTCGCGGCCGACGACCTGCGCTACCGCGACTTCCTCACCGTCGCGCTCGTCGTGCCCGAGGCCTACAGCTTCCCGGACAACTGGATCTACGTGCACTCACGGGAGGTCCAGGTCGGGCGCATCCAGAACTTCGGCTCGTGGTCGCCGTACCTCGTCAAGGAGGGCCGGACCTGCCTCGGCCTGGAGTTCTTCGTGTTCGAGGGCGACGAGACGTGGAACAAGCCCGACGCGGAGCTGGTCGAGCAGGGCAAGCGTGAGCTCGGGATCCTGGGTCTCGTCGACCCGGAGAAGGTCGAAGCGGGCTACGTGGTCCGCATGCCGAAGGCGTACCCGTTCTACGACGCGGAGTACAAGGCGAACGTCGCCCGCATCGTCGAGTGGCTCGAGGACTGCGCACCCAACGTGCATCCCGTCGGGCGCAACGGGATGCACCGCTACAACAACCAGGACCACTCGATGTACACCGCGATGCTCACGGCCGAGAACATCGCGACCGGCTCCAAGCACGACGTGTGGAGCGTCAACGTCGAGGAGGAGTACCACGAGGAGTCGTCGTCGGGCGACGACGACTCCTCACGTGGCACGCGCGGCACGGGCCGCGACGCCCCGGTGATCGAGCGTGAGCACTACGGCGCCGACCACCCGGTCAACCGACCGACGGCTTAGCCCCCGTTCTGCGGGTTCCCGGTCGGCGGGATGCCGCTCGGACGATTCCGGCCGAAGAAGCCACCGCCGACCGAGCCCTCCCGGATGTTCGTCGCGGTGATGGTCCCGTTCGAGCGCTTGCCCTGCACCACCACCTGGTCGCCGACCTTGAGGTCGGACACCGACGCGGTCCTGGTCACGTTCACCGTGGTCGACGACGACGTGGTGACGGTCACCGCGGTCCCGTCCGTCGAGGTCACGGTGAAGGTCCCGTTGCCCACCGACGCGACCGTGCCGCGGGTGAACGCGCTGGCGCCGTTGGCGCCCGGGAACTGGCCACCACCGGGGATCTGACCCGGGTTCGGCGCCTGACCGTCGGGTGCCTGTCCGTTCGCGCCCTGCCGGAACCGGCCCTCGCCACCACCGGGGGGTGCGAACCCGCCCGGACCGCCGTTCCCCGCGTCGGCGGACACCTTGCCGTCGTCCATGACCCGGGTCGCGGTGATGGCCGGCGAGGTACCTGTGCCGATCACGGTGACGGTGTCACCGACCTTGACGTCGCCGACGGTTCCGGACGAGGAGGTCGTGACCGCCGTCTTCGAGCTGGTCACGACCTTCGTCGTCTTGCCGCCGCCGTTCTTCAGCGTGAGGTTCGAGCCGTTGATGCTCGCGATGGTGCCGACGCCGCCGCCACCGGCGAAGCTCCGACCGAAGCCCTCCCCCCGGCCCGCGCCGGCGCCAGGAGTCGAGCTCGCGCTCGGCTGGTTGGACGCGCCGGCGTTCGACGAGCCCGATGAGGTCGCGGCGCTGATGCCGAAGACGGCCGCCGCGCCGACGACCGCAGCACCCGCGGCCACCGCCACCCAGGTCTTCCACGAGGGTCCGGACCTCGGTTGCTCACCCGCCGGCGGCGGCGCACCCGGCACCGGGGGCGGGCCCGCGGGCGGCGGGCCCTCGGGAGGGGTCGTCGCGGTCGGGGTCGCCGCCTGCGGGGTCGTCGCGGGCGCGGGCCAGGGCGCGTCGGGCGCGGTGGGCTCGAGCGGCGGGCCCGGATTCGTCATGTCGTCGTCCATCGGTTGCTCCTTCGTGTGATCGTGGGGATCGGTTGGGAAGTCGTCGGCGGGTGCCCGGTCATCAACCGGTCCGGTTCCCGCCGCCGAACCCGCCGGGGAAGGTCGCTCCTCCCGGCGGGAACGTGAAGCCGCTCGGTCCGTTCGTGCTCGTCGAGCCGTTCGACGAGCTGGTCGCGGACCCGGGCAGCGGTTCGTCTCGGTCGGCGAGCACGACGGTCTGGCCCGCGTGCACCCCGCCGGTGATCTCCGTCCAGGTGTCGCCGACGACGCCGACCTGCACCAGCGTGCGCGTCGGGGTGTCGCCGTCGAGCACGGTGACCGTGTGGCGCGTCCCGGCGGCCGTGACCGCGGACGTCGGGACCGCGAGCGCAGCGCGCGAGGTCTTCGTCACGATGGCGACCGATCCGGTGGAGCCGTTGTTCAGCGCCGCGCCAGGGTCGTCGAGCCCGACGACCACGTGGTAGCTGGTGGCGCCCGAGCTGGTGGTCGGCGCGAGCGCGATCGAGGTGACCTTGCCGCCCAGCGCGTGCTTCGAGCCGTCGGGGAGGAAGGTTGCGGGCTGACCGACCTGCACCTGCGGGACCTGGTCGACGCTGACGGTCGTCGTCACCTCGAACCCGCCCGCGCCGACCACCACGATGTTCGCGGTCGTGGATCCGGCGGAGACGGTGTCCCCCACCGCGAGGTCGACCGCCTGGACCGTCCCCGCGATCGGGCTCACGATCGTCGCCTGCGCGATCGCCTGCTCGGCGACCGCGACGTCGGCCGCCGCCGCGTCGACCGCCTTCTGGTAGGCCGCGAGGTCGGAAGCGGACGGCGACGACGTGGACGGCGACGATGTGGCCGCGCCGGACCCGTTCGCGGACCGTGACGTCGAGCCTGATTGGCCGGTGCTCTCGCCCGACCCGGTCCGGGTGCCGCTCCCCTGGGAACCGGTGCTCGGCGTCGTGCTCGGCGTGGTCGTCGGCGCGCTGGCCTCGTGCGCGAGCAGCGTGTCGAGCGCGGTCGACGCCGCGACCAGCTGCTGCTGCGCCCGGCTCACCGCCGACTGCGCGGTGAGGACCTGCTGCATCGCGGTCTGGCACGCGGTCAGCTGCGCGGCGGTCGGCGTGGACGGCGAACCCGATCCGACGCCCGCGGCGGCACAGACCGTCGTCGCCGAGTCGAGCGCCTGGGTGGCGGTGTGGACCGCGGTGTCGACCTGCTGTTGGGCCGCGAGGACGTCCTGCTGCGCCTTGGCGATGTCGGGGCTGCTCGAGCGCGGGATGGTCATCGCGGTGAGCCCGACTGTGGTGCCCGTCGCGGCATCCGCCGCTGCGGCAGATGCGTCCGACGAGCTGTTGGAGCCGTTGCCGCGCCCGGTGCCGGTCGAGCCGGTGCCGGTGCCGATGCCGCCGACGGACTCGCCCGCGAGCGCCTTCTGCAACGTGAGCTGGGCCTGGGCCAGCGTCGCCTGCTTGTCGTGCAGCGACTGCTGCAGCGCCTGGGGATCGAGCGACGCGAGCGGCTGTCCGACGGTCACGGAGTCGCCGAGCTTGACGTCGACCGCGGCGACGGTCCCGGCGGCGGGGAACGCAACCGTGGCCTGCGAGACCGGTTCGACGACCGCGACACCATTGAGGAGCGAGTCGACGTCGTGGGTTGCGACCGTCGCGGTGACGTACGACGCCCCACTCGCGCCGAACGCCTGGGCGGCGACGACGCCACTCGCGACGAGCGCGATCACGAGCACCACGACGATCGCGATGCGACGCCGCTGCCACCAGCTCGCTCCCGGCGCGGCGGCGTCGGGGAACAACGTCGCGAGCCGGGCGGCGGCGGGGGTGAGCCGTTGCGGAGGGGTCGGGGGACCCGAGGGCGCGGTCGTGGGCGTGTCGACGGCCATGTCACTCGCTCCGGAGCGCGTCGATCGGGGCGAGCCGCGCGGCCCGCGACGCCGGGTAGACACCGAAGACCACGCCGATGCCGATCGCCATGGCGATCGCCCCCAGCCCGGCCGGGATCGAGACGATCACGCGCGAGTCGCTGAACAGCGGCACGACGATCGCGCCGACGAGCCCGAGGATGACGCCGAGCACCCCGCCCGCGAGCCCGAGCACGGAGGCCTCCACGAGGAACTGCCGCCGAATGAGCCGGGGCCGGGCACCGAGCGCCTTGCGCAGCCCGATCTCGCGGATCCGCTCGGTGACCGAGACCAGCATGATGTTCATCACGCCGATCCCACCGACGAGCAACGAGATGATCGCGATGCCGGCGAGCATGACGGTGAGGGTGTCGTCGACCGAGGTCGCGGCGGACAGGATCGACTGCTGCGTCGCGATCGAGAAGTCTGCGTTCGCGGTCGTGGTGATCTTGTGCGTGTTCAGCAGGAGCGCGTTCGCCTCCTGGTACGCAGCGGACAGCGTGCCTGCGGACGTCGCCTTCACCGCGATCGAGCTCACCGAGTCGCGGTTCGTCCCGCCGACGAGCCGCTGCGAGTAGGTGCTGAGCGGCACGACCGCGAGGTCGTTGTTCGACGTGTCCTCGGACGAGCTCAGCGCCTTCAGCACGCCGACGACCGTGAGCTTGACGCCGTTGTAGCTGACGGTGCGGCCGATCGGATCCGCGTTGTTGAACAGCTCGCTCACCGTGTCCGGACCGAGCACCACGACCGCGGCGGCCTGACGCTCGTCGGCGTCCGTGATGAAGCGGCCCGAGGTCACCGGGCGGGACCGGACGACCTTCCAGCTCGGCGTCGTGCCGGTGAGCGTCGTCGTCCAGTTGGTCGAGCCGTTCACGAGCGACACCGACGAGGTCGAGCTGGGCGCGACGGCCTGGACGTCCGGCGCGGCGACCTTCGACTCGAGCGCACCGGCGTCCTGGACGGTCAGCGTCGAGGCCGAGCCGAAGCCGCCCCGGGTGCCCGACGAGGCATCGGTGGTGCTGCCCGGGGAGATCACGAGCAGATTGGTCCCGAGCTCGTTGATCTGGTCCTGGACCTGGGCCTTGGCACCCTGGCCGAGTCCGACGGTCAGCACGACCGCGGTGATCCCGATGAGGATCCCGAGCATGGTGAGCGCGGAGCGGAGCCGGTGCGTGCGCACCGCCTCGGTCGCGGTCCGGAAGGTGTCGCGCCAGCTCATGCGGTGACCCCTGCGAGGTCCGGTCCCGCGGCGACGTCGCCGGGACGCCAGATCAGTCCGTCCCGGATCTGGATCGTGCGCGGCGCACGCTGGGCGATGTCGAGCTCGTGGGTGATGAGGACGATCGTCCGGCCCTCACCGTTGAGCTCCTCGAGGAGATCGAGCACGTCGGCGGTGGAGGTCGAGTCGAGGTTCCCCGTCGGCTCGTCGGCGAGGAGCATCGCGGGCTCCGTGACGAGCGCGCGGGCAATCGCGACGCGCTGCTGCTGGCCGCCGGAGAGCTCACCGGGCTTGTGCAGCGCGCGGTCGGCGAGCCCGACCTTCTCCAGCGCGACGTACGCCCGCTCGCGCCGCTCCGCCGGATGCACGCCGCTGTACATCAACGGCAGCTCGACGTTGCGCCACGCCGACAGGTACGAGAGCAGGTTGAACTGCTGGAAGACGAAGCCGATGAACAGGTTGCGGACGTCGGCCAGCTGGTCCTCGTCGAAGGTCTGGACGTCGTGGCCCGCGAGCCGGAAGATGCCCGAGGTCGGCACGTCGAGGCAGCCGAGGATGTGCATCAACGTCGACTTCCCCGACCCGGACGGCCCGGTGATCGCCACGAAGTCACCGTCTTCGATGCGCAGGGTCACGTCGCGGAGCGCGGCGACCTCGATCGCGCCGGTCGCGTACACCTTGCTGACCCCGAGCAGCTCGATGACCGCGGGCTCGGCGCCCGCGGGAGCCGGCGAGGAGGACGCATGCACGCCGGTCAACCGCCGAACCTCGCGCCGCCCGGGAACTCGCCCCGCTGGAGCCCGGTGCCGTTCCCCTGCTGCAGCCCGCCGGGGGGCGAGAAGCCTCCGGGCCGGGTGATCGTGATCACGACCTTCTCGCCCGCCTTCAGCCCGCTGGTGATCTCGGTGTTGCCACTCGCGTTGAGCCCGGTCGTGACCTTCCGGGTCTCGGTCGGCCCGTCGACGGTGCCGTTCGTGGCGACGGTGACCGTCGAGCCGGTGTCGGTCGTCGTGATCGCGAGCGAGGAGACCTGCACGACGTTCGGACGCTGGTCGGTGGCGACGTCACCGGTGACCGTCGAGCCCACGTAGAAGTCGGTGCCGGTCGCGTCGAAGGCGATCGTGACCGGGTAGGTCGCGACACCCGAGCTCGCGTCGGCCACCCGCCCGACCGCGGTCACGAGCCCGGTGGCCGTGGCCCCCGTCGTCGTCGAGCTGCCGTTGCCCGCGCCCGTCCCGTTCCCGGTGCCGCTCCCACTTCCGGTGGCGTTGCCGCTCCCCGTCCCGTTCCCCGAGCGGTTGAACAGGCCGCCGAAGCCGCCGAAGCGGCCGGTCGCGGCACTCGAGCTCGTGCGGGTCACGGTTGCGGTCTGGCCGACCTTCACGCTCGCGATGTCGGCGCTGTCGACCGCGAGGTCGACCGTGTAGCGGCCCGTGCTCACGACCTGGATCTGCGCGCTGGACGTGGTGCTCGACGAGTCGCTGCTGCTCGCCGCGGCGCTCCGGTTGGTGCCGGACCCGATCGACGCGTCCGACTGCCCCGACCCGCTTCCCGTCCCGGTCGCCGCGGTCGCGCCGGTCCCGCTGGTCGAGAGCTGCTGACCGACGGTGAGGTTGACCGCCGCGACCGTGCCGTCGAAGGTCGCGACGAGCGACGCCTTCGCCAGCGCATCGGTCGCGCCGGTGAGCGAGTCGTTCGCGGACGTCAGGCTCGACTCGTCCGCCGCGAGCTGGTCGGACGACGCGCCCGAGGCCTCGTCGTCGGCGAGCTTGGCCTTGGCGTCCGCGACGGACGACTCCGCCGAGGTCACGGCCGACTGCAGTGCGGCGGAGTCGACCGTTGCGAGCACCTCGCCCGCCTGCACGGTGTCGCCGGCCTTGACGTTCACCGCGGTCACCGTCCCGGCCGACGAGAAGCTCAGGTCGTCGGTCTGGGCCGCGGCGACGGTCCCCTCGGCCGACACGGTCACGCTCATGGGGCCCTGGGTGACCGTCGCGAGCTGCTTGGTGCTGGTCGCCGAGGCGGAGGCGTCGTCGCTCGGCCGGAACGCGAACCACCAGACGCCGACGATGGCGACGACGATCAGGACCGGGACGAGCACGATCGGCTGGGCGAGGTTCCTCAGGCGCATCCGGCCACGTTCGCCGGGCCGTCCAAGAGCGACCTGAGAGCCGTGTATGGAGAGCGTGAGAATGCCCGCATCTCGGGGCCCCCGCCGCCGGCCGCGGCGTCGCCGGGGAGGTGGTGTGACCCTGGTCTCAGACCGAGCCCCGCTGCGATGAGTGAGTGCTCACTCATGTACCCTGACGGCCATGCCCAGCGCCCCCAGCCGCACCCGAGCCACCGCGCTCCCGCCCTCCGAGCGGCGGGCCGAGATCATCGCGGCCACGCTCCCGCTCCTCCTCGCGCACGGCGCGAGCGTCACCACCCGCCAGATCGCGGAGGCCGCCGGCATCGCCGAAGGCACCATCTTCCGTGTCTTCCCCGACAAGGAGTCCCTGGTCGAGGCCGCGGTCGACCGCGCGGTCGACAGCACCGCGAGCGACGCCGCACTCGATGCGATCGACCGGTCGCTCCCCCTCGAGGCCCGGCTCGTCGCCGCGGTCGAGATCCTCCGGCGCCGCGTCGCCGACCTCTGGCAGCTGCGCACCGCGCTCGGGATGATGCACGTCTCGAGCGGCGGCCCCTCGATGACCGAGCGCCACGCTCCCGACCTCACGCCGCTCGCCGCGCTCTTCGTGGCCGACCGCGACCAGGTCCGGGGCGAGCCGCTCGAAGCCGCCCACCTGCTGCGCGGTCTCACCATCGCCGGCACGCACCCGGCACTGATCCTAAACGAGCCGCTGTCGTCGGCCGAGATCGTCTCGCTGTTCCTCGACGGCATCCGCAACCGCGAGGAGGCCACCCGATGAACCTGCTGCGCCTGCTCCGCGACTACCTCGGCCGGTACCGCAACCTGTTGCTCCTCGTCGTCGGGCTCACGTTCGTCCAGACGATGTGCACGCTGCTGCTCCCGACGCTCAACGCAGACATCATCGACAAGGGCGTGCTGACCGGTGACACCGACTACATCTGGCGCCTCGGCGGCATCATGCTGGTGATCACCTTCGTCCAGGTGACCTTCGCCATCGTCGCCGTCTACTACGGCTCACGCGCCGCGATGGCGTTCGGCCGCGACGTGCGCGGCGGGCTCTTCCACCGTGTGACCGACTTCTCGGCCCAGGACGTCGCTCACTACGGCGCGCCGTCGTTGATCACGCGGATCACCAACGACGTGACCCAGGTCCAGATCCTCGTCCTCATGGCGTGCACGTTGTTCGTCGCCGCGCCCATCACCCTGGTGGGCGGCACCATCCTGGCGGTGCGCGAGGACGGACCCCTCTCTCTGCTGCTCCTCGTGAGCATCCCGGTGCTCGCGATCTCGATGGGCCTCGTGATCATCCGCATGGTGCCGCAGTTCCAGAAGATGCAGGAGCGGATCGACCGGATCAACGAGGTGCTCCGGGAGCAGATCACCGGCATCCGGGTCGTGCGCGCCTTCGTGCGGGAACCCGACGAGGCGAAGCGGTTCGGCGACGCGAACGACGACCTCACCGACGTGTCGCTCAAGGCCGGGAAGCTCATGGCGTTCATGTTCCCGACCGTGATGCTGTGCCTCAACGTGTCGAGCGTCGCCGCCATCTGGATCGGTGGGGATCGAATCGGCAACGGCCAGATGCAGGTCGGCGCGCTGATCGCGTTCCTGAGCTACCTGATCCAGATCCTCATGTCCGTCATGCTGGCGACGTTCGTGGCGGTCCTGACGCCGCGCGCATCGGTCAGCGCCGACCGGATCCAGGAGGTGCTGCACGCGAAGTCCTCGGTCGTGCCTCCCGCCGACCCCGTCGCCCACCTGGACGAACGCAGCTCGCTCGAGCTGCGCCACGTCGAGTTCGCGTACCCCGGCGCGGAGCACCCGGTGCTCTGCGACATCTCGTTCCTCGCCGTCGCCGGTGAGACGACGGCGATCATCGGGAGCACCGGCGCGGGCAAGACGACGCTGCTCAACCTGGTGCCACGGCTGTTCGACGCCACCGGTGGCCAGGTGCTCGTGGACGGGCACGACGTGCGCGAGATCGAGCCCGAGCTGCTGTGGAGCCGCATCGGGCTCGTCCCCCAGAAGCCGTACCTGTTCTCCGGCACGGTGGCGAGCAACCTCCGGTACGCGGACCCCGACGCGACCGACGAGGAGCTCTGGACCGCGCTCGAGGTCGCACAGGCGAAGAACTTCGTCTCCGCGATGCCCGGCGGGCTGGACGCGCCGATCAGCCAGGGCGGCGGCAACGTGTCGGGTGGACAGCGCCAGCGGCTCGCCATCGCCCGGGCGCTGGTGCGCAAGCCCGGGATCTACCTCTTCGACGATTCGTTCTCCGCGCTCGACCTCGCGACCGATGCCCGCCTCCGGGCCGCGCTCGCCCCGGTGGTCCAGGACGCGGTGACGGTCATCGTCGCCCAGCGGGTCTCCACCATCATGAACGCCGACCAGATCCTCGTCGTGGAGGACGGCCTGCAGGTCGGGCTCGGGACCCACCGCGAGCTGCTCGACGGCTGCCCGACCTACGCGGAGATCGTCGCCTCGCAGCTCACCGCGGAGGAGGCGGCATGACCGGCGACCACACGGACGAGACGCAGGTGCCGGCGCCCGAGGACCAGACGGTCAAGCCGCCGGACGACATGCGCGGCGGC
The DNA here is from genome assembly GCA_036502405.1 of Acidimicrobiia bacterium. Classification (GTDB taxonomy): domain Bacteria; phylum Actinomycetota; class Acidimicrobiia; order IMCC26256; family JAENVU01; genus Chersky-806. The sequence goes on from DASXYP010000019.1 coordinate 19,605, forward strand.
GGCCAGATGGGCCGCTTCGGCGCGGCCGGCATGCCGCTCGAGCGGTCGAAGGACTTCAAGAACTCGACCCGGCGCCTCGCGGCACGCTTGCGCCCAGAAGCCCTCGGCGTCGTGTTGGTGCTCTTCCTCGCGGTGGCGAGCGTGACGTTGCTGGTCATCGCCCCGAAGATCCTGGGCAGCGCCACCAACGTCATCGTGGACGGCGTCACCAGCCGGAAGGGCATCGACTTCACGAAGCTGCACGACATCCTGTTGAAGGTGCTGTGCATCTACGCGGTGTCCGCGGTGCTCGCGCTCTCGCAGGGGCGGCTGCTCGCCGGGGTCGTCCAGCGCGCGATGTTCCGGCTCCGCTCGGACGTCGAGGACAAGCTCAACCGGATGCCGCTGCGCTACGTCGACCGCCAGCCGCGCGGCGACATGCTCAGCCGGGTCACGAACGACATCGACAACCTGGCCCAGAGCCTGCAGCAGACCCTGAGCCAGCTGCTCACGTCGACGCTGACGCTCGTCGGCGTGCTGATCATGATGATCACGATCTCGCCGATCCTCGCGTTGGTCGCGCTCATCACGATCCCGCTGTCCGTCTTCACGATGAAGTCGATCACCAAGCGGTCCAAGACCAAGTTCGTCGACCAGTGGCGCCACACCGGGACGCTGAACGCGCAGGTCGAGGAGGCGTTCACCGGTCACTCGCTGGTCAAGGTGTTCGGGCGCCAGGCGGACGTCGAGAAGAAGTTCAACGACAAGAACGAGGAGCTGTTCGAGTCCAGCTACGCCGCGCAGTTCATCTCCGGGACGATCCAGCCCGCGATGATGTTCTTCGGCAACCTGAACTACGTCGCGATCGCGCTCATCGGCGGCCTTCGGGTGTCGTCGGGCCAGATGACGATCGGTGACATCCAGGCGTTCATCCAGTACTCGCGCCAGTTCACCCAGCCGCTCACCCAGCTCGCGTCGATGATCAACGTGATGCAGTCCGGCATCGCCTCGGCCGAGCGCGTGTTCGAGCTGCTCGACGCGCCTGAGGACCTCGAGGACGACCTCGTCCCGCTGGAGGACCTCGAGCCGAAGGGCCGGATCGAGTTCGACCACGTGTCGTTCTCCTACGACCCGAAGAACCCGCTGATCGAGGACCTGTCGCTCGTGGCCGAACCGGGCCAGACGGTGGCGATCGTCGGCCCGACCGGCGCGGGGAAGACGACGCTCGTCAATCTCATCATGCGGTTCTACGAGATCGACTCCGGCGCGATCATGCTCGACGGCCTCGACATCGCGAAGATGCGCCGGCGCGACCTGCGCTCGAACATGGGCATGGTCCTGCAGGACACGTGGATGTTCGGCGGGACCATCCGCGAGAACATCGCCTACGGCAACCTCGACGCCACCGAGGAGCAGATCCTCGAGGCCGCGCGCGCGACGTACGTCGATCGCTTCGTGCACTCGCTCCCCCACGGCTACGACACCGTGGTGGACGACGAGGGCGGGAGCGTCAGCGCCGGTGAGAAGCAGCTGCTGACCATCGCCCGCGCGTTCCTCGCCGACCCGACGATCCTCATCCTCGACGAGGCGACGAGCTCGGTCGACACCCGCACCGAGGTGCTGATCCAGCGCGCGATGGCGGCGCTGCGGTCCAACCGCACCAGCTTCGTGATCGCGCACCGGCTGTCGACCATCCGCGACGCGGACATCATCCTGGTGATGGAGGCGGGCCAGATCGTCGAACAGGGCAACCACGAGGAGCTGCTGGAGGCGGACGGCGCCTACGCGCGCCTCTACAACGCCCAGTTCGCGGCGCCGGCGGTCGAGGTCGCGTAGGCACCTCGCCGGCGACCGGCCGGCGACTCGCCGGGTCCGGGTGGCACGGGGCAGACTGCCAACCCCACGACCGAGAGGCCCGACATGATCCGGCTCAGCGTGCTGTACCCGACCACCGAGGGCGCGACCTTCGACCACGACTACTACCGGGACCAGCACGTCCCGCTCGCGGTCAAGACCTGGGGCCTCGACCGCGCCGACATCGACAAGGGCATCGACGGGCCGTACGTCGCCGCCGTGCACTTCACGTTCGAGTCGCTCGACGCGATGGGCACCGCGATGGGCGTGCCGGGCACCGCGGACGTGATGGCCGACATCGCGAACTACACGACGATCGCCCCGGTCCTCCAGACGAGCGAGATCGTCTGACCCTCCCCCGTGACCGGGGTCAGATCGTGAACCCGAGCTCACCGCCGGAGAGCGCCGGGCCCCGTGGTCGGGAGGTCGCCCTCCGGAGATCTTCGGCTAGATCGTGAACCCGAGGTTGTCGACGACCCGGTTCGCCAGGTCGAGGTCACCGTCGACGGCCACCGACCCCTCGGCCCGGGCACGGTCGCCGCTCCAGCGGCCGCCGGCCAGCCGGGCGAACGTCCTGCGGTCGGTGACGACGCGCGCCGTCGGCGCGTCCGGGACGGCATCGAGCAGTCGGGCGCGGCCTTCCGGCGGGACCTCGATCGCGGCGGTGATCGGCGCGGTGCCGGCCACCTCGAACACCACGGTGCTGCCCGGGGGCGCGCCGGCCTTCTTCCCCACCACGTAGCCGAGCGCCTTGGGCGGGATGCGGCCGATCGAGAGGTCCGCCACCGGCCCGTCGAGGAACCCGGGCCGGTCGAGCGCCTCCCGGATGTCCTGGTCGTGGAACCAGCAGTCGAACACCCGGATCTCCATGAACTGCCGGTAGGGGCCGGGGCCCTCCGGGGTGAAGCCCTCGCGGTCCCACTCCTCCGGGCTCATCGCGCGGAGCCCGTCGAGCCGGCGGCCGGTGACCGCGCGGAGCTCGGTGACGATCGCGGGCCCGTCCCAGTCGCGGTACATCGCGATCCACTGCTCGTTCGCCTTGCCGATGTCGTTGCGGACGTGCGCGGCGTCGCCCGCCCCCGCGGTCTCCGATCCCGGCTGCTCCCCGAGCAGCATGCGCTCGGTCCCGATCATGTGCGCGACGTTGTCGTGGACGGACCATCCCGGGCAGTCCGTCGCGGTGGCCCACTGCTCGACGCTCAGCCCGTCGCACAGCGTGGCGACGTCGGCCCAGACCTCGTCGAGCCGCTCGATCGTCGGCTCGCTCACGCTTCACCCCCTGGTGTCCGCTCCGCTCCGTGCTCGGGCGCAACCTAGCGCGGACGTTCGGCGCGAGACTGGCGGCGTGACCGACCGCATCAGCTTCTACTTCGATCCGATGTGCCCGTACGCGTACGCGACGTCACGCTGGATCCGCGCGGTGCGCTCGCAGCGCGACCTGGGGATCGACTGGCGGTTCTTCTCGCTCGAGGAGGTGAACCGCGTCGAGGGCAAGAAGCACCCGTGGGACCGACCGTGGTCGTTCGGCTTCGGCCAGATGCGTGTGGGCGCCCTCATCCGCCGGGAGCTCGGCAACGACGCGGTCGACCGCTGGTACGCGGCGGTGGGGAACGCGTTCTTCTTCGACGGCGTGAAGACGCACACTCCCGAGCAGCACGCGTCGGTGATCGCGGCGGCCGGCTTCGACCCCGCGTTCGTCGAGCGTGCGATCGACGACCCGTCGACGCTCACCGAGGTCCGTGACGAGCACCTCGACGCGGTCGCCCGCTTCGGGGCCCACGGCGTGCCCACGATCGTGTTCCACCCCGACCAGTACGCGGTGTACGGACCCGTCGTCGTTCCGGCGCCCGAAGGTGACGATGCGGCCGCGCTCTGGGAGCTCGTCCTGGGCATGCGCCGGTTCCCGCACCTCTACGAGCTGCGCCACCCCAAGACGACCGACGACCTGCTGCACATCGGCGAGCAGTTCCGCACGTACCTGACGACGCGCGACTGGAACACGATCGAGAACCCGGCGCCCTGACACTTCCCCTCTGACGCCTCCGGGGTGGTCTCCTCCAGCTCGGTCGTCCGGGGGTTCCGGTACCGTGCCGACGTGCAGATCACGGACATCAGCTACGAAGCCGACGGCCGGACGATGATCGGTCACTACGCGGTCGACGAGTACCGGGTCGGGCCGCGGCCTGCGGTGCTCGTGTGCCACGAGGGCCCGGGGCTCGACGAGCACGTGAAGGGCCGCGCGGTCCGTCTCGCGTCCCTCGGGTACGCCGCCTTCGCGCTCGACTACCACGGTGGCGCGGTTCCGATCGAGGACGCGATGACGCGCCTCGGTGAGCTGTCCTTCTACGCGTCGCGCGCTCGCGCGATCGGCCGCGCCGGGCTCGACGTGCTGCTGGCCCAGGACGAGGTCGACCCCGATCGCGTCGCCGCGATCGGCTACTGCTTCGGCGGCGTCATGGCGATGGAGCTCGCACGCGATGGCGCGGACGTGAAGGCGGTCGTCGGGTTCCACCCCGGGCTCGCGACGGGGGCGCCCGCGACTCCGGGCGTGGTCACCGCCTCGGTCCTGATGTGCTGCGGCGCGGAGGACCCGGTCATCGGGTTCGACCAGCGCTCGGCCTTCGAGTCCGAGATGCGCGACGCGGGGGTCGCGGACTGGCGCATCGAGCTGTACGGGGGCGTGGGCCACAGCTTCACCAACCCCAAGGTGGACACACTCGGGATGCCCGGCTTCACCTACGACGAGGTTGCGAACCGCCGCTCGTGGCGTTCGATGCTCGACCTCCTCGAGCAGCGCCTCGGCCCGATCGACTGAGCACGGTCGCGCCCACGGCGACTGCGACCGCGGCCGACGGGACGAGTGCGCGGCTGACGATCCGGACCGCGGTGATCCGCCGGCGCATCGACGCGGCATCGTTGACCCGCGGGAACGGGGTCGTCGGCTCCGGGACCTCGAGGAAGCGGCACAACGGGCGCCAGCCCTCGGCGACATCGAACGTCAGCAGCCGGTCGGCCGGGATCGTGGCCTGCACCTCGCGGACGTGGCGCTCGAACCCCTCGATCGCGTACGTACGGTCCGCGAACCGCCCGTCGAAGATGCCGTCCCACACCAGCTCGTCGTTCATCGCGAGGTAGTGGTCGGCGATCGGGACGAGCCGGCGCAGCCAGCCCGGGAACATGGTGCGGGCCGGGAAGATCGTCGCGGCGGTGCTCGCCCACCAGCGCTCCGGGTCGCGCACGGTCAGGACCACCTTGGCGTCGGGGTACGCGTCCGTCAGCTCCCGCCACGCGCAGCTCACCGGGAAGTCCACGCCGCTGCGGTAGCCGGCGAAGAGTCGGGTCCAGTCGGTCGTGCCCGTCGCCGCGAGCGCCCGCCATCGCGCGACGTGCGACGGGTGCCGGACCAGCTCCTCCATGTGGTACGTCGGCCCGAACCCGAGCTGGTCGAGCGCGTGCTTCAGCGACAACGTCCCGGTCCGACCGAACCCTGCTCCGATGACGCGTAGCCCGGAGGGCGCGCTCGTCATGCGGCGTGCGGTTGTGCGGGTGGGGTGAGTTGTCGTTTGTCGGTGGTGGGGTCGGGTGGGCCGAGGGTCCAGCCCTGGGTTTTTCGGGTGTGGTGGATGGAGCAGAGCCAGGTGAGGTTCCAGCGGGCGGTAGGGCCACCGGCGGCGTGGTCGATCTCGCAGTGGTCGAGCTCGAGGTACTCGCGGCCCGAACAGCCGTGGATGGAGCATTCGCGGCCGGTGACGATCATGGCGGTGTGGAGCTCGGCGGGGATGTGGCGGCCGAGGTGGGCGACGGTGGTGATGTCGCGGCCGTGCTTGATGATGGCGGTGACGAATGCGGTGCCGAGCAGGCTGCGGACCCAGGTGACGTTGACGGGTCCGGTGCCGGGGATCTCGCAGGTCTCACCGGGCAGAGCGTGACCGCGGACCAGGGCTTCGTGGTCGATGACGACGTGGGTCGTGTACCCACCCGACTTCGCGGCGGAGGGCCCGCCGAGCAAGGCGTCCGCGAAGGCATCCGCGGCATACGCGTCCTGCGTTTCGCGGGTCCCGTCCTTTCGGGCCGCGCGGAACCGGCGGCGGGTGCCGTCGTCGATACGGGCTCTGATTGCGCCGCCGATCTCGGGCGTGACCTTGAAGTGGCCTTCGACCATCCCGTCGGACGCGGTCCACATCCGAAACGACCGGGCCGCGTGGTGCCGTTCGGCGCGTGCGGTCTCGTCCTCGCGCCTGGCCCGCACCGCGACGCACGCATCACGCAACGCCACAACGCCGTGAGAGGCCGCTCGCAGCAGCTCGCGTTCGACGGTTGGGTCATCCGCCGCACCAGTCACGATCAGGTCCGCCTGGCGCGACGAGAGTCGCCCCTCGCGCACCGCAAGGTCCGTCGCCGGCAGCATCTCGAGGCCTCCGGCCACGCTGATCGCACGCTTCGCCTCCCCGGAAGAGATCCCGACGAGTCGTTCGCAGAGCTCCGCCGCGCTGCGGTCGGTGCCATAGGTGTGCGCGGCGGTGTCCTCGACCCGCTTCGCGACCCGCGCGATCAACCCATCGACCAGCCGCCGAACCGCGCCCAGCTCCTCCAACAGCGAAACTGCGTCAGTGCCGGACACGGCGGCGTCGAACGACCGCGCCGCGCCCTCGAGCGCCGAACGAGCCGAACGAACCCGGTGCACCATCACCATCAAATTGTACGGGGAGGGTGGGACAGCTACGCGGGTGAAGAGCTCGGACGCACCAGCCGCGGTCGGTCGAAGTCGATGTTGTCCACGATGGCATCGACGAACGCCATCGGGTCGACCTCGCGGACGTAGAGCTCCCCGGCGGCGAGGTACGCGCGGTGGAGCGCCTCCGCGGCGTCCCGTCCGCCCTCCGCGTCTGCGTCCCGTCGCGTCCCGCGCTGCACCGAGAGCTCCGGCGCGATGTGGACCCAGATCCGTAGGTCCCAGCACGCGTCGAGCTCGGGACGGCAGGCAGAGAACCCCGTCGACGAGGAGCACACCGTCGCTCGGCATCGTCGTCCGCACCGCAGCATGGTCGAGCTGCGAGAGCGGGTCGATCGTGCAGAGTGCGACGGTCCCGTCGCCCGTCGGGGCGGCCGGATCGAGAAGTAGACGACGAACGGCCTCGAGATCGAACTCGTTGTGGGAGTACCCCTCACCGCTCAGCCGGTCGTAGCGGTGCGCCTCGCGCCAGGGACGCTTGAAGAGGATCGCGAGGCCGGCGACACCCACGGCGGCGATGCGCGCCGAGAGCACGGGCCAGAGCCCGGAGTCCGACCCGGTCTTTGCTACAGCACCAGGGAGGCGCCGAGCCCGACGCCCGCGAAGCGCGCGGTCACGACCGGCCGTGAGACCGGCCCGCCACCCACCTCGTCCGCCTCGCGGGAGATGACCCCCCGGCGATCACCGGCACCGCGACCGCGACGCCGCCGCCGACGCCGCCGGACGACGACGACGAGCGTCCCGGGTTGCTCGCCGGCGGCCAGCCCGCAGATCACCGGGATGAGGGCCGCGACCACCGCGGCAGTCGGGGCGACCCCCCCACCCGGCCGGTCGCGAGTCCTTGATGGAGGAGCCCGATCACGTTCACCAGCCCGCGCCCGCGCCGTACGCCAGGTCGATCCCGATCGGCGACCCGGCGAA
>DASXYP010000020.1:0-23467 GCA_036502405.1 Acidimicrobiia bacterium
GTCGCCGGGGTCGAGGCCGACGACGTCATCGGCACCCTCGCAGTCCGCGCCGCGGCGCAGGGCATGGACGTGATCGTGGTGACCGGCGACCGCGACTCGTACCAGCTCGTGCACGATCCGCACCTCAAGGTGCTCTACAACAAGCGCGGCGTCTCGGACTACGCGCTCTACGACGAGGCCGGCATCCTCGAGCGCACGGGGGTCACGCCCCGGCAGTACGTGGACTACGCCGCCCTGCGGGGCGACAAGAGCGACAACCTGCCGGGCGTCCCGGGGATCGGCGAGAAGACCGCGGCCAAGCTCGTGACCACCTACGGGACGCTCGAAGGCATCTTCGAGCACCTCGACGACCTGCCGCCGAGGCAGCGTACGAACCTCGGCGAGGCCCGCGACCAGGTGTTTCACAACCGCGAGATGTCGGTGCTCCGGACCGACCTGGACCTCGACCTCGATCCGGACGACCTGCGGATGGGGGGCTGGGACCGCGACGCGGTGCAGCTGCTCTTCCAGCAGCTCGAGTTCCGGCTCATCTACCCGCGGCTGCTCGAAGCGCTCGGTGACGAGGGGGAGGCGGCCCCCACCGGTGCGGCGTTCGAAGCCGAGGTGCGGGTGCTGCGCGACGCCGACGAGATCGTGAAGCACCTGCAGGGGATCGCGGAGCGCGGCGACCGGTACGCGGTCGAACCGCGATGGGAGCACGACGGTCCGGGGACCGTGCTCCAAGGGCTCGCCGTCACCGAGTCGACCGACGACGCGATGTACGTCGCGGTTGACGACCTCCGCGCCAAGCCCGTGGTCGCGGAGCTCGGCGCGCTGCTCGGGCCCGGCGGCCCGCCGCTCGTCGCCCACCGCGCGAAGGAGCTGATGCACGGCCTCGACGACGCGCTCGACGTCGACCTGCAGTCGCTCGAGCTCGACACCGCGGTGATGGCGTATCTGCTCGATCCGGGCGAGCGGAAGTACGACCTGGAGCAGCTCGCGCTCCGGTTCCTCGAGCTCGAGCTCACGTCACCGGATCGCGAGGAGGGAACCCTCGACCTCGACGGCAACGCGGGTCCCGACGACACCGGCCGCCGCGCCGTCGTCGTGCTGCGCCTGGCCGCCGCGCTGGCCGACGGGCTCGGGGCCCGGGAGCTCTCCGAGCTGTACGAGAACGTCGAACGCCCGCTCGTCCGGGTGCTCGCACGGATGGAATCGGCGGGCATCAAGATCGACCGCGACTTCCTCGAGGAGCTGCGCTCCGAGCTGCAGGATCAGTGCGACGACCTCGAGCGGCGCATCCACGCGCACGCCGGCGAGCCGTTCGTCGTGAACTCGGTGCCGCAGCTCCGCCGGATCCTGTTCGAGAAGCTCGAGCTCGCGCCGGTGAAGCGGACGAAGACGGGACCGTCGACGGATGCCGACTCCCTGGAGAAGATGGCCGCCGCGAACGCGCACCCGATCCTCGACGACCTGATGCGGTACCGCGAGGTCGAGAAGCTGCGCAGCACCTACGCCGACGCGCTCCCGCCTCTGATCCGGCCCGACGGGCGCATCCACGCCACGTTCAACCAGATCGCGACGACCACCGGCCGGATCTCCAGCGAGAACCCGAACCTGCAGAACATCCCGGTGCGCAGCGAGGGCGGGCGCGAGATGCGGCGGGCGTTCATCGCCGAGGACGGCGCGGGGCTGCTCGCGGCGGACTACTCGCAGATCGAGCTCCGGGTGCTCGCGCACCTGGCCGAGGACCCCGGCTTGATCGACGCGTTCTCCCGCGGCGCGGACGTCCACACCACCACCGCGGCGAAGGTCTTCGACGTCGACGAGGCGAAGGTCGACGCGTTCCAGCGCCGTTTCGCCAAGGTCGTGAACTACGGGCTCGCGTTCGGCATGGAGGCCTACGGCCTCGGGCAGCGGCTCAACATCCCGACCGACCAGGCACGCGAGATCCTCGACAGCTACTTCGAGTCGTTCCCGAACGTCCGCGAGTTCATGGAGCGGACCGTCACCGAGGCCAAGCAACGCGGCTACACGACGACGATCCTCGGCCGGCGCCGCCAGATCTCGGAGCTCGCGTCGGACAACTTCCGCATCAAGCAGATGGGGGAGCGGATGGCGCAGAACGCGCCGGTCCAAGGTTCGGCCGCCGACATCTTCAAGCTCGCGATGATCGACGTCGATCGAGCGCTCGACGAGCGCGATCTCCGGACGAAGATGATCCTGACCGTTCATGACGAGCTCGTCTTCGAGGTGCCGCTCGACGAGCAGGAGGCCGTCGAGGGGCTCGTACGCGAAGTGATGGAGTCGGCGATCGAGCTCCGGGTGCCGCTCGTGGTCGACCTCGGCTTCGGCACGAACTGGGCCGAAGCGAAGTAGCGCAGCTCGCTACCCGGTGGTCTCGGCCTCGTCCGGCTGCCCCTCGTAGTTCGCGAGGATGATCTCGTGGCGGGCGCGCCGCTCCTCGATGAGGAGGTGCCACTCGTCGCGCAGGACCATCCGTTCCTCGCTGCGGCGCCACATGACGACGACCACGACCGCGGGCCAGCCGGCGCAGCAGTACCCGGCGATGATCGCCAACCGCCACGACTTGCGGTTCCGGTAGCCGGTGATGCGCCAGACCGAGCCGGGGATGCGGCCCACGTCCGCGAGACCCCGTCGGGTGATCGGGAAGGCAGTGACGAACCCCGAGACCACGATCGCTGCGAGCAGCAGCAACACCACCATGCGCGAGCCGTCCCCCCAGAGTTCGGCGTGCGGAGGCCCATGATGGCGCATCGCGCGCGTCCATTGTCAAGCAACGGTGAAGTTCTCAGGTGCGGGACTCCTGACGTTCACGTCAGCGAACTCGATGTGCGGGCTCGCCGCGGCGGCCATCCCGGCGGTCCGCCGCCCCGAAGTGGGTGCCGCGATGAGTTCCGGCGCCGGCCGGAGTCAGAACCGGACATGAAAGCAACCAACCTGGCTGACCTGTACGGCTCCCCTCTGCTCGACTGGAGTCGCATCACCGCTCGTCTCGACCGCAACCTCACGCAGGCCCCGGGCACCGGCGGTCCCGACCGGCACACCTGCTGGCTCGCGACGATCAACGCCGACGGGAGCCCGCACGTCACCGGCATCGGCGCGGAGTGGGTCGACGGTGCGTTCTGGTTCGAGACGGGGAAGACGACCCGCAAGGCCAGAAACCTGGCGCGGGACCCGCGGTGCACGCTGAGCGTCGCGACGAAGGAGTTCGACCTCGTGATCGACGGCGACGCGGAGCTCGTCACCGACCCGGCGACGGTCGCTGCGATGGCGGAGCAATGGGCCGAAGGCGGGTGGCCGGCGCGGGTCGACGACTCGGGGGTCGCGTTGACGGCCGAGTTCAGCGCCCCGTCCGCCGGCCCTCCGCCGTGGTTCGTCTACCGGATCACTGCGCGCCAGGCGACGGCCCTGCAGACCGAGGAACCCGGCGGCGCGACCCGCTGGCGCTTCTAGCCCTGGTCCGGCGCCCGCGTTGTCCCTGCAGCGTGAAGGCGACGCCGCCGGATGTCGAGCGCAGCAGTCCGGGCGACAAAGAGAGGGGCCCCGTCAATCGGACCCCTCTCTCGGTCGCCCGGTGGCTTGGGAGAGGTGCCGTGGGACGCCGTTGTCCCGTTCACGTCCTACCCAGCCGTCGGCCCACCACACAACGACCGCGCGGATCGTGGCTTGGAACACGAAGCGCAGTCGATCGCACGGAGGCACGTCAGCTCGACGTGCAGCTCCGCACCGCGGAGGCGATCGCAGCTGCGCGGCGTTCGGCACCTTGCTTCGTCGGGTGGACATGATCCGGACCGGTGATCCCCCGTTGTCTCGAGATGGCGGCCCAGTCGACGACCTTGTTCGCCCAGCCCCGCATCGCATCGTTCAACACTCGAGCGTTGGTCCCGTTCCAGTCTCCCAGGACCGAGGTTTCCGGGATCGTCACACCGACAAGACATGCGGGTTTGAGCTCGTCGACCATCGCGACCATCTCGAGGAGTGCGCCGTGAATGTCGCGAGTCGAGACCCACACGTCGTTCGTGCCCAGAGCCAGGACCGCCACGTCGGGGTGCGTGGTCGCGTAGGTCTTCGCGGCGTCGGGCAGGAGCAATCCCCCGAGCCGAGCCGACAACGGACCACCGCCGTACCCTTCTCCGTCCCACGCAGCTGCCATGACGGCGTGGTCGTTGGTGAGGTCGTCGTAGGTCTCCGTCCACGAGCGGACCGTCAACGAGTCACCCAGCACCACGACCTTCGGGCCGTTGCCCGTATAGCTGTGCGCGGTCTGCCCGCCGACCGCGAGGGCCGGCGGCGTCGGCCGGCTCTGTCCAGAACACGCGACCACCAGGCCGACGACCGCGCCGACGACGCACAGTCGACGGTTCATCCGGCGGAGAATAGGCGCTGGATCGTGGTGACCAGCGGGCTGCGTACCGCAGCGGTACCGGTGTGACGGCTGCGACCCGGCCTCCGTCAGCGACGGCAGCAGGACCTTGTTCGGGGAAGAACCGGAGGCCCCGTAGCCTGCGCTCCGTGAGCGGACCCTTCGGCTACCCGGGCGGTGCTTGGTTCAACGAGATCGGTGCGTTCCTCGGGCCGGCGTACTTGCGCAACTCCTTCACGAAGGGGACGGAGAACGAGATCGAGTGCATCGTCGAGGAGCTCGGGCTCGAGCCCGGGATGAGGGTGCTCGACGTCGGCTGCGGGCCCGGGCGGCACGCGCTCGCGTTGGCGCGGCGCGGCATCGAGGTCCACGGCGTCGACCTCTCACCGGAGTTCGTCGCCCTGGCGCGGGCCGCCGCCGAGGCGGACGGGCTGCCGGCGACGTTCGAGCAGCTCGACGTGCGCCACCTCGCGGCCGACGCGGAGTACGACGCCGTCCTCTGCCTCTGCCAGGGCGGATTCGGGCTCCTCGGGGGCGATGACGACGCGATCATCGGCCGCATCGCCCGGGCGGTGCGGCCGGGCGGCCGGGTGGCGGTGAGCGCGTTCTCGGCCGCGTTCGCCGTGCGCTGGCTCGAGGACGGCGAGGACTTCGACCCTCGGACCGGCGTGTTCCACGAGCACGCCACGGTCCGCAACGAAGCGGGTGAGGAGCGCGTGTTCGAGATGTGGACCACGTGCTTCACGCCGCGTGAGATGTCGCTGATGGCCCGAGCCGCCGGGCTCGAGGTCGCCGCGATCCACGGGGTCCGGCCGGGTGCGTACGCCGCAGGCCCGCCGGACCTCGACCATCCCGAGCTCCTCCTGTTCGCATGGAGGCCGGAAGCCCGGTAGCCTCGTCGGGCCCGGAATTCCGGGCTTCGACCATCCGACGCGTCGCCTTCCTCTCGCGAAGCGCGGCGCCCGACCGCCCCATTGCCCAGGAGTCCTTCCCCTTGCCCGAGAACGAGCAGGCCGCAGCTGCGGCCGACGCCCCCGAGTCCGGTGCAGTCGCCACGGAGACCGCACCCCCCGCACCCAGCGCCCCCGCCACCGACAACGGCGGAGCCCCGACCGGCGAGGCCGGAGAGGCCGGTGCCGACGACACGGCCATGCCCGACCTGGCCGAGGACGGCGGCACCAACGACGTGGTGTTCGACGACCTCGGCAGCATGTCGCTGTCCGACGCGATCGACGCGACGTTGGTCGAGTTCGACGAAGGTGGTCTGGTCACCGGCACCGTCGTGAAGATCGACTCCGACGAGGTGCTGCTCGACATCGGGTTCAAGTCCGAGGGCGTCATCCCGTCCAAGGAGCTGTCGATCCGCAACGACGTCGACCCGCACGAGGTCGTGCAGCTCAACGAGGTGCTCGAGGCGCTCGTCCTCCAGAAGGAGGACAAGGACGGTCGGCTCATCCTCTCCAAGAAGCGCGCGCAGTACGAGCGCGCGTGGGGGACGATCGAGAAGATCAAGGAAGAAGAAGGCGTCGTGTCCGGCCCGGTGATCGAGGTCGTCAAGGGTGGGCTCATCCTGGACATCGGCCTGCGCGGCTTCCTGCCCGCGTCGCTGGTGGACCTGCGCCGCGTGCGCGACCTGCAGCCGTACGTCGGCCGCACGATCGAGTGCAAGATCATCGAGCTCGACAAGAACCGCAACAACGTCGTGCTCTCCCGTCGTGCGTACCTCGAGGAGACCCAGCGCGAGCAGCGCGACGAGTTCCTCGCGAACCTGAAGCCCGGCGAGGTCCGTCAGGGTGTCGTGAGCTCGGTCGTGAACTTCGGAGCGTTCGTCGACCTCGGCGGCATGGACGGGCTCGTCCACGTCTCCGAGCTGTCGTGGAAGCACGTCGACCACCCGAGCTCGGTCGTCACCGTCGGCGACGAGGTGACGGTCCAGGTGCTCGACGTCGACCTGTCGCGTGAGCGCATCTCGCTCTCGTTGAAGGCGACGCAGCAGGACCCGTGGCAGGAGTTCGCGACGACCCACCAGGTCGGCGAGCTCGTCTACGGCCGGGTCACCAAGCTCGTGCCGTTCGGCGCGTTCGTCCAGGTCGGCGACGGCATCGAGGGCCTGGTGCACATCTCCGAGATGGCGGTGCACCACGTCGAGGCGCCCGAGCAGGTCGTGACCCCGGGCGAGGAGCTCTGGGTGAAGATCATCGACATCGACCTCGACCGGCGGCGCATCTCGCTGTCGATCAAGCAGGCCGCCGAGGGCGGCATCGTCGCGGCCGAGTACCAGGACCAGTTCGGCGAGCACGCCTACGACGAAGAGGGCAACTACATCGGCCCGGACTACACCGAAGAGGAGCAGGCCGCGGCCGACGCGGCTGCGGCCGAGGGCGCCGGAGCGGGAGCTGCCGGAGCGGACGCGGGCGCGGCCGCAACGGAAGCCGGAGCGGAAGCCGTGGTCGATGCCGCGGTCGCGCCGGACGCGACGCCCGAGGCCGGCGACGAGACGTCCGCGGGCTGAGCGCTCGTGCAGCTATTGCAGCTGCACGATCCCCATCCGCATGCCGCTCAGGACCGCCTGGGTCCGGTCGCGGGAGTCGAGCTTGGCGTAGATCGACGCGAGGTGGTTCTTGACCGTCTTGGCACTGATGAAGAGCGTGCGCGCGATCTCCGTCGTCGAGTGACCGTCGGCCACGAGCTGCAGGATCTCGTGCTCGCGCTTCGTCAACGGTGATTCGACCGCGACCCCGACCATCGCATGGCTGTTCGGCCGCGCGTCGCCGTTGCTCGGGAACTCGGCCAACATCGCCGCCGCGATCTCCGGCGAGAAGACGGTCTCACCCGCGGCGACCTGGCGCACGGTGTCGACGACCTCGTGCATCGCGCAGTCCTTCGTGAGGAAGCCGGCCGCACCTGCGCGCAGCGCGCGGACTCGGAGCGCATCCTCGTCGTGCATCGTGAGGACGAGCACCTTCGTGTGGCCTGTCGCGGCGTGGATGCGACGGGTCGCCTCGATCCCGTCGAGGATCGGCATGGTGACGTCCATGACGACGACATCGGGACGGTGCAGTGACACGAGGCGCGTGGCCTCCTCGCCGTCGCCCGCCTCCGCAACGACCTCGAGACCGGCGTCCTCCAGCGCGCGCCGCAGGGCCTGGCGCAGCAGCTGGTGATCGTCGGCGATCATCACTCGGGTCATTGCGCTACCTCCAGCTCCACCAGCACGGTCGTGCCGTTCGTCGGCTCGCTCATCAGGGTCACCTGGGCGCCGACCGCGTCGGCCCGCTCACGGATGCCCACCAGGCCGTAGCGCTCGCGCGCGCCGCCGTTGGCGGTCATGCCGCGTCCGTCGTCTCGCACCTCGAGCTGCGCGCGACCATCTCGGATCCTCCAGCTCACCCATGCGTGGGAAGCATCGGCATGGCGCTCCACGTTCGTGAGGGATTCCTGGAGGATGCGCCACAGCTCCTGCTCGATCTGGACGGGGACCCGCCGGCCCCCGGTCTGCGGCGAGAATTCGGTCTCGACGCCGGTGCGGTCGGACCAGCGGGTGATGTAGTCGCGGGCCACGTCGACCAGATCCTGCGATTCGCTGACGTTCGCCCGGAGCTGGAACAGCGTCTCGCGCAGCTCGATCACGACGCCCCGTACGACGCCCTGCAGCGCGCGCAGCTCGGGGTCGTCGTGGGCGGTGGCCAGCCGGTCGAGCTCGAAGCCGATGTACGCGAGGGACTGGGCGACGCGGTCGTGCAGGTCGCGGGCGATTCGAGCGCGTTCGGCCTCCGCTCCGAGGGTGCGGAGCCGGGAGAACCAGCGGGCGTTGTCGACGGCGAGGGCGAGCGACGACCCGAGGCCGTCGATCAGGCTCGCGTCCTCCTCGCTGTACGCGCCGGCCTCGCGGTGCTCGACCGACACGAGGCCGACGACCCGGTCGTGGGCGCGCAGGGCGGTCGCGATGACGCTGCGGCTCTCGGGGCTGCACCCCGCGCCGGCACCCGGCTCCGCATCGTCGACGAGCACGACGCCCGGGCGACCGAGCGCCTCGACGAGGGTCGTCGGGAGGTCGGCCTCGGACAGGGACTCGGGCAGCCGCACACCTTCGTCGAGCTCGACGAGCCAGCTTCCCGAGGTGTCGTCGGGCACGAGCACGACCATGACGGTGGACTCGACGAGCCCGCGGAGCGTCTCCTGCGCGGAGGTGACCACGTCGCTGAGGTCGAGGGATGACGGCAGGGTCTGGACGACGTCGTGGAGCGCGTGCAGCAGGTCGTTCGCGATCGACATGCGCGTCACCTGGTCGAGCGTCTCCTGCTGCCGGCGCTCCGCTTCCATCCAGAGCTGCCGGGTGAACCCACCGACGAGTGCGGCGAGCAGGACGACGACGCATGCGAGCAGCCCCATGCGCAGCGTGTCCTCAGAGAGGCCGGACAGCGCGTCGGCGAGCGCGATCGTGGCGAGCGTGACCGCCGCGGCCGCCAGGCCCTCGCGGTACCCCCAGGCGTACGCGGCGAGGATGACGATCGGCAGCGGCGTGAGGACGAGCGGGCTGGCCCAGTCGCCGGTGAGGATGACCATCGCGACCGCCAGCGCGAGGTCGAGGACCAGGACCGCTTCGGCCCGCCACGTCGCCGGTTGGAGGCGCAGGGGACGGATGGTGCGGAAGATCGTGTTGGCGAGCAGCACGACGACGGCCGCGATGAGGACCGGGTCGGTCGGGTCCGAGGTGGCCGGGACCAGTGCGATCCCGACCGCGAGGCTGAGCCAGCGCAGGATCGTGACCAGCGGGCCGAGGTGGCCGAGCCCGGAGACCGAGCGCTCGTCGAGGCGCGGCCCGAGTCGCGAGCCGCCGCGGCGGACGGGCGCGCCGGGCTTCGGGTCGTCGTGGCGACGCCCGTGCACGGGCCGCCGCGGGGACGGCGGGCTCGCGCTGGGGGTGTGGAGGTGCGTCCGGGTCAAGGTCTCGGGATCCCAGCCCGACAGAAGCCTACAGAGGGGACGATACGGATGTTCGAGACAGCCGGCCCCCCGGATGGTGCGCTGCGGCGTCGGCGGTCCCGTAATGTCCTCGACCGTGCTGCTCGTGGGCTTGACCGGTGGGATCGGCGCAGGGAAGTCGACGGTGGCCGAGCTGCTCACGGAACGTGGCGCGATCGTCATCGACGGCGACCTGATCGCGCGCCGGGTGGTGGAACCGGGCCAACCGGCCCTGGCCGCCATCGTCGAGCACTTCGGTGCCGAGGTCCTGGCCCCCGACGGCACGCTGGACCGGCCGAAGCTCGCGGCCAAGGCGTTCGCCGACGCCGAGGAGCGGGCCGCGCTCGAGGCCATCACCCATCCCGCGATCGGTGCGGAGTTCCTGCGGGAGATGAGCGAGGCCCCACCCGGCGGCATCGTCGTGAACGACGTGCCGCTGCTGGTGGAGTCGAAGCAGGCGGCCGAGCGGGGCTACGAGGTCGTGATCGTGGTGGAGGCGCCGCGCGAGCTGCGCCTGGACCGGCTCGTCGAGCGCGGGCTCGGGCGGGCCGACGCCGAGGCCCGGATGGCCGCCCAGGCGACGGACGAGGAACGGCGCGCCGTCGCGACCCACCTGCTGGACAACCGGGGGACCCGCCAGGACCTCGAGGCCCAGGTCGAGACCCTGTGGGCCGACCTCACCGAGCGTGCCGCCGCGAAGGCCGAGGCCGACGCCGACGCCAAGGAGTAGGAGCGCAGGCCGGAGCGACGAGGAATGTTGTTGTCCCACCCTGCCGTTAGGGTCATGGCAGTGCCGAATTTCGAGCTCGTCTCCGATTTCGCTCCGGCCGGGGATCAGCCGCGCGCGATCGCGGAGCTGGCGGCCGGCGTCGAGCGGGGGGACCAGTACCAGACGCTCCTGGGCATCACCGGCTCCGGCAAGTCGTTCACGATCGCCGGCCTCATCGCCGAGGTGCAGCGCCCGACGCTGATCCTGGCCCCGAACAAGAGCCTGGCGGCCCAGCTCGCGTCCGAGTTCCGGGAGTTCTTCCCGAAGAACCGGGTCGAGTACTTCGTCTCGTACTACGACTACTACCAGCCCGAGGCGTACCTCCCGTCGACGGACACCTTCATCGAGAAGGACTCGTCGATCAACGACGAGATCGACCGGCTGCGCCACTCGGCCACGAGTGCGCTGCTCAGCCGGCGCGACGTCGTGATCGTCGCGAGCGTGTCCGCGATCTACGGGCTCGGCTCGCCGGAGATGTACTCGCAGCAGCTCCTGACCCTGAGCGTGGGGGAGGAGCGGGACCAGCGGGCGATCCTCCGCCGGCTCGTCGAGCTCCAGTACGAGCGCAACGACCAGTCCTTCGTGCGCAACAAGTTCCGGGTGCGGGGCGACACCATCGAGATCTTCCCGGCGTACGAGGAGCGGGGCATCCGGGTGCAGCTCTTCGGCGACGAGGTCGAGCGCATCGCGTCGGTCGATCCGCTGACCGGCGAGATCTTCGAGGAGATCGAGACGCTCGTGCTCTTCCCCGCGTCGCACTACGTCACGCAGGACGAGCAGATGCGCCGGGCGGTCGAGGGCATCGAGGCCGAGCTCGCGGACCGGCTCAAGTGGCTGGAGGACCGGAACAAGCTGCTCGAGGCGCAGCGCCTGCGCATGCGCACCACCTACGACCTCGAGATGATGCGCGAGGTCGGCTTCTGCTCCGGCATCGAGAACTACTCGCGCTTCCTGGACGGGCGCGCCGCGGGCCAGGCGCCCTACACGCTGCTCGACTACTTCCCCGACGACTTCCTCGTCGTCATGGACGAGAGCCACGTGACGGTTCCGCAGCTGCACGGCCAGTACGAGGGCGACCGGTCGCGCAAGGACACGCTCGTCGAGCACGGGTTCCGGTTGCCGTCGGCGATGGACAACCGGCCGCTGCGGTTCGAGGAGTTCGGCGAGAAGATCAACCAGGTCGTGTTCATGTCGGCGACGCCGAGCCCCTACGAGCTCGACGTGTCCAAGCAGGTCGTCGAGCAGATCGTCCGACCGACCGGCCTCATGGACCCGGAGGTCCTGGTCCGGCCGACGAAGGGACAGATCGACGACCTCGTGGCCGAGATCAACGTCCGGGCCGAACAGGACCAGCGCGTCCTGGTCACGACGCTCACCAAGAAGATGTCCGAGGACCTCACGGACTACCTCGTCGAGCTCGGGATCCGGGTGCGGTACCTGCACAGCGAGGTGGACACGCTCGAGCGCGTCGAGCTCCTGCGGTCGTTGCGGCTCGGCGAGTACGACGTGCTGGTCGGCATCAACCTGCTCCGGGAGGGCCTCGACCTCCCCGAGGTGTCACTCGTCGCGATCCTCGACGCGGACAAGGAGGGCTTCCTGCGCTCCGCCACCAGCCTGATCCAGATGATCGGCCGCGCCGCGCGCAACGTGGAGGGCCAGGTCGTCATGTACGCCGACCAGATGACCGACTCGATGCGTCACGCGATCAGCGAGACGAACCGTCGTCGCAAGCGCCAGCTCGAGTACAACGCCGAGCACGGCATCGACCCGCAGACGATCCGCAAGAAGGTCACCGACATCCTCGAGATGGTCAGGCTGCGCGACACCGGCGACGCGACACCCTCACGCGGCCGTGGACGGGGCCGGAGCCGGCAGGGGAGCGCGGTCTTCGCGGACATGCGCGGCGTGCCGCCCGAGGAGCTCGGCCGGCTGATCCTCACGCTCCAGGAGGAGATGCACGAGGCCGCGAAGGAGATGCGCTTCGAGGAGGCGGCCCGCCTGCGCGACGAGATCAACGAGCTGAAGCGCGAGCGCAAAGCCGTCGGCTGACGGCCTTTGACGAGCCACGAACACCTGTTCGACAGGGAGTAGACTTCCGGCACGATGGCGGAGCGACGAGGGACCCAGGCGACGAGCGAGAACGTGCCCAAGCGGGCGTCGTCGACGCGCGCCAAGGCTCCGTCGAAGGCGGTCGCCAAGGCCACGCCGAAGGGTGGCGCGAAGAAGCCGGCGGCGACGGCAACTCGCAAGGCGCCGCCGAAGGCGCAGCGTCGGACGCCCCCGGTGGTGCCGGCGGGCGAGCCGAACCTGATCTCGGTGCGCGGCGCGCGCGAGCACAACCTGCGCGACGTCGACATCGACCTGCCGCGCGACCAGCTCGTCGTGCTGACCGGGCTGTCCGGCTCCGGGAAGTCGTCGCTCGCGTTCGACACGATCTACGCCGAGGGCCAGCGCCGGTACGTCGAGTCGCTGTCGTCGTACGCCCGCCAGTTCCTCGGGCAGATGGACAAGCCCGACGTCGACTTCATCGAGGGGCTGTCGCCCGCGATCTCGATCGACCAGAAGTCTGCGAGCCGCAACCCGCGCTCGACCGTCGGCACGATCACCGAGATCTACGACTACCTGCGCCTCCTCTACGCGCGCATCGGCGTGCCGCACTGCCCGAAGTGCGGGCGGGTCATCACCCGCCAGACGCCCCAGCAGATCGTGGACCGGGTGCTCCAGCTGCCGGAGGGCACGAGGTTCCAGGTGCTCGCGCCGGTGGTGCGCGGGCGGAAGGGCGAGTACGAGGGGCTGCTCACCGAGCTGAGCAAGCAGGGCTTCACCCGGGCCCGCATCGACGGTGAGGTGATCGAGCTCTCGGAGCGGGCCACGGACCGCCTCGCCCGCTACGAGAACCACACGATCGAGATCGTCGTGGACCGCCTCGTGCGCCGCTCGGGCATCGAACGGCGGCTCACCGACTCGCTCGAGACCGCGCTCCGGCTCGCGGAGGGCGTGGCCGAGGTCGAGATCGTCCCCAAGGACGGCGAGGAGGGCGTCGAGCCCGAGACGCTCACGTTCTCGGAGCACCTGGCGTGCACGTACGACGGCTTGTCGTTCGACGAGCTCGCGCCACGGAACTTCTCGTTCAACTCCCCGTACGGCGCGTGCGAGCGCTGCGACGGTCTCGGCACCCGGTTCGAGGTGGACCCCGAGCTGATCGTCGCCGACGACGACCTCTCGATCCGGGAGGGCGCGCTCACGCCCTGGAGCGGCTACCGCGGCGACTACTTCAACCGCGTGCTCGACGCGGTGGGCGACGAGTACGGGTTCACCGTGGACACGCCGTGGAAGCGGCTGACCAAGGCGCAGCGGAAGGTCGTGCTCTACGGCGCGGGCAAGACGCAGGTGCTCGTCCGCTACAAGAACCGCTACGGCCGCAAGCGCGAGTACAAGACCCGGTACGAAGGGGTCATCCCGTGGCTCGAGCGCCGCTACACGGAAGCGGACAGTGACCGCAGCCGCGAGCAGATCGAGGGTTACATGCGCGAGGTGCCGTGCACCGCGTGCGACGGCGCGCGCCTGCGGCCCGCGTCGCTCGGGGTCACGATCGCGGGCCAGAACATCTCGGAGGTCGGGAACCTCTCGATCCGGAAGACCGCCGCGTTCTTCGAGGAGATCGAGCTCAACGAGCGCGAGCGGCTCATCGCGGAGCGGGTCCTCAAGGAGGTCAACGAGCGGCTGCGCTTCCTGCTCGACGTGGGCCTGGACTACCTGAGCCTGAACCGGAACGCGGGCACGCTCGCCGGCGGCGAGGCGCAGCGGATCCGGCTCGCGAGCCAGATCGGGAGCGGTCTCGTCGGGGTGCTGTACGTGCTCGACGAGCCGTCGATCGGGCTGCACCAACCGGACAACCAGCGCCTGATCGACACGATGATCCGGTTGCGGGACCTCGGCAACACGGTGCTGGTGGTCGAGCACGACGAGGAGACGATCCGGGTCGCGGACCACATCGTGGACATCGGCCCCGGCGCGGGCGAGCACGGCGGAGAGATCGTGGTCGCCGGAACCCTGGAGGACGTGCTCGCGGAGCCCCGGTCGATCACCGGCCAGTACCTCTCCGGCGAGAAGACGATCCCGGTGCCCGAGCGACGCCGCGAGCCCGGCGACGCGTGGATCAAGATCCGCGGCGCGCGCGAGCACAACCTCCGCAACGTGGACGTGAGCATCCCGCTCGGCTGCTTCGTCTCGATCACGGGCGTGAGCGGGAGCGGCAAGAGCACGCTCGTCAACGACATCCTCTACCGGTCGCTGATGCAGAAGATCTACCGCTCCCGCACTGTGCCGGGGAAGCACAAGTCGATCGAGGGCGTGGACGCGCTCGACAAGGTCATCAACATCGACCAGTCGCCGATCGGCCGAACGCCGCGATCGAACCCGGCCACCTACACCGGCGTGTTCGACAAGGTGCGCACGTTGTTCGCGGCGACGCCCGAGGCGAAGGTGCGCGGCTACCAGCCCGGGCGGTTCTCGTTCAACGTGAAGGGCGGCCGGTGCGAGGCGTGCGCCGGTGACGGCACCATCAAGATCGAGATGCACTTCCTCCCCGACGTCTACGTCCCGTGTGAGGTGTGCAAGGGCGCGCGCTACAACCGCGACACGCTCGACATCACCTTCAAGGGCAAGAACATCGCCGAGGTGCTCGACCTGTCGTGCGAGGAGGCGGTCGGGTTCTTCGAGAACCAACCGACGATCGCGCGGTGGCTGCAGACGCTCGTCGACGTCGGGCTCGGGTACGTGCGCCTCGGTCAGCCCGCGCCGACGCTGTCGGGAGGCGAGGCGCAGCGGGTGAAGCTCGCGACCGAGCTCGGCAAGCGCTCGACCGGACGGACCATCTACATCCTCGACGAGCCGACGACCGGTCTGCACTTCGAGGACGTGAGCCGACTGCTCGGCGTGCTGCAGCGCCTCGTCGACACCGGCAACACGATCCTGGTGATCGAGCACAACCTCGACGTCATCAAGTCGGCCGACTGGCTCGTGGACCTCGGCCCCGAGGGCGGTGACGGCGGCGGTTCGATCGTGGCCGAGGGCACGCCCGAGCAGGTCGCGAAGACCGCCGGGTCGTGGACCGGCCAGTACCTCGCGTCCGTGCTCGACATTTGACCGACGATGCGTGGGAGACCCACGCCGGCTGGTGGCAGGACCAGTTCACCGACGGCGCGGACCCCGAGTACCAGGAGCAGATCCTCCCGCTGGTGACGGAGCACCTGCAGGGCGCGCGCCGGGTCCTGGACGTCGGCTGTGGTGAGGGGCAGGTCGCGCGGCACGTGACCGCGACCGTTCCGGGCAGCGAGGTCGTCGGCGTGGACCCCTCGGTCGCCCAGCTCGTGGTCGCGGCCGAGCGCGGCGGAGGCCCGCGGTACCTGCGGGGCGAGGCCGACCGGTTGCCGGTCGCGTCGGGGAGCTGCGACGCGGTCGTCGCGTGCCTGGTGTTCGAGCACATCACCCACGTCGACGAGGCGCTGGCCGAGGTCGGGCGCGTGCTGCGGCCCGGGGGTGTCTTCCTCTTCCTCCTGAACCACCCGCTGCTGCAGGTCCCGGGGAGCGGGTGGATCGACGACCAGATCCTCGGCGAGCAGTACTGGCGGATCGGCCCGTACCTGACCGAGGACGTCGCGCTCGAGGAGCTGGCGCCGGGTGTCGTGCTGCCGTTCGTGCACCGGCCGTTGTCACGCTACGTCAACCAGCTGGCCGCGGTCGGGCTGCTCGTGGAGCACATGGACGAACCCGCGCCGCCCCCGGGCTTCATCGCCAAGGCCCCCGAGTACGCGGAGTCGGTGACCATTCCCCGACTGCTCGCGCTCCGTACGGTGAAGTCGGTCTCGTAGCCCTGGGGACGGCCGGAGTCGTGCCGATGCCCGCGGGACGCGGGGGTCGCGCGAGCTTCAGGTGATCTCGAGCATCCGCTCGAGTGCGACGCGCGCCCAGCGACTGGTCGCGGGATCCACGACGATCTGGTTGACCACGCGTCCTTGGAGCAGCTCGTCGAGGCACCACGCGAGGTGGGGTGCGTCGATGCGGAACATCGTGGAGCAGGGGCACACGAGCGGGTCGAGCGAGACGACGGTCTTGTCCGGGTGCTCGCGTGCCATGCGCTGCACCATGTGGATCTCCGTCGCCACGGCGAGCGCGGCACCGGCGGGCGCCTGCTCCACCCATTCGAGGATGCGCTCGGTGGACCCGACCTTGTCACCGAGCTCGACGACGTCGTGCGCGCACTCGGGGTGCACGATCACCTCGCCGTCGGGGTGCTCGGCCCGGAACGCCTCGACGTGCTCGGGACGGAAGCGCTGGTGCACCGAGCACCAACCGCGCCAGAGGAGGAAGGTGGCCTGCTTGACCTCGTGGTCCTCGTGCCCACCGAGGTCCGAGTGCGGGTTCCACACGAGCATCTCGTTCTCGGAGTGGCCCATCTCGATCGCCGTGTTGCGCCCGAGGTGCTGGTCGGGGAAGAACAGCACCTGGTCGCCCCGGTCCAGCGCCCATTCGAGCACCGCCCGGGCGTTGGAGGAGGTGCACACCGCGCCCCCGTGCTCGCCGACGAACGCCTTGAGCGCAGCGGAGGAGTTCATGTACGTGATCGGGACGATCCGGTCGACGTCGGTGACCCCGGCCAGCTCCTCCCAGGCCTCCTCGACCTGGTCGATGTTCGCCATGTCGGCCATGGAGCACCCGGCGTTCAGGTCCGGGAGGATCACCCGCTGATGGTCGCCGGTCAGGACGTCGGCGGACTCGGCCATGAAGTGCACGCCGCAGAAGACGATGTCCGTGGCCTCGGTGTTGTCCGCGGCGAAGCGGGCGAGCTTGAAGGAGTCACCCCGCATGTCCGCCCACTCGATGACCTCGTCGCGCTGGTAGTGGTGACCCAGGATCAGCAGGCGCGAGCCGAGCTCGGCCTTCGCGTCGCGGATCCGGGCGCGGAGCACCTCGGCGTCGGTCGTGGTGTAGCGGTCCGGCAGCGGAGCCTGCAGTCGCAACATGGATTGCCCCCTCGGGGGAAGGGCTCCGATACTGGCCGGCGGGGACAGCCTGGTCGCCACACCGCGGGGTTGTCGGCCTCGGAGCCGATATGTGACCGGAGAAACCAGGACCGGCCTCCCTGGAGCATACCGGCTCGTCGACGGGGCCTCGTCGTCCGCTCTCCGTCCTGCGGACCGGGCCGACACATCCGCCGGCGGAACGCTCCGCTCGGCCGACGGCGACGAGTCTTCGACCGGTGCGCTTCCGCCTCGCGCCTCGCCCGGGTCTGGGAGAATGGACGGGCCGTGAACCCACGCATCCGCCTCTCCGAGCCCACCGTCGGTCCCCCCGAGACCGAGGCCGTGGCGCGAGCCGTGTCGGCGGGAGAGCTCACCTTCGGGCCCGACCTGCCGGCGTTCGAGGCCGGATTCGCGGCCGCGGTCGGATCCGACGACGCCGTTGCCGTCTCCACCGGGACCGCGGCGCTCCACCTGGCGCTGCTCGTCGCCGGGGTCGAGCCGGGTGACGAGGTCTGGGTCAGCGACCTCACGTTCATCGCGAGCGCGAACGCAGCCCACCAGTGCGGGGCCCGGATCACGCTCGTCGACAGCGAGGCCGAGAGCTGGAACCTGGATCCGAACGTCGTGGTGGACGAGCTCGCGCGGCGGCGTCGGGCGAATGAGCCGCTCCCCAGGGCGATCGTCCCGGTGCACCTGCTCGGCCATCCGGCCGACCTCCAGCCGATCCTCGCGGCCGCGTCCGAGGCGGACGTCGCCATCGTCGAGGACGCGGCGGAGGCGCTCGGGAGCTCGTGGACGACCGGTGAGCTCGCGGGGCGGGCGCCCGGGACGGTCGGTCGGCTCGGCATCTTCTCGTTCAACTTCAACAAGGTGATCTCGACGGGTGGCGGCGGCATGGTCGTCACGCAGACGTCCGAGGACCTCGCGCGGATCCGGCATCTCGGCTCGCAGGCGAAGGTCGCGGGCTCGGACTACGTCCACGACGAGATCGGTTTCAACTACCGCATGTCGAACGTCGCCGCGGCGATCGGTGCACACCAGATCGCCCGCCTCCCCGACCTGGTCGAACGACGGCGCACCATCGCGTCGCGCTACCGCGACGCGTTCGCGCCGCTCGGCCTCGCCGGCGGTCCGGACCTGCCGTGGGCCCACCGGACCGGCTGGCTCTCGAGCGTCGTGCTCCCTGACCCGGAGACGCGCGCCGCGGTGCGGAACGCGCTCGACGCGGTGCAGATCGAGGCCCGGCCGATCTGGCCGCCGTTGCGCACGCAGCCGCCGTACGCCGCCGCGCCCGTCCTCGGCGGGACGACGGCAGTGTCGATCGCGAACCGAGTGCTCTGCCTCCCGTGCGCCGCTCACCTCACGACCGAGCAGCAGGACGAGGTGATCGACCGGGTCCTGGCCGTGCTGCGGAGCGGCTGATGGTCGTCCGTCCCCCCGCCGGCACCATCCCCGACACCCCCGGGTCGTACCAATTCAGGGACAAGGACGGCCGCATCATCTACGTCGGCAAGGCGAAGAGCCTGCGGAGCCGGCTGAACAACTACTTCGGCGACCCGGCGACGCTGCTGCCGCGCACGCGGCAGATGGTCACGTCGGCCGAGTCGGTCGAGTGGATCGAGGTTCGCAACGAGGTCGAGGCGCTGTTCCTCGAGAACGAGCTCATCAAGGCGCACAAGCCTCGCTTCAACATCCGCCTCAAGGACGACAAGTCGTACCCCTTCCTTGCGGTCACCGTTGGGGAGGAGTGGCCCCGCGCGCTCGTGATGCGGGGGAAGAAGCGCAAGGGGGTCCGCTACTTCGGGCCGTTCGCCCACGCCTACGCGATCCGCGAGACGCTCGACCTCCTGCTGCGGACGTTCCCGATCCGGACCTGCACCAACAACAAGTTCCAGCGCCATGAGCGTCTCGGCCGGCCGTGCCTGTACGCCCACATCGAGAAGTGTGCCGCCCCGTGCGTCGCCGCGATCGAACACGACGCGTACCTCCGGCTCGTGGACGACCTCATCGCATTCCTCGAGGGCGACACGGCACCCGTCCTCGACCGGCTCGACAAGCAGATGCACGAGGCCTCGGAGGCGCTCGAGTTCGAGCGGGCGGCCCGGCTCCGGGACCAGCTCCTCTCGGTGCGCAAGGTCATCGAGCGCCAGCAGATGGTCGGCGCCAAGGAGGAGGACCTCGACGTCATCGGGTTCGCCGAGGACCCGCTGGAGGCGTCGGTCCAGGTGTTCTACGTGCGGCGGGGGCGGGTGACGGGACGCAAGGGGCTCGTGGTCGACAAGGTGGAGGACGTCGACCCGCCCGAGCTCGTCGCCCGCATCCTCGAGCAGCTGTACGGCGACGCGCCGGCCGAGGACGTCCCCCGCGAGGTGCTGGTGCCGGTCGAGCCCAACGAGCGCGACCTGTACGAGGAGTTCCTCACGCTCACGCGCGAGAAGTCCAAGGTGCGGATCCGGGTCCCGCAGCGGGGCGAGAAGCGCCGGCTGTTGGAGACGGTCACGCTCAACGCGCAGGAGGCCTTCGCCCGGCACAAGCTCAAGCGTGCGTCGGACCACAACGCGCGCGCGCGGGCACTGGTCGCGCTGCAGGAGGCTCTCGATCTGCCCGAAGCGCCGTTGCGCATCGAGTGCTTCGACATCTCGAACCTGCAGGGCACCGAGATCGTCGCGTCGATGACCGTGCTCGAGGACGGGCTCCCGAAGCGGTCGGACTACCGGCACTTCAAGGTGCGCCACGAGACCCAGGACGACTTCGCGGCGATGGAGGAGGTGCTGGGCCGCCGCTTCCGGCGCTACCTCGAGGAGCGGGACGAAGGGGCTCGGGCCGGTCGCCGGTTCGCATACCCGCCGAACCTGCTCGTCATCGACGGCGGCAAGGGCCAGCTCAACGTCGCGGTGCGCGTCCTCGAGGAGCTCGGGCTCGAGGACATCTGCGTGGTCGGCCTCGCGAAGCGGTTCGAAGAGGTCTACAAGCCGGGCGTCCCCGACCCGGTGCGCATCCCCCGGGACTCCGAGGCGCTCTACCTGCTGCAGCAGGTGCGCGACGAGGCGCACCGGTTCGCGATCACCTACCACCGCAAGCGGCGCGACCAGCAGATGACCCGCTCCGTTCTCGACGACGTGCCCGGCCTCGGCCCGACGCGACGCAAGCGCCTGCTGAAGGAGTTCGGGTCGGTGAAGAAGATGCGCGAGCAGGAGGTCGAGGCGTTCATGGCGCTCTCGTGGCTGCCCGACGCGGTGGCGCGCGACCTCTACGACCATCTCCACGGCGGACCCACGTCCTTGGCGCCGAGGCACGGCAGCGGTCTGCCATCCTTGGAGTCCTCATGAGCAGCCCGCCACCCGCATCGGGGCTCGACGTGACCGTGATCACCGGCATGTCCGGCGCCGGCCGATCCGAGGCCGCCGACGTGCTCGAGGACCTCGGCTTCTTCGTCATCGACAACCTGCCCCCGGCCCTCATCGGCAAGGTCGCGGAGCTCGCGCGCGGCGGCGGCCGTCCGCACCGCTACGGGCTCGTGGTCGACGTGCGGTCCGGGGTGTTCATCGACGATCTCGGCGCTGCGCTGGCCGACCTGCGGGCGAGCGGTGCCCGGACGCGAGTGCTGTTCCTGGACGCGTCGGACGAGACGCTCGTGCGGCGGTTCGAGGCGACGCGCCGCCGGCACCCGCTCGCGGTCACGGACCGGGTCCACGAGGGCATCCAGAAGGAACGGGCGCTCCTCGGCGAGCTCAAGGGGAGTGCCGATGTGGTGCTCGACACCTCGCAGCTGAACGTGCACCAGCTGCGGGGCCGTCTGGTCGAGCTGTTCAGTGAGGAGCTGTCGTCGCAGTCGCTCCAGGTCAGCATCGTGAGCTTCGGCTACAAGCACGGGCTCCCGCTCGACGTCGACCTCGTGTTCGACTGCCGGTTCCTCCCGAACCCGCACTGGATCGACGCGCTGCGGCCACTCGACGGGCGCGACCCCGCGGTGCGGGACTACGTGCTCGGGCAGCCCGAGACGCAGGCGTTCCTCGAGGAGCTGCGCCGCCTGTTCGCGCTCACGCTCCCGGCGTTCGAACGGGAAGGGAAGTCGTACCTCTCGATCGCGGTCGGGTGCACGGGTGGTCGCCACCGCAGCGTGGCGATCGCGGAGGAGCTCGCGAAGCTGCTCGTCCCGCTCGGCTCGGACCCGTCCGTGCGTCACCGTGACGTCGACCGTGTCTGACGGGCTGACTCCCGGCGGTCCCAAGGTCGTCGCCCTGGGCGGCGGCCACGGGCTCGCGATGACGTTGCGAGGTGTTCGGCAGTACGCGGGGGAGATCACCGCGGTCGCCAGCGTCGCCGACGACGGCGGGTCCACCGGCCGCCTGCGCCGTGACTTCGGCGTCCCGGCACCGGGCGATCTGCGCAAGTGCCTGGTTGCGGTCGCGGGCGACGGGACGGTCTGGCCCGAGGCGTTCGAACACCGGTTCCGGGCCGGTGACCTCGAGGGCCACGCGCTCGGCAACCTGGTGATCGTCGGGCTGGCCGAGTCCCTGGGCGACTTCTGCGGCGCGCTCGACGAAGCGGGGCGGCTGCTGAACGCCGTCGGGCGCGTCCTGCCCGCAACGACCGAGCCGGTGGTCCTGAAGGCGGACGTCGAGGGTGAGGCGGTGGAGGGCCAGGTCGCGGTGCAGAACTCGGCCGGCCGGATCCGGCACGTCGGGCTGATCCCGAGCGACGCGCCCGCGTCCGGGGACGCCCTCGCCGCGGTGCGCGCCGCCGACCAGATCGTGCTGGCGCCCGGCTCCCTGTATACGAGCCTGGTCCCGGTGCTGTGCGTGCTCCAGCTCCGCGACGAGCTCGCCCGGGCGGCCGCGCCCGTGGTGCAGGTCTGCAACCTGCGGCCGCAGGTCCCCGAGACCAGCGGCCTGGACGCCACCGATCACCTGCGCGCGGTGCTCGAGCACGGGGGCCGGGTGGACCGCTTCCTCTACGAGCGCGACGGGATCCTGGCCGCCGACGAGGGCTGGATCCGGGGGTCCGGGGTGGAGCCGGTGGCCGGTTCCGTTGCCCGGCCGGACGGGCTGGCGCATGATCCCGCACGACTGGCGGAGGCCTTGCGGGCTCTGCTGTAGTCCGAGGCAGGAGAGGTCAACGATGATCGACACGGAGGCGTCATGACGGTACGGGTGGGCATCAACGGTTTCGGTCGCATCGGCCGGTCTTTCACCCGGGCCCTGCTGGCTCGGGGCGAGGCGGCCGGGGTCGAGCTCGTCGCGGTGAACGACCCGTTCGGGGATGCCGCCACCATGGCGTTCCTGCTCAAGCACGACTCCGTCGGCGGCATCCTCCCCAACGAGGTCAAGGAGACCGCGTCCGGCTTCTCGATCGACGGCCAGGAGGTCAAGAAGCTCGAGGAGCGGGACCCGGGCGAGATCCCGTGGGCCGCGAACGGCGTCGACGTCGTGATCGAGTCCACCGGCCTGTTCACCGCCCGGGAGAAGGCGGCCGGGCACCTCACCGGCGGCGCCAAGCGGGTCGTCATCTCCGCCCCGAGCGGCGACGCCGACGCCATGATCTGCATGGGCGTGAACGACGAGGTCTACGACCCGTCCGCCCACACGGTGATCTCCAACGCCTCGTGCACCACGAACTGCCTGGCGCCGATGGCCAAGGTCCTGAACGACAAGTTCGGGATCGAGCAGGGCCTCATCACCACGATCCACGCCTACACGACCGACCAGCAGCTCCAGGACCAGGCGACCGCGACGCGCAGCGGCAAGCCCGACCTCCGGCGCATGCGGGCCGCCGCGCTCTCGATCATCCCGAGCAGCACCGGCGCGGCCCGGGCCATCGGGATCGTGCTGCCCGAGCTGAAGGGCAAGCTCGACGGCACGTCGCTGCGGATCCCGACGCCGGTCGGCTCGATCACCGACCTGGTCGCGAACCTCGGGCGTGAGGCGTCGATCGAGGAGATCAACGCTGCGTTCGCCGAGGCGGCCGCCGCACCCAGCACCCGTGGCGTGCTCGAGTACTCGGACGAGCCGCTGGTGTCCGCCGACATCGTCGGCAACCCGTCGTCGTGCATCTACTCCGCGGTCGACACGATGGCCAACGGCAAGCTCATCAAGGTGCTCGGCTTGTACGACAACGAGTGGGGCTACTCCAACCGTCTGCTCGACCTGGTCGGCTTCATCGGCGCGAGCTGAGCGCGGCCAGGCCCACCCGTCCTTCATTAGCATCGACCTGCCGCGTCTCGAAGACCTCCCGAAGCTGCACGGCTGCCGGGTACTGCTCCGCGCGGACTTCAACGTCCCGCTTCGCGACGGGCGGGTGGACGACGACCTCAGGATCGCGACGGTGCTGCCGACGCTCCGG
>DASXYP010000021.1:0-49927 GCA_036502405.1 Acidimicrobiia bacterium
CGGTTCCGTCCGATAGGAGGA
This sequence comes from Acidimicrobiia bacterium, assembly GCA_036502405.1. Taxonomy (GTDB): domain Bacteria; phylum Actinomycetota; class Acidimicrobiia; order IMCC26256; family JAENVU01; genus Chersky-806. The sequence continues at coordinate 22 of DASXYP010000021.1, forward strand.
GGTGGTCCCCCAGTCGGATCCTGAGCAGCTCGATGCCTTCCTCCGCAACGCGTTCGTCCACGTCCCGGCCGCGATCGCGGCGATCGGACTGGACGGACGCCTGATTGCGTGCAACCCCGCGTTCGAGGCGATCGTCGGCGCCGGGGCCGAGGATCTCACCGGCGTGGACGCGATGGAGTTCGTGCATCCCGACGACATCGACCAAGCGGTCGCCGCGAGCATCGAGCGGATCGAGGGGCGCCAGGCTCGAACGGACCGACCGCAGCCGATCCGCGTGGTGCGGCGCGACGGTGGCACCGCCTGGGTGCAGTTCGACTCCACGCTCATCGACGGCGGTCCCGGCGATCCGTATGTGCTCGCCACGATGACCGACGTCTCGATCCAGATCGCGGCCGACGATGCGCGCGCCCGCGACGAAGCCTGGTTCCGCGCGCTCATACAGCACCAGTCCGACATCATCACGGTCGTCGGCTTCGACGGCATGGTCCGCTACATCTCCCCGAACTGCCAACGGCTGCTCGGCTTCGATGCCGAGTCGCTCATCGGGACCTCCGGCATCGACAACATCCATCCCGACGACATCGGCAGCCTCATCGACGGGCTCGGTGCCCAGCTCACCGACGGGCTCGCAGCGCGGCCGTTCGAGTACCGGCAGCGGCGCAGTGACGGATCGTGGCTGTGGCTCGAAGCCACGGGGAAGGCGCTCCCGGCGGAGTTCGGGGTGGACGCGGTCATCGTCAACGCGCGCGACATCACCGAACGCCGGCGGGCACACGAGGCGGCACGTGATGCCGAGGCCCGGTTCCGCGTCGCCTTCTCGACCTCTCCGCTCGGCATCGGCTTCGCGAACCTGAACGGCCGCTTCACGTGGGTCAACGACGCGCTCGTCCGGCTGGTCGGCGTCCCGGAGCTCCGCCTCCTCGAGATGAGCTTCCAGGACCTCTCCGACGACGCCGAGCTCGCGCACGAGATCGCGCAGGCGCGACGCCTGCTGCGGGGAGAGATCGACTCGTTCTGCACCGAGAAGCGCTACCAGCACCCCGACTCCCGGGTCATCTGGGCCCGGCTCCACGTCTCGCTGGTCCGCGACGCGGGCGGCGACCCGTCGCAGTTCCTCGGCCAGCTCGAGGACATCACCGAGCAGAAGGACCGGGAGCTGAGCCTGAGCCACGACGCAATGCACGACCCCCTCACCGGTCTCTTCAACCGCTCCGGCCTGCGCGAGCGCGTCGACGCCGCGTGGGCCGCTCGACGCCCGGCCACACCGATGGCGATCATCTTCGGCGACCTCGACGGCTTCAAGCACGTCAACGACTCGCTGGGGCACGACGCCGGCGACGAGGTCCTGGTACACGTCGCGCGGCGACTGACCGCGGCGGTACGCCCCGACGACGTCGTCGCCCGGTGGGGCGGTGACGAGTTCGTGATCGTGTGTCCACGCGTCTCGGGCGCCGAGGAGGCGCGGCGCATCGCGGATCGGGTGCGGGTCACGATCGAGGCACCGTTCCGGCTCGGTCCGGGGCAGGCCGAGATCGGGATCAGCTTCGGGGTCGCGGTGGACACCGGCCAGCCGCTCCCCGACCTGCTGCTCAAGGACGCGGACGAGGCGGCCTACCGGGCGAAGCTCGACGGCCGGAACCGGGTCGTCGTCCACAGTCCCGCTTCCTGATCCCTCGAGCGCCGCCGGGCGCCGGCGCTCAACCCGACAGGTAGACCGCCACCTCGCTCGCCGGCTCTGTGAGCTGCCGGCGGAGCGAGCCGAGCAGCGCGGTGCGCTCGGAGCTGGGCGGCAGCCGGTGGGCACGGGCCACGAATTCGCGGATCTCCCGCGCGGTCGCAGGCGTCCGGCGCTCGACGTAATGCGCGATGCGCGCCCCCGGCAGCCGCAGGGACCTGACGTCCTGCGCGCCGCTGACCATCGTCAGGGTTGCCCGGTACGGCCCGGCGCCGGCCACGCGATCGCGACCGTAGATGATTCCCGAATCCGGCCGGACCACGACCGGCACACCACGTCGTTCGAGCTGGAGGACCAGGCCGGGCCCGACCGCGGTGCCGTAGCTCGTGTCGACGAGGACCGGCCGGTCACCGCGAGGAAGCTTCGCGATCACCTGCGACGCGATCGCGCGCGCACCCGGCTGCTGACTCGCGAGCGGCACCCCGGCGTTCAGCGCATCGACCGTCTCGGCCGCGCTGATGCCGACCAGCATCACGAGCGTGACGGGTATCGCGCAACGCAGGACCGCCGCTCGGTGCCGTGGGGCCACCGACAGCCAGAGCCCCTGCAGCACGAGCACGCCGATGCCGACCCCCAGCACCCAGGTCCATCGGGTCAGGTAGGGGAACACGACACCGATGATGTTGCTGACCGCCACGGTCGCCACCACGAACCCGACCGCGACCAGGCCCGCGAGCCAGACGACGGCCTCGACGCGTCGGCGGATCGCGACGCCGACCGCGATCCCTGCGGCCACGAGTCCCAGTGCCATCCACCAGCGCTCGTCCAGCACCTGCCCGCCGAACACATCGGTTCCCCGCGCGCCGAGGATCCACTCGGGTCGGGGACCCCATTGCCATCCGAGCACCTTCAACGCGGTCGAGGCACCGGCGGTCGGGTGATCCATTCGGAAGAACCGCCACATGCGCCCGAGGTTGCCGTCGTGCTCGACGAAGGTCCCGTACAGCACCGGGGCCCACAACCCGACGAGCACGACCGCCGACACCACCGCGACGGGGATCAGTCGACGCGCGGCACCCGACGGTCGGCTCCGGGCGCGGACCTCGGCGACGACCATTCCGAGCACGGCCGACGCCACCAGTGCGAGGGTGAAGGGAGCCAGGCCGACGTGGCACTGCACCACGAAGCTCGCCACCCCGACCGCGATGGGCAGCATCCAGACGTCTCCGACCGTCACCGACCACGCGAGCAGCAACACCAACAGCAGTGGCAGCACCGGCAGCGACGGGTTCCAGGGGTCTCGGAGGAAATTGGCACCCAGCGCGTGGGTGACGAGCCCCACTGGGATCAGCACGCAGAGCGTCATCGGGAGCCGGCCCCGGCGGAACGCGACCCAGCCGATCGCCGCGATCGACGCGGCGTTGACGCCGAGCGCGCCGATGTGCATCGAGACGGAGCGCGAGCCGAGCAACCGGTAGGGACCGGCGAGCGCGTAGAACAGCAACGGACCCGGTTGGTTCCAGCCGTAGCGCGAGTACGGGCCGACGAGGACGGCGTGGTGGAAGACGTCCCGGACGCGCAGCTCCAGGACGGCCCAGTCGATCGTCGGGAGGTAGGAGCGTCCGACCGAGAACCAGAGGTCGACCGCGGACGCGAACAGCGGAGTGACCAGCACCACGACGAGCGCGGTCGCCCACCACGCGTCACGAGGCCGGCGTACGTCGAATCCCGCTGCACCACCACCGCGTCCCGACGAGCACGACGGCGCAGCCGCCCGACGACGCTCGCCCGTCACCACCCGCACCGCCAGAGTCTGGCCTGTCGACCGACGGCTCGGGTCGAATCGATCGTTCGCTGCGTGTTCACGTATCGGCGGCGGGCGCGCCATCGGCGCTGGGTAGGTTCAGTGCACTGCGCCGACCCGTCCACCCCGAGCGGCATCGGCGCAGGCGTCTCGACGGCCCTGGCTCCGATCGCAGCCGGGGCCTCGACGCGCGCGGCCGCGCCGGTGGCTCCGCGTACGCGGAGGGCGGGTCAGGCCGGTGGGTTCGACAGGCGACGGTAGAGGCACTGCCCCCCGCCCGATGCGTGCAGCTTCCCGCTCTCCGACCACACACCCGCGGTCCAGCCGAACAAGCCACCGGTGGAGAGCGGCGCGGCACCCTCGCAGAGCAGCCAGTCGTGGTCGCTCGTCGGCTGATGGAACGCGACGTTCAGGTCGAGCGTCGGCGCGATGAACGCCGGGTTGGTCCACGCGTGGGGGCGGTGCGCCGAGGGCCAGCTCGGCAGGTCGACGAGGATCACGCAACGGGTGGCGTCGACCCACGGCTCGTCGAACGTCGGGGTCGGCGTGAACCGCAGCCATTCGCGCCACTCCGCCGGTCGTGGCCCGTCGGGCGGCCACTCGAGCTCGAAGTCGAGCGGTCGGCCTTCGAGGTTGTTCCAGAACGGAAACGGCGGCGGGGCGTCGGCCGGCAGCAGGTCGCGGATGTCCGAGAGCTGCCCCGGCCCGGGCACGTCGGGCATCTCGGTCTCGTCGTGCTCGAGCCCCTCGACGTCACCGACGCTCCAGACCATCGCATCGAGGATCGGACGATCCCCCTGGGTCACCTCCACCCGCTGCGCGGTCGCGGTCCGGCCCCGCTTGCGCGTGGACACCTGCAGCTCGACGTCGCCGAACTCGGCCACGCCGAGGTAGTGGCACGAGAACGCGGCCGGCCTCGGGTCCTCGGTCGACGCTCCCGCGGCCCGCAACGCGCAGGCGGCCACGTACCCGCCCATCGGTCCCCAGATCTCCCAGTCCTTGCTGAGCGTCGTCGTGAACCGCCCGGCGCCGCGCGGCCGAGGCTCGGTGTCCTTCGCCAGGTCTCCCATGCGCCCAGCCTGCCCTCCGCAGGTGCACCCGGCCACGGATTAATCGATGGCGCCCGCAGGCCGCGGCCGATCAGATGGCGCGATGCAGAACGACCAGGCCCGCTTCTTCGGTGAGCGCACCGCGGCGGTGTACGACGAGCTGAACGGCGTCGCGCTCCCCGCGATGGTCGACGTGCTGGCCGAGCTCGCCGGGAGCGGTCGGGCGCTCGAGCTCGCGATCGGGACCGGGCGCGTCGCGCTCCCGCTCGCCGCCCGGGGCATCCGCGTCGAAGGCATCGACATCTCCCCCGCGATGGTGGACCGGTTGCGGGCCAAGCCCGGTGGGACCGCGCTGGACGTTCGCATCGGCGACTTCGCCGACGTCGCGGTGGACGGGAGCTTCACGCTCATCTACGTCGTCTTCAACACGCTCTTCAACCTCGGCAGCCAGGACGACCAGGTCCGCTGCTTCGAGAACGTCGCCACGCACCTCGGTGACGATGGTGTCTTCGTGGTCGAGACCTACGTTCCGAGCTTCCTCCATCGTCTGCGGGACGGTCAGTACGTCGATGCCGAGGCGGTCACGGCCGACGAAGTGCGCCTCGACGTCCTCCGCCACGACCCGGTGGGCCAGCGCATCGACGAGAACCATGTCTCCCTGAGCGCGCGGGGAGTGCAGCTGTTCCCGGTGCACCAGCGCTACGCCTGGCCGAGCGAGCTCGACCTGATGGCCCGGATCGCCGGGCTGCACCTGCGGCACCGGTGGGCGGACTGGACCCGGTCGCCCTTCACCGACCGGAGCGAGTCGCACGTCTCGGTCTGGGGACGGTGACGTCGGAGGAGCCGCGGTGACAGGATGCGGCCATGACGGATGAGCGGATGGAAGTGCAGCGCACCATCGCCGCGGCGCCCGAGGCGATCTTCGCGGTGCTGGCCGACCCGAAGGGCCACGTGGCGATCGACAGCTCCGGGATGCTGCTCGCGGCGACCGGCGACCCGGTCACCGCGGTCGGCGACTCGTTCGTCGTGCACATGGACCGCGAGTCGCTCAACGACTTCCCGATGGGTCGGTACGACGTGACCGTGACCATCAAGACCTTCGTGCCCGACCGTGAGATCGCGTGGACCATCCTCGGCCAGATCAAGCCGCAGATCGGCCACGTGTACGGCTACCGGCTCGAGCCCACCGAGGACGGCACCCTCGTCACCTCCTACTACGACTGGTCGGACATCGACCCGACCTGGAAGGAGGCCGACATCTTCCCGATCATCCCCGAGAGCGCGCTGCGCGCCACGCTCGGGATCCTGTCCCGCACGGTCGCGCCCCAGGACTTCGCGCGCCCACCCGACTGACGCGCCACGCCGACATCTCTAGTGCGGCGGGACCGCCCAGTGCTCCAGGTCCCGGCTGCGCGCGATCGCGACGACCGCGTGGCCCTCGCCATGGAACGTGCGCTTCTCGGGCGCGTCCGAATACGTGAGGTAGTACCAGCCGGCGACGCGCCGCCCGGCGACGAGGTACGCGCAGTTGGCGTGCTCGAAGTCGGTGCCCGTGAGCCCGGCACCGCGGTTCCACGCCTCCTGCGGTACGGCGAGCGCCCGCGCCGGACCCCAGTGCAGCCAGCCCGCCGCGATCGCCGCGTCGCCGGCCAGGTCGAAGCGCACCGGCTGGTTGCCGTTGTTCGACGTCGCGAGCAGCTGCCACCGACCGCCGAGATGGAGGAACTGGTAGTTCTCGACCGTGTCGCCCCGCACCGAGATGTCGGGTGCCCCCAGCAGCTCCCACGGGCCCCGGAGCGTGCCGCTCGTCGAGCGCGCGAGCTCGAACTGCTGCTGGTCGACGCCGCGCTTGAAGCCCAGCAGCAGGCCGGCCGGCGCCCATACGACGGCCGGATCGATCAGCCGCTCGTCGGGCGCGGCGAACAGCTCGGGCGCGAGGCGGCGCGGGGCCGAGAACCGGACGAAGTCGCGTGTCGTGCGGAAGTAGAGCTTCGGTCGCGCGCCGGCGCGGTCCGAGGCGAACGACTGGTATGCGACCACGTATCGGCCGTCAGGCGCGCGCTCGACGTCGGGCGACGCCTCGCCCGCGACCTCGGGGTCGTGTGGCATCGTCGTCACGCGTGACCAGTGCGCGAGGTCCGGGCTGGCGCGCAAGCCGATGCGCCAGCGACCCGCCCGGTCCGCGAAGCTGAACACCGCGTGCCAGCGGTGCGCGACGGAGACGACGGCCTGGTCCTTCACGACGTGGCGGGCGTCGGTCAGCATCGGGTTCCGGATCGCGCGCCACGCCACAGTCGGCGAGTCCGACGTGCCGGACTCGGCGGTGGCAGGACTCGCGCATCCACCCGTGACGACCGCGATCGCGATGCTCGCGACGAGCAGACCCCGGCGCCTCCGCACCGGCGCACGCTACCGCCGCGCGCGGTCGCCGACCGGTAGGCTCCCCATGCCGCGACGGGGGCTGCGGCGACGGGCCGAGGGGATGGGCATGACCAGGTGGGCGCGGATCGGCAACGGTGCCCGCACGCGGCTCTCGCTCGTGCTCGCCGCACTGCTCGTCGCGTCCCTCACGATCGCCGGCCACGCGACCACCGCCGCGGCCGCGGCCACACCGGGCGCGCCCACCCGGCTCACGACGAACGGCATGCGGCCGGCGATCGGCGTCGACCCCGACGCGATCCAGTTCGCCTGGCGGGTCACCGATCCGGCGCGCGGCGCCCTCCAGTCCACCTACCGCATCCTGGTCAGCCGGCAGCCGACGAGCCGGCCCGGGTCGGCGGGCATCGTGTGGGACACCGGCCGGGTGCGCTCGGCGCAACAGGCGTTCGTCCCGTACACCGGACCGCGGCTCCAGGGTGATGCGCAGTACTGGTGGACGGTCTCGACCGGCGACGGCGCCGGCACCGCCGGCGCGTTCGCGCGCCCGGTCCCGTTCGTGACCGTGCCTCGCACGGCCGACTGGCACGCACAGTGGGTGACGCCGGGTGCCTCGCCGCCGTCGCACGACGAGATGACCTACGTGCGGACCACCGTCCATGTCGGTTCCGGGCCGATCGTGCGCGCCACCGCCTACATCGCCGCGTCCCACCAGTACCAGCTCTGGGTCAACGGCCACCGCGCCGCGGCCGGCCCGTCGTTCTCCTATCCGGACGAGCAGTACGTCGAGGCCACCGACGTGACCGCGCGGCTGCGGTCCGGCGCGAACGGCATCGGCGTGCTGCACCACTGGTACGGGCCGGGCCAGGGTCGGCCTGCAGGGCAGCCCGGGCTGCTGGCCGAGATCTCGGTCACCCACCGCGACGGATCGCACGAGGTCTTCGGCACCGACGGGACGTGGCGCGAGACGCCGGCCGAGTGGTCGCCAGGGACGCCACGCAACGACGAGGGCGACTTCACCGAGATCGTGGACGGGCGCGGGCACCCAGCCGGTTGGTCCACGCCCGCCTTCGACGACGCCGCCTGGCATCCGATCGCGGTGCTCGGGCCGCCGGGGACGCCGCCGTTCACCGACCTCGTCGCGCAGCGCACCCGGATCGCACGCCACGCGGTGCGGCCGCAGTCGGTGCGCACGCTCCCGAGCGGTTCGGTCGTGGCGGACTACGGCGCGATCGACGCTGCGAGCCCGGTGGTGCGGTTCCGCCACGGCGTTGCCGGGCACCCGGTGACGATGCGGGCGGGGTTCGCGCTCGCCCCCGACGGCTCCGTGTCGGCGACGCACGAGAACCAGGGCACGGACATGAGCTACCGGTACACCCAGCCGGCCGGGAGCTCGACCTTCGCCGCATACGGCTACCTGGCGTTCCGGTACCTCGAGGTCGACGACCCGGGTGAGCCGCTGAGCGCCGGTCAGCTCACGATCGAGGCGCGCCACGCGGCGATGCCCGCGGGCGACGACGCCACGTTCCGCACGTCCGACCCGAAGGTCGACGCGGTCTGGTCCCTCACCCGTCGCTCCGCGCTCTACGTCAGCCAGGAGCAGTTCGTCGACACCCCGACGCGCGAGAAGGGCCAGTTCCTCCTCGACTCCTACGACGACTCGCAGGCGACGACGCGCGCGTTCGGCGAGCAGAACCTCACGTGGCAGGCGCTCCGTGACTTCGCGCGCTCACAGTCCCGCTACTGGCCCGACGGCCGGCTCAACGTCGTCTACCCGAACAGTGACGGTGCCCGCGACATCCCCGACAACACCGAGCGCTACCCGGACTGGCTCTGGCAGTACTTCGTGGCCACCGGCGACCGCGCGACCCTTCGTGAGCTCGCGCCTGTCGCCACCCGCGTCGCGTCGTACATCGCCGCGGCGACGGACCCGACGACCGGACTCGTGACCAAGCTCCCCGGTGGTGGCGAGGACTACCTCTACGGCGCGGTCGACTGGCCGCCGCCGATGCGCTACGGGTACGACATGGCGACCGTGGCCCGCACGACCGTCAACGCGCTTGCGGCGGAGGCGTACGCCCGAGTGGCAGACATGGCGGATGCCCTCGGCGATGTCGCGAGCGCGGCGGCGTGGCGCAGCCGTCTCGCCGCGCTCGCCACCGCGATGAACGGCCGCCTGCGCCGACCCGACGGCACTTACGTCGACGGGCTCGAGGCCGACGGGTCCATGAGCCAGCACGTGAGCCAGCAGGCGAACGCGTTCGCGCTCGACGCCGGCATCGTCCCGCTCGCGGCCCACGCCGCGGTCGGCTCGGCTGTCGCCGCGCTGCGCGTCGCGATGGGGCCGGACAACGGGCTCGTGCTGCTGCGCGCGCTGCACGACGCGGGCCGGGACGCCGACGTGCGCCGGATCCTCACCGACGCCACCGGTCCCGGCTGGGCGCAGATCGTCGCGCAGCACGGAACGTTCACCTGGGAGACGTGGGCCCCCGACGATGCCGACGGCGACAGCACCTCACACGGCTGGGGGTCCGCGGCGCTCGCCGCGCTGCCCGAGACCTTCCTCGGGGTCACGACGGTCGCCCCCGGCCGCACCGCCACCGGCGCCCGCCTCGCGGTCGTCCAGCCCGATGCCGGGCTCGCCCGCGCGTCGGGCACGGTGCCGACCGTCAGCGGCCCGGTGGCCGTCGCCTGGCGTCGGGGCGCCGGCACCGAGCTGCGCCTCCACGTCCCCGCCAACGTGTCCGTACGCGTCGCGATGCGGGCCCGCACGACCGGCGACGTCACCGAGTCCGGTCACCCGATTCGCGGCGGCCCCGGCATCCGCGTGTCCGGGGCTCGGGCGGGGATCGTCGAGCTCACCGTCGGCGCCGGGTCCTGGTCGTTTCGGGCCGCGTGACCGTCGCGCGTCGGGCTCAGGACCGCCCGGCCGCATCGAGCCACGGCGTGAGGTCCAGCTTCGGGTAGCGGAGCGCGGTCTCGGCGAGCATGTCGGCGTCCCAGATCGGGTGGCCGGGCCTCGGGAACCCGAAGAGCGCGAGCTCGTCGGGCGTCGACGCCTCGGCGAACCGATCCCACTCGGCGGAGTTCGCGCGGGACTGGAGGGAGTCGTAGCCGACCCAGTCCTGCGCCACGTGCTTGAAGCTGACGTTGAGGAGGAAGCGGGCGCCGCCCGGGTCGGTGAGGTCGACGCCGCGGTGGAACACGTCGGGCCGGTAGGCGAGCAACGAGCCACGCACACCCGTGGCCGCCTGCTCCGCGGCGTAGATCGCGGGATCCCCGTCCGGCATGATCAGCGGCTCGGTCGGCGAGTGACCGGCCGAGTCGGGCAGGGGCACCAGGTGGGTCGGCGCGGTGCCCTCGTGGACGTCCGACAGGTAGAGGAACGACTCGACGTGCAACCAGGGGGTCTGGGTCAACGGCGGCAGGAACGAGTGGTTCCGGTCGGTGTGCATGGGCTGCTCGTAGTTCGTGAGCCCGGTGTACTTCGCGTTCGACCGGGCCTGGTAGAGCCGGAGGTCGGACGCCTGGAGCGCGCGCTGCATGAAGTCGACGATCGCCGGATGCACGCAGAGCCGGTTGAGGGCGCCGGAACCGGGAAAGGGGAACTCGCGCAGCCAGGTGTGCTGCTCGGGACGGAAGCCCGGACCGGTCGGGGGCCACACCCACTCCTCGTGCCGGGGTGGCGGCCGCCCGAGCCACCGCTCGGTCTCCCCCGCGGGGTCGGCGTGGTACGCCTCCGCCGTCGGGAACATCAGGGCCAGGTCCGCGACCGCGGCGTCGATCTCGTCCGTGCTCACCAGGCCCTCGATGAGGACCCACCCGTTCTCCCGCCATGTGGTGACCGCCGACTCGGGCGCCAGGGTCGGGTTCACGAACCGTCGGTGCCTTCGTCGCGAAGGTCTCCGTCGGCCGAGCTCGGGACGCGCGCCGATACGGCGGCCGGCTGGAGGACCTCGTCCGCGTTGCTGCGCTTGGTCGCGCGCTCGTCGGTGCCGAGGTACGACGCGACGACGAGCGGGTCGCTGCGGATCGTCGCCGACTCGCCTTCCGCGATCACCGCGCCCGCCTCCATGCAGTAGACGCGGTCGGAGATCGCCATGATGAGCGGCAGGTCGTGCTCGACGACGACGAGTGTCGCGTCGAGCTCCTGCTGCACCCGCTTGATCAGGGGCCCGAACGCTTCCGCCTCGCGCTGGGCCACGCCCGCGGTCGGCTCGTCGAGGCAGATCACCCGCGGGGCGACCGCGAGCACCGAGGCCAGCTCGACGATGCGCCGGGTGCCGGTCGAGAGCTCGGCGATGAACCGGTCGGCGTAGCGGCCGAGACCGAGGAAGTCGATGAGCTCGGCCGCTTCGGCGCGCTTCGACCGCTCGTGCTTCGTCGCGTTCGGGAGGTAGAGCAGGGAGCCCCAGAACGACGTGCGGTGCCGGGCCTCGAGCGCGAGCTGCACCGTCTCGCGCACGGTCAGCTCCGGGAAGAGAGTCGCCGCCTGGAACGTGCGCCCCAATCCGTAGTGCGAGCGCCGGTGGGCGGGGAGCTTCGAGACGTCCTTGCCCAGCAGCTCGACCGTCCCGGAGCTCGGCACGTACCCGCCGATCGCGTTCAGCAGCGTCGACTTGCCGGCGCCGTTGGTGCCGATGAGCCCGATCACCTCGCCCGCATCGGCGCGGAAGTCGACGTGGTCGACCGCGACCAGCCCGCCGAAGGTCACCGTCAGCCCCGTGGTCGAGATCACGCTGCCGTCCGCGTTGGCGACGATCGGCCGCTCGATCGCCGTGTGCAGCGAGACCGGCGGCGCCGTGCGCGTCTTCGTCGCCACCTCGGGCAACCGCCCTTCGAGCCAATTCAGGATCGAGCTGCGCAGCCAGTAGCCGATCTGGGTGAAGCCGCCCGGGATGTAGAGCAGGATGATGAGCAGACCGATGCTCGACGTGAACAGCGGCACGGTCTGGTTGTCGGGCCAGAACGCGGGGAGCCCGATCACCCAGACCGCACCGACCACCGCGCCGGCGAGGCTGCCGAGTCCGCCGATCACCGCGAGCGCGACGAGCACGAGCGAGTCCTCGACGCGGAAGAACCGCTCCTGGAAGCCGATCGTCACGACGAGCCCGCCGAGGATCGCGCCGCCGAGGCCGGCGACGAAGCCCGCGACCGCGAAGGCCATCAGCTTGGAGCGTCTCGGTGAGACGGTGAACGCCGACGCGGCCGGCTCGTTCTCCCGGACGCCGATGATCGACCGCCCGATGCCCGTCCGCCGGAGGTGGCCCGCGAGGATCAGCACGATCACCAGCACCGCGAGCGTGAAGTAGTAGTAGCTGCGGTTGAGGTGCGCGAGGTCGATCGGGCCGAGGTGCCCGCGCGCGAGCTGCACCGTCGTCGCGTCCACCTCGCCGGTGAAGATCGGCCGGGAGAAGATGTACGCCTGCGCCGCGATCGCGAACGCGAGCGTGCTGATGCCGAGCAGCAGCCCCTTCACCCGCAGCGCACCGAAGCCCACGAGCACCGCGACCAGGCAGGCGATGACCGCGCCGACGAGCAGCGCGGGCACGAACGGGAGCTTCGGCAGGCTCCCCTGCACGATCCGGGTCGAGCGCCAGCCGATGTCGAACGTCACGCCACGCACGAGCGCGGCCGCGCTGAGCGCACCGATGCCGGCGAACGCCATCTGACCCAGCGACAGCTGCCCGGCCCACCCCGTGAGCACCGTGACCGACACCGCGCAGATCGCGAACGCGAGGACCATCGCGTACGTCTGCTGGTGGAAGGACTGCGTGACGATCAGCGGGAGGACGATCGCGAAGACGAGCGCGAACCCGGCGAGGAGCTGGGGCATGCGCCGCACCCACCAGATCTCCTTCAACCGCTCGGGCACGGGAGGCACCCGCGGCGCGAAGGAGAAGCTCTCCGCGCCGGAGTCGTCGCTGCGGCTCATCCGGGCCACGAGGAACAGCACGAGGATCAGCACCACGAACTGCACGAGGCCCACGGTGTTCGGGAAGTTGAACACGAGCACCTGGTACAGGATCCCGATCCCGATCGCGCCTGCGACTGCCCGAGGGAACGAGCGCATCCCGCCGATCAGCGCGGCAGAGAGGCCGAGCAGCAGGGTCTCGGGCCCGATCGACACGAGCTCGGTCGATCCCTGCTCGGTGGCGTACAGGATGATCGACACCGCGGAGAGGAAGCCGGCGATCGTCCAGATCGCGGTCGAGACGAGCTTCGGGCTGATGCCGGTGAGGCGCGCGAGGTCCGCGTTCGACGCGGACGCGCGCACCGAGATGCCGAAGCGCGTGTGCCCGAGCAGCCACCACAGCCCGAGCGCGATCAGCGGCACCACGATCAGCACGAGCAGCTGGGAGCCTTCGATCGTGATGCTGCTGAGGTGCCACTCCCCCGTGATCGGGGTCGGGTACGCGGTCTGCAGCGACCCGGTGCGGTAGTCCGGAAGCGTCATCGTGATCGCCCGGGCGAGCTCCGCGACGCCGATCGTGGCGACGAGCACGATGACGCGCGGCGCCTTGAACAGACGCCTGATCACCGCGAGCTCGACCAGGGTGCCGGCGAGTGTCCCGGCCGCGACGGCGAGGAACAGCGACGGCCAGTACGGCCAGTGCGCCTTGCCGGCCATGAGCGCCAGCAGTGCGGCGGCGGGAACCCCGAGGTCGGCCACCGCGAAGTTGATGACCCGGCTCGACCGGTAGATGAGGACGATGCCCATCGCGATCAGCGACACGATCAGGCCGCGGACGACGCCGATGAAGATGAGGTTCGCGGTCCAGATGTGGGGAACGAGGATCGAGCTGAGCACCGCTATCAGCCGCCCTCGTCCCCGAAGAAGACGGCGCGGGCGAGGTCGTCACGGGCCATGAGGTCCGCGGTGGCGCCCTCGAACTTGACCTCGCCCTTCTCGAGGAAGATGGCCCGGTCCGAGATCGCCAAGGCGATGTTCAGCGACTGCTCGACGATCACCATCGTCTGTCCCTGCTCGCGCAGCTGGTCGATGAGCTCGAGCATCCGCTGCACGACGATCGGCGCGAGCCCGAGCGACAGCTCGTCGATGATCAACACGTCCGGCTTGTGGATCAGCACGCGCGCGAGGGCGAGCATCTGCTGCTGGCCGCCGGAGAGGCTGCTCGCCATCTGCTTCTGCCGCTCGCGCAGCTCGGGGAACAGCTCGAGCACGCCGGCGATCGTCTCGTCCACCTCGGCCTTCGACCCCTCGTCGAGCCAGGCGCTCACCGCGAGGTTCTGATCGACGGTGAGGGCCGGGAACACGCCGTTGCCGCCCGGCAGCGACACGATCCCCAGCTTCACGCGGTCCTCGGGCGAGACGTACGTGATGTTGCGCCCGTCGAGGCGCACGACACCGCGCTCGGGCACCTCGAGCCCACTGATCACCCGCAGGATCGTGGACTTCCCCGCGCCGTTCGTGCCGAGCAGCGCGACGCACTCGCCGTGCGCGATCTCGAAGTTCACGTCGAAGAGGACCTGGACCGTGCCGTACGAGAAGTCGATGTTGGCAACTTGGAGCGCCGGCGTCGCCTCGCCCCGCTCGTTGCGCTTGCGGTGCTCCTCCTGCTCCTCGAGCAGCTCCTCGACGACGAGCGACAGGTCGCCGCGGATGAAGCGCGCGCCGTTCATCAGGAGCAGGCCACCGATGATGCTCGTCGGCACCCCCAACGCGATGACGGTGCCCCGCACCCCGATCGCGTTCGTGAAGAAGCCGGAGAGCACCCCGCCGAGGAACCCGCCGATGAAGAAGATGTACATCGTGGCCATCGCGGTGCCCATGCCGCGGAGCCGGTACGGCACCACGGCCTGGAGCACGGGGCCGGTCATCGCGAACGCGGAGGTGGTGAGCACGGCCTGCGGGACGCCGAGGATCCAGAACGCGGTCGAGCTGTGCACCGAGTACTGGAGCGGGGTGAACAGCGCCGAGGGCAGGATCAGCGCACCGACCATGGCCAGCGCCTTGGCCGGGTTCACCCGGTAGACCCGGTCGAAGTAGCGGCCGATGTACGGCAGGACCGGGAGCGCGGCGATGCCCGAGAGGCTCAGGATCAGGCCGCGCTGGAGCACGTCGTGGATGTGCAGGTTGTCGTGCAGGTAGAGCGACGCGAGCTCGCCCTGGCTGAAGAGCCCGAACCCGAGGGCGCAGAACGCGACGAGGACGGTCTTGATCGTCGCGATCTTCTTGATCCGGGCGAACGCCGACTCCATCGAGATCGGGGCCGGGTTCTCGTCCTCGATGACCTCGCCGAGGACGTCGTCCTTCTCGAACTGTCCGCGGGGCGGCTCCTTCATCCAGAACGCGACGATGGCGACGATCGCGACCGGGATGCCGAGGATGTACCAGGCCCAGCGCCAGCCCTGGGGACCGCCGGCCCAGGTCGCGATCGCGGCGGCGAGCACCGGGCTGCACAGCCCGATGCCGTGCGCCCCCATGTTCATCACCGCCGACATCCGGGCGCGGATGCCGATCGGGTAGTTGTCGGCGATCAGCGACTGGTGCACGGGGATGCTGTTCGACTTCGCGATGCCCGTGGCGAAGCGGGTCCAGAACAGCATGAAGGCGTTGACCGCGAAGCCCGACAGCAGCACGAAGAACGAGAAGAAGAGGCTCGCGACGCCGACGATCGGGACCCGGCGCACGCGGTCGGCGAGCCAGCCCATCGGGACCGCTCCGAGCACGAAGAACGCGGACGAGGCGGTGCCGATGAAGACGATCGCCCCGCTGCTGATGTGGAACGTCTGGCGGATCTCGGGTCCGAGGACCTGGATCGCGGCACCCTCGAGCTCGTCGAACGCGAGCAGCAGCCCGAGCACGACGAACATCAGCTTCCCGCCCCGGGCGAACGCCTCCTTGAACGTGACCGGCTCGGAGTTCACGCCGGGGAGGAGGTCGTCCGGGAAGATCACCTGCTCGCTGGCGCGCGCCTGTGCCTCCTGCCGCGCCGCCTCCTCGTCCAGGACCGCGGACGCGAGTGCTGCGGCGTCGCCCCGGGTGTCTTGCGTGTCGCCCAACCTGACCGCCTTCGCCCCAGATCGGCTCACGAACCCTGGGTCCCGGGATCGTATTCTGTCCCTGACACGTGTGTCAGGTTTGCGCGCTCGGTGAGCCCGCTACTGACCGGTGATGTTCTCCACCGGCGTGAGCGCCTTCCAGTTGCCGCTCGGCTTGATCGAGGAGTCGAACGCCTCGAGCCGGAAGTTGTCCTCGACGTCGTACTTCCCCGTGTGGAGCGACGAGTACGGGCCCGAGCCCCGGTTGACGATCTCGCCGTAGCTGTCGACCGCCTTCACCCAGCTCGCGTTGGTCAGGTTCTTCCCGGCCTTCGTCGCGATGTCGTGGAACATCGTCATGATCTGGCAGGCGTCGTTGATGGTCCCGTACGTGTCGACCGTCTTCCCGCCCGGCGCCTTGATCACCGTGGTGGACTTCGGCGCGGGCTTCTTCGTGTACTTCTTGTAGATCTGCGCGCAGTACCTGTAGTTCGCGCTCTTGTCGTACTCTGCTGGCGTCGGACCCCCCGCGACGATGATGCCCTCGTACGGGTTCGGCTTGATCCCCGCGTGGACCTCCTGCTGGGCGAAGTCGCGGACATCGGTGGTGTCGGTGATCAGGGTGACCTTGGGCAGCTCCTGGCGCAGCTTGGTGACGAATTGCTTGGACGACACCTCGTCGCCCGAGAGGAACACCGTGTTGACGTGCTGGCCCTTCCACTTCTCGATGAAGCTGTCGAGCTGGGCCTGCGCGGACGTCGTGTCCGCGGTCCCGTTGATCGAGAGGATGGCGGTCGAGCCCATCGGGACCTTGAGCTTCTTCAGACCGGGCACGATCGTCTTGTTCACGGTGTTCGCCTCGGCCGAGCCGCCGAGCACCGCGACCTTCTTGCCCTTCAGCTTCTTCTCCTTGTTCAGGAGCTGGAGCAGGACCTTGACCGTGCGCTCGTTGGTCGCACCTGGATAGATCATCAACCCGGGCGGCGACCCGTCGATGATCTGCTGGGTGAGGTTGAAGGTCATCAGCACGCGCTTGTGCTGGTTCGCGACACAGGTCTGCGCGTCGCCCGAGAAGTCGACGAACGTGCCGATCACCGCGAACACCTTGTCGTCGTCGGTGAACTTGGTGCAGACCGCGAGCGGGCCGGCGCTGCCGAGCGGGCAGTACGTGTCGTAGACCGGGACGATCTTGCGGCCGTCGATCCCACCCTTGGCGTTGAGGTCGGAGATGTACGCGCCGTAGACCTGCTCCTGCTTCAGCCGGATCGAGTCGACGAACTGCTTGATGCAGTCGAAGTTCGTGAGCGCGATCCCGACCTTGATGGTCTTCGGCGTCACCCCGGTGGCCGGCGCCGCGGCGGTGGGCCGGCGCGTCGGCGCGGTGTCCCGTCCGGGGCTCAGGCTGAATGCCGACAGCGACATGACGAGCAGGACGCACACGCCCACTGTCGCGGCGAGCCCGATGCGCGTCCGCGGTACTCGATGCCTCGTCATGCGAACCCCCCGATTGCGGTGACTGGGCAGGCACGCTAGATCGAATGTGACACGCGTGTCACGTCATCCCGGTTCGGCGACCGCCGCGACGAGCCCCTCTCCCGCCCGGACGAGGACGGATCCGGCGAAGGTCTCGCCGTCGCGGGCGCGGTCGGTGCCGATGGCGATGCGGCCCGCGAGCCCGTCGAGAGCCGCGTCGTGCTCCGCGAAGCTGACGACCACGAGATGACCCTCGCCACGGCGCCACGCCCAGAGCCCGTCCGGACCGGGCTGCGACACGTATGCGCCGGAGTGGAGGTCCGGGGTCCGGCGCCGGAGCGCGAGGAGGTCCCGGGTCAGGTGGAGCACGGAGGCCGGGTCGGCGCGCTGGTCCTCGACGTTGCACGCAGTGTCCCCGAGCGGGAGCCACGGGCGCGAGCCCGGTTCCGTGAACCCGCCGCCGGGGCCGTCCCGCCAGTGCATCGGCGTGCGCATCGCATCGCGCCCGGCGTAGGCGGGCCAGTACCGGACGCCCAGCGGGTCGCGCAGGTCGGGCGGCTCGACCGTGGTGTCGCCGAGCCCGATCTCGTCACCCTGGTAGAGCACCGGGGTCCCGCGCAGGGTCAGCAGCATGAGCAGCGCGGCCCGGATCCGCGCGGGGTCGTCGCCGGCCCAGCGGGTCGCGAGCCGTGACATGTCGTGGTTCGACCCGGTCCATGCCGGCCACGCGCCGTCCGGGAGAGCCGCCTCCGTCCGCGCCACGATGGCCGGCATCGCGTCTCCGTCGAACGGCGCGTTGATGAACGGGAAGTTGAACGCGAGCTGGAGCTCGTCGAGCGCGGTCCCGTAGTAGCGACCGAGCTCGGCGAAGTCCTCGACCGGCGTCTCGCCGAGCAGGATCCGGGGCGGGTCGTACGCGTCCGCGATCCGCCGCCATCGGCGGAGGACGTCGTGCACCTCGGGGCGGTTCGCGTTGTAGACGGGCCGTTGGCCGAACAGCTGCACGTCCAGCGGATCGTCCTCGGTCGCAGGCGGGTTGTCCCGCAGCGCGGCGTCCTTGACGATCACGTTGCACACGTCGACGCGGAACCCGTCGATGCCGCGGTCGAACCAGAAACCCACGATGTCGTCGAACTCGTCGCGCAGGTCCTCGTTCCACCAGTTGAGGTCGGGCTGCTCGCTCAGGTGGTTGTGCAGGTAGTACTGACCGCTCGCCTCGTCCAGGGTCCAGGCCGGGCCGCCGAAGCTGCTGACCCAGTTGTTCGGCGGGGTGCCGTCCGGCCCGGGGTCCGCCCAGACGTACCAGTCGCGGTGCGGCGCGCGGGCGGAGGTCCGGGCCTCCACGAACCACGGGTGCTGCGCGCTCGTGTGGTTGGGCACGAAGTCCAGGAGCACCCTGATGCCCCGCCCGTGCGCGTCGCCGATCAGCTCCTCGAGCTCCGCCATGGTGCCGAGCTCGGGCTCGACGGCGCGGAAGTCGGCGACGTCGTAGCCCCAGTCCGCGTTGGGCGACACCGTGACCGGGCTGAGCCAGATCGCGTCGACGCCGAGCCACTCGAGGTGATCGAGTCGCTCGATGATCCCGCGCAGGTCGCCGACCCCGTCCGCGTCGGAGTCGGCGAACGAGCGGGGGTAGATCTGGTAGATCACCCCCGACTTCCACCAGGGCGCGTCGGGATCCTGCGGGCGGTCGGGCATCGGCCGAGGTTAGGTTTCGCGCCGTCGGCACCGGGTCGCCGACGCGTCGTGCCGATCCGCTGGTCGAGCTCAGGACGCGTTCGGGACCAGCTGCTGCACCGACCACGCGTTGCCGTCCGGGTCGTTGAAGTAGACGAACGAGCCCCACGGCAGGTCTTCGACCGGACCCACCTCGACGCCGCGATCGAGGAGCGCCGTACGCGCGACACCGGCGTCGTCCACCACCACCTGCAATCCCTTCACGGATCCCGGCGCCGCGTCGGTCAGCCCCTGGCCGAATGCGATCGAGCACGCCGAACCCGGCGGGGTGAGCTGGACGAAGCGCAGCTCCGGGCTCACCGTGTGGTCGTGGTCGGCGTTGAAGCCGATCCGCACGTAGAAGTCCTTCGCCCGGTCGACGTCGGTCACCGGGATCACCACCAGCTCGAGCTTCCAGTCCATGTCGTCCCTCTCGGTTCGCGTGCTGTCCGACCTCCATCGTGCGCCCCCGAACCGGTCACCGAGTGACCGCTTTTCCGGGAAATTGCCGGCCGTCCCGTGCGACGCGCCTTCTACCGTCGAGCGCCATGGGCACGATCCACACCACCTGGTCGGTCCGGCTCGACGACGCGGTCACCCCGGGTGACCTCGCGTCCGACGGGTCGATCGGCGACGACGCGGTGCGCGGCTGGATCGACCGTGCGGTGCACGCCTACGTCGACCAGTGCCACATCCTCGAGGCGACCCGCGCGCGTGACGGGCTCGTGGTGCGGGTCACCGGAGAGGCGCCCGTGCGTGCCTCGCGCCTTGCTGCCGCGCCCCAGGTGCTGGTGACCGCGACCGCTACCGAAGTCTTCCCCGACCGCTTCGTCGTGGCCGTGCGGGTGCGCCCGGTGGGTGGCGACGACGACCATCCGCTCGACGTCTCCCGCTCGGTCGAGCTCGTGGATCCCGGGACCGTGCAGCCTCAGGAGCTCGGCACCGAGATCCGCGACGAGCTGATCGCCCTCTCGCACGCGGCCCGCCACTACAGCTGAGTCGACGCTCAGGCGGGCACCTCGGGCCCAGGATCGGGCTCGCGGCGCCACAGCATCGAGATCAGGGCGTCCGACGCGAGCAGCATCACCGCGATCCAGACGACGACGCTGGCCCCGGAGAAGCGCGTCACCCAGTCGAACGAGGCCGCATAGCCGTGCACGCGCTGCTCGATCGTCATGTAGAGGGCGACCCCGAGCACGATCAGCGGCGGCCCGAACCGCAGGACGAGGCGCGACTTCGGCGACCGGATCGCGAGCAGGACGAGCGCGGCGACGAGCAAGCCGACCCAGGGGCGAACGAGGAGGGCCGACGCGACTCCGGAGATGGCGACCGCGGCGACGGTCGCGCCCCGCCGAGGCGGGAGCGGCGCGGTGAAGAGCGTCGGCACCAGACGCGGGAACGTGCGCACCGCCTCGCCCGGGTCCGCACCGGCCGCCTGGTCGCGGGTGGCCGCCTTCGTGCGGCGGCGGCGTCGCACGAACGCGAACACCACGATGCCGAGGCACACGAGCGTCGCGACGATCGAGATGACGAGCGCGATCGTGAAGGTCTTCTGGGGGGTCCAGGTCAACGTCACGGTCATCGGGCCGTTCCCGGACGGGGTCACCTTCCAGCCGTTCGCGAACCCGTCGACCAGCGTCGGCGCGGGCAGCTCCCGGCCCCCGGCCTTGGCGACCCAGCCCTGGTTGAAGCTCTGCCCGAGCACGAGCCAGAACGGGCCCGAAGCGTGGTCGACCCGCAGCGTCATCGACGTCGCGCCGTTCTTGAGCACGTGCACCCGGGGCGAGCTCGCCGTCCCACCGGTCGGCGTCGCCGTCAGCTGCGCCGCACCCTGCGCGGCGCCGCCCGCCGCGGACGACAGCACGAGACGGTTCACGTCGAAGCCGGTCGGGTTGAACGGCGACATCTCGGTGACGATCGTGTGCCGTCCGGCGGAGAGATCGAGCGGTGTGCCCGGGTCGCACTGCGAGAGCGTGAGAGGTCGTTGCGCGAGCGCGTCCCCGGTGCTTCCCGTGATCCGCACCGGCACCGGCTTCCCGTCGACCTCGACGAGGTCGTCGCGGCACTGACCGGAGAGGTCGGCGGGCGGTGCCGCCTGCCGCACGCCGGGGATGCCCAGCTCGGCGATGCCCTCGGGTCGCGCGACGCCGCCGGACTTCTTCGTGACCGCGTTCGCGATCGTGAAGATGAACGTCCGCCCGTGCACCGGCTCGAAGTCGACCGGCACCGACTTCGTCCCGTCCGGCTGTCGCGGCACGCCGGCGACCGGGAGCGCGACCACGCGCTGGGTCCCGTCGTCGGCGGTGATCACGAGCTGCCGCGGCACCGAGTGACGGCCGTCGGCGACGACCTGGAGGTCCAGGTGACCGAACGTGATCGGGTCGGGGACCGTCACGCTCATCGTCGGCACCTCCTTGTCCACCGGTGTCATCCACGCGGTGCGCGGATCACCGTCGACGGCGGAGGAGGACCTGGAGCCGGGTGGGTCGAGGTGGAGGTTCGACGCCGTGGTGACGCCACCGGCCGTCGCAGGCACGTGCCCGGTCGTCTGGGAGACGACGCCGTCGGTGGCCTTCGGTCCGAGGATCGCGCTGCCCTGGAGCGTGAAGCTTCGGGCCGTGGGCAGGGTGAACGTGCGGCGCAACGCCGAGCCGTCCATCGTCGCCTCGCGGCTCAGCACGATCGCGAGCGGGTGCGACGCCGAACGCGTCCCGAGCGCGGTGAGCAGGTCGGTCGGCAGCCGCTGCGACTCGACCGCCTGCACCGGCGCCGAGCCGGGCCGGCTGTCCCGGATCCGGACCTCGTTGAAGCCGACCGGGTTCTTCTGCCCCGCGGTGCCGTCGAGGTTGCCGTGCACACCGTCGATCGTGATGTCGAGCGTGGTGAACGTGCGCCGGCCGAAGTGCACGTCCTGGCCGGCGATCGTGCGCGAGCTCCGGTTCAACGACGCGGTCGCCGCGTCGCCGCCGTCGAAGCGCAGGGTCACTGACGTGACGTACCGCGGCTCGGCGGGCAGCTGCTGATCGATGAGCGATGCAACCTGCGAGAGGTTGACGTGGTCGGTCGTGACCCGGTGCTCCAGCACGATGCGCAGCCGCGGGTGGTCCACGGCCTGGCCGGCGAACGCGAGCCACGCGGTCCTCGGGTTCCCGTCGAGCGCGAGCGCGGGCCGCTCCTTCGGGTTGTAGTCGAAGCTCGCCGCGCCGTAGGTCGTGGCCTGGACCGACTTCACCCCCGAGAGGACGGTGACGGTCCGGACCGCGTCGGTCGAGTCCGGGAACACCTCCAGCCGCTGGTCGAGCGGATCGGAGACGAGCGGCTTCTCACCCGCGAGCTCGGTGTAGCCGAAGTTGTTCGTCATCCCCGACCAGCGCATCGCGCGGCGGCGGTTCGAGTCGGTCAGCACAAGCGTCGACCCGGGTGCGAGACGCCGGAGGAACGACGGATCGGACTGGTGGGCAGCCGAATAGACGAGGAGGCGGTTCGGATCGAGGAGTCCCCCGGCCGCGAGGTCGACGACCCCCTCGCCGTCGCCGTCGACGACGACCGGCGTCGCGGGCGACTTCGTCCGCACGATCGGCAGCGGGTCCTCGACGGGGAACACCGCGACCGGCGGGGGCTGCACCTGCGGTCCGAAGTGCGAGAGATCGCCCGCCGGGTACTTGAGCCGGCCCGGGATCCGTGACCCGAAGATCGACGGCGGCCCGAGCCCGGAAGGCCGCGGCTCGGTGAAGCTGCGCCACTGCTCGGCCGGCTGGATCAGCCCGTACTGGTCCACCTGGAGGTCGTTGCGGACCTCGACGTCGCCGACGCCCATGAGTCGGGCCACAGGCGCGACGGCCGCGGGCTCGAAGATGCGCTGGTCCTGCTCCTGGAGGCGGTGGTCGAGCGCCTGCACGAGGTTGGCCGGCGCCGCCGAGCCCTGGGGTACGAGCTCGCGATCGGCGTACGGACGGTCCATGAGCCCGGGCTCCAGGGGATCCTTCAGGTCGCCCCACCGGTAGGTCGCGAACGGTGAACCGGGCAGCGCGAGCACTCGCGTCGCGTGCGACTCCGCGTCGAGGTGGTTCACCGCCTTCTGCCAGTACTGCGGAATGCTCTCGCCGCGCTCGAGCGAGCGGTTGTAGTAGTGCCCGGCCAGCGCCGGGTACGCGGCGACCAGGCAGAGCACACCGACGCCCGCGGCGACCCACGACGCGGCGGCCGGCCACGACCGTCCCCGCAGGTTGTCGACCACGGCGTTGACCCCGACGGCGAGCAGGACGGCGACGCCGAGCGCGACCAGTGGCACCGCCCGCACGGTGTTGCGCAGCGCGAAGCCCAGCGCAGACGTCAACGCGAAGCTCTTGTACGCCCCACCGAGAGGTGACGGGTTGGCGTACGGCGATGCGCCAACACCGATCGCGACACCGAGCAGCACCATGAGCACGAAGAACGTCCGGTAGCGCCACCGCGTCACCGCGGCCGCCAGCATGGCGAGGGCGGGGACCAGGAACGAGACGAAGATCAGCCAGAACCGCTGGGTGTAGAACGCGCGCGCGTCACTCCACGGGCCGAGCGCGTCCCGGCCGTAGAAGAACCAGTTCCCGAGCCCGCGCAGGATCTCGAACGGCGTCGACGCGACGGACACCACCTCGATGGACTCGGTGTACCGCAGGATGTTGAGCCCGTACTTGCCCTCGATCAGGAGCGAGGCGACCCACCAGATCGAGGTGAAGAACGTCAGCACCGACGTGCGCCAGACGAGTGCCCAGGTGTCGCTCCAGGTGCTCTCGCGCGTGACGAACAACGAGTAGAGGAGCCAGAGCGCGGGACCGGCGAGGCAGTACAGCAACGCGGTCCCGTTGAGCGCGGCGACGAGCAGCACCGAGAGCGCGAACAGCGACGGGTACTTCCACCCGCGCTCGCGCAGGCCCAGCACCATGAACCCGATCCACCACGGCAGCGCCGCCCACGGGCCGAGCAAGGGGCTGTAGAGCGCCGAGTTGCCGAGCACGTAGGGGCTGAACGCGTACGCGAGCATCGCCACCGACACGCCCGCGCCGCGCAGCCCGAGCGTTCGCAGGAGATACCGCATCCCGAAGCCGGCCAGCACGATGATCGTGGCGAGCCACAGCCGCTGCGCGATCCAGGCCGGCACCCCGAGGACCGACTCCAGGACCCAGTAGAACGGCCCCATCGGGAAGAGGTAGCCCGCGGTCTGGTGGCTCATCGTCCCGAAGCCGACCGTCGGGGTCCAGAGCGTGAAGGCCCTCGTCAGGAGGCGCGACGGGTCGAGGTACAGGTACGTCTTGGTCTCGGTCTCCACCCGGCCCGGGTGCATCGCGATGATCGGGACGTAGACGAGCAGCGCGAAGGCGATGGACCAGAGCGGGTCCCAGGTGCGGGTCCCGGCCGGCTTGGTCGCCGCGATCGGGCGCGGCGCCCGCGGGTCGGCGACCTCCGTGGCCGACGGGCTCGTCATCTTCGGAACTTCCCCCCAGCAATTGCGAAGCCCGCCACGCAAAAGGCCCAAACGTCATGGATCCGGACCGTGCCACCGGCCGCGCAAATCGTAGCGGAGCCGATTCAGCCGAATGGATCGGCTCTCTCGACCCTCGACGGCCCGCCGCCCGGCCGTCCTACGAGGGGAGGCGGGCGACGAGCGAGTAGCCGAGGCGAGGGACGTGCACGTCGTCCGGGAGCAGCGCCACGTCGGCGAATCCCAGGCGCTGGAGCTCGGCGATCCCGTCCTCGGGCGCCACGATGCACCCGAGCCAGGTGTCGATGTCGCCCGGCACCGGCAGCACCCGCACCGCGTGCAGCACCTTGGCCGTCATCAGGCGGAGCGGCCGCGGTTGGGCCCGCACGATCGCCTGCCCCGACGAGTCGCTGCCCTTCCGGAGCTGCACGTGCAGCGTCCCTCCGGGGCGGAGGACCCGTCGGCACTCGGCCAGGTACGAGAAGATGACCTCGCGCTCGGGGATGTGCTGGAAGACCTCGAACGAGATCACGTGGTCGATCGTGTCGTCCGCGACGACGGCGAGGGACGCACCGTCCCCCACGAGCCAGGTGGCCTCCACCGGGCAGGCCGCCCGGCCCTTCGCGACCATGGTCTCGGAGATGTCCAGGCCCCAGACGTCGCCGAATCGGGCGGCGAGACCTTCGAACAGCCGGCCCATGCCGCAGCCGATCTCGAGCACCCGGAGCCCGGCCGGCTCGATGCGGAGCCGCTCGAGCCCGGGGTCCACGAAGCGCGCGACGAGCTCCGGTCCCCCGGCGTAGAAGTCATCGAGGGTCCAGTCGCGCTGGCGGGCGTCGATGTGGTACATCGGGTCCGAAGCCGCCCGTTGCTCCCAGTCACGTCGCATCCGGCCGACCGCGCTCGCCGCCTCGCCGTCCTCCACCATGGGGGGAGACTACGCCGCGGCCGCCACGGCTCCGGCCGGAGCCCCGCGCCGGCTCGGCGGGACTTCGATGGCCCGGGTTCCAGGGCGGTCAAAACGGTCTACACTGCGTGCCGCACGACGAGGTCTGGAAGACCGTCGGAGCACTGCCCACTGGCGGGCGGCGCCGACGGAAGGCACTGGGGGGCACATGGGGGGCCAAGCGATGGGTGAGGGCGTATCGCGCTATGCCATGGGGGGCGACCAGGGCATCGTCAGCCTGATCGTGCCGGCGTACAACGAGGCCGGGCGGCTGGCGCGCACGATGCCCCGCCTCCGCGGTGAGTTCACCGCGGACCGTGGCTACGAGGTCATCATCGTCGACGACGGGAGCCACGACGGGACGAGCGAGCTCGTCCAGTCGCAGCTCGCGGACTGGCCCGGCTGCGTGCTGCTCCGCATGCCCTGGAACCAGGGCAAGGGCAACGCGATCAAGGCCGGGGTCGGCATCGCGAGCGGCGCGCGGATCGCGTTCATGGACGCAGATCTCTCGGCGGAGCTCGGTGACCTCCCCCGTCTGCTCGAGGCGCTCGACGACGCGGATGTCGCACTCGGCTCGCGCTCGATCGCCGGTTCCCGGGTGAGCTACGGCCAGTCGCGGAGCCTCCGGAAGCTGCAGAGCAAGTTCTTCAACGGCGTGGCGTGCGCGATGGCGAATGTCGTCGCGTCGGACACCCAGTGCGGCTTCAAGGCGTTCCGCACCGATGCGGCGAAGCTGCTGTTCCACTTGTGCGAGGGCAAGGGGTTCGCGTTCGACGTCGAGGTGATCGCGCTCGCGCAGCTGCTCGGTCTGCGGATCTCCGAGGTGCCGATCCAGTGGGTCGAGTCCGAGGGCACGACGATCCGGCCGATCCGCGACCCACTCCTGATGATGCGGGATCTCGTGCGGACGCGGCGCCGCTGCCTGCGACTCGAGACCCTGATGGGACGACGGGTCGCCGAGGCGTCGATTCCCCTGCCGGCGCCGGCGCACTGGGCGCACCGGATCGTCGGCGGCTCGCCCGACGTGGTCGTCGAGATCTCGCTCGGCGACGCGGACACCGAGGCGTTCGACCGCGCGCTCGCCACCGGCGCGCCGTCGCGCGGATCTGCCACGGGTTAGCGCGTTGCGCATCCTGTTCGTGTCCTGGCGCGACCTCGCCAATCCCAGCGCCGGTGGGTCGGAGGTCGTCGTCGATGTCCTCGCGACCTCGCTTCGCGCCCGAGGGCACGAGGTCAGCCTGCTGTGCGGGGGGCCGGTGGCGCCCCGCCCGTACGAGGTCGTGGACAACGGCGGCAAGCACACGCAGTACCTCCGGGCCCCGCTCGCGTACCTGCGCCGGTTCCGTGACGTCGACCTCGTCGTCGACGTCGCGAACGGCATGACCTTCATGAGCCCGCTCTGGCGACGCGGGCCGCGCGTGCTCTTCGTCCACCACGTGCACACCGAGCAGTGGGGCATGTACTTCCCCGGGCCGGTGGCCGCGGTCGCCCGTCAGGCCGAGATCCACGGTCTCCCGGCGCTCTACCGCAACACGCACATGGTCGCGGTGTCACCGTCGACGGGCGACGAGCTCGAAGCGCTCGGCGTCGACCGCTCCCACATCCACGTCGTGAACAATGGGGTGCATGTCGAGCCGTTGGCCGAGCCGGTCGCCCGCTCCGCGACGCCGATGTTCGTCGCGCTCGGACGCCTCGCGGCGAACAAGCGCATCGACGTGCTCCTCGACGTCTGGGCGAAGGTGGCGCAGCGCACCGGAGGCAAGCTCGTGATCGTCGGCGACGGACCGGACGCGGCACGCATCGCGGCACGGGTCCGCACCGAGCCGGCCCTGGCCGACGTGGTGCTCGAGGGCCGGGTCGACGAGGCCCGCAAGGCCGAGCTGCTCCATCAGTCCTGGTTCCTGCTCCACGCGGCCGAGCGGGAGGGCTGGGGACTCGCGATCCTCGAAGCGGGCGTGTGCGGCACTCCGTCGCTCGCCTACCGCGTGCCCGGTGTCCGCGACGCCGTCGTCGACGGTGTCACCGGTGTCCTCGTCGACACCGACGACCAGCTCGCCGAGGAGTGGGTCGCGCTGGCTGACGCCCCCGCGCGGCGTGAGGCGCTCGGACGGGCCGCAGCGATGCGGGCCGCGGAGTTCACCTGGGAGGCCGCCGTGGAGGGCTTCCTCGAGGTCGCCGAGCTCGCGATCGCGTCGCACGGCACGGCCGCGACGAAGCACCGAGTCGCATCGTGACGCTCAAGTCGGCCGCGGCCCGGTACATGCCGGACATCCTGTTCACGCGATCGCTGGCGTTCTCCTTCAAGCGGTTCGAAGCCGACCTGCCGGTCATCGTCGGAGCGCTCCCGCCCGGTGGGGTCGCGCTCGATGTGGGTGCGTGGTACGGACCCTGGAGCTACTGGCTGGCCAAGCGCGCGTCGACGGTTCACGCGTTCGAGCCCAATCCGGAGGTGGCCCGGGTACTCCGCAAGACCGTGGCGGCGAACGTCGTCGTCCACCAGATGGCGGCGTCCGACGTGGACGGGAGCGCGAGTCTGGCTCTCCCCGAGGGCGGCAAGGGCACCGAGGGCCGTGCCTCGCTCGAGGGCCTCTCCGAGAGCACCGCCGCCGTCAACGTCAAGACCGCTCGCCTCGACGACCTGGACCTCCACGACGTCACGTTCATGAAGATCGACGTCGAGGGCCACGAGCGCGCGGCGATCGCCGGCGCGCAGGATCTGATCACCGCGTCGCACCCGCTGCTCGTCGTCGAGCTGGAGGAGCGCCACGGCGGGATCGCACCGGCCGTCGACCTCCTTGCCGAATGGGGCTACTCGGGGCGCGTCCGCGTCGATGACCGGTGGCGCGAGCTCGACGAGTTCGACCTCGCCGCACACCAGGCGGAGCACCTCGAACGCTACGGCGCCGCCAGCTTCCTCAAGAGCGCCGCGCGCGGCAGCAAGTACGTCAACAACGTCGTGTTCACACATCCCGAGACGACGTGGGACGTGCCCTAGCGGCTCCAGTCCAACAGCCGATCGCACGTCGCGACCTGGGGCGGCCGGGCCCGGATCGCTCCGGGGAACGGGGCGACGCCCGCATCGGTCGACCGCCCGATCGCGACCGGCCCGCGCCCGACCGCCACCGGCCCCTCGGTCGCCGGCTCGGGCGAGAACGCCAGGACGTACAGGTCCCCGACGGTCGCGAACAACGACCGGTTGACCCGGTCGGCGAGGATGTCGAGTTCCGTCGGCCCCGCGCCGAGGCGCACCGTCGAGAAGCTCGGGATCCACACGACGACACCCTTCGCGTCCGGGCGACCCAGCCCGAACCGCAGGCCGCTCGACTCGCGACGGACCCCGACGACGTCCTGTCGGCCCGCGTGCCCGAAGGCCGCGACGGCGGTCCAGGACCGGCCGACGCGCCCGAAGTCAGCGCGGACCGGCGCCCAACCGCCGACCGGCCTGCCCTCCACCGGCACCCAGGTCCGCCCGTCGGACCAGTAGAGGGCGGTGCACGGACCGGTGATCCACGTGGTCCCCGCCGCGGCCGGCCGGCCGGGAAGCCGGGCGGAGTGGACGAGGTCCGGCGTCCCGGCGCCGAGCACGTCGGACACCCGGTACTGCAGCGACAGCATCTTCGCGGTGAGCGCGCTCGGCGGGTGCGAGTAGAGCCGCTGGTAGTCGAGCCCGAGCGCGAAGTTGACCCAGACCCCGAACACGGCGAGGACGGCAACCGACACGAGCGCGACGTTCCAACCCCACCGGCGGGTGGACCGCCGTCGACGCGCCAGCAGCACCTGCAGGCCGGCGAGCCCGGCGATCGTCAGGAGCGGGATCCAGTCGCCCAGGTACCGGGCGGCGATGAACGTGAACGCCAGGGAGACCGCGGCACCGATCGCCGCCCCGATGAGCGGCGCGCGCAGCAGCGCGACGTCACGACACGCGGCGACCCGCGTCCAGACGACCGCGACGATCCCGAGCAGTCCGAGCACGACGAGCGCCGGCATGGACGCGCTCACGCTCGACGTGAAGTCGATCTCGTTGAAGACCGCCCCGC
The DNA here is from genome assembly GCA_036502405.1 of Acidimicrobiia bacterium. Classification (GTDB taxonomy): domain Bacteria; phylum Actinomycetota; class Acidimicrobiia; order IMCC26256; family JAENVU01; genus Chersky-806. The sequence continues at coordinate 29,565 of DASXYP010000021.1, forward strand.
CGAACACCGGCGTGACGAACCGTTGGAACGTGACCCATGGGAACACGGAGCTGAACCCGAGTGCATCCGGACGCACCGCCTGCACCAGCGTGGTCGGGACGAGCTTGACCCCGAACAGACTCCCACCGTTCGCGTCGAGCATCGCCCGGTGCGCCGGGCTCAGGCCCGCGATCACCTGCTTGCCCCACGGAATGCCGAACGGGGTCCCGAAGCGCGACACGTTCATCCAGGCGTAGGCGAGCACGGGAATCGCCGCGGCAACGACCAGCGCGACGAGCCACCCCCGTCCGGTGCCGTCCCGGACCCCCGCGCGCTCGACGCGCGCGGCCACCCCGGACGTCGCCTCGGCCGCCGGAGCCTCGCGGCGCCGCCGGACGAGCCGCACGATCTCGATCAGGCCGAGGAGGGCCAACGCGACGACCGGGCCGACGCCGATCGAGACCCTCGAGAGCATGCTCAAGGTGGTGAAGAGGGCCGCGGCGACGAGTCGCCCGCGCGACGGCCGCTGGGTGAAGGCGATCACCCGCTCGTACGCGACCAGCGCCCATGCGGCCGCCCACAGGATCGCCTCGTGGTAGACGAACGCGCGGCTGCCGAGGTAGAGCGCGGTGGTCCCGCATCCGACTGCGAACACCACGACGCCCGCGAGCGCGGCATCCGCCCACGAGCAGTCCCAGATCCCGAACACGGAGCGGATGCGCCACCAGAGCGATCCGACGCCCACGAGGAGGACCGCGAATGCGAGCGACATCGACAGCACGCTGAGCTGTCCGGACCAGGCGTCCGAGACCACGAGCACCGGCATCCGGAGCAGGCTCGGCCAGATCCCGAAGTACATGTAGAACTTGGAGCCGACCTGGAACCCGTCGATCCCGAGCACGCTGCGGGGGACGTCCCAGTGCCCGTGCAAGAGCGCGGTCGCCTGCGCGTCGTAGAAGTTGCTGAGCGGCTCGCGAGCGAGCAGGTGGCCGGTGCCCTGGGTCACCAGCCACCCGAAGAGCACGAACGCGGCCAGTGCGCCGACGGCGGCGCCGGTCACGAAGCGGCGACGGTCCACCGATGCGCCGATCACGAGCTTCGAGCGCGCAACGCGGCGGTGGCACGAGGGAGGTCGATGACCCTCAGGTCCCCGAACCGGCGGATCGCGTCAGGCGCACGCCGCTCGAGCTGGGAGACGTCGTCGGACCAGTCGAGGAAGTACCTCGCGTAGATGCTGTCCGGTGGGGCGGCGTGGCGCTCCTCGTATCTCCGGAACGGAGGGGCCAGGCAGACGTCGCGTGCGGGCTCCGTCGCGATCAACGTCGTGTAGCCCTGCTTGCGGAGGTACGCGACCTTGGCTGCGGTGCCGTGGAAGAAGGGGAAGGAAGCCGTGGGCGTTGCCCAGCCGGGCAGGTCCATGTTCGGCAGGTCGTCCTTCCCGGTGTCGACCAGGTAGGGGCGGTCCACCGCGAGGATCGTGTGCCGCGGGTTCACGTGGGCGACGGCGCGCTTCATGTCCGCGGCCGAGCCCGGCGGCGTGACCTCGTCGGCGTAGACCGCGCCGGGGAGCCGCTTCGGCGACCACCGCAGCAGGTCGAGGCCGGCCGGCGTGATCGTCAGCTTCGGCGTGTCGACGGCAAACGGGGTGAAGACCGCGACCGCGCACACGAGCGCAACTCCGGTCGCGAGCGCGCCGGTGAAGCTCGCGCGCCGGTCGGCGCCGGGTGGGGCCGCGTCTCGCACCCGCACCGCTTCGTAGACGAGGAACACCGCGAGGCTCGATGCCATCGGCCCGATGTACCGACCGAAGTCGCGCACGGACGCCATCGACAGCGAGACGGTGAACACCAGGATGCTCGCGATCGAGACCCCGGCGACGATCACGACGAGCGAGGCGTCCGGCAGCACCTTCCGGGCAAGGATCGCGATGACCAGGATCGCGACCGTGACCCAGAAGTAGGTGCCGCCGTTCAGGTACCGCATCGTGTGGCTGAAGGCATGGCCGAGCGAGCTCAGCGCATCCGGGTCGCGCTCGCTCGGGACCGACGGATTCGCGTTCCCGGGGAGCAACGGGTACAGCGGCGTCCCGACGGACTCCCACGCGGCGAGGAGCCACGAGACGATCGCTGCGAACGCGCTCCCGACCGCCACCCCGAGCACCCGCCACCGCGCCCGCATCGGCGCCGCCGACGCGGTGAGCGCACCGATCGCGACGGTGAGCGCGGCCGCAGGCAGGATCGGCGTCCGCACCGAGGCCACCGCCGCCAGCACGAGCCCGGCCGCGATGGCCCACCGCACGGTCTCGTCCCGCGCACCTCGACGGATGGAGCCGCGCAGCTCCGCGGTGACCGCGAACGTCCCCAGGAGCAACGGGATCACGGCGAGCACCGGAGCCGCGTTGATCCGAGGGATCCAGAGCACCGGGATCGCGAGGATGGCGAGCAACGCGCCGACGCGGGCCCACCGCGAGCGGAAGCCGGTCGAGACGAAGAACCCGGCCAGGAACACCGACGCGACGACGGTCTCGGCGAACGCGATCCCGACGTTGCCGAACACGCTCACCGGGATCGCCTGGATGTACGTGAACCCACCGAGGTTCTGGAGGCGGCGGTAGCTCCACGGCTCGACGATGGCGTTCGTGTCGAGCAGCCGGCGCACCATCGGGAGGTACGCCCGCAGCTCGTCGCACGTGTTGATCTGCAGCGTCGCACCGATCCGCGACTCGACCAGCGCGACGAGGACGAACGCGCCGACCGTGAGCCCCACGATCCACGCGACGGGTCCCGACACCGGGCGCCAGGCGCTGCGCGCGACCTGCAGGCCCGCGAGGGCGAGCCCCACGACCGTGAACGGACCCACGATGAGCCAGAACGGCAGGTGCAGCAGGGTTCCGACCCCACCGAACGCCACGAGCACGCTCAGCCCCACGATCGCGGCCAGGCCGGGACGGTTCCAGCTCGCGGGTTCCGGCGGGTCCGCGCCGGACGGGTTCCCGTCCGCGCGCCGCGGCAGGATGCGCGTGCCGATCCCGGCGCAGGACACCCACATCACGAGCACGAGCGCGGCGGTCGCCACGACGTCGGCGAGCGATCGCAGCACGCTCAGCTCACCTCCGGTATTCGCATGGACAGCTCGCGGCCGCGTTCAGCTCGTGGAAGGCGGCGCCAGCGCGACCGCCACGATCTGCCATCCATGGCGGGTGTTCGACCGGTTCGCCCGGAAGAGCACGTCGAACGTTCGCATCGCGAGGCGTGCACTCCCGGTGACGGTGCCGTGCCCGGCCGAGACGTCGTCGACGAGCTTCTCGCCCCGGGCCACGACCGCGAGCCGGTACAGGTTGAAGAACGGGAACCCCGCACCCCCGGCGAGCTCGACCTCGAACCCGGCGCCCTCGAGCAGGGCGCGCAGGTCGTCGGCGGTGTAGTGGCGCCGGTGACCGATGTGGCGGTCGAACGCGGACCGGGGACCCCCGGGGACCGTGACCACCAGCCGGCACCCGGGCGCGAGCAGCGAGGTGACGTTCGCGAGGAGCAGCTCGGGACGCTCCACGTGCTCCAGCACCTCCGAGCACACCGCGTGGGTCGCCCAGGCCCGGTACTCCCCGGGTGGTTCGAGCGGCTCCGTGAGGTCGTGGCGCAGGAACGTGGCCGCCGGCACCTTGCGCTGCGCCACCGCGATCCCCGCCGCGCTCAGATCGACGCCGAGCACGTTCGCCGCGGGCCACGCGTCCAGCAGGTCGAGGGCCTGGTCACCCTGCCCGCTGCCGATGTCCAGGATGCGGGCGCCCGGCCCGGCCGCGAGCAGCCGGCGCACCAGCCTCCGGCGGTACTCCTGGGCCGGGTTGAGCGACGCGGACTCCGCGTACTCGGACCAGTGCTCCTCCCAGTCGTCGGACGTGCTCCCGGCTTGGGGCGCGGTCACAGCACCGTCCGGGCGCGTCGCGCCATCCGGTCCGCGAGCGCGTTGAGGACGAGCATGAAGGTGAAGGTCGTGAACCCCGCGACCATCAGGAACAGCCCGAAGATGGCGAGGTAGTTGATCGCGCTGAGCGGCCCCGGGAGCTTGAAGTCGTTGGTGACCCAGCGCCACGCAAGGCTCCCGACCAGGAGCACGCCGCCGCCGAAGATCCCCATGGCGATCAGGGTCGTGCGCGTGTAGCGGAACCGTTCGAGCAACCTCGCGGTCTTCACACCCGTGTGGTCGTAGATCACGCGCGTGAGACACCCGAGATAGAAGCTCTCGAGCCCGACGATCGCGAGCGTGACACCGATCAGCAACCAGTAGAGCGAGAGCTCGATGCCCGCGACGGTGACCGGCCCGAACGCGAGCGGGACGGTCACGACCAGGCCGAGGATCAGCAGCACGAGGCCGGGCCGGTACAGGAAGAAGTCGGCGCCGTACACGAACATGGCCCGGAGGTTGATCCACGCGGCCTTCCACGGCGACATCCAGCCTTCGCGCTTGTGGTGGCTGAATCGCCCCTCGGGGTCCTTGTAGAAGTGGACCGGGATCTCGGCGATGTCGAGCTCCAGGCGCACCGCCTTCACGATCATCTCCGACGCGTACTCCCACGACTGCGACTGGATGTCCATCCGCAGGAGCGCGTCCTTCGTCACACCCCGCATGCCGCAGTGGATGTCCGAGAACTTCGTGGAGTACACGCGGTTCAGGATCCACGTCGTCGCGGGGGTGCCGAGCCGGTGGAGGAAGGGCATCGAGCCCGCCTCGATCGAGCCCGCGAACCGCGAACCCATGATGAACTCCTTGCCCGCCTCGAACTGGTCGACGAAGGGGCGGAGCTCGCGGAAGTCGTAGGTGCAGTCGCAGTCACCGAGGATGAGGAACCGGCCCCGCGCGTACGGCGTCGCGTCGATGTAGGCGCGACCGAGCCCGCGGCGCGGGGTCTTGAGCACCCGGGCGCCCTTCGCGAGTGCAAGCTCGGCGGTGCGGTCGCTCCCGCTGTCGACGATGAGGATCTCGGCCTCGATGCCCGCCTGCGCGATCCCTTCGTGGCACCAGTCGATGAACCGCTCGATCGTGATCTCCTCGTTGAGCGCGGGGATGACGATCGACAGCACCGGCGACGTGGTGTCGTCGACCGGGACCATCAGGGTGATGTCCGGGTCGTCGATCCCGACGGTCGCGGTGCTCGGCGGCGGCACGGTGGGCTGGACGGTCATCTCACGCGCTCCCACTCGCCACCGCGCCGGCCGGGTGGGCGGCGAGGTGGGCCTCGACGTCGCGCAGGCCGTCGGGCGAGCCGATCTCGTAGAACCGGTCCTGCACCTCGAAGCCCGCGAGCCGTCCGGACCGGCTGAGCCCCCCGAACACGGCCGCGAGGTCGACGACGGCTCCGGACGGGATCCCGGCGACCACGTCGCGCCCGAGCACCGAGACGCCGTAGTCCACCCACTCCATCCCCGGGTGCCGCTGCTCCTTGTCGTAGGCGACCACCCGCCGCCCGTCGAACACGACGTTGCTCGGGACCCACCGGTCCCGGTTGTGGAAGACGGTCATCAGCGCCGCGGCGTCATCCCTGGCGAACGCCGCATCGACCGCGCCGAAGTCCGTCGGCAGGTAGGAGTCGCCGTAGAGCACCAGGAACCGCTCCGACAGGACCCCTCGGTCGGCGGCGAGCCGGAGCGCCCCGCCGGTGCCACGCAGCTCGTCGTGCTCGTCGACGTACCGGACCGTCAGGCCGAATCGGTGGCCGTCGCCGACGTAGTCGCGCACGCGCTGACCGAGGTGGCCGATGCAGTAGACGACATCCGTCACCCCGCTCGCGGACAACATCGTCAGCTGGTGTGCCGCGAACGGCGAACCGGCCACGGGCAACAGCGTCTTCGGGACGCGATCGGTCGCCGGCCGCATGCGGGTTCCGAGCCCACCGGCGAGGATCACGCACTGCATCACGCACGCACGCTGACGACGGAGCCGTCGTGATCGAACGTGAACCGGACCTCTGTGAGGCCGGCCTCGACCAGCGCCCGGCGCAGCGCGTCCCGGTCGCGGGCGTAGAAGAGGAGGAACCCGCCGTTGCCCGCGCCGACCAGCTTGCCGCCGAGCGCGCCGTTGCGCATCGCGAAGTCGTACCAACCGTCGATCGTCTCGTTGGTCATCGAGCCCGACCGTTCGCGCTTGCGCATCCAGTGCTCGTGCATGAGCCCGGCGAACTGCTCGACCTCACCCGCCTCGAGCACCTTGGCGATCTCACGCCCGGTGTTCTTGATGAACCTCAGGTTGTCGAGCATCTCGGTGTCGCCGGCCTGCGAGCGGACCCGCTGGTCCTCGAGCACGGTCACGGCGGAGCGCGCGTACCCGGTGAAGAACATCAACAGGTTCTCTTCGAGATCGTGGAGGGTCTCGTTCGAGATCCGCAGCGGGCTGACGGCCACCGAGCCGTCCGGCGCGAACTCGAAGCAGGTCAACCCACCGAACGACGCGATGTACTGGTCCTGCTTGCCCACCGGCTCGTCGAGCAGCTCGATCTCGATGCGCGACGCCTCCTCGGCCAGCGTCCACTGGGTCACGTGGTCGCGCTGGTACGCGTACAGCGCGCGCAGGAGGCCGACCGTGAACGACGCGGACGATCCGAGGCCGGTGCCGGCCGGGATGTCGGCCAGGCTCATGATCTCGACGCCCGGCTCGATCTCGTGCATGCGCAGGGCCTCACGGATCAGCGGATGCGCGATGTCGTCGACCGACGCGACCCGCTCGAGCTCCGAGTACTTGAGGACGTAGTCGTCGACGAAGATCGGGTTGATGCCGATGTAGATGTACTTGCTGATCGCGGCGGAGATGACGAAGCCGCCCTCGCGCTCGTAGAAGCTCGGGAGGTCGGTCCCGCCACCTCCGATGGAGATGCGGAGCGGAGTTCGGGTGATGATCATCCGGCGCTCAGTCGGACCGACTCAGCTCGTACCCGGCGGCGACCGCGTCGTCGCGGAACATCTTCACCGTGTCGAGCGAGAACGCGTCGAGGTCGTAGCCGACCAGCGTGAGCTTCTTCAGGATGTCGCTCGTCACCGTGATGACGTGGCATCCGAGCTCGTCGGCCTGGAAGACGTTGAGGAGCTCGCGGGGGCTGGCCCAGATCAGCTCCAGCTCGGGGCTCCCCTGGATCGCCTCGAGGGACTCCGCGATCACCGGCAGCGGGTCGCGACCGGTGTCCGCGACCCGCCCCGCGAACAGCGAGATGAAGGCGCCGGAAACGCCGGCGAGCTTCAGGGCGACCTCCCGGACCTGCCGGGCCGTCATCAGCGCGGTCACGTTGAGCCGGACCCCGGCGTCCGCGAGCCGGGCGAGCAGGTCGAACGAGGGTTCACCCTGCGTGTTCGAGACCGGGATCTTGACGTAGACGTTCTCACCCCAGGTGGCGATCGTCCGGGCCTGCGCCTCCATCTCGTCGAAGTCGTCGGAGAACACCTCGAACGAGATCGGTCGGTCCCGGATCTCGGCGAGCACCTCGCGGGCGAAGCCCTCGAAGTCCGTCACCCCGGCCTTGCGCATCAGGGTCGGGTTGGTCGTGAATCCGCTGATCAGCGGGTTGGCGGCGAGGTCGAGCATCCCGCGCAGGTCCGCGCCGTCAGCAAAGATCTTCACCTTCAGCTGCTCGAGCGAAGGTTCCATCGTGCCCCCCAGCTGGTTCCGCGCGCCGGCGGAAGTATGCCCCAGTTCCGGATCCAAGTTACCGCAGCCGGGAGCCCCTCGACGACGAGGTCCGGATCCTCGGGCTGCCGCTCTGCGTAGCCGTGGTCGACGAACACGGTGGCGCACCCGGCCTCCCGGCCGGCCTCGATGTCCCGCCAGCGGTCCCCCACCATGACCGAGGCCCGGAGGTCGATCTCCCACCGGGCGGCGGCCTCGCGCAGCATCCCGGCCCGGGGCTTCCGGCAGGCGCAGTCGTCGGCGTCGTCGTGGGGGCAGGTGAGGACGTCGTCGAGCCCCAACGCCCCGGAGATGCTCGCGTTGATCGCGGCGACGTCCTCGGCGCGGGCGCGCCCACGCGCGATGTCGGGCTGGTTCGTCACGCACACGAGCAGGAACCCGGCGCGGTGCAGCTGGGCGCACGCATCGACGACGCCGGGCAGGATCTCGAGCTCGGTGACCGATGCCGGCGGCGTCGGGACGCCGTCGTGCACGTGGGACCGGGCGAGCACACCGTCGCGGTCCAGGAACACCGCACGGTTGCCGCTCATCCCCCGGCCACCGAGAGCCTGCCCGCGCGGGCGTCCCCGACCATCGACTGCATCGACCGCTCGAGGGCCTCGCGAGCGAGCATCACGTTGGACCACCCGAGCGATCGGATCCGCGCCGTGTCGAGACGGACGATCGGCACGTCGCCCTTCCAGCCCCGGTCGCCGCCCGAGTACTCGAATGCCACCTGCTGCGGGTCGAGGCCGACACACTCCGCGGCGAGCTCCGCGATCTCGGTCACGGAGACGTAGTCGCCGGTCGCGACGTTGTAGACCTGGTACGGACGGGTCTCGCGGTCGTTCGCCAGCAGGACCGCGGCGATGACGTCGGTGACGTGGATGTAGGACTTGCTCTGGCGTCCGTCGCCGAGGATCGCGAGCCGGCTCGGGTCGTCGAGCAGGCGGCGGACGAAGTCGAAGCCGACACCATGGGTCTGGTGCGGCCCGACGACGTTGCCGAACCGGAAGGCGCGCCCGGTGAGTCCGAACATCGCGCAGTAGCCGGCGATCAGCGCCTCGCCCGCGAGCTTGCTCGCGCCGTAGGTGGACGTCGGCAGCAGCGGTCCGTGATCCTCGGTCACCTCGAGCGACCCGAGGTCGCCGTACACGCCGCTCCCCGACGCGTAGAGGATCCGGGAAGCGCCACTGACCCGCATGGCCTCGACCACGTTCTGGGTGAGGAGCGTTCCCTCGTCGAAGTCCACCGTCGGCTCCGTCGCGGCTCGGGCGATGTCCGGGTTCGACGCCAGGTGGATCACGACGTCGTGGTCGCGCATGGCCGCCGTGAGTCGTTCCAGGTCCGCGACCTCCCCGCGCACGATCGTGAACCGCCCGTCGTCCGAGCAGCCGTGGAGGTGCCACTCCCGCCCCGACGAGAAGTTGTCGTACACGGTGACGGCCCCGGTGCCCGCGCGCCCCAGGAGGTGCTCGGCGAAGTGGCTCCCGATGAACCCCGCGCCGCCCACGATGAAGAAGCGCGCGGTCACGCGGCCTCGCCCGCGGCGGGCACGCGGCAGACGGCGAACGTGTTGAGACCGAGCTTGTGCCGGAAGCACCGGATGTTGCGGGGACGGAAGCCCGCCCGCACGAGCTCCGGCCAGAGGTCCTTCGGGTCGTAGTACCGGCGGTGGTCGTCCATCTCCTCGGCCGGACTGAGCCCGAGCCGGAACGCCGAGAGCTCGAGGAACCGCTTGCCGAGCCAGGTCGGCACGTTGATCAGGCAGCGGCCTCCCGGGGCCAGGAGCCGCCGGAACTCCCGCAGCGCCCGGTCCGGGTCGTCGAGGTGCTCGAGGACCGAGACGCACAGCACCAGGTCGAAGGACGCGTCGGACAGCGACGCGAGCACACCGGGCAGGGGTCCCTCGACCGCGACGATCCGTGGGTCGTCGCGCACCGCCGGGGCGAGGCTCACGTCGACCGCGGTCACGCCCGCCGCGTTCCGGGCCAGCTCGCGGGCGAGCGTGGCGTGATGGCCGCAGCCGAAGTCGCCGATCCGCCGGCCCGCGATCCCGCCGGCGTGCCGGCGGATGGATCGGGACGACAGCCAGACGCCGAAGCGGTCGACCGGCGTCATCGCCGCGTCCTCGCCGAAGGAGTGCGCGCGCAGGGCCGGCCGATCGGCCGGGGTGCCGTCGCGCTCCGGGTCCTGCGAGGTGGCGCCCATCGCCCGGCCGCTCAGCTCCGCGCGCCGGAATCGGTGATCGATTCCCACTTCGCCTCCGACGCGCAGAGGTCGGGGTGGGAGACGATCAGGTGCCACATCAGCGCCTGGAGTCCTTCGGTCTGCGGGGTCACGGACCGCGGATCGGCGCTGGGAATGACGACGCTCGCGGTGGCAAGGCGTCGCAGCGCTCCCCCGTCGCGGCCGACGACGCCGACGACGTCCGCGCCCACTTCCCGTGCGAGCTCGATCGCGCGCACGAGGTTCGTGCTCACGTGGCGCTCGACGTCGCCGCCGCCGACCGAGAACACGAACAGGCAGTCGCCCGCGCGCAGATGCGAGCTTCGGAGCCAGTCGGCGTACGAGGTGTCCCACCCGTCGTCGTTGATCCGGGCCGTGAGCTCGGAGACGTTGTCGGTCACCGAGTACGACTCGATCGCCGCGAGCTTGCGAAAGTCGCACGCGGCGTGCGAAGCGTGCCCCGCGCCGCCGCCGGAGCCGACGAAGAAGAGCCGCCCGTCGCGCGCTCGAGTCGCCGCCAGCACCCCCACCACCGCGTCGACGTCACGGACCGAGACCTGGCCGAGGATCGCGATGGAGTCGTCGAGGAATTGACTGGTGAAGCCGGACATCGATTCCCCCGATCGCGTCAGGTGCTGCCGTCGCCGGTCGGACGGCTCCCTCCGTAGCCGATCGGTCCGCAGAGGGTAGCCGCCGACACGCGAGGGCCCGACGGGCGCGTTCGAGGCTCGGGTTAGGCTCGTGCCCGCCGCGCGCCGGGCCGCGTGGACCGCGCCGCGACGGTTCGGCGCCGACGGCTTCGGGATGCGAGAGGGGACGCGACGTGGCGTGGTCGGCTCGGCCGGCACCGGTCCTGCGCTGATGCCGTCATGAGCTACGCCTTCCAGGTCGTCGAGTGCGCCCTGCTCGGCATCGGCCTCTGGCTCGCGTGCGCCGGGATCGGCGCACGCATCCTGCCCGCGGCCGCCGGCGCGTCCGGCGCCGACCGGCCGGCGGAATCCCCGATCGCGAGCTGGCGCCAGCCCGGGATCGCCGCATGCGTGGGCCTTGCGGTCCTGGTCGTGGTCGGCGGCCTCGGGGTCGCGCTGCACCTGCCGTGGTGGATCCTCGTCGCGCCGTTCCTGATCGCCGGGCTCGTGCTCGCGGTCCAGGACCTGCGACGCTTCACCCTCGGCCGGCGGTGGAAGCGGTCGACGCTCATCGTCGGCGGCATCGGGATCGCGGCGTTCGTCGGTGTCGCGCTCGCCGAATCGGCGGTCGGCCTGCGGTTCGTCCTCAACGCCTGCGACGACCTCCGGGCCTACCTTCCGATGGCCCGCCGGCTGCTCGACACCAACGCGATCATCGAGCCGTGGAGCCTGCGCCGGCTCCAGGGGCTGGGTGGCTTCACCTTCCTCCAGGCGCTGCCGGTCGCGGTGTTCGGCAACGCCGGGATCGGGGTGGCCGAGACGACGATCGCCGGCGTCTTCCTCGCGGGCCTGTTCGTCGCGAACGGGTTCCGCTCGACCTGGGCCCGGATCGCGAACGTCGTCTTCATCGTGACCGTCGTGCTCGTCTGGGTGCCGCGCACGAACACGACCGCGGTCCTGCTCGCGTGCCCGCTCGTGGTCGCGGTGCTCGCGGCCACCGTCGAGCTCCGCCGCGCGCTGCTGGCGGGTGCGCGCAGCGACGCGACCCGGTGGGCGATCGCGGGCGGCCTGGTGACCGCGGCAGTCACGTCCGCGCGGACACCCCTCGGCGTGGTCGCGGCGCTCGTCATCGCGATCGGCGCGCTCTCGCTCCGCGGCCCGTCGATCGGTGAGCGCGTGCGCGCGATCGCGATCGCCGCGGTGGCGACGGTGGTCGCGATCGCACCCTGGTCCGTCGCGCTCTGGCAGTCGGTGCGCACCCCCTTCTACCCACTCGTTCCGGGCAACGTGAACCCGGACGGGCCGGCCGCCCGCCACGCCCCGGTGCACGGGCTGCACCAGCTCGTGGACCGCGCCCTGGACCTGTTGCGCGCGTCGCCGTACCTGTGGATCGCGGTCGGCGTCCTCGTGCTCGCCATCGTCGTGCGGCGCGCGCTCCCCGATGCCGCGTTCGTGGTCATCGCCGCGTCGGTCGTCGTGGTCGTGATGATCGGCTTCGCGCTCACACAGTCGTGGGAGGGCCGGCAGGCGTTCGTCCGCTACGTGGCCCCGATGAGCCAGGGCCTCTGCGTCTTCTTCGTGTACGAGGCGGTGCGTCGGGCCGACGGGCGCGATCGGGCCCTCGACCCGACGGCCGCGTGGCCGCGTGTCGCCGCGGTCGCGGGCTCCGTCGCACTCGCGTTCGTGGCGTTCTCGGGCCTGGCGATCCACGTCGAGTTCGGGTTCCCGCCCCAAGGTGCCCGGCTCGTCGAGAACGCCGTGCGCGACCGGCTCGGCCCCGGGGCGGCGGTGCCGGCGTCCGAGGGGCAGGCGTACGAACGGGTGCTCGCGGGCGTCACCGATCCGGCCCACACGATCCTCGCGGTGGACCGGCCGTACCTCGTGGACTACGGGGACCTCGACCTGAAGAGCCTCGATGTCCCGGGGTGGGCGGCACCCCACGGCGACTTCCCGTTCTTCGAGGGACCGGGCTCGAAGATCGCGACGCTGCGCCGCCGGGGCTTCGACACGCTGATCGCGACACAACCGGACCGGGACGTGTGCCTCGCCGGCGCGCGCCCGCTCGGCGTCCCCCAGAAGCCGGCGCCGTACGGCCGCTACGACCGGTACTACCGGGACTGGACCGACGACCTCACCGCGATCGAGCAGCGGGCCCCGGACGCGGTGCGACGGGTCGGCGACCTCGTGGTCGTCGACCTCCCACGCGCCGAGCGAGACCTCGCCGGGACCTGAGCAGGTCAGGTGGGGCGCTTCGGCGGGCCGGGGTCGAAGTCGCCCCGTCCCATCTGGTCCCGGATCGTCACCACGGCCGGGTTCGTCATCGAGCGCCGCTGCCAGTTCGCGCCGTCCACGACGAGCGTGTGCCCTGAGATGAAGCGCGCGTAGGGCGACGCCAGGAACGTGGCCGCCCAGCCGAGCTCCTGGCGCTCCCCGACCCGCATCGCGGGCTGGCACGCGTCCTTGTCGTGGGTCCGGTCCATGTTGCTGCGGATGTCGCTCGTCATGTCCTCGTGCGGGAACAGGCCCGGGACCAGCCCGTTGACCTGGATCCCGTACGGGCCCCACTCCACCGCGAGCGATTCGGTCAGGTTCTTGACCCCGGCCTTCGCCGCGGCCGAGTGCACGAACCCCGGACCGCCGGTCCACGCGTAGGACGCCCCGACGTTGATGATCGATCCCGGCGTCCCCGCGACCAGGTGGCGCCGCCCGAACTCCCGGGCGCAGACGAACGTCCCGGTCAGCGTGATGTCGACGACCGTGCGCCATGCGTTCGGCGACATGTCCTCGGCCGGGACCGGGAAATTCGCCGCCGCGTTGTTCACGAGCACGTCGGGCAGCCCGATCTCGGCTTCCGCGGCGTCGAACGCACGAGCGACGTCGTCGGCCTCGCGGATGTCGCACGGCACCACGAGCACCCGGGCGCCGATCTCCTCGATCGCGGCCCGTCCGGCGTCGAGGTGCTCGGGCTTGCGGCTCGCGATGACGACCGCGGCGCCGAGCCGTGCGAACTCGGAGGCGATCGCCTTGCCCAGGCCCGTCCCCGCGCCGGTGACGAAGACGCACTGACCTTCGAACGTCTCCGCCGGCAGGGCGCTCGCGCCCACGGGAGGCGGCGCGGGGAGACCGATCAGCTCAGCCATGGTGTGGTCCTCAGCTTCCGGTGAAGTGGGGTGGGCGCTCTTCCGCGCGAGCGGCGCGCAGCTCCGAGATGTCGTCGCTGCGGTTCACGAACGTCTGGTAGATCATCTCGTCGGTCATCGACGCGCGGATCTGTGGCACCGCGAGGTGGCGGATCACCTCGCGGGCCATCTTGACCGTGACGGCCGGCGCGGCCGCGACCTGCTCGGCCATCTCGCGCACCGTCGTGTCGAGCTCGTCGGGCGGCACGACCCGGCTGACGACGCCCTGCGCCAGCGCCTCCTCGGCCGAGAGGACGCGCCCGGTCAGCACCATGTCGCTCACGACGCCGTGCCCGCACATCTCGTAGAGCACCGCGACCCCGCCCGTGTCGGGGATCACGCCGTAGGTCAGCTCCGGGAGCCGGAAGCGGGTGCCTTCCGCGGCGACACGGATGTCGCAGAGCAGCGCCCGCTGGAACGAGCCGCCCATCACCCAGCCCTTGCACGCGACGATCACCGGCGCGTCGAGCTCCCAGAGCTGCTGGATCCCGCGGTGCCCGCGCCGCATCAGCTCGTGGTGCGACAACTCCACCTTCAGGTTCCCGATCGACGCCGCGTCCCGGCCGGACGAGAACGACTTTCCCTCGCCGCGCCAGATCACGCACCGCACCTCGGGCCGGGCGCGCAGCTCGGTCAGGATCTCGAAGAGCGCCGCGTCCATCTCGTCGTCGAACGCGTTGTGCTTGTCCGGCTGGTCGTTGGTGATGATGGCGATCGCACCCTCGACCTCGAACCGCAGCCTGTCGGTCACTCGTTCTCCCTTCCCACGCCTGGGCGGGATCGTAACCAGGCCCTGCGGGGCGGGCCCCGGGTCAGGGCGCGGGCACGAGCCGGGCCCGCATCAGCGCGATCGCCGCGAGCGCGACCGTGGGGGCCAGGATCGCCGCGTTGCCCCACGCGTCGATGAGCACACCACCGAGGATGGCGCCCCCGAGGAACGCGACGTTGGTGACGGCAAGGATGCGGGCCACGGGCCACTCGCGGGCACGGGAGCCCGGGTGGACGAGCTCGCCGATCGACTGCCCGAGGCGGACCAGCATCCCCGACGAGAACGTCGACGACACGCTGACCCCGTCGACGTTGCGCACCGACGCGGTCTGCATCGCCATCGCGGTCGTCGCGAGCACGATCCCCACGTAGCGCAGCGCCCCGGTAGGACGCTCGGATCCGGCGCCGAACCCGATCAGGATCACGGCCGCGTCCGCGGCGAGGAGGGCGGTCGCCGATGCGAGCAGGCGTCGCGCCGCGTTCTGCGCCCCGGAGCCGGCGCGGATCACGAACGGCGTCAGGGCGCTGCCCGCGACGTAGGTCAGCACCGCGACGAGGGGCGGCCACATCCGCGCAAAGTGGCCCTGGCCGAGCTCCAGCCCGGCCAGGACCGTGTTGCCCGACTGGAACGCGACGAAGGTGCCGGTCAGCCGGAAGAGGCTGAGCGCGTCCAGGCACCCGGCGACCGCGGCCAGGCACGCGGCGAGCGCCAGGGGCCCCGGGATCGGCGTGAGGCGCTCCGGCTCAGGGCGCGCCACCGGCGCGTCCCGATCCGGTCAGCTGACGACCTGCGCCTTGAGCTTCTGGAACTCCGCCTCGTCGATCACGCCGCGGTCCTTCAGGTCCGCCAGCCGGTGGAGCTCGTCGGCCGGGCTCTTGCCGGTGCCCGCGGCAGACTGGATGTACTGGCGGGCCGCGGCGTCTTGCGCCGCGCGGGCCTCCTGCGCGTGCTCGGCCATCTTGCTCCCGCGCGCGATCAGGTAGACGAACACGCCGAGGTAGGGGACGAAGATCACGAAGATCACCCAGATCGCCTTCGCCCACCCGGACAGATCGTGGCTGCGGAAGATGTCCGCGAACACCGTGATCAGGATCCAGATCCAGATGAAGAACATCACGAACCACAGCAGTGACCACAGCACCTGGCCGGAACCGAACTCCTCGGCAAGCATCACGAACCCTCCACGACTCACCTCGCTGCCCAATGTCTGGAACGAACGATAGGTCGGTGGGCGCGGGCGCGCGGTGACCCTCGGCGACGGGGTCGGTCAGGCGTCGTCGGGCGGCGGTGGCGGGCCTGCGCCCGTCGGCCCGGCGCGGCGGTCGGTCAGTGGTCGGGCCGGTCGCCCTTCACTGCTCCAGCAGCGTGATCATGAGCGCGAGCGCCTCCTGCACCGCGGCGTCCCGCAGCTCGGCCGGGTCGCGGCCCGCGAGCTCCTTGCGCATCGCGAGCGCGGGCTGGCGCCGGCTGCAGCCGCCGAGCCAGAGCGTGCCGATCGGCTGGCCCTCCTCGCGGACCGGCCCGAGCGCGCCCGTCGTCGCGACCGCGACGTCGGCGTCGAAGCGCTCGATCGCGCCGCGGGCCATCTGCCGCGCCGCCTCGTGGCCGATCACCGGACCGGGCTGCACCCCGAGCATCGTGTACTTCGCCGCCGGCGCGTACGCGACGACACCACCGAGGAAGCACGCGCTCGCACCGTCCGCCGCCGCGAGCGCGGCCGCAACCGCACCTGCGGTGCACGACTCGGCGACCGCCAGCCGCGCGTCGCGCGACCACGCGAGGTCCACGGCCCGCTGGGCGAGCTCAGCGACGGATTCCAGCGTCGCGACCAACTGGAGGTCTGCCGTGGGGGGCATCTCGGACTCCACTCTCTCTTCCGGGAGGGCAACACTCTACGGCTGCCGTAGCGCCGTCGTCCGAGCGCCCGACCCGTAACCAGCCTCGACGCCGGGCGTACCCGCGCGGGGGCGGTCCGAAACGCCCGAGGCGCGCGACCACCGTTTCCCCCGAAGACGCGTCGGGTAGCACCGAGGCATTCCTCCCCGACCCCATGGAGCCGACCGATGAGCGACCGTACGACGCCCAACCGTGAGACCCGCGCCGCCGAACGTGAGGAGGCGAGCGCCCCGCACCAGTCGGATCGTGAGCCCACGAAGGAGGAGGAGGCCGAGGCCGAGGTGCTCGAGCTCGACCCCGAGGTCGCCGAGCACGAGCGCGAGATGGCCGAGCGGGGCAAGCACCAGAAGGGCGAGGGCCGGATCTGACCTCCCCCGAACGCGGCGGCGCGACAGGGCGGCTCAGTCCTGGTCGAGGTCCCGCCGCAGCGCGTCCAGCGATCGGGAGAGCAGGCGCGAGACGTGCATCTGGCTGATCCCCACCTGCGCCGCGATCTCGGTCTGGGTCAGCCCGTCGAAGAAGCGCAGCCGCAGGATCGTCTGCTCCCGCTCCGGCAGCGTGGCGAGCAGGTCGCTGACCACGATCTCGTGCTCGACCTGGTCCATCCCGGGCTCTTCGCCGCCCAACGTGTCGCCGAGCGTGCGGTCGTCCCCCGGCAGCTGCGCGTCGAGCGACTGGGTCGCGAACGCACGGTTCGCCTCCATCGCCTCGAGCACGGCCTCGGGGTCGACCTCGAGGCGCTCGGCGATCTCGGCGACCGTCGGTGAGCGCCCGAGGTCGTTGGTCAGGTCGCCGACGGTGGCGGTCAGACGCAGGCCGAGCTCCTGCAGGGCGCGCGGGACCCGCACCGACCACGACTTGTCCCGGAAGTGCCGCTTGATCTCGCCGGAGATCGTCGGCGTGGCGAACGTCGAGAACGCGAGCCCTCGCTCGGGCTCGAAGCGCTCGACCGCCTTGAGCAGACCCAGCGTCGCGATCTGCTCGAGGTCGTCGACCGCCTCACCCCGCCCGGCGAAGCGGCGGGCAAGCGCGATCGCGAGGCCGAGGTGCTCGGAGATCAGCTCGTCCCGAAGCCGGCGGTCCCTGGTCTGGCGATACTCGAAGAACCGCGCGAGCGGATCGTCGGACGCGGTGGTCATCCTTCGGGCGCACGCTTCCGCAGCGTGAAGCGGCGCTGACCTCCATCCGCCTCGAGCTGGTACTCGTCCACGACGGCCGCCACGATCGTGCGCGCCAGCTCGGTCGGCGCGAACGGCCCACCTTCGTCCGCGCAGGTCCCCTCGACCTCGATCGCCGAGTCGCCGAAGCTGAACACGAGGTGCAGGGTCGACTCCGCCCGTCCCCCGGTGATCGTGTAGCTCAGCTCGTCCACCGCGATCCGCAGGTCCTCGAGGTCCTCGTAGGTCATCCCGACCCGGCTGCCGACGTCCGCGGCGGCGAGGCGCGCCAGGCGCAGGAACTCCGGTGAGCCCGGAATTGCGAGCTGGATCTGGGTCGCGGCCACGGCGCTCATGTTTGCAGACCCTGGTGCACGGAAAGACCAATCGCGTAGTGGTCACGACCGAGAGTGCCGAAACGATCTTCCCCGCCGTGCCGGAGAGCGTCGGCGCGGCGAGGCGGTTCACCCGCGCCGCGCTCGGGCGGCATGCGATCGACCCGGAGATCATCGACACCGCGATGCTCCTCGTGAGCGAGCTGGCGACGAACGCGATCCTTCATGGGACGAGCACCATTCGGCTGAGGGTGGGAGTCGGAGAGGATATTCGGGTCGAGGTCCGGGACGGGAGCGACGAGGAGCCGGTGGTGGGCACACCGGACGTGGACCGCGAGTCGGGCCGGGGGCTGGCGATCGTGACCACGCTCGCCGAGAGCTGGAACTGGTCGCCGCGCCCTCCGGGCAAGGTCGTCTGGTTCGAGCTCCCTCGCGCCTGAACCGTCGCCCGAGGCGCGTTCACCGGTGCCCTTCCGCGGCGAGCGCGTCGGCCACCGACCGGTCGACCGGCACGCGCTGGTCGAGCCGGGTGAGCTCCACCACCCGGCCGACGAGCGCGCCGTCGGCCACCACGAGCCGGAGCTGCTGGCGCCGGTTCTGCAGCCGCGCCGCCAGCTCGAAGAGCAGCCGCACCCCGGTGCTGTCGAGGTAGCTGGTCGACGTCAGGTCGAGGACCAGGAGCTCGGTGTCGTGCGTCACCGCATCGACCAGGGTCGCGCGGATCGACTCCACGTTCGAGAGGTCGATCTCCCCGTCGACCCGCGCGACGAGGACAACGCCCTCGGGGTGGAGCGTCACCTCCGCGAGCGGGGTCACGGGTCTCCAAGCGTGCGGCCGAGCCGACGGCGCAGCCGGACGACGGTTCCCTCGGGCCCCGGCTCCACGTCGACCGAGTCCATCAACGCCCGGGCGAGCGCCAACCCGCGTCCCCGGTCGCCGGGACTGCGCCGCGTGCGCCACCGGCCGGAGTCCCGGACGACGAGCTCCACCGCGTCGCCGCGCTGATCGGCCTCCAGCGCGAACTCCTCGTCCGAGAGCCCGTACGCATGCTCGATCGCATTGGCCGCGGCCTCGTTCACCGCGACCGCGATCTCATGGCTCTCGGCACTCGACGCGCCGGCGCGCCGCAGCCACTCGTGGACAGCCCGGCGCATGCCGGACAGGTGCCGCGCCGTCGCGGGGATCCGGAGCCGCAACGCTTCGTCGGGACCGCGCACGCCGAAGCAGAGCAGCGCGACGTCGTCCGCGGGCACGTCGCTGGCGAGGAAGTCGGCCAGGAGAGTGTCCGCGACGTCCTCCACGGCGGCCGGGCCCGTGCCCAGCGAGGCGCGCAGGCGCGCGAGACCGGCATCGAGTGACTCGCCCCGCCGCTCGATCAGGCCGTCGGTGTAGAGCACGAGGATCGAGCCGGGCGGGAGGTCGTGCTCGGCCTCGTGGTAGCGAGCCTGGTCGGTCGCGCAGATCGGCATCGAGCGCCCGTCGTCGAGTGCCTCCACGGACCCGTCGGGCATGCGCAGCATCGCGGGCGGATGGCCGGCGTTCGAGTACCGGATGCGCCGGCCGGCGGGGTCGTACTCGGCGACGAGGAGCGTCGCCATGTCTGCGTCCGGCAACCCGAAGAAGTAGGTGTTCAGGCGTTGCAGCACCTCGGCCGGGGCGAGGCCGTCGAGCGCGCTGTACTGCAAGACGTTGCGGAGCTTGCCCATCGATGCTGCGGCCCGTACCCCGTGACCGACGACGTCGCCGATCACGAGCATGACCCGTCCGTTGCGCAGCTGGATCGCGTCGTACCAGTCGCCGCCGACCTTCAGTCCGACGCCGCCGGGCACGTACCGGGTCGCCAGATCGGCGTCATGGAGCTCAGGCAGCTGGTCGGGCAGCAGGCTGCGCTGCAGCGCCTCCGCGGTCGCCAGCTCGCGCTCGAAGCGCATCGCGTCGTCGACCGCGGGCGCGACCCGTCCTGCGATCTCGCGTGCGAGCCCGAGGTCGTCGGGCCCGTACCGCCGCCCGGACTGCGCGTATCCGAACCCGAGGACGCCGATGGGCTCATCGGCCGACAGCAGGGGCACGACGAGCATGGAGTGCAGCCCCAGCGCACCGGCCGGGTCCTCGGTACCGGGCTGGATCTCGCGGAGGAGGACCGGCTCCCGGGTCCGGAACGCGGTCGCGACCGCCCCGTCGCCTCCGAGATCCGAGCTCGGGATGCCGGTGACCCGCCGGCAGGGATCGTCCGGCGCGTCGAGCACCTTGCACACCGCGGGGTGCAGGCCGGCGTCACTCGGCAGGTACGCGACGCACGCATCGCCGAACGTGGGCAGCACGACGTCCACCACCGCCTCGAGGCGCGCCCGCGTGTCGAGACCCACCGTCAGCAGCTCCCCCACCTGCCCGAGCAGGTCCAGGCGGGCGCGGGCGCGGGCGGCCTGGTCCGAGAGGTACGCACGCTCGAGCACCACCACGATCCGGTCGGCGAGGTCTTCGACCAAGGCAAGGTCCTCCGGCCGGTACACCCGTCCCGACACCACGGTGTCGTCGAGGCAGAG